>JBGAVW010000007.1:0-123660 GCA_044227925.1 Saprospiraceae bacterium | reverse complement strand
ACCAGTCACTAATGCAGCCGCTAATATCCACAGCACAAATGCTGCACCCCAGCCAAAAACTCCAAACCATAACCATTTGTTTACTGGGTCCTTGAAGTCAACAGCCTTTTTAGATGCGTTTTTCATCATCAATTTCTGCACCATGGCAAGTCTTTTTTGTGATCTCGCTTCTTTCCTTTCAAGTTTTTGAATTGCTTTTGCTTCAGTTTTAGTCAATGTTTTTGATTCAACCAAACTGATTTTCTTCTCTACGCCATTGATAGGTAATGACTTTTCTACAGAATTAATGGCAAAACTCATCTGGCAAGTCAAAGCTGCAATTACAATCGCCGCAAATAGTTTAATTTTCATAAAAGGGTTTTTATTTTAAGTTTCAGGTACGAATATAGTGATTTTCTGTTAAGAGTTTCGTAATTATTTTTGTTAAATTTTTTTACTAATTTGAGAAAAATTTAAAAAAAGCATTACCCAGGCCAATAAAAAAAATAAGCCCCCGACAGGAGTCAGGATCGGAATCCAGGAAGGCACCGTGTAAGTACTTTTTAAAGCCAACATATAAAGGGATCCACTAAATAAAAATATACCAATGATTGAAAAAATGATGCAATAGTGCATGAGTCTTTGATTTTCTTTAGCATTCATTGCTACACCAAGAGCCAAGAGGACATGATAAAAATGGTACCGGTTTGCAGTATTAAAATTATTGATTCCATTTTCATCCATAAATGGCTTAAGTGCGTGAGCTCCGAAGGCTCCGAAAGCGACGGCAAGGAACCCCAGGCCAATTACGAATAATGTCAATCTTTTATTTTCCATTCTATCGGAGGTTGATTTAATTGAAGTAAAATTTCGTTTGTTTTAGAAAAATGACGGCAGCCAAAAAATGCGCCTCCTGCCAATGGGGAAGGGTGTGCAGCTTCCAGCACAGCATGCTTAGACTGGTCTATTAATAGCTTTTTGCTGCGGGCATAATTTCCCCACAATAAAAACACGATCTTATTTTTATGATTGGAGAGATTTTTTATTACGGCATCTGTAAATTCCTGCCATCCTGTTTTTTGGTGTGATCCGGCCTTCGATTTTTCAACGGTGAGTATAGCATTTAATAAAAATACCCCATTTTTAGCCCATTCGGTCAAGTCTCCATGATCAGGCATTTTAACATTCAAATCCGACTGTATTTCTTTATAGATATTTTTAAGAGAGGCTGGCAGTGGCACTCCTTTGGGCACCGAAAAGCTAAGCCCCATAGCTTGGCCGGGTTGGTGATAGGGGTCCTGACCCAGGATCACCACTCTTACCTTGTCAAAAGGACATTGTTCAAATGCGTTGAATATTTGAGGACCAGGAGGATAAATGGTTTTTCCTGATTCTTTTTCTTTTTTTAAAAATTCTACCAGATTAGTAAAATAAGGTTTTTCAAATTCTGCCTGCAGAATTTGTTTCCAACTGGATTCGATTTTTACTTCTGCCGGCATATCAGGAATGATGTCTTTTTATAATTACTGAAGTGATATCGTTATATATTTTGCTCCATTCCCTTGGATATGATTTTAATATTTTGCGATGCATAGCGAGTACAGATTTGTCATTTCTCTTTGCAGGACCGGTTTGAGCCTCCATGGGGGATAATGAATGCAACTTGAGCACGGTTTCATCTATAAGGGGCAGTACCAATTTAAATGGAAGTTTATTTTTCGCAAGCAGCTGGGCTGCAATATCGAATAATGCATTTGTAAAATTATTGACCAACACGGCTGTAAGATGAATGAGGGACCTGGACTCGTCAGTGCAAATGTAAACGGAATTACTAATTTGGGATGCCAACTTTTTTAAGGTAATGGTATTTTTTGCTGAAGAAGAAGTAATTAAAAAAGGAATGGTATGGTAAACCATTTTCTTTGACTTAGAAAAAGTCTGTAGAGGATAAATAACACCATATTTTTTAAAATACGGTGCGAGTATGGTACTGGGCAAACTGCCTGAAGTATGAACTACCAATGAAGCCGGATGAATGTATTTGCTTAATTGAATTGCCACGTTTTTTACCTGGTCATCTGCTACTGCTATTAAATATAGATCAGCGTTGGGTACTATTTCGGCCGCATGTACCGTGTACGAACAGCTTAGCTTTTCTGCCAGTTTCCGGGCATGAACTTTAGTTTTGCTGAATATCTGAGCTATTGGGTATCCGTTAAGAGATGACATGGCTTTTCCAAGGTGACTTGCAACATTGCCTGATCCAATCAACACTATTTTCATCATCAGAACGGAGGCTTGAGATTAATTTTTAATCCACCTTCTGAATCCACTTAACAATATGCCTCCAAGCATAATCAATGAACCAAACCAAAACATGTTAATACCCGGGAATAAAATGGACTGAATCACAATCATATCATTTCTCGGGGCATTTTCTGCCACTTCCAGTTCCATCAAATTTAATGTTTCGTATTTTAAAAATTTTATTGAAACCGATTCGGTCTGCGGATCGATTTTGTAGCAACTCAGCTTTATGTGTTCGTCAAATAAATAATCAGAAAACACCTTTATTTCTTTATTGCGAATGCAAAAAATAGGGTCTGAATTATATAGCTTACCTGAAGGATTGGTAATCTCAAAATTAGCTGCAACCGCAATATCATCGGGTTGTGATGCATATTGGTCTTTGGATATTTCTTTATTAAACCCTGTAAATTTAATTTTATACCCCTCAATAACAACCTCTTCATTTTCCTTTAGCACAGCATCCTTTCCTGCGTCGCTGCCTGGATAGTACGCATCCAATGAACTTGGGTTGATCCGGACTTTTATACCTAAATCATTTTGTAAAAAAGGTAAAGTATAATATAATTCGCCTCTCGAGATGATGGCAGGCTCAGCTGTATACGATTGAGAATCGTTCAATTGGCGTAATTCTACTGTACAAGAAAGTATCTGATCACCCTGTTTTGGGTCATAATCCGGGTGGTTCGTAGTATTGGAAATGGATTTTAGTATTCCAAATCCTGAAGCATAAAAAAAAGTGTCATCCAAATTGACCGCATACGGTTGGTAATTGAGTTCACTCTCTGATTTTTCCTGTGCAGCAGGATTCATCATTTGGGGAGGTAGCCAGTTAACATAAGTAAAAAGATCATTTGTAAATGTGCGGTATACGGAGGGATTGGAAGAAGGTTGTGCTGCTTCATCCCTGCCATACACCAGGGTAGGTTTGCTGTTTATAGATTTTACAGTTTTGCCCTGGGCATCTTTTTTATCAAACCGAATATCAAATTCTCTATTGAAGGCATCCAGCAAAGTGTCACTTTTATAAGTTACTTCATAACCTTCTATGGTCATCGGAGCATTCTTGATCAAGACCAGGTTTTTCATATAATCGGCCGCCTCAAAACCTTGTATAAGATCTTGCTGAGCGAAAAGATTGGTACTGATTATTTTTTTGTTCAAACCGGTTGCCAATATCCCTAAAACCATTAGGGAAAATCCAAAGTGAGCAATAGCAGATGCGGCCAGTTTGATTTTACCCCGAAGGAAGGCAAATAAATAGGTGATGTTGCTGATAATTGAAAATAATCCGGCAAACATCAATACAAAAAACTGCCACGAATCGGCAACCAACATTTTATAAGTAAATAAAAATACAACCAGACTGGTAATGAGGCTGATGGCAGTTAATTTTAAAAATCTGGTTTTAAAATCAACCCAATGCCCTTCTTTGTATCTAAGAAATTCAGCTACGCTGCTTACAAGACAGACTAATACAGCAATCCAAAGTTGAAATCTATTGTGATGATCCACCGGATCCACTATTACATGCCCTTTAAATTCTGGTTTAAAAACGGCAATCAATTTGTTAAATACAGGGAGAGAGGTAGAAACGGTGATAAGTATGGAAGAAAACAACAATACCATTCCACCAATAAACATCCAGTATTCTCTGCTGTATATTTTTTCTTCTTCGGTTTGTCGGGGTAGTATAGACTTGTTTTTAAAATATTGATATATACCCAGAGCGATAAATGTGCCTAATAAAGCAAGCAATTGCCAATCAAGACCAGTGGCAGTAAATGCATGTACTGAATTATCACCCAATACTCCACTTCGTGTCATGTAGGATGAATACAGCATAAGAACAAATCCAAATAAATAATAAAAATACGTGGTGTTTATTGCCCGACCTGTAGCTCTTGCTATCACATTGGTATGCAAACCTGCTATGATCATAATCCAGGGCACCAATGACATGTTTTCAACAGGATCCCAGGCCCAATATCCTCCGAAACTTAATGATTCATAGGCCCAGGCACCTCCCATCAGGATTCCAAGTCCGAGAATAAATCCTGAAAATAAGGCCCATTCCTGCGCAGGCTTGAGCCATGATTTGGTATCTTTATAATACCATCCCGCAAACGCAAAAAGAAAAGGTACTATGGTAGAGGAAAAACCCAAAAACAGGGTAGGAGGGTGTATGGTCATCCAATAATTTTGAAGTAATGGATTGAGTCCACTCCCTTTCAGTAATTTAACATAATCAGCATTTTGAAAAATGGGTGCACTAAACATTTCGCGCACCAATAAGGATGGACTTGAACCTACTTTTATAACATTGTCTCCCCATCCAAAATAAATGCCGAGCAACATCGAAAACAGGAATACATGCAATAAACTCATCAATGCCATAGCGGGTGCTTTCCACCTTCCTGCCGTTTTCATTAATACAAATCCAAGGATTACATTCCAAAACATCCAAAGTAAAAAACTTCCTTCCTGACCGCTCCAAAATGCAGAAAAAATGTACTTGAATGGCAATTCATCCGAAATGTGCTCCCGTACATACTCGTATTCATAATAATGATTGAGCATGCCGAAAAAGATCAAGCCCATGGTACTAAAAACCATAAAACCCTGAAGAATATAGGACCACTTTGCGTAATTCACCCAGGGACTATCCTGTTGTTTAGCAGATTTAAAATAGGCATATGCAGCATTGATGCTTGCTACAAAACCAATGATAATGGCGGCATGTAAAAATCTTCCTATCCAAAGGTGTTCTCCTACATATTGAATAGGTTGCATATTAAATTTGTTTTTTTACGTAGATCTCCTCGTCTTTGTATTTTGAAGGACATTTTAGTAAAACCTCATTGGCTACAAATTCTTTGTCTTTCATTTCTCCGGTGACTACGATCTGCTCTGATCTGTCAAAATCCTGAGGTTTTCCCTGAAGCAATACTACTTTTCTCTCTTCCCCCTTTTGATCTTTTAGGTAGAAGCTAAAATAGTTGGGATTTTCCTGGGGGTTGTAATACATCTCTTTGTCTTTTGCAAGTATGCCAGCCACTTTGACACGATTGCCACTGGCTGTTGCCTCAGAAAAAGAAGCGTAGGTACTCACATCTTTTGAAAGGGAAAAGAATAAGGCTACACCAACAAGAATTAGTAAGGCAGCTATGATATTAAATTTATTCATGAATAGTTTTGGTACTGTAAAGGTATGCTGGTAAAGGGGGATTATCAAATGATTTTTTGACAAGAATAGTCGAAGTAACAGATGGAGCAAATTTGCCCACATCAGTATTTATGCTTAAAGTGCACAATTAATTTCCATTGACAGCCCATATTGTTTGGTAATGCAGATGGTTCATAATCAATGGATTTACGAAATTCTATACCGGCATGGCAAAAGACACGTGAAATAACTTACCTATAAAATTCAAAGCAAGCCTCAAATATTAAATTTTCCCAAATACATTATTTATTGGTAATTTTAGAAACATAAAAACCAAAAATTATGCGCTGGAGAAGATTTGATGGCACTACCATAGAAGATCCACTGATCCAAGCTGTGGAAAATACACTCATCAGGGAATCTGACCTGGGTAATCGGCTCAAAGTGTGTATAGGCACTGACTCCGAGGTGAGGCAGGATGGAATTGAATTTGCTACGGTAATTGTCTTCCTCAGGGAAAAAAAAGGCGGGTTTATGTTTATCCGTAATCAACATAGTAACAAACCCATGAGTCTTAAAGAGCGAATGATCACTGAAGTCTCGATGTCAGTGGAGGTTGCTTATAGTTTGTGTGATCTTTTAGACAGGCACCATGTGGAACTGGAGGTACATGCAGATATCAATACCGATCCGCACTTTAAGTCAAACGAAGCCTTAAAAGAAGCCATGGGTTATATACTAGGTATGGGCTTTGTGTTCAAAGCCAAGCCGGATGCTTTTGCGAGCAGTTACTGTGCTGACAAAGTAGTCTAACTTAACAAAATTTTATGAAAGGAGGCAGCGAAAAGGGGTTGGATTCGTTTGATATAAAAAACAGCCCCTGTAATTAAAGAAAAAATTCCTGAAAAAACTCAAATTGCACTAATTGTTTCAGGGGCTGTGCTCTCTCACTTATATTTACTAACGCGGGAATTGTTAATAAAATTTCATTCAACTCATTGAATTTCTGTTTTTTTTGATAATACCCCTTTCTATTTAGAACAGTTGTTCGATAAAAAATTCAAAACTATCTTTCTTTTTATTGGTAACCAGATCAATATCTAATGGTTTATTATATCTGATTCCAAATGCTGTCTGAGCAGCATTACCCAGTTTTCCGTCCATTAAAATTTCGCTCCCGATCGTTTTATAATGAATATCAAGTGTGCGCCGTGTACCTATGATGCGGCTATCAGATGATTCAAAAAAGAGTCGGGTTCGCACTCTTTGTAGGAAATAGATACCATTGATTCCTAAGTCAGGATACAACAAAGGAAAGTGATATGCAGCTCTAAACCAGGCTGTTCGATCGGTAGAAAAGGAATTGTACCCATGTATTGACATCGCTCTATTTGGAAACCTGTAGGCATCAGATAGGGGTTGATGATTATAATCTGCTCTTAGTTCGATACAATGATTTTTTAATAAACCCGGTACGTGAATTTCCGATACTATATTAATTCCGCTTGCATTGTTATTTAATGCCTTATTCCATTGAATGTCAATATACTGTAGCCATCGGCTGCTTACATGTTGATTTGCCCTGATGCGTTGATTACTAAATCGTATTCCTGACCGGAAAGAATGAGTCAATTGATAATTAAGTCTTTCTCCAAGCTTATACTCAGGATTATACAAACCGAAGGAAATATAGGGTTGGATAGAAAAAATTGCATTTTGATTGATCCATTTCCAGGGAATGGAAAGTCCAATTCTCAGCGATGATTCATTCCACCGGATACTGTCTTCCAATGGATTTGATCTTTTGCTCAGATTTCTACCATAGTTTGCCGAAATACTTCCAGCTAAAATGGCATAAGCTGAACCCAGAGAAGATTCAATACCAAAAGAATGGGATTGATCAGAATTTTGATAAGCGTAATTAATGCTGCCGGAAATGGTATTCAATACATTTCTTCCTTTGATACTAAATACATTAGCACCTTCCTGTGGATTCCAATTCCAGGCATATATTCTGAATTTATTTTTTAATCTATCAGCATCAGAGATTTGATACTTTCGACTAATTTGACCGGTCCTTATTTCCAGTTTTTGTTTTAGTTCAGAAGGGGTAAATAAATCAGTATGGGTTAAATAAGCATCACTGAGCTTAGAGGTGTGTATTTCTATGCCTTTAGGTCCAAGTATGTTGTACAAGATTTCGTTTCCCTGAATGCTGAATTGTTGTATCCCTACTGCATTCCGGGTAAGCTGATAATACTCATAACTACCTAGTTTATTTAAATAGATATTATCAATACCATTAATGTCCGAACTAAAGTAAAGCGTGTCCTGCACTATAAACAAGTTACTTATCAAGGCAGGTACAGGTGCGGTAAGAGCTTCATATGAATTCTGCCCTTTTTTTTGACGAATGATCGTTGAGGTTCCATGATCCCTCAACACGCTTAAAACCTCTTGGCCTGAGGTAGTGAAGGTAGGGAAAGAAATCTGAGTTCCATCCGGATACGAATGTTCAAATAATTGCATACCAGCAGTATCAAGGATGACAGATTTGGTAGCGCCAGTCGGCAAATATTCTACACAAGCAAGCATACTTCCATCAGGAGAAGGGGTAGGATTGAATAACTTTTGTTTATAGGTAAGTCTCTTTTTTGCCTTTGTGATAATATTATATGTCCAGACATCTGAATAGTCCCTGTTGTCCCATCTCGGATCGGTACTGGTTCGGGTAAAGGTGATTAATGGATGAGAAAAGCCATATTCAATTTCTTCTGAAATGCCGAGTTTGCATAAATCGGTTTTTTTCCCATTATGATCAAGGACGAAAGTGGGGAGTTTATCACGGGAATTTTCAAGATACAGTATATATCCATCTTTTATACGATAGGGCGTCTTAAATTGTTTTATCGTAGAAGTTGAGGCATTCCTTACCAGTACAGAGTCGTGATCTAGAGGTTGGCTTAAAATTAAACTGTCTCTTACCACGGAGTACAGTTTTCGAATACTTAAACCTGTATTTTTTTTCAGTGCGGAATTGAAAGGGAAAATCGGGTTTTTATATCGTACGGCTTCAGAAAATATTTTCCTCCAGGTATTTTCACCATAATGGTCGTAGATGTATTTTACCATGGGATAGCCAAATACATATTGATTGGGCAATAATTTTTTAAATGAACCATTTCGGACCTGGGTATAATGCCACGATTTGGAATAAAAAGAGAGTGCTCTGAAAGGCATAGAAAAATTAGCCATTCTACCCCGACCGGCAATAGAATATTTAGTTTCAGCATATACAGCATCACCCTCCAAAAACCAATCCGGAACCACCAGGCCAAAAGAGCCGCCCCAAAACTCTTCGCCGAATATCGTATGCAGTATTTTATTTATGCCTCTTCTGGAATTCATATACTGACTTACATGTCTGTATTCATGTATACTCAAGGCTTCTGCCCAGTTTATAGGCCCTAAAACATATGGATCATGAGGCGGATTGAGAAAATATTCTGACATGAAAGGAGCAATGCCTACATATCCGTTTGAGTTTACTGTTTGATTTTGCAACACAATGTTGACTTTAAATTTAGTGTTACCCAAAGCTGAATCCCGATTGTATATGGTATCAATGGTGTTTGCAACTTTCAATGCAGTGTTCGTTATCGATTCCGGATAATAAATATTGAAATAGTTAGATGTCAGTTTTTTCCAATGTAAACCGGCTGGATGAGCAGAAAAAGACTGGGATCGCAACGCATAAAACGAAGCAATAGAAACAGCTAAGGCAAGTAACGGCTTTCTGCCAATGCAGAGGAAAGACATGGGAAACTTTTTAATACGAAAATACTCTTTTTAGACCTAAGGTCTTTATATAAAGAGGTGCTGATTATAGATTTGATAATTTTTACTTCAGCATGATAAATCCAATGGTTCTTTATAATTATGGTATAAAATCAATTCAATAACTCATAAATACCAGCAATACCCTGGCCTCCTCCCACACAGGCAGTTACCATTCCGTATTTCAAATTTCTTCTTTTCATTTCATGGAATAGCTGAGTAGAGAGCTTCGCCCCAGTACATCCCAGTGGGTGGCCTAAGGCAATGGCTCCACCATTTACATTTACGATTTCGGGGTTGAGATGGGCTTCCTGGATGACTGCGAGAGCCTGGGCACCAAAAGCTTCATTTAACTCTATGAGTTGTATATCGTCTAATTTTAGGTTGGCTTGTTTCAGGGCCTTTGGGATAGCTGCACAAGGCCCAATGCCCATTATGATTGGTTCTACTCCTGCTACATCACAAGACACCAATCGTGCTATAGGGTTTAATCCCAGTTCTTTTACTTTTTCTTCACTCATGACCAGTACAAAAGCTGCTCCATCAGAGGTCTGGGATGAATTACCCGCTGTCACTGTACCATTCATTTGGAATACTGCAGGAAGCTTGGCTAATGCTTCGATGGTAGTGTCTTTTCTGACTCCCTCATCAGTATCAACTATATATGACCTTTCTACTCTTATATTATTTTGTACAGAGATTTCTTTTATTTCAATTGGGACTATTTCATCTTTAAATTTTCCACTGCTTATGGCCGCAGCAGCATTCAGATGAGATCGCAATGAAAATTCATCTGCCGACTGTCTGCTGATATTAAATTTTTTTGCTACTGCTTCGGCAGTAAGTCCCATACCGACTACATAATCCGGAGTGTCCTTGGCTACGTTATAATTGGGGGCCAATCTGAAGCCCGTAAATGGTATCAAACTCATACTTTCAGTACCACCGGCAACCACGATGTCGGCCATTCCTGCTCGGATCTTGGAAACTGCGATGGCTATTGACTCTAAACCACTGGCACAGTATCGGTTTATAATAAATCCGGGGACCTCTTTGCCCAGTGCCCTAAGGGAGATTTGTCTTCCCATTTGCAATCCTTGTTCAGCTTCAGGGTTAGCGCAACCCACAATTACATCATCCACTTCCCTGGGATCTAAATTAGGAACAGATGATATCAAAGCATTGATCACATCAATGGCTAGTTCGTCTGATCTGTAAAATCTAAAACCACCTTTGCCGGATTTTCCTACTGCTGATCTTTTGGCGGCCACAATATATGCTTCGGTCATTTTTTTAAGTTTATAATTTGATATGAAAATATAACTTGAATTTAAACCAATTAATTACGCAATGGTTTATTGTTTTCTAACATGTATTGGATGCGGGCAAGGGTTTTGGGCTCGCCACAGAGACTCAAAAAAGCTTCCCTTTCGATGTCTAATAAATACTTTTCACTTACCTTTTGAGGAGCAGAAAGATCTCCACCACACAATACCCATGCTGCTTTTTGTGCTATTTTGACATCATGCTCCGAGGCATATCCTCCCAATTTGAGACTGTGAGCAGCTATGTACAGAGCGCCTAATCCTTGCTGACCGAGTACATGTATATCTTCCCTGGGAGTTGGCATTACATAGCCATCGGCGAGTTCTAATACTTTTGCTTTTGCTTCAGTAATATTTCGATCTACATTAAATACCACAGCATCTTTTTTCTTTAATAAATAACCCAAACCAAAAGCTTCATCGGCAGAAGTAGCCACTGCTGCCGTGGCAATAGTTTTAAATTTTTCGATTAGTGTCGGTATCATGACATCTCCTTCAAAATAGGAATCAGAAGCCCGAAGAGCAAATTCTTTAGATCCCCCACCTCCCGGTATCAGGCCTACGCCAGCTTCTACCAGACCGATATAAGACTCTGCTGCACAAAGAGCTGCATCACAATGCATCAACATTTCACAACCACCGCCGAAAACATACCCTTGTGTAGCTGTTACTACCGGTATCTTTGAATATCTGCAACGCATAGTAGTATCCTGGAAAGTCTTTACAGCGAGATTGAGGTCATCCCACTCTTGTTGGAAAGCAAGCATACCTATCATCATCAGATTGGCTCCTACACTGAAGTTTTTACCATGATTACCAATTACCAGGCCACGCCAGCCTTGCTCTTCGGCAATGCGAATGCTTTCCAATAGTCCGGTCACTACACCTTCTCCGATCGTATTGGCCTTTGATCTGAATTCAAAACACAAGACGCCATCACCTATATCATGTAATGCAGCATCTGCATTTTTGTAAACCAAAGGCGTGGATGAAGCTGTAAGATTTACTAATGACTCTCTTCCCGGGATAGAAATATATTTTTTGGTAGCAGGGTCGTATACTTTGAGACCATTCTGCGCAATATAAAAAGAGGAATGACCATTGGCGACCATCTCTTTTACCCATGCAGCCACATTTTGGCCATCTTTTTCAGCAAGTTCGATTCCTTTTTCAAGGCCTATGGCATCCCAATATTCAAATGGTCCCAGATCCCAGGCAAAACCAGCTTTTAAGGCATCATCTATGCTGTAAATGGTATCACTAATCTCCGGTATTCTATTTGAAACATAGGCAAATAAACCGGCGAGTGAACGGGTGATTAATTGAGCACCTGCATCAGTCATATTGATGATAGCCTTTAATCTGGGGCCTAATTCATCAGTTTGTTTGGAAACACCTAATGAGTCGAGTTTTATTTTTTGAGGTACTTCGTATTCGTTGGATTTAAGGTTTAATCCCATGATGATGCTTTTACCATCACTATCTTTTTGGTCTGACTTATAGTAAAAACCCTTATTGGTCTTATTGCCCAGAAATTTATGGTCTACCAAAAACCTTAAATAGGCAGGTACAGTGAGTTTGTGAATTTGTTCGTCATGGGGGCAATTTTGTTGGATGCCTTCGATAACTTTTATAGCAGTATCAAGACCTACCAAATCAGATAATCTGAAAGTGCCCGTATTGGGTCTACCCATCGCGGGGCCGGTGAGTTTATCCACCGTGTTTATATCCAATCCGAGTTCTTCAGTAAGTTGATAAATCTTAGACATGGCATATACGCCTACCCGATTAGCAATGAATGCAGGTGAGTCCTTGCACAGCACTGTCCTCTTACCTAAATTGAGGTCACCGAAATGCATAAAGAAATCAATCACATCTTTTTTAGTATCTTTTGTGGGAATGATTTCAAGCAAACGTAAATACCTGGGTGGATTAAAAAAATGAGTACCAAGAAAGTGGGCTTTAAAATCATCTGACCGACCTTCTGACATCATATGTATGGGGATGCCGGATGTATTACTGCTGATCAAAGTACCAGGCTTGCGATATTTTTCAACTTTGTCAAATAATGATTTTTTAATGTCCAGTCTCTCAACGACTACCTCTATGATCCAATCGCATTCGGCTATTTTATCGAGGTGGTCTTCAAAATTTCCTGTCTTTATTTTTGAGACAAAATCTTTGTGATAAAGTGGGGACGGTTTTGTTTTTATAGCATTAGCTAAAGCAGTATCGGCGATTTTATTTCTTGCTTTTTTGTTCGATTTATCTGCTTCAGACAAATCAGGAGGCAAAATATCCAACATCCATACCTGAAAACCGGTATTGGCCAATTGACAGGCTATACCACTGCCCATCACACCAGACCCTAAGACAGCTACCTTACTTATTCTATACATAAAGTCAACAAATTTGACCCAAAGTTAAAGAGAATAATTAAGACTAGTTGAGGAGAGGCTATTTTTATGCTTTCCAATAATTTAGAAAAAACAAGATGATTAACCCTACTACAATCCTGTAATAGCCAAACCATTTGAAACCGTGTTTTTGCAGGTAGGTAATCAGGAATTTTATTGATATCATGGCCACTATGAAGGCAACCAGGTTAGCTATTGCGAATGCGAGGAGATTTTGAGAAGAACTTAAAATCATTTCATATCCTTTCGTTTCGACATTTTCTATGGTCCAATCTTTTAAAAGCAGAGCGTATCCGGTTGCTGCTGCCATAGTAGGTACAGCCAGAAAGAAAGAAAACTCGGCGGCTACATCCCTTGAAAGCTTCTGATGCATGCCACCAATGATCGATGCAGCACTTCTGCTCACTCCTGGTATCATGGCTATGGTCTGCCAAAGACCAATCACAAATGAATTTTTGAGTGTGATATTGGTTTCTGAGTGGATAACAGGCTGCAGAAACCATTTGTCAATGTATATCAGTATTATTCCACCAATAATCAACATAATTGCTACGGTCATGGGACTTTCCAAAAGTTCATCTATTCTATCCGAAAATAAAAATCCCAGGATCAATGCCGGAATGACTCCAACAATCAATTTTGTGTAAAAGGATATTTTTTTAAAGTCGAAAAATTTTCGCCAATACAATGCTATCACTGCGAGGATTGCCCCTAGCTGAATGGCAATCTCCAATAGTTTAGTAAATGCATCTTTTTCAATACCCATGATGCTACTTGCAATAATCATGTGGCCAGTGGACGATATAGGTAAGAATTCTGTGATTCCCTCTACGATTGCAATGATGATTGCTTTAATAATATCCATACAGGGTAAAGGTAGGTAAAAGTTAAAATCAATAAGTTCTTTCCAGCACAAACCAACTGAAAGCTCTCAAATTGATTTTTACCATGCTGTCTTTTATTAATGGGTCCAACTTTCTCCAGGCCTTTTCCATATAGTTTTTTGCAAAACGTTCTGAAATATTTAATGCATCCGATTTTTGAATCAGTTGGATGGCTTCGTTTAATAAAAGTCTATTTTTGGTTTTTAGTTTGACTATTTCCCAAAGCCTTTTTTTATCGTTTTTTGTAAGCAGTTTTATAGCCATGGCTACCGGGAATGTAATTTTTCCAGCAGTAAGATCCTCGGCTTTTGTTTTAGTATTGTCTTTGAATCCTTTTAGGTTAAGCACATCATCAATAATTTGGAAACTAATGCCCAAAGCTTCAAAAAAATGAGCCAATGCATGTATTTGTTCATCAGTTCCATTACCGAGGCAAGCACCAATACGCGCAAGATAGCTAGCAGGGGCAGCAGATTTTAATTTGTGAATGGAAATCACCTTTAAAGGTAAGTTATTGGCGGCCCTGGGAGATTTCACGGCATTTTCCATTAAATAATCCAGCCCGTGGATATCCAGCGCCTGCCCACTATGGGATGCCCGCATAGCTTCGAAATACCAATCGTAAATCTGCAATTTTTTTTCAATGGAAATGTCGGCCTGATAGATACATATCTGGCCAATAAAATAGGCAGCATTGCCACTGTTTATAGCAATGGCATCTCCATAAATTTTATGTGCTGCCAGCCCACCTCTGCGTATACCGGATTTATCCTGTACATCGTCTACCATTAACGATCCCACATGAATAAGTTCCGGTAACGCTAGCCAATCAATGGCCTCCTGCGAATTTCCTCCCACGGCATCGCAACAAGCTACTGTGGCATAGGAACGCCAGCTTTTACCACCCCGATCAATTATTTCCCGAATGGGTTTGATTAATTTTTCAATGTAAATTTTTTTGTCCAGATTTTTAGTAAATCGTTTGTTGCCTGCTTTAGAAACCAGTTCTTCAAATTTTTTCCTATCTGGATAAATGGGTAATATTTTTTTGACAGACGACAGCGTAGTTTTTGAAACGGATTTAAGAAAGTCGTTTATCGTTTCAGTAGATACATGACCATGCCTTTCCAGGTACGCATGGCCGGTAATGGAATTATTTAAATGTGTCCCTGATACATTCAAACGGCCTTCCCAAAAAGCAGGTTTTGAAATTACAGTACCGAACTCCTGATGATCAAATACAGCGGCAAGCCGGAGATCGAGGTTTAATTCTTTGGAGGATAATTTCCAACGTGTTGGATATTCGTTAAATGTCCTGGTGCTTACCCATTTTGGGCCGTAAGGGGCAAAAGTATAATCCAATGTAGTGTGTTTAACTCCATGTGGATCAATCAATATTAATACAGTAGATTTATTTTTATTTTGTTTTTTTGTATGTACATCAAATACCGATAATTGATATCCATCAGATAACTGAACCCCTATCCAGTTCCATGCTACTTCGTCTTTTTTTATAATTGATTTTTTTTCGGCAGGCCTGTATCCAAATTCATGATCGTACCATCCACTGCTGTTTACTATCGGAATATTTTTATCAATAATCTTCAAATTACCCTGCACAGCACATTTTGGAATAAAATAATAAAACATATCTTCTACGGATGAATTTCGAATCACACCGTCTGTCCCATGCCGTACTGGTGCTATCAAGGGTTTGAAATTCAATTCAATGTCTATATTTTGATTTCGGTCGTGAAGCTCCAACTTGTATGTATTATCAGATAATTTAGAAAATCGTTGGTCATCGTAAATTAAATCAAGCCTATCCCAAGGTATGATAGGATCATTGATCAGCAATTCATCAGGTAAGGGGACTACTCCTTTTTTTAACATTTCTATTGTGGCCTTCCTGATGTATGGATCTTTACTTGATTTTTTGTCTTTTAAATGTTTGATGCCAATTTTGGGTGCGGATTTATCTACCAACGATTTTGTATAGTATTTTTTATTTTGAATATCGGTCAGTCCCCAAATGACTGTATGGGAATAATTATAAAGCCCATTATTTTTATCAACAGATAATGCATGTCTGAAAAAAGAAACAAATAAACCATATTCATTCTCCAATGCATCCCTGAGATGGGCATGCAGGTACCACCACTCGGTAGTGCTGGATTTATGAGGTAAGTCATGTATGGCCAGGTCGATATCACCCTCATGAGGCCAGTCGTTGATCTGGTCAATATATTTGGAGTAAGTCATTAAGATTTTTTGTGGTTTTCTTTTTAACAGGGCTTAAAATTAGATGAATACTTCATCAGTTTTAAATATTGTTTTTGGAGAATTACAATTTATCGCCAACAGGAATAGACGAAGTATCGGCTATGGGTACTACCCACTCCAGTTCAGGAATCAAAGTGGAATCTGCATTTTTATGCCTGTTCCAATAATCTAACAGGATTGATTTTTTTCTTACTGCTGTAGTGGTAAGTAATTTAGCATCCTTGCCAAATCCATCTATATATTCTTCTGTCCATTTTATTATAGTATAAGGGAAAGTGGGTTCATATTCAATGGCGACTGAACGGCCCAAGGCAGGGTATTCGATATGATATAATAATGTTCCTTCATCAAGCTCAATTTTTTTTGTAGATGCCCTATACGGTTTCACTTCTTTATGAGAAAGTCTGGTAAATAACAATCCTGGTATGATCATAATGCTATCCGACTGAATCAATGCATCGGGATTGATCCGAATCAGGTTCCATATAGCATCTTCAGTTGTAAATCTGTCTATTTTTTTCTTTATTTCATGTTCAGATTCGAAGTAGGAATGACTTTGAAAATAATAATGATCCGGTTTTAAATTAAGTTGAGAAAAAACGTGTCCGCACCATTCCTGACTGCTCATTGTGAGTTTGATTGCCTGCCATGGAGCTACTCCTCCCGTTTGTACAAAGCTTGATAACATCATTGAATATGGGTAAATCCCGGTTTGAAATTTCTTTACCATATTCATTTTTAGCACAGTAATTTTTTGATCTGTAGGAATATTGGGGTTGTCCAATTTTACTTGTTTTTCTTTAGAAAATTCTTCGGTAACAAAAATGATGTGTGCTACTCCTTCTCTCATCTCACCATATCTGGCCTGGTATAAATCATAGGAAGTAATTTCTGCTTTTCCCTGATTCCAATATGAATCAAATTCTTTTACCTTATTCACAATAGGGCCTTTTAATTCTACCGGACTGCAGGATGGTAAGGCAAACGTACAGAATAGAATAAAGGTTTGGATATTCATTCAATCAAGACTTTAGTGATTTAGATACTTCTTCTACTTGTCTCCAAACGCGCAAAAAATTGCCAGAACATATTTTGGCTATATCTGATTCACCATAGCCTCTTTTTAATAATTCAAAAAGTATATTGGGATAGGCTGATACATCTTTGAGGCCTATGGGCAAGGAGTCGCCTACACCATCAAAATCAGACCCTAATCCAATGTGATCAATTCCAGCAAGCTTTATTACATGTTCGATATGATCTACTACTTTTTTTACATCAGAATACAATGAAGGGTGGGATTTTTCGAATGCTTGTATTATAGGTTTTGCTAAGGAATCCTGAGGGCTTAACCCTTGTGATTTAAGCAAATCCATTAATTCATTTCTGGCCTGATCATTTTTTTTCTGGATAGAACCGTCTAAAAAGTCTGAACCAAAATTGATCATTATGATTCCTCCATTGGTTTTCAAAGCGGTAATTGCTTCATCCGACATATTTCTTTCCCAACCGGGTGTAAATGCTCTGCATGAGGAATGAGAAGCAATCACCGGAGCCTTTGTAATGCGTATTACCTGCCAAAAGGTGCTGTCCGTCACATGGGAAATATCGACCATAATACCTTGTTTATTCATTTCAAGGACTACCTCCTTTCCAAAAGGACTGAGACCATTCCATGTGCGGGTCCGCGCATAAGCACCATCGCATATCTGGTTGTCTTCAGCATGTGTGAGCGTAATGTAGCGGATGCCCCGGTCATAAAAATATTTTACGTTGGCCAGATCATTTTCTATTGGGGCGCCGTTTTCCATACCCATAGGCAAGGAGATCAACCCATTTTTGAAATTAGTTACAACTTCTAAACTTGATCTTCCGAATCCAAATTTTGAAGGATGAGATTTAATGATGGTGTCGACCATATTTATTAAATCCTCTGCATATTTTTTAGCCCCCCCTTTTTGATAAGAGGCAGGGATATAGATAGACATGAAAGGAGCAGAAAGCCCCCCTTTTTTAGCTCTGGTATAATCAAAATCCCCATCTTTACTTTCAGCCGGAATGCCGATAAATTCTTTTGTAGGCCTGAAGTTTTTAATACTTAATCGATAGGGTAGATCTACGTGCCCATCTACAATGATGTATTTATGAGCGAGCGAATCGGCAAATTTTTTTAATTGTTGGTCATCTGTGAATTTTTCAAGAGGCTTTTGCTCTTTTGTTTCTTCCGGGTCAATAAAGACTTTTTTTGACTCCATCATTTGCTTACTGGTACCGCAAGCGAGGGTAAAAATAAATGCGAAAAAATATTTAATCATTTGTTGTAAGTCTGTATCCAATTTTATAAAGATGCCGATCTGTGTTTGAGTTCAGCTACTTCTTTTTGTAAAATGAATCTTTCGGTCACTAAATTAGCTAATTCAGTATCGATTTCAGATAATTTTTTTGTTTCCCATTTAATCCATCTTTGGATACAGGCTTAAGGAAATGAAAGCAAGTGGTAGGGGCATTGAATCTCCGGAATGGATGTTTTTTTACCTTAATAGCGTAATGGTGCCGCTCACATCCTGCGGCGCACCGTCACCGCAGATATAGGTAATTCTATAGATATAAACATCAGAGGCTGCATCCGTTCCATTTACTTTGCCATCCCATCCTGTATCCGGGGTGGTATTATTATAAACCAATTGTCCCCATCGGCTATATACCAATATTTTAAGGATTTTGATTGCTCCATCGGAATAGGTGAAATAATCATTTTTCTTATCATTATTTGGAGTAAAGGCATTGGGGATTTTATTTTTTAATTCCTCGGCAGAAAGACAAGGGATCACATTTACGCTAATCGAAGCAGATAGGGGACAGCCGGTAGCGGCATCCGTAGCTTCGAATTTGTATACATAAGTACCCTGCCGTGTTGGTTTATCAGTCAGAATCAACGCATTACCACCTGTGGAGTTACCATTAATAGTCCAGCGCACACCCGTCACATTGCTGCTTACACCGACTGCAGTTATTGTAAGGTTGGTACCTTCATATACCACCCCTTGCGGGTTGCGCTGTAATTGCAAATTAAATGGTGGACAGGTAACCTGAACGACGAAATTATAAGACCACATACATCCATTACCATCGGTCACATCCACTATGATTTCATGATTTCCTGCTTTAATGCCATTGATGGTAGTGGTGAGAGCATTATTTGGGACAGTAGTCCCATCTACTTTCCAGGTTACGGCACGGAATCCAGTGGTGCCTAAAAGAGATAATATAACGTTGGATCCTGCTATAATGGGAGCAGGCAAATTGGATGATACCCTTACATTAGGACGCTGGAATACATGGGTCTTGATTTCTGTACTTGCATCGCAACCGTCTTTTTTAGCCTCCACCTTATACATCTGTTCGCCATTGACTTTAATTTTGGGGTCAGGACATTTTTCGCATGATATTAAACCATCTTGTTCTTTCCATTTAAATTCTTTGTATTCACTACCATCGGGTTTAAAGTTGAGCTGAATCGTAGTACCCGGGCAAACGGTCGTATCTACAGGCCCTACCGGTATCGAAGGTTCAACAACTTTGATAAAAACACTATCAGTATGGCGACAGGCATTATTTTTAGTCTCTCTGAAATACGTAGTGGTAATATCAGCCATGATTACTGCATTCAATGTATCCTTGGAAGTTTGAAACCCATTGGAAGGATTCCATGATGGCATGATGAATGGAAATAGATCTTTCGGGTGTCGCTGACTAAAAAAAAATATACTATCTCCTTTGCAGTATTTGTCCTTTTTAGGAAAAACGGTAATCTTGGTATCTCTCAATGAATCAATACGCACATGTACAGTGTCGGACGCTTTACATAAGGCAGTAGTGGCAGTTACAATATAAGATCTTGAAAAAACAGGTTTTACCTGAATGGAATTAGTACTGAGCACCCTGGTTTGATCATCAAGGGTCCAACTTAAGTTTGCATTGGCGGGATTCCAGTTTGCTATAAGCCTGATCGAATCAGGAAAACATAAAAAAGTTGTATCCCGGGTATTCAGGCTGACACTGATGGGTAAACTATTTACATATATTGAATCTATATCCCTGCAATTATCTAACGATCCGGTAATGTAAATTTTGGCTGTACGAATCGGATTTATGATGTAATTACCCTGCGTGCCAGCCTTAACCATATCTGCAGGTGAAAAGGTGAGGTTGCCTCTGTTTACCAATTGGATGGGTAGATTAAAAGGTTCATTTGAGCATCGGGTAAAGCTATCTTGCGTGGTAAGAATTCTAAATATGCGGTCATTGATTTTAATCGATAAAGTGTCTTTTCGCCCACCAGAAGTAGTAGAAATTATCAGGATTTCCTCCTGAGCTTCTTCAATTGCATCCTGGAAGACAGTAAGGTCAAAGGATTTTACGGAATCTCCTTTACTGAAGGCAACAGTTGGAGTAACATTAGTTGCAAAGTCTGAGCCTCGTTCAGCCGAGCCGGAAAGTGTCACTTGAATGGAAAGGTCGGCTTTTGCAACACTGTCCAATTTGAACTGAATTCTTTCATTGTTTAATAAAGAACACTTTTCATTGATTTCTGTAAGTCCGCTGAGCAGTGAAATTTTTACTTTTTGTCCGTGACCGGCAAATGCAAAAAAACAAAGAGCTATTGTGAATAATGAACTTAATTGTTTCATTCTAAAGATTTGGTATAAGAGAATCAAAAATACGCAAAATTATAACGAAACTCAGGTTGTATTTAGAGGTCTGAAGGAAGTGTCAAAATCGCGTTTACAGATTACTTTTTGGTGACTTTAACTAATTCATTTATTATTTTGGAAAGTTCCTGCAATTGATCGCCTGCCCAGGCCTCATCCAGTCGCTCGACAGGGATAGGGATTGAATCATTTTTAGGCTTAAAATTGATATAATCCTGCACGACAAGACCATTTATTTTTCGTCTGTTTATTGCCTGGCGAAATCGTAGTCCTTTCTCGTCGGGTTCTGTGTAATCATAGGCCAGGTAATCCAGCAGGTGATCTTCTTTATTAAACCAATACACATAGGTATCATCATGGATCATACGATCAGCTTCGTTTTGTTTAAATGAAACTTTAATTTTATCGTATTTTTTATCCAATAACGTTACTTCACCAAGGTATTCTTTAATTACTGCAGGATCGTTCAGGTTGAATGGCAAAGCAAAAAAATAAAACACCCCATTTACCGAATTGGTATAGGCGGTGATTTTTTTTGAATCCAGGTTTACCATGGTTTGCCCCACGTGGCGGATGAAGCCTGTGTTTGATAATTCATCGTGAATCACGGTACCTAATGAATCCCAGAATCGGGAGTAAACATACTTTCCATCAGACCTGACAGATTTGTAATTTCTATCTCTGAATTTGAATTGGACTGTAGAGTGATCAAATATTTTACTGCCATGAGCTTTTATAGCTGCATCGATTATAGATTGTGCTTTATCCTCAGGGGCTGATTCCTTGCATGAGAAGATTAACATCAGTCCTACTAACAGCGTAGTATGAAATATTGCAGATAATTTAAACTTAAACATGTTTCAAAGCTAAAATAATATCTTCAGATATATCATCAATGTGTTCCAATCCGACACTGATCCGAACTAAGTTGGGGGTAATACCAACCGCTAACCTTTCATCTTCAGTAAGTCGCATATGAGTAGAGGAGGTAGGATGGGTGGCTATCGTACGCGTGTCGCCCAAATTTGGAGAGATGGAAATCATTTCCAGATTATTCATAAATCTCATTGTAGCTGCCTGATCACCATGGATTTTTAGTGCCACTATTCCTCCGCCGTAAGACATCTGTTTTTTTGCCAACTCATACTGTGGATGATTTTCCATAAAGGGATAGATTACTGATTCCAATGAGCTATTTTCCTTAAGCCTGACTGCCAGATTGAGTGCATTATCTGAATGGGCATGTACCCTCAATGCAAGTGTTTCGAGCGATTTGCTAATAAGCCAGGCATTGAAAGCAGATAAGGTAGGCCCGGTATGTCTGTTGAAGTAAGTGATTTTTTCGATTAAATCTGGTCTGCCTATGATCATGCCCCCCAATACTCTTCCATGGCCATCTGCATATTTCGTAGTGGAATGAATGATTAAATCTGCCCCAAAAAGCATTGGTTTTTGAATTATTGGCGTGGCAAAACAATTATCCACGATCAACAATAGATTATTTGCTTTGGCAACTTCATTTGCTTTTTCAAGGCTGGTAATCCACAGAGATGGATTTGAGGGGGTCTCAAAAAAGATTATTTTAGTATTGCTTGTAATGGACTTTTGCCAGCTATCTACATCTACAGGGTCTACATAAGTACATGTTACTCCCCATCGAGGCAGGATATTAGACAAAATCTGAATAGCTGATCCAAAAAGTGCTCTGGATGCAATGATATGATCACCAGAGTTTAATATTGCCGCGAAAGTGCTAAAAACTGCCGCCATTCCGGTTGCCGTGGCTATGCCGGCGGGTGCATTTTCAAGTAAGCAGAATTTTTTAACTAATTCTTCCACATTAGGATTAGAATATCTTGAATATACATTGGCATCTATACTTCCATTAAAAGCAGCGGCCATTTCATCTGCGGAATCAAATGCGTAGCTGGAGGTAAGGAATAAAGGCACACTGTGTTCGCCATGCAATGTTTGTTTGGACTGTGACCTTATGGCTAATGTTTCATCTTTAAACTTTCTATTGGTCATATTTTATTGATGTATCTGGTATGTATATGTAATGGGTACGGTCTTTTTTAAAATTTGTGCTACGGAACAATATTTATCTACCGACAGCTCGATTGCCTTTTTTACCTGCTTGTCATCTAGGTCGCCATATAAATCAAAATGCATATGCACTTTAATGAATAGTGCCGGTACATTAACCGGATCTCGCTCGGCATCGATCTCCACTTGAATATCTCTAAGATCTTGTCGGAATTTTTTTAGAAATAATACTATGTCGATAGAACTGCAGCCACCAAGTGAAGCGATCAGATTTTCCATTGGTCCTATTCCTGAGCCGGTACCTCCTGCCACAATCTTGGCATCCATATCGACGCTATTATGGTTTTCATTTATAGCTCTGAAATGCAATGGTTCACTGATTCTATTCAGTTTTATTTTCATTAAAATAATAAATTTGTGGCTGCAAAGCTAATTGATTTATATTTTTACCTCTTTACTGTGTCTGAAATAAAAATTTATAAATATTCATCTCCATTTACATTTGAAGATGGGCAAACTCTGCCGGGTATTGAGATTGCATATACTGATGAAGGAGATGCTGGTGATCCGGTAGTATGGGTATGTCATGCCTTGACAGCCAATGCCGATCCTGAGCAATGGTGGCCTGGTCTGGTGGGTTTGGGAAAATTACTCGATCATACCAAGTATAGAGTGATCTGTGCCAATATCCTGGGTTCTTGCTATGGTACCAGCGGGCCAGCTACCGAAATACAAGGTAAAAAATATGGTTCTTCTTTTCCATTAGTCACTATCCGGGATATGGTCAATGCTCATAAATTATTACAAGTACACCTGGGTATTACTAAAATTCACTTATCCTTGGGTGGATCTATGGGGGGGCAGCAAGTAGTGGAATGGGCTATTCAGGATCCTTATCTTTTTGAAAATATTTGCTTACTTTCTACCAATGCCCGGTTTTCTCCCTGGGGTATTGCATTTAATGAAGCTCAGCGTATGGCTATCCAAGCAGGCATGGATGATAAAGGTAATGTAATAAATACTTTAGGATTAGAGGCTGCCAGAGGGTTGGCTATGCTTTCGTACCGCCATTATATCACTTTTGAAATAGCTTTGAAATAGCTCAGACTGATGTGGAGGATAAAATAGACCACTTCAGAGCTTCGAGCTATCAGCGATACCAGGGGCAAAAGCTAAGTAATAGATTTGATGCTCATTCCTACGTAACGCTGAGTAAAGCTATGGATAGTCAAAATGTTGGCAGAGACAGGGGAGGAGTACCACATGCGCTTTCATTGATTAAAGCTAAAACTGCCGTCATAGGCATCAATACTGATGTTTTATTTCCGGTATCGGAACAAAAACTATTAGCTGATTATATCAATGGGGCTAGTTTTGACAAAATACATTCTGATTTTGGTCATGATGGATTTCTGTTGGAATATGAAAAAATAGAGCATGTACTCAGGACCCGATTGAATATTAATTAAACACTGAAGCTCCAATTATACATTATAACTCTTCATTATTTTTAAGTGCCATCAATAAGGCATAAGCTCCTTTTATCACTATTTTATTTGATAAAAATTGGTCTCCACCTATTATCTCGGTATAATTGTTTTCTTTGATTCCGGTAACTACTTCCACCATTTTGTGTTTTTCAGTATCTTCCTGTATGAAAATATAGTTTTTATTTTCGAAAAAGACGATTGCTTCATCAGGTAAAGAAAATACTTCATGATTATTTAATTCAATTTCCGCATTCATGTACGTACCGGGGATCAGCGTTTTGTCGTTGGTATTAAAATGACAATGTACTTCAATGGTATGGTCATCAGAAATATTTTTACCCAGCAAAATAATTTTCCCATTGTATTTTTTATCCGGCTGGTGGTTGGTAAAACTGATCACTTGTTGATTGATGTATAAATGAGGAATGTCTTTTTCAAATACTTTTAAATTTAAATGTATATCAGCAGGGTTTACCAATTCAAAAAGTACTTCGGTTGGATTTACATATTTACCGATATTGACATGGACATGGGTCACAAAACCCTGTATCGGTGAATATAAATAAACTTTGCTGGTGATCGTCGACTCACTTAGCCTGGCCGGATCGATATGAATAATTTTGAGTTTTTCACTCAGCGCATTCAGATTGATTTTTAAAATTTGAAGGTCATTTTCGGATTGTTGTAAATTTTTATCACTCGTAGCCTGGCTTTGGTACATTATATTTTGCCTGTTGAACTCTTTTTCTGCTAATGCCATCTTTGTTTTGGTCAGCAGGTATTCCTGCTGTAAATTGATATAGAGTTGATCTTCCAATACAGCCAGGACTTCTCCTTTTTTAACCGGAGTGCCTGGTAGTAAATGCGTAGAAATAAGATATCCTCCCATTGGTGCGCTTACTGAAATATTATTTTGAGGAGGTACATCAATGATTCCTGAAACTCTAAGTGTTTTGGATAGGTTCTTCTTCTCCATAGAGCCGGTGCGGATCCCGGCATTCTTTAATTGAGATTGGTCCATCGATAATTGATTAGGATCGCTTGGATTTCCTGACGATGCTTCGGTGATGGAATTGGATTTGCAAAAAATAAAGACTAAGCTAAAAAGGAATATAATGTACTTTTTCATTTGGATTAGAGTTGAGTATTGAGGTAATTAATATGAATGATGACTTTATTAAGGTGATGAATTTTGTCAAGATAGTCCAGTTTTAGATTGTAGGATTGACTAATCAGGTAAGACCATTCCAGGCCACTGATTTCTCCTGATTTTAATTGATCGCCTGAAAGTTTTATCATGAGATCGGAATTAGGTAGAGCTGTGTCTTCAAAAAAGTGTATAATTTCAATTAATTTGCCATGTTCCCGGTACGATGCTTCCAGTTCATTTTCCAGTAGCGTTTTTTCAATAGTAATAGCATTATTAATAATGCCCAGGTTCATTTTAGAGGCTTCAATTTTAGCTTTATGAGAGGATTTTATTATGGGTATGCCCAACCCAAACTGCACCGAATTAAATCTGGTCCATTTATCATATACTCTATCATTGGCTCCGGTACCTTTCATCGTCATGGAATTGATTCCCGCCTGGAAAGCAGGTAAGAGTTGAGCTTGTTCAAATTTGATATGCGCCAACCCTTCGTTTTGCTTTTGCCGGCTATACACCAGTAATGGATGGTTTTCTACATTTTTAGTATTGTATGATGACTGAGGTAAAGTCATTTTAATGGAAGTGTATTCTGGCAAGATGTTGACTTCTTCATTTAAGAGTATGTGTAACTTTATTTCCGTATTGTTTATTTCCCGGGTTAGATCCATTTTTAAAATTTGTAGCTGCAAAAGCTGACTGGATGATGAGAGCAGTTGAATTTTATTTATTTCACCAGCCTGGAGTCTGGTTTGCTGTTGTCTTTCAGTGATTTTTAATATCGAATCCAACTCATTAAGTATTTTGATTTTTTCGTTGTAATGGATGAGGGCATAGAAATTTTCAAAAGATAATTTTATTAATTCCGCTTTTTTGCTTTCTTTATTTATAGTTGCGGATTTCCATTGCTCATTCATCCATAATTTATATGATTTGGTATATTGAGGATGATTGAAGCCTTGAGAAAGGGACACAAGATTGTCTTTATACGCACTGTTAATCTGACCATAATTAAGGGTAATAGCAGATGGTGGGATTCCCGCAACTGTCTTTATGAGTTGATTTTGATATTTAGATTCCAACTCTCTTTGAGCCAGATCCAGGTTTTGTGAAAGGACCCGGCCAATTACCTGGTCAATATTCATTTTTGTTTGGGCATTTCCATTCAATGCAATGGCGAAAAATAGAGTTACGACTACAGTTTTTAATTTGGTATTTGGTTTAATTTTTTCAAACATAATGTATAAAATTGGTAATATAATGAGAGTTAAAAAGGTCGCGGCAATCAATCCACCAATCACCACTGTGGCTAAGGGTCTTTGGACTTCGGCACCTGAACCGTTGCTTATGGCCATTGGCAGAAATCCCAGGGAAGCCACACTGGCTGTCATCAGTACCGGCCGTAACCTGTTTCTGCTGCCTTTAATAATTACTTGTTTTAAATCCATATTATTTTGTACCCTCAAGCGATTAAATTCCGTGATGAGGACGATTCCGTTGAGTACGGCTACTCCAAATAATGCGATGAAACCAATGCTTGCACTGATACTAAATGGCATGTCGCGCCACGCCAGAAAGAATATGCCACCGATGGCCGATAATGGTATTGCCGTATAAATGAGAATACCTTGTTTGATCGAATTAAAAGCAAAATACAAGAGGATAAAAATTAATAACAGAGCTACTGGCACGGCTATTACCAATCTCCTTTTGGCAGCTTCTATATTTTCAAATGCTCCACCATAGTGTACATAATAACCACTGGGTAAAACCACCTGGGCATCCGCTTTATCTTGCAATTCATGTACTATAGATTGCACATCCCTGCCTTCCACATTGAAGGCAACTGTAATCCTGCGTTTTGCATCTTCTCTCTGGATTTGATTTGGGCCATGTATAAGGTGTATGTTTGCAAATTGAGTGATGGGTATTTGCTGCCCGGAAGGGGTTTTTACCAGAATGTGTTCGACATTGGACAATTCATTTGGAGATTGGTTTTGTGCTTTTACCAGGATATCAAATCTTCTTTCACCTTCGTACAGTTGACCTGCAACCTGACCGGCAAAGGCCATATTAATTATTTTATTGATCATCTCTATGGTGAGTCCATATTGGGCAATAGTACTGCGGTTATAACTAATTAATATTTGGGGGCGACCACTGATGGGCTCGACTGCAATATCTGTCGCACCCTCCACCGTTTTAATTATTTCACCAAGTTTGTTTGCATAGAAAGATAAGGTATCCAGATTTTCGCCAAAAATTTTGCACACCACATCTTGTTTCGCTCCGGTCATCAATTCATTAAATCTCATCTGCACAGGATATTGGAATCCGTAGGTAATACCTGGGATCTGGCTTAATGTGTTTCCCATTTTAGTTGCCAATTCATCAAATGTCTTTGCGCTGGTCCATTCCTTTTTGTCTTTTAAAATGATCATCATATCACTTGCTTCCATGGGCATCGGATCGGTGGGTACTTCGCCGGCACCGATTTTGGTAACAATTTTTTCTACTTCGGGATAGGTACGTTTTAATAATCCGGCGGCTTTACCGGTGTAATCAAGCGTGGTTTGTATATTGCTGCCTGTCAGGACCCGTGTATCCACAGCAAAGTCTCCTTCTTCAAGTGCAGGAATAAACTCACCTCCCAATCGGGATAAGATTAGTAAAGCAAATAAGAATACAAAGCTTGTGATCATCAAAATAATTTTTGGGAAATGCAAAAGAAAGTTTAAGGATAAGGAATAAAAATTTTCCAGTCTGTGCATAATGCGATCTGCTAAAGTCAGACTGCCGCCAAGGGTTTTACTCAATACCAATGAACTCATCATGGGGATATAGGTAAGTGATAAAATGAATGCACCGATGAGTGAAAAGGTCACTGTTTGTGCCATAGGTTTAAACATTTTACCTTCTATTCCTTGAAGTGAAAAAATAGGAATATAAACGATTAATATCACCATCTGGCCAAACACAGCACTGTTCATCATTTTACTGGCAGCCTTATTTACCTCTGAGTTCATTTCAACCTGACTTAATATGCGAAGAGGAGTCCCCTGATGATGATGAAGATTATACATAACGGCCTCTACTATAATTATAGCCCCATCCACAATGAGGCCAAAATCCAATGCTCCCAGGCTCATTAAATTTCCGGATACTCCAAAAGTATTCATCATGATCACCGCAAAAAGTAGAGATAAGGGAATCACGGATGCTACTAATAAACCGGCTCTGAGATTTCCAAGGAAAATAACCAAAATGAATACCACAATCAATGCACCTTCAATTAGATTTGTATTTACAGTAGAAATTGCATTATTCACCATTTTAGTCCGATCAAGGAAAGGTTCAATTATTACGCCTTCAGGTAAGGTCTTTTGAATTTCTGCAATGCGATTTTTTATATTTTTTATTACTTCATTACTGTTAGCCCCTTTCAGCATCATTACTACGGCGCCTGCGACCTCTCCTTCATCATTGTATTGAATGGCTCCAAATCTTTTAGCAAAGCCTATTTTAATTTCTGCAATGTCTTTAATAAAAAGGGGAGTACCGGATGCAGTTGGGTTGACACGAATTTGTTCGATATCGGCTATGGATTTTATTAATCCCTCGGTATTTATAAAAATGACTGCCGGACCTTTTTCAATATACGAGCCACCTGTGTTTTGATTGTTTTGTTCCAGTGCTTCAAATACATCATTTATACTTATTCCTAATGCTTCTAATTTATGTGGATCTATTTCTATGTGAAATTGTTTGAGCTTACCACCAAAACTGCTTACCTCAGCTACTCCCTTTACTCCGATGAGTTGCCTGCGAATGATCCAATCCTGGATAGTTCTCAATTCTATTGCATCATATTTGTGTTCAAAGCCAGCCACAGGTCTCACTACATATTGATATATTTCGCCGAGGCCTGTAGATACGGGTCCCAGCTCAGGACTCCCCATTCCCTGTGGCAATAATGGTTGTACCTGTAAAAGTCTTTCGCTGACCTGTTGCCTGGCCCAATATACATCCGTGGCATCATCAAATATTATGGTGACCAGGGATAGGCCAAACCGGGAAAAACTCCGGATTTCTGTAAGACCAGGAATATTGGCATTGACCTGTTCTATGGGAAAGGTAATTAGCCGCTCTATATCCAGAGCACCATACGCCGGGGCTGAAGTGATGACTAATACCTGATTGTCTGTAATATCGGGTACAGCATCAATAGGAAGTTTTTTAAACTGATAAATACCATATGCGATAAGTCCTATTGTAAAAAGACCAATCAGCAGTTTGTTCCTAATGGAAAATGCAATAATACGATTGAGCATGTATAATGATTAAATGACAGGTGTGAGAATAAAAACGACGACCAAGGTTAACCTGGACAGTCAAGTCAGGTCAAGAAAAATAGGATCTTCTTAAGCTCTTGATCTTGGGGGTTGCCAGATATGATCCATAAACATACCAGAATACCACTGAAGGCGCTTTGAAATTAAGGCAGAGTGCAGGTCTAGGTCCTCTCGATCCAATTGTAATTCCAGACTAGGAATCAAAACAAAAATGGTGATTAAATTTACCTCAATGGTCTTAAAAGGAAGTTGCATATCTCTGGCATAATCCGGATTTTTAGATTCGTCCATCAGGTAATGCATCTGCATAAATTCAAAAAAAGTAATACACTGGTCTATTCTTTTATGTTCAAAATAATGCTCTACCAATAGTGGCAGTTTTAAAAGTTGACTTATCTGTGTGGTGTACAGCAGATATATAGAAACAAATAATATGGCGAATGCCTTTTTCAGATCATACAAAGATAACCAAGTCCTGAATATTATTCCATCTATGATGCAAATACGCATTACATTTGCCTTTAAAAGCAAACAGGATGTCGAGTGCTGGCACGATAGATTATTTGATATCAGCAGAATCAGGTAAAATCTGGGATAAAATAAAATTCAATAAAAGAATCACGGATGAAGAAGCGCTATATTTGTACGAGCATGCGGCCTTATCTGATGTAGCCATGATGGCTAATTATATTCGGGAACAAAAGAATGGAAATAAAACTTTTTTCAACAGAAATATCCACATCGAACCTACTAATGTGTGCATGTATACCTGTAAATTTTGCTCCTATTCCAGGCTGATCAAACAGCGATCTGAAGGTTGGGAATATACCAAAGATCAGATGATGGCTATTTTGGACAACCATATATCAAAGAAAATCACTGAAGTGCATATTGTAGGAGGCGTGTTACCGCAGTACGACATGAATTTTTACCTTGATTTATTCTCCACCATTAAAAATAAGTATCCCGGGATTCATATCAAATCGCTCACACCGGTAGAATTGCACTACATTATCAGGAAATCAAAAATGTCTGTAGAAGACGGATTATTAAGCTTGAAAAATGCAGGCCTGGATTCCCTGCCTGGTGGAGGTGCTGAAATATTTGATGAATCGATTCGAAATGAGATTTGTGCAGACAAATGTGGTACGGAAGACTGGCTTAATATACACCAGGTGTGGCACAGCTTAGGCGGAAGATCCAATGCCACAATTTTGTACGGACATATAGAAAATTATTGTCACCGGGTAGCCCATATGAGAAGACTGCGGGACCTTCAAGATGAAACGGGAGGTTTTCAAACTTATATCCCTCTGAAATTCAGAAATAAAGAAAATGAGATGGCTCATGTGCCGGAGACAATTGCCATGGAAGATATGCGAAATTATGCAGTAAGCAGAATATACCTGGATAATTTTGACCATATCAAAAGTTACTGGCCTATGCTTGGAAGGGAGATGGCTCAATTATCTCTTTCATTTGGTGTGGATGATATAGATGGTACTATCGATGATACCACTAAAATTTACTCAATGGCAGGGGCTGAAGAACAAAACCCGGCTATGACTACCGAAGAGCTGATTGAGTTAATACAAAAAGCGGGCAGGCAGGCGGTCGAGCGAGATACTTTATATAATGAATTAACTGTGTGGAATGAACCTGTAAGTACTTCAAAAATTAAGTCTTATTTTTCGTTACCCGTCATTCAAAATTAATAAAAGCACCGTGAGCAAAACAAAGGTTGCAATAGTAAACTATCTCAATACCAAGCCTTTTTTACATGGATTGGAACAGCAAAGATTCCAGGATGCTTTTGAAATAATTGAATGTGCACCTGCTGCATGCGCAGAATTGTTTTTTGACCGAAAAGCAGACATCTCACTGGTACCGGTGGGTGCATTGACCAACCAAGAATTTACCTTACTAAACAGATACGGGATAGCATCAAATGGAAAAGTCTCCAGCGTGTGTCTGTTTTCAGATGTGCCAGTTGAAGAAATTGAAAATGTATATTTAGATTATCAGTCCAGAACATCCGTATTGCTGATTCAAATAGTATTCAAACAATTTTGGAAAAGAGAAGTGGTGTATCTGGATTCTGAGCCGGATTACGAAGCCAAAATTACCAAGTCCACTGGAGGCCTGATCATAGGTGATCGTGCCATCAGAGGCAAATCTAATTACAAGTATGCATATGACCTGGGCGAATGTTGGCAAAAATTGACCGGACTGCCATTTGTATATGCTGTATGGCTCAGTAATGAAAATATAGACCCGCTTAGGATGGACTTGTTTAATCAAGCCATATCCAATGGTATAGAAACCAAACAAGAAATTATAAATTCCATCGAAGGATATCCTATTGACCTGAATATTTATTTTAATGAAAATATTCAATATGTTTTAGAGGATTCGTATCTGGAAGGCATGCAGCTATTTTTAAAGTTTGCCCGGGAGTTGGAAAATTCCGTAATCCCGATTCCTTCCTTTTTCTGAATTGCTTATCATTAATAGTTTTTTCTGTCAAATCGCCATCCAATCCTGGCACTTAGAAATAACCCTGAATAAACATTGATATGTGCTGATGCAGCGCTCGTAAAAAAAGCACTCCAATCCAGTGATTGTGCAAATTGATAATTTAAAGCTGGAGAGAAGGTGATCAGATCTGAAATCCCTATATCCAGTCCCACACCAACTCTTGTTATTCCCATCCAATTTGAAATACGATCTACTTCCGTGTTTTTACCTTTTAGATTACTATAGGCTATACCAGGTGCCAGTTGAAGGAATAGCCCTTTTTTTAATAATTGCCCTTGTTTAGAAAAAGTGGGGCACATACAATCATTTTTGAAATCAAGAGGATAAAATTGAATAATGGGTGTAAAATCAATTACTGACCAATTTAGTGCTCCTTTGGAGGCATCACTCAAGGTGACATTTTCATGTGCGTATTGAAATTGCAGACTGGGAAAAAACTCGAGTCTGTATTTTTTTAATCTAAACCAATAATCTACACCTAGTCCGGTTAAGAAGGGGAAAAGTTGATTATTTGTGTTTCGCTCTGAGATTCTGTTTTGAGTAATGGTACTTACTGGTTTTACCCCAATCTGACCATTCGTGTCCCATGAGCAAAGCAAAAAGCAGATCAATAATAACTTGTACATGAGTGGTAATGATAACAAAACGCTGAAAAAAACTGATTAATTGCCCTTTTTGGTGGCTACTTTTGCATAAAATTAAACATAGATCGTGAGATCAAGAGGAAAGAAAAATAACAAGGTCCATGTTATCACCCTGGGATGCTCAAAAAACACAGTAGATAGCGAAAACCTGATCACGCAGCTAAGGCATAATAATTTTGATGTGCAGCACGATGCCAGTAAAAATGATGCAAATATAGTGATCATCAATACGTGCGGATTTATTGAAAATGCGAAAAAGGAATCCATAGACACTATACTACAGTTTGCAGAAGCTAAAAATGATGGTCAGATAGACCGACTTATGGTGATGGGTTGCTTGTCTCACAGGTATAAAGATGAGTTGAAACTGGAAATACCAGAAGTTGATAATTGGTATGGTACTATGGATATGCCTGCGGTGCTGGCTGATTTAAAGGCGGATTATAAAAAAGAATTGATAGGCGAAAGATTGATCACTACGCCATCCCACTTTGCTTACCTCAAGATCTCAGAAGGGTGCAACCGTACTTGTAGTTTTTGTGCCATTCCACTTATGCGTGGAAAGCATATCAGCCGTACCATTGAAAGCCTGGTACACGAAGCTCAGTTTCTGGCGGATCGGGGAGTGAAGGAGCTGATGCTGATTGCACAGGAGCTCACCTACTATGGATTGGATATTTATAAAAAAAGAAAACTGCCGGAGTTGCTGGACGCATTATCAAAAGTAAAGGGCATAGAATGGATCAGGCTGCACTATGCCTATCCAAGTAAATTCCCTCTTGAAATACTCGATGCCATCAATGCCAACGATAAAGTATGTAAATACCTTGATATGCCTTTACAACATGCAAGTGACCATATGCTTTCAGCTATGAAAAGGCAGATTACCAAAGGGGAGACCCTAGACCTGATAAAAACGATCAGAGCCAAAGTTCCAAATATTACTTTGCGGACCACGATGCTGGTAGGATTTCCTGGGGAAACCGATAAGGATTTTGAGGAGCTATGTGATTTTATTAAAGAAATGCAATTTGACCGACTGGGTGTATTCACCTATTCACATGAAGAGGACACCTCGGCATACAAACTGGATGATTCCATTCCTGAAAATGTAAAAATTGATAGACAAAACCGATTGATGGAGATTCAACGGGATATTTCCAATTCGAAAAATCAACAAAAAATAGGGGAGACCGTCAAAGTTATTATTGATCGAAAAGAAGCGAATGGTTGGATTGGGAGATCGGAAGCGGACAGCCCAGAAGTAGACCAGGAAATACATTTTACTGCCGGTAAAATAAAATTGAGTGCTGGCCAATTTGTCCAGGTTAAAATTACAGATGCCGATGATTATGATCTGATGGCCGAATTGGTATTGTAAAAGGATTCTACTTTCTTTTTTAATCCGCGGTGCAGAAGTTTTACATTTAGAGTAATTTTCATATTCTTATTTTTTAAAACCATCTTTTTTGTGAATCAACCTTGTCTAAACTGCGGGCACCAGGTAAAAGGAAATTTTTGTACTCAATGTGGCCAAAGTAAAAAAGTAGAACGATTTACTTTTACATATCTATTATCAGAATTTTTATATTCTTTTACCAGCACTGACCGTAGTGTTTGGGCATTGTTAAAATCCTTTTTTAAAAATCCCGGCTTGGTAGCGTACGAATATATTGACCTGGGAAAAAGAAAAAAATATTTTAATCTTTTTACTTTTTTTCTGGTAGTCCTTGGATTTAGTGCATTATTTGAAAATAAAGTATGGCAACTGAGAGAAGATATGTTTCAATTAAAAAATTACTACGGGTATTATTTTAATTTGTACAAAAAGATGATGATCCTTTTTATGATTCCTTTTACTGCTTTTTGTATCTGGTTGATTTATTTGAAAACGAAAAAATATTTGTTTAGTGAGTACCTGGTCTTTGTAATTATTTTAATGACTGTAAAAAGCTTTATAGATATCGGTCTTTTTCTGATTACACTCTTTATGCTTAAAATTACGGAGCAAAATGTTGAACTGGATTCAAATCTGTTTTATCCATTTGTCTTAATTCTAATTATGAGCTGGGTAGTTTACCATTTCCATAAAGGCTCAGGTATTCAAGACAAAATAAGGAGTATTGCCTCCGGTTTTTCATTTGTTGCTGTAGAAGTATTAATTGTACTTTTTATCGTATGGGCTTTTTTTCAGCGGTTTCATGGGCTTGGCATATTTGATATGTTTGGTATCCGGATTAGTCAAGGCTGACTCCTATTAGCTATAGGATAAATTGCACAAAATTTGCGGTAATTCCTCTTCCCCTTAAAGGGAGAAAATAATTACTGATATGCAATTTGTCGTTTTCCTGTTTTGAAACAGCTATATCTTAAAAAAATACCGTAAGTTTACCTGTCAACATATGAACGAGCTCAAACAAAGGCTGGCTAATCCATTTATACAGGTTGCGTTTGTATTTCTCTTGTTTTTACTGGTAAATTGGATTTCCTCCATCATGGGATCAGAGTCTAAAATGCCATGGACTTTAGCCATCGCCTTTCAACTATTGTATATTATTTATAGTGTGATCATAGGGCTTTTGAATAAATCAAATTGGCAATATTGGTCTGCAGCTGTGGCCGGATATGTAATATTGATGTTCGTAAATAGTTTTATAGCCGGTAAAATATCAGGTATAAGTATGGATGAAGCTGGAACTTACCGTTGGATTTATTTTATTTTAATTCCCATATTTTTGTTGTTCATCCTGATCACCAACCTCATAAAGAAGATTGTGACTATGGCTGAGCAGGACGATCGACGCTTTGATCATAAATCGTAGGCAATTCAAATTATGAAAATATTTTTTCTTTCCATTCTATTGTATTCAATCAGTTCAGGATTTGACATAACTGACAAACCTGAAGGGGGGAATAAGGTAATTATTGATACACCTATAGTAAAAATTAGTAAAACCGAAGATCAATGGAAAAAAGAATTAAATGCCTTGGAATATCATGTACTGAGAGAAAAAGGTACTGAAAGGGCATTCAGCGGGGATCTTTGGGATAATCATGAAAAGGGCTTGTATCTATGCAGGGCGTGTAAATTACCTTTGTTTGATTCTGAAACCAAATTTGAATCCGGCACAGGGTGGCCTAGTTTTTTTAAACCAGTCAATAAAAAAAATGTGGTAGAAATAAGCGATATGAGTCATGGGATGATTCGTACTGAGGTGGTGTGTGGCCGTTGTAATGGGCACCTGGGGCATGTATTTGATGATGGACCAAAACCTACCGGTCTCAGATATTGTATGAATAGTGTTTCTATGGATTTTTTAAAGAAGTAAGGGTAACCTTGAGTCCTGTTTTATAACCACTAATTCTTCACATTTCCTGTCTTTACCACTTCAATATTTAATGATTTTCCTTTCAAGGCTCTCAATTCGTCTATATTGATGGGATTAGAAAGGGATTTGATGAGGTTATTGGCATTTTGAAATAAAAAATGTAATGCAGGAGTGTTGTTGGGCAGTTTTTCGGCGATACCGAGTATTATTTTTCGCAGATCCAATAAATCAAGCACATTGATATCCGAGTCGCTGTTTACATCTGCAGCAAGCAATTTTTTATAATCGCCAAATCTTTCGATAAATAAAATATGTTTTTGGATCAATACTAAATCCAATACCGACACATCTTCATTAAAAGCGAGGTTGTAATCCACTTTTATCATAGCAAGGGAGCCACTTTTAAATGTATCCGGTATCGAGAATACAAAATTGCCTAATAAGTCAGTGCTTTTTTTGTATTCTTGGTTGTTAATTGTGATTGAAATTGCGGCTAGCCCTAGTCCTGAATTATTATATGTTATTTTGCCATTTAGCTTAATTGTGTCTACTGTGGGTTTGGGTTTTACGGTATCGGTAGGAGATCCCGGTTTGGTTGTATCCACAGGCGGAACCGGTTTGGTTGTATCCACTGGTGGTACCGGTTTGGTAGTGTCTGCAGGTGGTATTTGAATTAAGCTTCTAAGTGCCCGTGTAATGGATGTATCCAGTAATCTTATTGTTTCATTTTTATTGGATCCTCTTGGATCAAAATCCAGGGTGCCATCGGGTCTGATGATTACGAAGGTAGGTGTGCCGAAAAAGGGACCAAAGTAATTATCCGAATATAAAGCAGATGCCTCTACACTACCCCCGTCCTGGCTTACGCTGGGGCAAGGCAAATCGTATTTTATTTTGTAACCTATCACAGCTGCATCAAAATCCCAGTCTTTATTACTTAGCTCGATAAATTCTACTTTTTCTTTACCTCCACCAAATTTTTTATAAAGATCGCTTATTTGCGGCGCGATATCATTACAGGGCGGACAATCAACAAAAAATATTTTTAACATCACCACTTTGCCCTGATTTAAATAGTCTTTGTACAGCTCTATAGTTTTTTTATCTGTGGTAGTAACTTTAAAATCACGAGCTTTTTTTTGGCCAATCAATAACATCTGGCTGAACACAAAAAGTAAAATAATACCAAAATTCCTCATAACCAGTGGTTTAAGTAGCTAAAATTAACATAATCCGTGCCAAAATCCATTTATAAATTTTCCGGCACTACAGATAGAACGTATAATTTGCTAATTCGGGAGGCTTTGTGGCTAAAAAAATCACTGCGGAGATACGGCCACTCTTATAGTTTTGACAATTTCCCCATCGATGGTGAGACGGATAAAATAGGTGCCGCGTTGCAACTGATCTGCAGAAATGGGTATGGTTTGTCTGCCTGCAGACCTCGTTTCATTGATGAAATTTTTTATTTGTGCACCTAATATATTGAGCATGGAAACCTGAACCCTGGAGGTATTGAGCAGTTTAAACTCAAAAATAGAGTTGTTTACCACCGGATTAGGATACACTTTAGTGGATTCATATGTGACTTCAAAAGACGAAGCTTTATCTATTGATTTTGTATTTTGCTGGGCAAATCCTGCTGTGGCGAGAAACGAAACCAGTAAAATACACACAATCTTCATGGTTGATTATTAATTATTGTTCAAATGTAGGTTATACTTACGCAAGTAAATATGAATGATATCTTAAAGGCGGTTAATTTTGCGTTAAATTCATTTTTCAGATACTTTTCAGATCTTGACTTCAATTACAAATACTACTATTTCGACTACCAATTTGAATCGGGAGGTGCATATTGAGGATTGGGGTCTTGTAGATTATAAACTTGCCTGGGACAAACAAACTTCGATTCATAATAAAATAAAAGAAAATAAAATTTCCAAATCCGAGGTAAAAGAACCAATGCCTTCCCATTTGGTATTTTGTGAACATAACAAAGTATTTACACTTGGCAGATCAGGTAAAGAGCAAAATTTACTGATGAATACAGAATGGCTCAAATCCATAGGAATCGATTATTATAAAATTAATCGGGGTGGTGATATTACTTATCATGGTCCCGGACAAATTGTAATGTATCCTATCCTGGATCTGGATCAATTTTTCACAGATGTACATAAATATGTACGCAAACTGGAAGAAGTTGTGATTAAGACTCTGGCAGATTATTCTATTAACTCTTTTCGAAACCCTGATTATACAGGAGTGTGGGTGTTGTCGAGAATGGACAATCTACCAAAAAAGATATGTGCACTTGGAGTGCATATGAGCAGATGGATTACATTGCATGGTATTGCTTTTAATATTCATACCGATCTGTCCCCTTTTGATTATATCGTGCCTTGTGGTATCCGTGATCCTGACAAAGGGGTAACCAGCCTGCATTTGGAGACCGACGCTATTATAAACACAGATGAGGTAAAAGAAAGAATGAAACATTATTTTGCAATAGAATTTGAATGTAACTATATATGATGAGAGACAAGAAAGTCAACGAATCAAAATCTATAATGTCAGAAATGATCATGCCCAATGATACTAATCCCCTTGGTAATCTGATGGGAGGTAATCTGATGCGTTGGATGGATATAGCTGCGGCAATTTGCGCTAATAGGCATGCAGAAGCTTTTTGTGTAACGGCCAGTGTGGATCATATTTCATTTCACAAACCAATAAAATTGGGTCAGGTATTGACAATTGAAGCCAGGGTAACCAGGGCTTTTAATACCTCAATGGAGGTTTTTGTAGAAGCATTTGTCAGCGATACAAGGAGTGTGAAACGGGAATTAGCAAACCATGCTTATTTTTCATTTGTAGCATTAAATGAAGATACACTCAGACCGATTAAGGTTCCTGCCGTATTGCCGGAAACCGAGGAGGAAAAAAAATATTTTGAAAGTGCTCTTACACGTAGAGAAATGCGGCTCCTATTGAGTGGAAAAATTGAAGGCAAAGATGCCAAAGTGCTAAAAGATATTCTGGAAGGAAAGAAACTTGTTTTTTGATAAATTCAGGTATTATTTGGACGCACTTTTCAATGTAATTACAATTACCCCATTTGCTCCACGCGTGCCATAAATGGCAATACTCGACGCATCTTTCAATACAGTCACTGATTTAATATCCGCCGGAGCAACAGAAGCATAAACTGAACTAAAACCACCAGTTACCTGATTGCCATTTACTATAAACAAAGGGGTCAAGCCGGAATTAAAAGAGCTAATTCCCCTTACGGTTATGGTTGCATTTGGTCCATCATTCCATACATTAACTCCTGGTACTTTTCGTAAATAATTGTCCAGGGTAATATTGGAGGAGGGGTCAGCAGATACTGTAGTTGCTGATCCTGAATTATATTTTTTTGATAGTTTGGCATATCCATTGTCGTGGTCTTGCAATTCCGAAGTGTCTTTTTTAAGCGGTAATGTCTGCCTGGAAGAGCACGAAAATAAAATGATAGCAAGAAACAAAATTAAAATTCTCATGCTTTAAAGTTATTCTAAAAAGCATTAGAATGGGAAATTAATACAAAGCCAGGTGCTCACAAACCATTTTATACTGCGACCTTGAGGTTTCAGGTCTACCCAATGATAAAATGGATATTATTTTTTCATCTTTTGTTTTTTGATGGTAAATACCCTGGAAATATTAAATCCAAAGTGTATACCACCGTCCGCCCAGTCACCCACGGTCTCGGTAATGTATCCTTTTTCGATCATGGAAGTGGAATTGGTAGCGTGAAGTTGGAATACGTGCCCTCCGGTTTCAATGTCAAACCCGACAGATAGGGAAGGTTTAAAGGTAGATGAAATCTGATCAGGTAATAAATAAATGTATTCCCCATTCAGGGATAAGCGATTTGTAAGCTTTATTCTTCCACCGGCACCTACAGCAAATACATCGTTTTTCTCCTTGGGATTGAGAGTGAGATTTCTGTGAATAAATGTTGGTGAGAGTTGTAATGAAAATCGATTGTTGATTTTTCCACCGATGATCAACTGACTGGTATATACGAGATTATTGGAAAAGTAATTTGGCCTGTCCGGAGTAGTATTCAATGTCTTCCAGGCAGTGCTTCCAAATAATGAAATTGTAAATGGAAATGACCCTTTTCCTCTGGATTGGCCAATGATTTTCCATTTAAAATATCCATCAATAGTTTTTTCGAAGGAGCTTCTGCCGACTCCAATCATAAAATCATTGGAAAGTCCATACTCTCCGCCAATCCTGATCGTAGCCTGATCTAATCCAAAAAGTTCTTCAATTCCACTGTTGAGAAAGCCAAATCTGTGGTTGATTTTAAAGTCCAGCACCCCTCCTGCCACATTTTCAACCGAAGGCAAATTGATCACCCTGGTAGTTTTAAACGTTGCATATACTTTTTCTTTAGGTTTTTTAGCGGTGGAATCTTCTAATAAAGAAAGCAAATCTTCCTGAGTAAAAAGAGCTGTCGGAATACAAAACAGAAGCGGGAGAATGTATTTTTTCATATTTGTAATTGGTCTGCAATAATAAAAACAAAAATTGGATTATTTGGCTGTTTTGAATTCTTCCAGCATGGCTGCCACCGTTACTTTTATTTCTTTGGAAATATTGTCTTTTACTAGTGCTGGCACCTTAATATCAAATTCAGCTAATTTTACATTAAAGTCAATATCAGCTTTAATTTTACCATCTTTTACATTAAGATTTACTACATTGTCAAATGGCTTAGTAACTCCATGGATAGTTATCATTCCCTCAATAGCACCTTTAAAGCTCCCTTTAAAATTCATGTTAAAGTCGCCGATGTTTTTAATATTTCCTTTAAATATGGCTTTAGGATATTTAGTAGATTCCATATAGTTTTCATTGAAATGTTCCTGCATCAGGGCTTTTTCAAAAGTGAAAGATTTAACTAAAACAGCCATTTCCACATTCCCGGTGGTCAGATCCAATACACAATTGGAACTATTGGTGATGGCATCGATATTTTCCATATTTGTCCTTGAGAAAAAACTCACTTCCCCGGTTTTGGTAAAATATTTTTGACCTGACATAGTGGTAATCAGGGAAATGGAAATAAGGGCTAAGACTATATTCTTTTTCATTTACGATTAATTTTAATTTTTAATTTCTACGCAGCGGTCGAGTATTACATCAGAAAGGTAACCGGAACAGAGGCCTTTCATATGTATATCTTCTCCTTCTTTAAAATCCGTACGGTGGTCGTCTCTGAGTGGGTCCAGTGTACAGAGGATGGCTGACATAGGATCATTGGCATCCAATTGGATTATAGTTTTATTATTTTCCGTCTTTATGCTGATTATTTTTCCGGTCACACCGATCATGCGATCCAGGTATTTTGCATTGGCTTCAGATTCATTTTCTTTGAAAGCAGTGATCAATGCTTCAGCAGTCAAATCAGACATCATGGGGGTGGCTGAAGTATCCACATGCGGCTTATTGTACATCTTGTAAGCAATGAATGCTGCAACAAGCCCAATCACCGCCAAAACCAATACTATTTTTTTTATCATGTTACCCAGGTTTAATAATTAATTTTCAATAGCCCCGCCACCAATCCAGGATTCCAGTTTGCTGATTTCACAGTCTGTTCTTTTAGCTACCGAAGGAGGCATGGGTGATACTCCGGCTTCGTGCTTGATGGATTTTATAAATAATCCATTTTTAATATACACCTTCAGATCATTGTAAGTATGCAGATTTACATTACCATTGATACTGCCTTTTACATGACAGCTGCATCCCGCATCTACAAAAGGTCTTACAAATTGTGTATAAGTCACATTCTGCGTGGTGCAATTACCAGGATAGAGATCAGCTTCATTATCGTAATAGCATCCTGAAAAATATACTATTCCCATTCCTGATAAAAACATAAATAACTTAATGTAAGACTTTTGACTTGAAAAAAATATTCTTATATAATTCATAAATTTTTACCATTTAATTATTTAATGCCCCTTTATTTATCCAAATCTGAAGTTTTTTAATATCACAGTCTGGTAATTTGGGTTGATCTAAGGGCATTCTTGTATAACCTGGGTCCCAGGTCATGGATCCCATCAGCCTGCCTGTGGCCAATGCATTAGACACAGCACTATAGGTATGCAAAGTTATTCCGGCATAGTTTACCAGGCTGCCATGGCAACTAATGCAGTGTTTTTGAAATAATGGAAGTACAAAACTGGCGAATTTCACAGAAGTGGTATCACAAGCTATCACATCAGTACACGTGTCGTTTTTTATACCTCCCGTGATCCATTTATTTATCAAACTTATTTGCTTTGCACTTAACTTGGCCGAAGGTGGTGGTGGCATCACATCCCTGGCATTATTACTTGTGATTACTTTGTATATCTCGCTGTTGTTTGGCTTGCCGGAGACAATTCCTTTTTTTATAATCTTTTGATAATCAGTTAAAACATATCCTTCTGATCCGGTACGGGAATCGTGACACCCTACTATGGCACAGTTTTGCACAAAAATCGGAAGTATGTCCCTGTTAAAATAGATGACTGTGGTATCACATATCTTATCCTTCACAGGTTTTATGGTGTCAATCGGTTTGGTTGTATCCACTTTTATCGTATCTGTCCCATCCCCGGGGCCTAGAATGGGTTCATGAACACATGATTCCAGACTATAGATCCAAATCAACAACAAAACCAATCCCCCAAAAAATATTTTTTTCATGTGCTTTGACTTACCAACTAAAACGGAAATTCTAATTCTAATGTTGCTTTTGCAAAATTAATGTAATAATATGGTGTGAACTATATGGAGAAGTTGCTTTTTACCAATTTTATAACGATTTTAAAAGGAATACCAATCTTAATAAGAAGGGAAATAGTAGATTTGTATATTCACAATTTAAAATAACTGATATGGATCAGCGCATAATCAACTTGTATGATGAATACATTCATAAGCCACTTACCCGGTCTGTCTTTCTTTCCCGTTTAGCCGAATTAACCGGCGGCATGACCGCGGCAATGGCGATTTTGCCATTGATTGAAGTAGACCTTTCGAAAGCCAATATTACCTCCGGCGATGAATTATTTACGGAGTATATTAATTACGAAGGTGTGCAGGGACAAATGAAAGCTTATGTAGCTAGACCAAAAGCAGAAAATAAATACAAAACAGTAATCGTAATACATGAAAACAGGGGACTCAACGCACATATAGAAGATGTGGCCAGGAGAGCGGCCAATGCAGGTTTTTTAGCTATTGCACCAAATGCCCTTTCCCCTTTGGGAAGAACATTTGCAAATGAAGATGAAGCCCGCGCTGCATTCAGGGACCTTAAAAATGAGGATAATGTAGTGAATTTTGGAAGGGCAATTGAATATGCCAAAACCAGAAAAGACTGTGATGGCAATATCGGTTGCGTGGGATTTTGCTGGGGTGGCGCCATGTCAAACAGCTTAGCAGTTCATGTTCCCGAATTGAAAGCGGCTGTCGCCTTTTATGGCAGGCAACCTGCGGTGGAAAATGTACCTAAAATAAAATCTGCGATCCAATTGCATTATGGGTCATTGGACGAAGGTGTGAATGCGGGGATCGCTGCATACGAAGCCGCTTTGAAATCAAATAATATCAGATTTGAATTATATATGTATGAAGGTGCGCAACATGCATTTCACAATGATACAGCTCCCACCAGGTACAATGAAGCGGCTGCAAAATTGGCATGGTCCAGGACTATTGATTTTTTTAAGAAATATCTATAAATCACAATTTGGTATCAGATTTGTATCTGCGTAATCAACTAAAATAGTAAATTTGCGACCATGTTAAATTATTCTTTACATCACCATCATCATTTAATCCTGTATTCAGGGTATGGTATGTCTTGAGTGATTTTAATCAAAAAAGAAATAAATCGAAGGCTTGCCGATACCCGGTGAGCCTTTTTTGTTGTAATTAAAATGAAGAAAAGAAATGACAAAACTTAATATAGCGGTGCAAAAATCAGGACGAATGCATGATGACTGCATGGCCTTACTGAAAGACTGCGGACTCCGAATCGAGTCCGGGACCGATCAACTAAAGACAAGTGCTTCCGGGTTTCCAATGGATGTATTGTATTTGCGTAATGGGGATATACCCGAATATCTTCAGGATGGGGTGGCCGATATTGCCATTTTGGGTGAAAATACGGTAATAGAAAAAGGATCAAGGATAAAAAAGCTTATGGATCTTGGTTTTTCCAAATGCCGCCTTTCTATTGCAGTGCCGCAGGGTGTGGAATATAAAGAGGTGAGCTATTTTGAAGGAAAAAGGATTGCCACTTCCTATCCCAATACTTTAGCTGCATTTTTAAAAGCCAAACAGGTACATGCCGATATTCATCAGATATCCGGTAGTGTGGAAATTGCGCCAAACATTGGATTAGCAGAAGGTATTTGTGATCTGGTCAGTTCAGGAAATACATTATTCCAAAACAAACTAGTGGAGAAAGAGGTATTACTTTATTCTCAAGCTTGCCTGTATAGCACGCCAATATTGTCTGTTGAAAAACAAAAATTAGTAGATCAACTTTTATTTAGGGTAAAATCTGTACTGGAAGCCAGAAGAAATAAATATGTATTGTTAAATGCCCCAAAGGCAGCATTAGACAGGATTATAAATATTTTACCTGGTATAAAAAGTCCTACTATCCTGCCTTTAGCTATTGAAGGGTGGTGCTCTGTACATTCCGTTATCCCGGAACAACAATTTTGGGAAGTAATTGGGGCCCTGAAAGAGGCTGGTGCTGAAGGTATATTAGTCATCCCTATAGAAAAAATGGTAAGCTAATTAATATGAAGATCTCAATAGAACCTAATAGAATATTGTGGGATGACCTTTGTATTCGACCCTCAGGGCACGATGAAAGCCAGGATAGTATGGTACAAAATATACTGGATCAGGTCAAAAAAAAGGGGGATGAGGCGCTGAAACAATACACTTTAAAATTCGATAGAGTTGAACTTCAGTCCTTTTCAGTCAGTAAGGAAGAATTACTCCGAGCGGAATCAAAAATGGACCCATCTCTCATAGAAGCAATCCAGGTTGCCAAAGTCAATATAGAATCTTTTCATAGAGCACAATTAAGTGAAAAAGTAATGGTGGAGACCATGCCGGGTGTAGCGTGTTGGCAGGAATCAAAACCAATTGATAAGGTTGGTATATATATCCCGGGTGGATCAGCTCCTTTATTTTCTACAGTATTGATGTTGGCTGTACCAGCCAGGATAGCCGGTTGTGGTGAAATCATCCTGTGTAGCCCACCGGATATCACGGGACAAATCAATCCTGCTATACTGTATACAGCACAATTATGCGGCATAGACAAAATATATAAAATTGGCGGAGCTCAAGCCATTGCGGCTATGGCTTATGGCACAAAGGAAATTCCCAAAGTCATCAAAATCTTTGGGCCAGGTAATAGCTATGTTACAACAGCCAAGATGAAAGTATTGCAGCAAGGAGTTGCAATTGATATGCCCGCAGGACCGTCAGAGGTATTGATCGTTGCCGATGCAAGTGCAGACCCGGAGTTTGTGGCTATTGACTTATTATCCCAGGCAGAACATGGTCCCGATAGCCAGGTGGTACTGATTGCTGATTCAAAACAAATTATTGATACCGTATCTAATTTTATAAAACAACAATTAAAGGAACTGCCAAGAAAGGATATTGCTGTGAAAGCCTTAGAAAATTCGCATGGTATAGTATTAAAAGATGAAAAAGACCAAATTGATTTTATCAATGTTTATGCTCCTGAACATTTGATTATCAATCATTCCAGGGCAGATGAGATGGCAACTAAAATACGTAATGCCGGATCGGTTTTTATCGGGCAGTATTCACCTGAATCCGTCGGTGACTATGCATCCGGTACAAACCATACATTACCCACCAGCGCGTTTGCCAAATCCTATAGTGGAGTAAATCTGGATTCTTTTATGAAAAAAATTACGTATCAAAAACTTACCAAAGAAGGTTTGAAAATCATAGGACCCCATGTAGAGTTTATGGCTGAGGCAGAAAAATTGGTGGCTCATAAGCTGGCAGTATCAAAAAGATTGGCAAAGATGTAAATTGATTAATATGGATATCAGGAAATTTATAAGACCCAATATTTTAAATCTCAAGCCCTATTCATCCGCCAGGCATGAATTCACTGGCGTAGGCGAGGTATTCCTGGATGCAAATGAAAATCCGTATACTTCTCAAGTAAACAGGTATCCCGATCCATTGCAATCGAAAGTAAAAGAAGCTTTGAGTAAAATAAAAGGAATTCCATCTAATCAACTCTTTTTAGGAAATGGATCTGATGAATCCATAGATCTGATCATTCGGATTTTTTGCGAGCCGGGGATGGATGAGATCATAGTATTGCCACCCACATACGGAATGTACGAAGTATCTGCAGATATAGCTAATGTGAAGGTGAATAAAGTCCCACTCAATGATTTTTTTCAACCAGAGGTGAAAAAAATTTTAGCACATGCAAATGAGAAAACCAAGGTATTATTTATTTGCAGTCCTAATAATCCTACCGGTGCACTAATTAATAAAAAGGATATCATTGAATTATTGGAAAATTTTAATGGGATAGTGGTAATAGATGAGGCGTATATCGATTTTGCCCAGGATGTTTCGTGCGCCGATTTAATTTCAAAATACCCCCAACTCATCCTGTTACAAACCTTGTCAAAAGCCTGGGGTTTGGCGGGAGTGCGTTTGGGTATGGCGATAGCTGCTCCGGAAATGATCCATTTTTTTAACAAAGTAAAAGCCCCATATAATATCAGTAGCCTTACCCAGGACTTTGTATTGGAGAGATTACAACATCCATCTGAAATGAAGTCTCAAGTCAAAGAAATTATAGATGAACGGGACCGATTGCTCCGCGAACTACCGCAGTTAAAAGAAGTATTACATGTGTATCCTACGAATGCTAATTTTATACTTGTCAAAATGAAAGATGCCAATAAAGCCTATTCTGAATTGGTGAAGCATGGGGTAGTGGTCAGAAATAGAACTAAAGATCAGGGATGTGAAAATTGTCTTAGAATTACAGTAGGTACGAAAATAGAAAATGAAACCCTATTAAAAATTTTATCTCATTAAAATTCAATGAAAAAAGTTTTATTTATAGATAGAGACGGTACGCTCATCGTGGAACCAAAAGATAATTTCCAAATTGATTCATTGGAAAAATTGGAATTTGTACCCCAGGTCTTTACAGGATTAGGTAAAATTGCAAGTCTCCTGGATTATGAATTGGTGATGGTTACCAACCAGGACGGCTTGGGTACAGAATCTTTTCCGGAAAAGGATTTTTGGCCGGCTCATTATATGATGATCAAATCGCTGGAAAATGAAAATATCCATTTTAAAAATATTTACATAGACCGGAGTTTTGAATCAGAAGGAAAAAGTACTCGCAAGCCAGGAATTGGAATGCTAAAGGAATATTTAAAGCCAGAGTATGATTTGAAAAATAGTTTTGTAATCGGTGATCGGGTAACAGATGTGAAACTGGCAGAGAATCTGGGTTGCAAGGCTGTTTTATTTAATGAAGATTTGGTTTATGAATCAAATGCAATCGGGTTACAGTCACAGTCATGGATAAAAGTATATGAATATCTCCGGTTACAAAGTCGGGTAGTAAATCACGCAAGACATACAAATGAAACCAAAATAGATATTCAACTTGATTTGGACGGCAAAGGAAAATCTAAAATTGAATCTGGTATAGGCTTTTTTGATCATATGCTGGATCAAATTGCCCGCCATGGAGAGGTTGATTTAACTATTTTATGTAAAGGTGATTTGCACATAGATGAGCACCATACCATAGAAGATACCGGCATTGCTTTAGGAGAGGCAGTGGCTATCGCGTTGGGTAATAAAAAAGGAATTGAAAGATATTCATTTCATTTACCTATGGACGAAGCTGATGCAGAGGTACTAATGGATTTTGGCGGAAGGCCGTGGTTTGTATGGGAGGCTGATTTTAAACGAGAAAAAATAGGCGATATGCCTACTGAAATGTTTCAACATTTTTTCAAATCATTTAGTGATGCTTCGAAGTCTAATTTGCACATTCGGGTAAGAGGAGAAAATGAGCATCATAAAATTGAAGCAATTTTTAAGGCATTTGCTAAATGTATAAAAATGGCAAAAAAAAGAAACCCGGATTCTGATATGCTGCCAACTACAAAGGGAATGATATGAGACAAACTGTTGCAATAATAAAATACAATGCCGGCAACGTGCAATCCGTATTGTTTGCACTAGAGAAATACAATGTGCACGCCATACTTACAGATGATCATGAAATAATCAAAGCTGCAGACAAAGTACTTTTTCCCGGTGTGGGTGAAGCATCTACTACTATGAATTACCTGATAGAAAAAGGACTGCACACCCTGATTCCAGGTTTAAAGCAACCGGTCCTGGGCATCTGCCTCGGCTTACAATTAATGTGTACCCATACGGAAGAAAATAATACAGATTGCCTGGGAATATTGCCGATCCAGGTTAAACGATTTCAGGCATCAGATGGGTATAAAGTACCGCACATGGGTTGGAATCAATTGAAGATAAGCCCTGATTCCTGGTTACCTGCATCTTTGAATAGTGAATATTGTTATTTTGTACATTCTTATTTTGCTGAGTTAAGTCATTTTACTTCTGCCAGCACGGAGTTCGGTATTGAGTTCACTTCAGTAATAAATAAAGATAATTTTTATGCGACCCAGTTTCATGTTGAAAAATCAGGTCCGGTAGGGCTCAGAATATTGGAAACTTTCCTATCTATTTAAAAAAATAATATGACCATGATTGTATTTCCAGCTATAGATCTGATCGGAGGCAAATGTGTTCGCCTGACGGAAGGAAAATTTGATACTCTAAAAGAATATAGTGCTGACCCAATAGATATAGCCAAAAAGTATGAAGATGCAGGTCTTAGTCATCTGCATTTGGTAGACCTGGATGGAGCCAGAAACAAAAAAGTAAGTCAATATAAAATATTGGAAGCGATTTCTTTAAAGACCAAATTAAACATTGACTTTGGTGGAGGCATTCAATCGGAGGAAGACATAAAAATCGTATTTGAATCCGGAGCTGCTCAGGCTAATGTAGGCAGCCTGGCCATTGCCAGGCCTGAAATGTTTACTCATTGGCTTGAGATATATGGTGCGGAAAAAATAATATTGGCGTCTGATGTTAAAGATAAAATGATTGCAGCACATGCGTGGAAAGACATAAGTAAAACCACCATTTTTCAATTAATTGATCGATTTATTCCTGTTGGCTTAAAGTATGTGACCTGCACTGATATAAGTAAAGACGGTATGTTGCAGGGAGTCAATCAGGACCTGTACAAGGAATTAATAGATACCTATCCTGACTTATTTATTACAGCCAGCGGTGGAGTGCATAATATGGATGATCTTTTTACACTAAAAAAAATCAAATGTAAAGGTGTGATTATCGGCAAAGCCATATACGAAAACAAAATATCACTCAGTGAATTATATGAAATCCAAAATAATTGAACGGAGATGTTAGCAAAAAGAATAATAGCTTGCCTGGATATAATGAATGGACGCACCGTGAAAGGCGTAAATTTTCTTGAATTGAAGGATGCAGGCGATCCGGTAGAATTGGGGAAAATATATAGTGAGCAAGGCATTGATGAACTTGTGTTTCTGGATATCACTGCTACTCATGAAAAAAGGAAGACACTCCATGATTTGGCTAAGGCCGTAGCAGCTCAGTTAAATATCCCTTTTACAATCGGAGGAGGTGTATCTTCGCCAGATGATGCCCGTGTCCTTTTAGAATCCGGAGCTGATAAAATATCTATTAATTCAGCGGCTGTAAAAAAACCGGAGATTATCAATCAACTATCGCTTGAATTTGGATCCCAATTCGTGGTGGTGGCAATTGACGGGAGAATGAATGACTCCGGTGAATGGGAAGTCTATATTGGCGGTGGTCGAATTCCCACAGGCATTTCCATGTTTGATTGGGCAAAACAAGTGACAGACCGGGGAGCCGGTGAAATTTTATTTACATCTATGAATCACGATGGTGTAAAAACCGGGTTTGCTGTTGAAGCTACCAAAAAAATAGCCGAGATAGTTCCAGTTCCAGTAATAGCCAGCGGAGGAGCAGGCACCATGGAGCATTTTGCAGATGTTTTTAATGATGGAAAAGCAGATGCCGCATTGGCTGCCAGTATATTTCACTATAAAGAGATAGAGATCAAGGAATTGAAAAAATATTTGGCAGAAAAAGGAATTCCTATCAGACTTTAGTTATTTTCAAAGTTTAATTATTTAAATGCCCATTGACTTGAATAGATCGATCTCAAAAGTAATTGCAGCATCTGCAGTAGGTACATTGATAGAATGGTACGACTTTTATATTTTTGGAAGCCTTGCTGTTTTGATTGGAAGAAAATTGTTTCCGCCCGATGCCGGAGCTTCAGCATTGATTAATACACTTGCCATATTTGCCGCGGGATTTTTAGTGCGACCATTTGGAGCTTTGGTATTTGGCAGAATAGGTGATCTGGTTGGTAGAAAATATACATTTTTATTGACTCTGATACTCATGGGGGTTTCCACATTCCTTATCGGTTTGATACCTGGATTTAGTGACTGGGGTTATGCTTCTCCTATTGCAGTGCTTATATTGCGTTTGGTACAAGGATTGGCTCTGGGTGGTGAGTACGGAGGCGCGGCTACGTATGTGGCCGAACACGCACCAGGCAATAAAAGAGGATTTTATACCAGCTGGATTCAGACTACTGCTACTTTAGGATTATTTCTTTCGCTGGGTGTAATTGTATGGACACGACTTGCCTTGGGTGTGGCTGCATTTAATGATTGGGGATGGCGCATTCCGTTCTTAGTATCGATTTTGCTGGTAGGCATATCTATATATATACGATTGAAAATGGCAGAATCTCCCGCATTTTCAAAGATAAAAGCAGAAGGGAAAATATCAGTAAATCCGATAAAAGAAAGTTTTAGCCATAAAGCCAATTTTAAAACTGTGTTGCTCGCTTTATTTGGAGCAGTAATGGGCCAGGGAGTAGTATGGTATACCGGCCAATTTTATGCGCAATCCTTTTTAGAGAATACGTGTAAGCTTGATTTTAATCAAAGCAGGTATATTTTGATTATAGCTATTGCATTTGCTACCCCCTTTTTTGTTTTTTGGGGCTGGCTTAGTGATAAAATAGGAAGGAAATGGATCATGATGGCAGGCATGGTTTTAGCTATCCTGACATACAGGCCCATTTATAGATATTTTTACCAGGCATCGGATTCCAACAAACTGATTATTCAATACTCAAAATCTGCTGTAGTGTTGCCGCCTGTAATGTCTGCAAATAAAAATGGAGATTCATTGATTTTGAATCAAAGTATAACCACGACCAATGCAGGATTTGAATATAAAACTACCCGCACAGATACCCTGCACAAAGGTTCTATTAATCCCAGTGTCGGTAAAGAATTTGTTTCAGATAAAAAATTGCCTGCATCGGTTTTTTGGATTTTTGTTTTCCTGGTTTTTATTCAAATAGTTTATGTTACTATGGTGTATGGTCCTATTGCTGCTTTCTTAGTGGAATTATTTCCCACCAACATCCGTTATACATCCATGTCATTACCATATCATATTGGCAATGGGGTTTTTGGAGGCTTAGTGCCGTTTATTGCTACCTTAATGTCTAGTTTTCCAGGAAGCAATTATCTTTCAGGGCTATGGTATCCAATTGGGGTAGCTGGCATTTGTTTGATTATAGGGACATTATACTTGAGTAATAAAATTGATTCTGATGTGGTAGACTAAAATGCCTAAATTCATAATAATTTAAATAAACAAATCATGTTATTAACCACTACCAATTCATTAGAAGGTCATAAGATCAAACATTACCTTGGAATAGTGACAGGGGACACCATTATAGGGGCAAATATTTTTAAAGATATCGGTGCCGCTATCCGAGATATAGTGGGTGGCCGGGCATCTGCCTATGAAAGAGTTATGGATGAAGGTAAAAAAATTGCAGAAGCCGAATTGGTACAAAAAGCCATGGCCATGGGCGCAAACGCCATTATTGGTATTGACTTTGACTATGAAGTGATGGGCAAAGGAGGTTCAATGCTGATGGTATCAATGACGGGTACAGCAGTAATTGTGGATGAGCAAACTTATGTCTAAATCTGATTTTCAGTATCTACTGCATTCTATATTTTTTAAATTCATTCAGCATTAAGTTGAAAAAATAAGATTTATTCTTTAAATGAAGACCGATTTAAGCACAATTAATTATGACGCAGATACAGGTTTGATACCTGCGATTATCCAGGACCTCGAAACTGAAAAAGTGTTGATGCTTGGGTATATGAATGCTGAAGCTCTTGCAAAGACAATTGAATCGAAGCAGGTCACTTTTTACAGCAGAAGTAAACAAAGGTTGTGGACCAAAGGTGAAACCAGTGGCCATTTTTTGGATTTGGTTTCTATAGCTACAGACTGTGACTGTGATGCCTTGCTGATTAAGGCAAAGCCACATGGACCAACTTGCCACGAAGGATACGATACCTGTTTCCAGGAAAAAAATTCTTCTTTGGATTTTATAAAAGAATTAGAATCCGTCATTTCAGATAGGAAAGCCCATCCGGTAGCAGGATCCTATACCACCAGTTTATTTGAATCCGGTATCCAGAAAATAGCTCAAAAAGTAGGAGAAGAAGCTGTCGAAACCATTCTCGAAGCCCAATCAAATGATGATAAAGCATTGATCTATGAGGCAAGCGATATGATATATCATCTCCTCGTTTTATTAAAAGCAAGGAATTTATCGTGGTCTGATGTGATAGATCAATTGATTGAAAAACATAAGAAAAAATAATCCTTTGCTTTTGAGGATTATCCCAGATTGCCTCCAATTCGATTGTAAATACATCCTAATCTGGATTTAAGTTTTTTTCCGAGACTCATTCTATAAGCCTTTCGGTCGCTCATAAAATGATTCCTTTCCATCCATTCCACTGCAAAAATATTTGATGATGGAAACACCATTTTCTTATTCTTGCTTATACGCTCTTTCAATAAATCAATGCCTATGTTGCAATCTTCGGAGACAATCAGTGTTTCACCCAGGTCAGGCATACTGTATGCCACTAAAGTAGTGCCCTTAAAAAAGAGCCTGGTGGTATCCAATATTTTCTGACTAAAGAGAGCATTCCTTTTTTCACCACTGATACGGCAATCAAGATCAAAAAGCTGGTCAATATATTTGATTTCAAAAGGTACTGGATTTAATGCGGTTGGAAAAATTCGGGACTCGATCGAGTAGAATAAATATTCATCTTCAATAGTAAAGCCTAATTTTTTGTATACCGGGAATCCCAAATCGGTAGCAATTAACTGTACCGTATGTATATGAGAAGGGATGCTGGCCAATAGTGTCCTGGTAATCATAGTTCCTAAACCTTTTCCCCTGTATTCCCTTGCTACTATGATTTGAGATAGCCATGCAGTATCACCCAACATAATAACATTGCCCACGCCAATTATCAAATCAGAATCCAATAACTTTAAAGGAATACAGTAACCATTTGTCAGATAGGAATCAAACGGGATAGAGATATCGTAGTTCCAATCCGGTGGACTTAAATATGAAATATGAGGAAGGTCTTCTTTAGTTAACTTTTGTATGGATATATTCATTTTCGAGGTACCCATTTGGTCTCCTCAACATCCAATTCTTTAGCTATGAATCTTGCTAACACAAAAAGAAAATCGGATAACCTGTTTAGGTAGATAATAATGATCGGTTCTACTTTGCTTTGTTCGGATAAAGCCACTATCATTCTCTCTGAGCGCCTGCAAACTGTACGCACGATGTGTATTTCACTTACCTTACGGTGCCCTCCGGGTAAAATAAAATATTTGAGAGGTTCCAAATGTTCATTCATTTTATCTATTTCAGCCTCCAGGAGGGTAATGTCGTGATCAAAAATATCGGGCAAAGGCATTTCCTTTTCAGGATCAGAGGCAATATGGGCGCTAATTGTAAATAATCGCTCCTGTATTTCCTTTATTAATTCTTTTATATGAGTGCCGTGAAGCTCATCCTTAAGCAGCCCCAACCATGAATTCAATTCGTCTAACGTGCCATACGCTTCCACTCTAAGGTTGGATTTAGACAATCTTTTTCCTCCGTAAAGCGATGTTTGACCAGTGTCACCAGTCTTCGTATATATTTTCATTATTAATCTTTTGATAGAAAAGGATATCGAAAATCAGTGGGTGGATTGAAATTTTCTTTGATGGTGCGGGGTGAAATCCACCTATACAAATTTAATAGTGATCCGGCTTTATCATTTGTACCACTTGCCCTCGCTCCGCCAAACGGTTGTTGGTCTACAACAGCTCCGGTGGGTTTATCATTAATATAAAAATTACCTGCGGCATTTTGTAACCTTTCTGTGGATTTTAATATAATTGACTTATCCTGGGCAAACACTGCACCGGTCAGAGCATAAGGTGATGTAGAATCTACCAGTTCTAGCACCTGGTCATATTTTTTATCGTCATAAAGGTATACAGTAAGTACTGGTCCGAATATTTCTTCTACCATGGTGGTATAATCTGGTTTGGAGGTAAGTATTACAGTGGGCTGGATAAAATAACCGGTGGATTTATCATATTGCCCGCCATGGATTAGGGTTGCATCCTTAGATTTTTTTGCATTAGCAATATAAGAGCTGATTTTATCGAACGCTTTTTCATCGATTACAGCATTGATAAAATTAGTAAAATCTTCGGGCGATCCCATATTCATCCTGGATAAATCATCGCCCATACATTGGTTTATTTTTTTCCAAAGCGATTTTGGTAAATAAGCCCGGGATGCTGCACTGCATTTTTGTCCCTGGTATTCAAACGCACCCCGGATTAATGCAGTTGCGACAATTTTAGGATCAGCAGAAGAATGTGCTAATACAAAGTCTTTTCCACCTGTTTCACCCACGATACGAGGATAAGATTTATACTTTCCAAGGTTATTGCTTATGGTTTTCCATAAGTTTTGAAACACTCCTGTGCTTCCGGTAAAATGCAGACCTGCAAAATCTTTATGATCAAAAACCACCGATCCTAATGTAGGGCCATCTACGGTGACCAGGTTTATGACCCCATCCGGCAAACCGGCAGCTTCGAGTATTTCCATGATCAGAGCAGCGGAATAAATCTGGGTATCCGCTGGCTTCCATACCACCGTATTTCCCAATAAAGCCGGTGCACATGGCAAATTGCCAGCGATTGAAGTAAAATTAAAGGGAGTAATTGCTACCACAAACCCTTCTAGTGGTCGATATTCTAACCTGTTCCAGATACCTTCAGCACTCGATGGTTGTACGGCGTAGATTTGGGTCATGTATTTCACATTGAAACGCAAGAAATCACAAAATTCAGCCACAGCATCTATTTCAGATTGATAGACATTTTTGGATTGGCAAAGCATGGTGGCAGCATTCATTTGGTTACGGTATGGTCCGGATAATAAATCTGCTGCTTTGAGAAATATAGCTGCTCTGTCTTGCCAGGGCATAGAAGCCCAGGATGCTTTTGCTTTGAGTGCGGCAGTTATTGCATCATTCACATGTACTTTGGTCCCGTGATAATGATGTCCTAATACCTGCTTATGATCGTGAGGACTGGTAATGATAAATTCTTTGCCATGTGCTATTTTTTTGCCTCCAATGTTCATTTTGATGTCCTGATAAATGGATTTGGAAGCCATCAGTTGTGTCTGAAGAGATTTTCTTTCCGGTGACCCGGGAGCATAATTTTTTACTATTTCATTTTTGATTGGTGGTATCGTAAAATCAGCATTCATATTATTTGGTTATGTTCGATTTAAATAGTTTAATTTTTTATAATTTAATTTCTTTGGGTAAAAACAAACTGGCATCCCCGCCTCCGCTGATTATTTCCCGTACAATAGTGCTGCTGATATGAGCCACTTCCGGACTGCTAATAAAAAAGACGGTCTCCAGATTATTGGCTAACTGGTGATTAACCTGGGCGATTGTTTTTTCGTAATCAAAATCACTGCCGTTTCGTAGTCCACGTACCAGGTACAATGCATTTATTTTTTTTGCATATTCTGCCGTAAGCCCATCAAACTGATCCACTTTTACTTTTGGTTCATTCCGAAATACTTTTTGTATCATTTGTATCCTTTCCTGCAGGCCAAACAATGATTTTTTCTGGCTGTTCGTACCAATGGCGACTATGAATTCATCGAATAAAGGAAGAGCTTTCAGTATTATATCAACATGTCCGGTGGTAATCGGGTCAAATGATCCGGGAAATATAGCTTTGCGCATTAAATGGTTTTAAACTCAAAATTACTATAAGTTGTTCAAATGTAAAGCGGATAAGCCTTCACGAGCTAATATTGATGTAAACTTAATGTTTGCAACTAATGGAAAGGCTTAAATAGTTATTTTGTATTATCCAGTTGCTTCAATTGATTTTGTATTGCTATCCAAATTTTATGTAATTGGTGATTTTCAGTTACACTTACCTGGTTGTTCATAGCCAATGTAGCCACAGCCAATCTTTTTTCTGTTAAAGGATGTGTTTGTATAAATTCGAGATGAAGACCGGCACTGTCGGTTTCATTCAAAGCGGTCATCAGATCAACCATACCCGCCATGGATATTTTCTTTTCATTCATCAATTGAATGCTTCCCTGGTCAGCATCTTCTTCCAGTGATCTCGAATATTTTAGTCCACTGAATTTAGATGCATTCGAAGCCAATATGGACGATAAGTCATTGCCGCTGAAGATAATACCGACAACAGCAGAAAAAGCAAGGTTACGGGTTAGCGATTTTAACGAATGCCTATGCTCTATATGGGTAGATTCATGCCCAAGCAAAGCGGCCAGGGCTTCATGGGAATTTAATTTTTTTAAAATGCCACTGTATATCACAATATTGCCTCCGGGCAGTGCAAAAGCATTTACAATGTCTGAATGCACTACGGATATTCTTATTTTGTACTTACTTTCTTTTTGGAGCGCAGTATAATATTCGTTTACCAGGTTTGATAGAGTATCCGATACCACTTCATTTTCAAGCATGGCCTTGATCATTTGGTCACCCAGCTTTGATTCAGTTTCAATGGAAATAGCATTGCTGATTTTGTTATTGATATAGGGTAAAGTAAACCAAAGCCCTATAAAGCCCAGAACCAAAAGGCTTGAAACTGCTGCTATTACCGGTATTGCAGGATTGTTATTAAGCCATCTGTGCATTACAGTTTTAGGATGCATTCTTTTCATCAGAGATGGATCATCTGATGTGAAATAAAACTGACTTTTGTCTCCTGGGTGGTATTCTGTTAGATAGGTATTTTCTTTTTTGACAACGATTTTCTTCTCTTCCCAGGTTATTTGCTGAGCGTTTCCATGCACATCCTTATATCGGATAATCCAAAAACCGGATTGAATCAATAGCTCCGCAGTATATTGATTAAATTGGAGCCGATCTCTTATATAACCTTGGAATACACTCATAGAGTAGCTGATTTGATTACAGGGGCTACTTGGGTTGCAAATAATTCTATCGAATCCATTACTAATTCATGCGGGGTGGGACCTACTGTCATTTGCATTAATAGTCTGGTGTTACCAAAAATTTGATGCACATACATGATCTTGTCTATTATTTCCTGTGGACTACCAACGAAGAGAGCGCCATGTCTTGAACGCATTGCTTCGTATTGACCGCGGGTAGATGGCCCCCATCCACGCTCCCGTCCGATTCGATTCATTACTTCTGCGTGTGGAACATAAAATTCATCTGCAGCTTTTTGAGAAGACTCAGCCAAAAATCCATGTACATTAATTCCAATTTGCATAGCATGGGTGTGATTCATTTTTGCCCATGTATTTTTATATAAATCTATAAATGGTACAAAATGATCTAATGATCCGCCTATGATCGCAAGTGCAAGGGGTAATCCCAGTGTGGCTGCCCTTACAGCAGATGCAGGAGTGCCACCTGCTGCTATCCATATTGGTATCTCATGTTGATATGGTCTCGGATAAATGGCTGAATTTTGGATTGCCGGTCTATGGATGCCTTGCCACTTTACTCTTTCTTCTTTATTTAGTCTGAGTAATAAATCCAGTTTTTCCTTAAATAAAGAATCATAATCATTAAGATCATATCCAAACAGGGGAAATGATTCAATAAATGATCCTCTGCCTGCCATGATTTCAGCTCTGCCATGCGAAAGTAAATCGATGGTGGCGAATTGTTGAAATACGCGTACGGGATCTTCACTGCTCAAAACAGTGACGGCTGTAGATAATTTTATTTTCTTGGTTTTAACAGCAGCAGCTCCCAATACTACAGTAGGCGCGGATAATAAGTAATCCGGCCTGTGATGTTCCCCCACCGCATAAACATCTAATCCGAGTGTATCAGCGCTAATTATTTCATCCATAAGCTCATCCATACGTTGAGCTCCATTTTGAGATCGGTTACCTCCTAACGGCATTTCTGCAAAAGAATACAATCCAATTTCCATAGGCTGCTAGAACAATTATAATTCCACAAAGTTTAATTCAGCAATTTATTTATCTCAGCATCGATATCAATGGCAGGGGTTGCACCGGCATGGCTTGCTACTACAGCCCCCATAGCACATGCATATTTTAAACACTCAACAGGGTTTACTCCTTCCAATGCTTTTGAAATAAACATGGCCAAAAACGAATCACCACTACCAACCGTATCTGCCACTTTAACTTTAAATCCTTTGTGGTCATATGAGGCTTCGCGATCGTAATACGCTGCACCATTAGCTCCTCTGGTAACTAATATCAGATCTACATCAGGAAAAGTATTCAATAAAAACCCGGCTTGTTTTTCTTCAGTGTTCAGGTCATCGCGATACCATGCTGTGATGAGGGCCAGTTCTTCATGGTTTATTTTTATCCAATCTGTAATAGAAAATAAATGATGTACCAAGTCTTTATTATAAAAAGGGCTGCGAAGATTGATATCGCATATTTTGAGCGCAGCTTTTGAGGCAAGCCTATTCAGTGTATCCCGGTTTATTGAATTTCTGCAAGCCAATGAGCCAAAAATCAATAGATATTCTTTTTGTGCTATTTCAAGTAAAGAATCTTTATTTAATTCTATAAAATCCCATGCCGCCGGTGCTTGAATGGTATAGCTGGCTTCATTGGATTTACTCAGTGTGACCACTACTTGCCCGGTAGGTTGAGCATTTTCCAATACAAAGTCTGTGCTGATATTTTTTGACTTTAAAAACTCCATTAATTCCTTTCCTAATGCGTCTTTACCTATAGCAGTAATCGGTTTGGCTTCTAATCCCAATCTATTCAAATGATATGCTACATTCATAGGCGCTCCCCCCGCTTGTTTGCCGGATGGCAGCATATCCCAGAGAAGTTCACCAAAGCAGTAAATTTTTTCCATAGTGCAAACTTAAATATGATTCCATTATTTTGTCGATAATAATTCTAAAGTGATTTGATCTGACGATAGTCTATACCAATTCAGCAAAGTCAGAAAAGGGATATCCGAAATAAACAAGTAATTAGTTGTTTTGAATTGCTAAGGTAAAAATTGCGAAATAAAATTTTTTGCTGTCAGGATGGCAGCATACACATCATCTTGATTTTTTTCAAATGCTTTATCTTCAACTTCTATACAAAGAGGCCCGCGATACCCTATGGAGGTGAGGGCACTAAAAAACTCGCGCCAACGAACATCCCCCAATCCCGGTAGTTTTGGACTATGATATTGTAAAGGATATGCCATGATGCCTACTCTATTAAGTTTGTCTTTATATACTTTTACATCTTTTAGGTGAATATGGTGCAATCGATCTTTATAACTATAAAGTGGTGCTATCTCGTCCATCATTTGCCATACCAGATGAGAGGGATCATAGTTAAGTCCAAAATAAGATGAAGGTATGATGTCAAATAGTTGGTCCCAAATGAATGGAGTAGTGGCCAGGTTTTTACCACCAGGCCATTCATCCCCGGTGAATAACATAGGACAATTTTCTATGCCTATTTTGACTTTTTGATTTTCAGCATGGAGTATAATGTCAGGCCAAACCTCTTTAAATAAATTAATATTAAAATGGACATCCCTGGATGGGTTCCTGCCTACAAAAGTGTTCATGACGGGTACCCCCAGCAATCTACATGCAGTAATCACTTTTTTTATATGATCTATATACAAATTAGATGAAAATGAATCGGGGTCTAATGGATTAGGATAGTATCCAAGGCCTGAAATTTTTACATTGTACTTTTCCTGATACCCATTTATCTGATTTATTTTTTCAGGCGTGAGATGGTCCACATCTATATGGCTTACTCCTGCATATCTTCGGGTATCGGTGTTCGTAGCCGGCCAGCACATTACTTCAATACATGAAAAACCTTTTGCAGAAGCATATTGAAATATTTCCTCCAATGTGTGTTCGGGTAAAATAGCAGTAACGAAGCCTAGTGAAAACATAATGATTAATATCCTTTAGTATCGGTGATGGTAATTTGATTTGATTCCAAGCCTAATCTTTTTTTCATTTCTTCCAACATAATGACACTGGCAGTGGCTCCTACCCGGGTTACGCCGAGCTCTTTGTATTTGAGTAAATCATCCAGAGACCGGATACCTCCTGCTGCTTTGATCTGTATTTCGGGATTACAATATTTTCGCATCAGCATTACATCTTCTACAGTAGCTCCCTTATAGTTGTATTCACCAGAAGGTGATTTTACATAGCCGTAACCTGTACTGGTTTTGACAAAAGCAACCTTTACAGCATTGCATATTTTGCAGAGTTTTATTTTTGAAGCGTGGTCCGGGATAAAATCATTTTCAAATATCACTTTTAATATTGCGCCTCCCTTTAGACAGGCTTTATTAACAGCTGAAATATCTTTTTTAATATATTTCCAATCTTTACCCAATACTTTCCCGGCATGGATTACCATATCGATTTCGGTTGCACCCTCTTTTATGGCTTGCTTAGTTTCAGCTACTTTTATTTTAGTTGTACTATTGCCATGCGGAAATCCGATTACTGCACAAACTTTTGTATCGGATCCCTTTAAAATGTCGCTTGCCTGACTGACAAACATGGGTTTTACACAGGCAGTGGCCATATCGTAGGCTTTAGCTATTTTACAACCGTCGATCATTTCAAGATCCGTCATGGTGGGATGCAAAAGGGAGTGGTCAATCATTTTTACTATTTCATGTAAGCTGGGTAACATTTTTTTTAATTTATATAAATATTCAGCTGCAAAATACAAAATTGACAACTGTAAAAATAAAAATCAAAGCATTTTATACCAATTGAACCTATAGTATACTTATCTGTGGGAGCTATAGCAGGCACCTCAAAATTCTTATTCAGACATAAATTTTATAATTGATTTGTGATCTTGCCAATTGGATCAAAAAACAATTTATTTAATTTTCGATATTATTTCTTTTTAGTCAAAACGATTTTTGATATCTTACATACTATATTTATAATATTATTGAATAAAAATACCATGAAAGCAAACAGACGAAAATTTATAAAGCAAAGCTTGCTTACCACTGCAGGCCTCTATGCCGGGGCCAATGCTTTTAGTGCAAAAAGTTACTCCAACATTATAGGTGCCAATGACAGAGTCCGTGTGGGCGTGGTAGGGTTTTCTGACAGGCACAGGCAATCTCACATGCCGTGTTTTATGAATCACTACAAGGAATTAAATTTTGATTTGGTTGCTGTGTCAGACATTTGGAAGTTAAAACGAGAAGAAGGGGTAGCCTTGTGGAAAGAGAAAATGGGCCATGATATTGTGGCATGCAGAAATAATGAAGAAATGTACGATAAAAAATTAGTAGATGCCGTTTTTATTGGTACTGCTGATTTTCAACATGCATTACATGCTATAGAGGCTGTGAAAGCAGGCTGCGATGCCTATGTTGAAAAACCATTTGCCGAAACGATGGCAGATAATAGGGCTGCATTAAAAGCTATAAAAGCGTCAGACAAAATCATTCAGATTGGTTCCCAACGCAGATCCGGAGCCAATTATCACGCGGCCAATGAATTTATAAGATCAGGAAAGTTTGGTGCTATAACCATGGTGGAATTGACCTGGAATGTAAATCAACCCGGCAGATGGCGAAGACTGGGATTACTAAATCAATTAAAACAAGAGGATACGGATTGGAAACGATTTTTAATGAACAGACCTGCTGATACTTTTGATCCCAGAAAATACCTTGAGTTTAGATTGTTCTGGCCTTATTCCTCGGGAATGCCCGGCCAGTGGATGAGTCATCAAATTGATACAGTGCATTGGTTTACTGGTTTATCTCACCCAAGAAGTGTAGTTGCTAATGGTGGAATTTATAAATGGAAGGATGGTAGAAAAAATTGGGATACTATGACGGCTGTATTTGATTATGGTCCTGCTAATGACCTGACATCGGGCTTTCAGGTTACTTTCGGTTCAAGAATGCATAATGGCGAAGAACGACCGGCAGAGATCTATTATTCAAATGGGGGAGAATTAAACCTGATTACAAATAAAGTGTCCCCTGTTGGTGGACTGACCAAACGTTTTGCCAGTGATATGGGTATGGAAGCCAATTTGCTGGAAGAGCAGAGTCTTTCCTACACTGAACCTGTGATTGCTTCAGCTAATACAGGAGGTGATAAACTTACTTCAAACCACGTGCGCAATTGGATGGAATGCATACGCAGCAGAAAACAACCCAATGCACCGGTAGAAGCCGGGTACAACCATTCCATAGCCAGCATCATGACTACTGCGGCAGCAAGAACCGGATATAAAGCCTATTTTGATGAGAAAAAACAAGAGGTCATGACCAATGGGAAAGTGTTTATGTATTAATTATAGATCGTAATAATGCTGCAGCAGTGTCCCAATTAAATTGACTGCTTCTTTTTAATCCTTTTTGTATGAATTGCTCAGGATATTGAAAAATAAAAAACATATCCTGAGCAATTTGATTTACATCATTTTGTTCAATTAGCTTTCCGGCATCCTGCATTATCTCCGGGAAACATGAATTTGTCGCAGCCAAAACCGGTACACCTGATTGCATAGCTTCTACCAGCGGCATACCAAAACCTTCATATTCTGACAAGTTTATTAAGGCATCTGCCGAAGCTAATAATCTGGCAGCCAAACCATCTTCCAAATAACCCATTTCAATAATATCCTTATTAAAATTGCTCTGAGTTATTGCTCTGATAACCTTTTCAAATTTTCCCATACGTTTTCCAACCAGTATTAACTTATGACCTGTTTTTGAAGTCTCCTTAAATCGATCAAATGACTTTATAATCTTATCTACATTTTTTCTTTCATTAATAGATCCCAGGTAAATAAAATACCTCTCTCCGCCGGTGTATTTATTTCGAATTTCTGATTTCTCACTTTCAGGTAATGGTTTGAAAATTTTCCTGGCGGCATTGTACAAAACAGATATGGCATCGGTATTGGCTGTATAGTGTTTTATTATTTCTTGTTTAGAGAACTGACTAACGGTAATTATATGATCTGCATTTTTAATATTTCGTGCCAAAATATAATTGTAATACATTCGGTGTGAAAATGGTAAGGCAGTAGGAAGTATCTTTGGTGAAATATCATGCACGGTGATGATGCTTTTTATTTTTAATCCCTGTGGTAAAATCGGCTCGGGAGAATAGAAAACTTCTGCTGTGCATTTTTTGATCGCTGCTTTTAAAGATACTTCGGTCCAATACCAAAGTAATAGTGGATGCCTGGTAACTGGTGTAAGTATTTTTACTTCCACATTAGCTCCTTGCGGCACCAGTATTCCTTCTTTCCTGTCATAAAATAAAATAAACTGATCTTCCGGACATAGAAGTACTAATCTGGATACCAATTCATAAGCATGCCAGCCAATACCTTCTAGTTTGTTTTTAAGCAGTAGCCTTGCATTTACAGCGATGCGCATACCACAAATATGGAAAATATTGATCTTGTAAACCGAATTATTCTGAATTTTAATTGTATTAAGTAAATGATGATCTTTTACTAAATTTACTATCATTACCATTTAAAATAAGATATGAAAAAAATCGTCCTGGTTATACTATATATTCTGCCTATGCTTGTTTCGGCGCAAAAGAAAAAGGCTAATGAAGTTAATTTTATGGTTACTTCTGCCAATTTGAAAGTCGTGGATGCAAAGACAGAGCAACTGGTAAATCCAATGGGCTTGGATATACAGCAACCCAGATTCAGCTGGATACTGGAGTCAACACAAAAAAACACATTTCAAATAGCTTATGAAATCACCATTGCAACAGCAGATGATTTTAATAAAAAAAGCATTTATTGGAGTGATAAAAAAAATACCGATCAATCCATTTATAATAAATATACGGGACCTGCTCTGGCTTCCAATACGAGGTATTATTGGTTTGTAAAAGTTTGGGACAATCATGGCAATATAGCTACCTCCTCACTTCAATATTGGCATACCGGATTTTTTACTGTAAGCGAATGGACCGCTCACTGGATTGGAGTCAATACAATACCAACATTCAATGAAAATTTGTATCCAAGCCCCATGTTGAGAAAAGATTTTTCACTTACTAAGGAAATCAAATCAGCCAATTTATTTATAAGCAGTAAAGGGCTTTACGAAGCCCATATCAATGGCCAAAAAGTAGGAAATGATTTTCTCACACCAGGTTGGACCAGTTACAATACACGTACCCAATATCAGGTTTACGATGTGACAACCATGATTAAGAAAGGAAGGAATGCAATTGGTGCTATGCTTGGCAAAGGATGGTATAAAGGAGAAGTAGGGTGGATCAAAAATGCAGAAATATATGGTAATACCATTGGTTTGATAGCTCAGCTAATAATTAAGTTATCGGATGGTACCACCCAGGTGATCAATAGTGATGAAAGTTGGAAATATGGTTTTGGCCCGATCATGGATTCAGAGATTTACCATGGTGAAAAAATTGATGCTCGCAGGAATGTAGAAGGCTGGGATAAACCAGATTTTATAGAATCCGGTTGGACTCCAGTACGGATCTTACAAGCAGGAAAGAATAATTTAATCGGAAGTTATAGCACTCCCGTTAGAAAAAAGGAAATGGTAAAGCCAATAAAACTGATAATTACTCCTGAAAATGACACTGTTTTGGATTTTGGCCAAAATATGGTCGGGTGGGTAAAAATGAAAGTGACCGGAAATGCCGGTACTACCATCACAATACAACATGCCGAAGTGCTTGATAAAAAAGGTAATTTTTATACTGCAAATCTGAGAAGAGCAAAACAGGAGAATGTGTATACCCTGAGTGGCAAAGGGGAGGAATCTTTTGAACCGCATTTTACTTTCCAGGGTTTCCGATATATTAAAGTATCAGGGTATCCATCTGGTATTTCCCTGGATAAATTTGAGGGCATTGCATTGTATTCTGATCTGGAAAGGACCGGCCAGTTCGAATGTTCAAATTCATTGATAAATCAGTTACAACAAAATATTCAATGGGGCCAAAGAGGCAATTTTGTCGATGTACCTACCGACTGCCCGCAACGCGATGAACGCCTTGGATGGACAGGGGATGCGCAAGCCTTTTCACGTACTGCTGCATACAATTTTAACGTACAGAATTTTTTCGCGAAATGGTTGCAGGATCTGGCAGCTGATCAAAGGCCGGATGGAGGTATTCCACATGTGATCCCAAACGCTTTAGGACAGAGAGATGTAGCCTCTGCAGGCTGGGCAGACGCAGGTACAATAATTCCATGGAATATGTATTGGATATATGGAGATACCAGTTTTTTGACCCGCCAATATACAAGTATGAAAAATTGGGTGAAATATATGGAAGACAGCAGCCGCAATGATTTGTGGAATAAAGGATTCCATTTTGGTGACTGGCTTTTTTACAGTTTAGGTGATGATACCGATGGCAGGTCTGCAGTTACAGATAAGTATCTTATCGCTCAATGTTTTTTTGCCCATTCTACTCAACTTGTATTGGATGCGGCGAAAGTGTTGGGTAAAAAAGAAGACATAGCATATTATACTACTTTATTGGAAAAAGTTAAGTCGGCCTTTAGAAAAGAATACGTTACTGGATCAGGAAGGCTGGTATCCGGAACTCAAACAGCATATGTTTTGGCACTGCAATTTGACATGCTGGATCCTGCTCAAAGAGGTTATGCCGCTGAGTTATTGGTAAAAAATATCAAAGCGTATAATAATCATATTACCACAGGCTTCTTAGGTACTCCTTATATATGTCATGTCTTGTCAAAATTTGGATATTCTGATTTAGCTTATACGCTTTTATTTCAGGACAGCTATCCTTCCTGGTTATACCCGGTGAAAATGGGTGCAACAACCATCTGGGAACGATGGGATGGTATTAAACCGGATGGATCATTTCAAAACGCAGGGATGAATTCATTTAATCATTATGCCTATGGTGCAATTGGTGATTGGATGTACAGAGTGGTGACTGGTATCGAAATAGAAAAAGAAGGGTATAAAAAAAGCATCATTAATCCCATTATTTCCGGTTCATTGAATTATGCCACTTCTTATACCAATACCCCTTATGGAAAAATTCAATCAGGGTGGTACAAAAATGAAAATTCGTTAGACTTTTCAGTTGAAATTCCTGCGAATACTACATCTACAATATACCTTCCGGTGTCAAATATTGAAAAATTGATAGTCGACGGTATGTCATTCTCAAGCTCCCCTTATGTAAAAAATATGACACTTGGTCAAAATTCGGTTAAAATAGAACTTGGTTCAGGCAAGTATTCATTTAAATTGATAAATTGAACTTGATTTTTCATTCCTATACTACTCTAAATCTGCGATTTAATTTTTAGATTTGACTCCCCTGAAAAGGGGTGGATATGAACGAAACAGAACCTATACTTGTAGTGAAGATTGGAGGAAATGTATTGGATCAAAGACACGAAACTATTTCCTTCTTAAAAAGATTTGCTGAGTTGCCAAATCGAAAAGTTTTAATACATGGAGGTGGCAAACTTGCCACAGATCTTTCTTCTTCCCTTGGTATTGAAACCAAAATGGTCGATGGGAGAAGGATTACGGATTTTGAGACTCTAAAGGTAGCCACCATGGTTTATGCCGGATGGATCAATAAATCGTTGGTAGCAGATATGCAGTCATTAGGCATGAATGCACTCGGACTTAGTGGTGCCGATCTGAATCTCGTAATGGCCAATAAAAGGATGTCTAAAGAAATAGATTATGGCTGGGTCGGCGATGTCTGCAGAGTGACTAATAAAAAATGGGCTTTCCTGATCGACAATGGCGTCATACCGGTAATGTGTGCTATCACCCACGATGGGAAAGGTCATCTGCTAAATACAAATGCCGATACCATGGCTACTGAGATTGCCTTGTCATTAAAGGATAAATACCCGGTAAAACTCATTTTTTGTTTTGAAAAAAAGGGGGTGATGTTGGATCAAAACAATGAAAACTCGGTATTGGCTTCTTTAAACAGAGAATATTTTACCCAACTGAAATCAAATGGTACCATCTCAAAAGGGATGATCCCAAAACTTGAAAATGCATTCAGAGCTTCAGAGAATGGCATCAAGGATGTTTATATTTGTGCTGCGAGTGAAATAGCAAATTTTGCTTCCGGCACTCAAATCATATGACCATTTCAGACCAGGAATTAGATAGAATTTATAATAAGGCAGTTGACCTTTTATCAGAGCTGATCCGTATACCCTCATTGAGCAAGGAAGAAAACCAAAGAGCTGACTTTTTATTTGATTATTTAGTTCATGAAAAATTAAAGCCCAAAAGGATAGGCAATAATATCATTCTTTCAAATGATGTAGACAGACCTAAAAAAAGAATATTACTCAATAGCCATATAGATACTGTAAAAGCATCGCCTTCGTGGACTCATAACCCATTCGACCCGATTCAGTTGAATGGCAAATTATATGGTTTGGGATCTAACGATGCAGGAGCCTCGGTAGTAAGTTTGCTGATGACATACATACATATGTCTCACTGGGATAATTCATTTGATTTGATTTTTGCTGCTTCCGCAGAAGAAGAAATATCAGGGCAAAATGGAATAATAAAAGTTATAGAAGAAATCGGTGAAGTGGATCTTGCCATTGTAGGCGAACCCACCGGCATGCAAATGGCTACTGCAGAAAAAGGATTAATGGTCATTGATGGCCTGGCGACCGGGGTATCGGGGCATGCTGCCAGAGAAGAAGGGCTGAATGCCATCTATATTGCTTTACAAGATATACAAAGCATAAAAGAATTTGATTTTGATAAAATATCCGATCTGTTAGGTAAAACCAAAGCCACCGTCACAATTATAAATGCGGGTACACAACATAATGTGATTCCTGATCAATGCAAATTTGTAATTGACATCCGGGCAAATGAATTGTACACCTTGCATGAAATTTACTCCTTATTGCAATCAACAGTTAAATCAACTCTTACCCCCAGATCTTTCAGACTTAAACCATCTTATATTGATCACCGCCATCCCATAGTGATTAAAGGAAAGTCCATGGGGATCTCATGTTATGGTTCACCGACTTTATCCGATCAGGCATTAATGCCTTATAGGTCGGTCAAAATCGGCCCCGGTCAGTCTTCGAGATCGCATACGGCCGATGAATATATAGAACTAAATGAAATAAAACTGGGAATTAAGACCTATATTGAATTATTGAAGGGATTGGAATTATAATACCTTTGTGTCTTTGAGCCTTTAGGCTACTCAATTTAGTTAGTACAATGAAACTTTGGCAAAAAAATATAAGCACCGACCAGTTGGTTGAAAATTTTACGGTAGGCAATGATAGGGAACTGGATTTGGCATTAGCAGCCCATGATGCATTGGCTTCCATTGCTCATGTGCAAATGTTAGCTACTATACATTTGGTGACCAAAGAGGAAGCCGAAGCCATTAGCAAAGAGCTGCAACGTATTTATCGTGATGCCTTAGATGGCAGATTTGAAATTCAACCCGAATGTGAAGATGTACATTCTCAAATAGAATTTTTACTCACTCAGCGGTTGGGTGAAATGGGTAAAAAAGTCCATAGCGGACGATCACGAAATGATCAGGTATTGGTAGCATTAAAATTGTACTATCGTGCTGAAATAGAAGATATCGTACATCAAACCAAGATCCTTTTTGATACATTAATCCATTTATCTGACAAACACAAAGAGGTATTGATGCCGGGTTATACTCATATGCAGGTGGCAATGGTTTCTTCCTTTGGGCTTTGGTTTGGAGCATTTGCAGAGTCATTAGCTGATGATCTGAAAATCGTGCAAGGTGCTTACCAGTGGGCAAATATGAATCCACTTGGATCTGCTGCAGGTTATGGATCATCTTTTCCATTGAATAGAACGCTGACCACTGAGGCACTGGGATTTCAAGACCTCCATTATAATGTCATCAATGCACAAATGAGCCGGGGTAAGACAGACCTGGCTATAAGCTTTGCCATGGCTGCCTTATCGACTACATTAAATAAACTGGCAATGGATATTTGCCTATACATAGGTCAGGATTTTAAATTCATCTCATTTCCAGATTACCTCACCACCGGGTCAAGTATCATGCCACATAAGAAAAATCCGGATGTATGGGAGCTCATCCGCAGCCAATGCAACAGGATACAATCTTTACCTGGTGAAGTGAGCATGATAATACATAATCTTCCTGCCGGGTATCACCGCGATTTTCAATTGCTGAAAGATGTAATGATGCCTAAAATACAGCTATTAAAATCAGTACTGGACATTTCTAACTATATGCTGCAGCATATTTCTGTTAATTCGGACCTCATCAAACAAGAGAAATATCAATATCTGTTTTCTGTGGAACGTGTAAATGAATTGGTTTTGTCGGGGATTCCATTCCGCGATGCATACAAACAAGTTGGCGCTGAAATTGAATCAGGTAAGTTTGTACCAAACTATAATATCACCCACAGCCACGAAGGAAGCATTGGCAATCCTGGCATTCCTGAGATCAAAGCTAAAATGGATGGAGTATTGTACGGATTTGATTTTGAAGGGGTGGGGGAGAAAGTGAGGAAATTGGTTTCCAATTAAAAGACCACCCACGTACAAATCCAATAATTGGATTGAGAAATCATTTGCCTGGCTTAAATGAATTTTAATTTATCCCAGTATAACGACTGATTTGATTGACACAGGAATTTGAAAATTAATAATTAATTAAGTGTTTCCTTATTTCAACCACCACCACAATTTTAATCTTTTTGGTTCAATCCCTGTAATTCAAGGCTGGTTTTCTGTTTCCCAATAACGCTTCGTATTTATACTCCCCTCTGGCCAATTTAAACTCTTCTTTTGCCTGCACTATTAATTCAGGTTTGGTGTACAAATCAATTGCAGTTAGAGCCAGTGTCTTGGCAGCTACCATCATACCTTTGGTGCCGATCTCAGTACCACCACTGGCGACGGCTTGCCAGCTGTGTGCCGGAGTACCTGGTACCCAGGTAGCTGCACGCATACCCACTGTCGGTACGGCATAACTTACATCACCCACATCGGTAGAGCCGCCACCGGCATCAGCTACAATCTTTATACCTTTTATGCTATCGGCTTCACTGATATTGGGTACCTTGTAGGTAAAACTGGACTGCAGTTTTGTAGCGAATTCTTTTTCAGCTTGGGTATATTTCACTCCACCTACTTTTTCAAGGTTGTTTTGCATAACTATGGCTAAGGCCCTGTTCAATAGCATATCGTGTGTGCCACCTATAATTTCATACTCCATGGTAGTCTCAGTACCCATGGCGGCAGCATTGGCAGCTTTTACTACTCTTTCAAAAATTAATTTTACCTGATCTCTTTTAGGATGTCTTACATAATAATACACTTCAGCATAATCTGGCACTACATTGGGCGCTTTTCCTCCACTAGTGATGACATAGTGGATCCTGGTTTCCTGGGGTATGTGTTCCCGCATCATATTTACCATATAGTTCATTGCTTCCACCCCATCCAGTGCTGATCGACCTCTGTCTGGTGCACCTGCAGCATGTGCTGAAAGTCCCTTAAATCTAAATTTAGCAGAAGAATTAGCCAGAGCACTGGTCATGGTTACACTATTTCCATCTCCCGGATGCCAGTGTATAGCCACATCGAGATCATTAAATAGTCCGGCCCTTACCATATACACTTTACCACTTCCTCCTTCTTCTGCAGGGCAGCCATACACTTTAACAGTCCCTTTTATTTTTCCCTCTTGCATTAGTTTTTTTATTTCTATTCCAGCAGCTACTGAAGCTGTGCCAAATAAATGATGACCACAACCATGGCCTGCATCTCTTCCAGCAGCAGGGTTTTTTTCTGGTGTAGCTTGTTGGGATAAGCCGGGTAAGGCATCAAATTCTCCTAATATCCCTATGATAGGTGAGCCGGATCCATAGGTTGCGACGAATGCAGTTGGTATATCTGCCACCCCCGCTGTAACAGCAAATCCATTGTCTCTTAAGAGTTGTTGCAATAGTGCACTGCTTTTTTGTTCTTTGTAACCCAGTTCTGAATATTCCCATATCTGGAGTGCCGTTTTTTTATAGATATCGTATTTGTTTTGGATATCTGTCAAAGCTTGTGATTTTAATAATTCAATAGCTCCCTGTCCAAATGACAGAATGCAAATAAAGTTAAGGCTAACTAAGATTAAGATTCTTTTCATTAAATTTATAAATTAGTCTGCCAATATAGAAATAATCATGAGAAAAATAATACTGCAAGTGGCTACCAGTCTGGATGGGTATATTGAAGATGCAAATGGTGCATATGATTGGTGCTCTGATCCGGAATTTGGTACTGATCAGGATTATGGTATGACTGATTTTTTAACCAGGATTGATACCCTATTTATGGGCAGGAAGACTTATGATATGATGAAGGATATGCCAGTCAATCCGGATGATCCATTTACAAAGAGTCTGTCGCACATAAAACAATTTGTTTTTACCTCAAATACCCATTATAAATCTACAGATGCGTATACGGTAATTTCAAAAGATACTGTTGATTGGATCAGGGATTATAAAAAATCAACTGGAAAAGATATTTGGTTGTTTGGAGGTGCGTCCTTTACTTCCTCCCTCCTGGAAAATAGTTTGGTGGATGAGCTCATCCTGGCTGTACATCCCATTTTATTAGGCGATGGTAAACCATTTAACCAATACCAAAAAGGAAGGATAAAATTGAAATTGATAGATACAGAAAAATACGATACCGGCCTGGTAATGATGAAATACAGAATAGTTAACTAATTTGTATAAAAATTGAAAATATGCAGTTATTAGATCAACACCCCAGGCTCAGTATTTTTAAGCCACTTATCTTTCTTGTGCAAGAAGATTTGGTGGTTTCTTTGGAGGAAGAGAATGTAATTGAGCACTATTTAAACACACAATTGTGGTTGAACGAGGATGAAAAAAAAGTTATGCGCATCCTGTTTACTCCCGGCTATCAGTTTCAAGATGATCTGAACAAATTGAAAATGGAGATCCGGTATCATTTAGTAAAGAATAAAATTAGACACGATGCGGGCATCATTGAAATTGGCTGTGAATTAGTATACCATCATAGATCTGAAACCTGGTATACCTCTGCTTTAGCTCATCAGCATGTATTGGGATTTTTAAATTTTGAAGCCCTCTATCATTTTTATCCCGAATGGCGCGATACTCAATCACTCAAGCTGGATACAGAGTCCTCTTTTGATGCCAAAATACTTCAATCCATTTTGGATGGAAAAGATGCCGGTTTGATACGAGAGCTTAAAAATTTGTTTTCTCATGATAATTTTAATTTTAAAAAAAGGGATGAAGTAAATGCATTTAGAACTGAAATATATCATGCCTGTTCTTTGTTAGCAGCTAAGGGCTATGGTGCTATTTCCTATCCTGAACCTTATGGTGGCTGCAATGATATGAGCTCCTATTTTTGTGTAATGGAGACCTTGAGTATGGTAGACCTAAGTCTGACCATCAAATTCGGCGTCCAGTTTGGTCTGTTTGGCGGCTCTATATTGAATTTGGGAACAAAAAAACACCATGATCGGTATTTAAAATCAATAGGAATACTGGAAATACCCGGCTGCTTTGCAATGTCTGAAACGGGACACGGTTCCAATGTAAAAGGCATTCAGACCACTGCTCAATACCAACATCAAACCAGGACTTTCATTATTCATACACCCAATATTGAAGCCCAAAAGGATTATATTGGCAATGCAGCACTACATGGTCAGTTGGCAACTGTCTTTGCTAAACTAATTGTACATGAAGTAGATTATGGAGTTGCTGCATTTTTGGTTCCTATTCGGAGTACCGACGGGAAACTATGCAAAGGAGTTACAATTACAGACTGTGGGGTAAAAATGGGGTTAAATGGAGTTGACAATGGGAGAATAAAATTTGATCATGTATCCATACCGTATGATTCGATGTTGGACAGGTTTGTCCGTATTGATGAAAATGGAATATTTCAAAGTTCGATCCAAAGTGAAAACAAACGGTTTTTTACCATGCTGGGTACATTAGTGGGGGGGCGAATAGGAGTACCGAGATCTGCACTCACCGCGTCAAAAATAGGATTAGCTACCGCCATCAGATATAGCAATCTGAGAAAACAGTTTGGACCTGAAAAGGGATTGGAGGTGCCAATATTAAATTATAGAATGCATCAACGTAGGCTGTTGCCACGATTGGCGAAAACATATGCATTGCACTTTGCCTTGCGTTACATTACTGAAAAATATGTGCAAAAAGATGAAAGTGAAGCGCAGGAAATCGAAGCCATAGCTGCCGGTATAAAAGCATATGCGACCTGGCATAACACCGACACGTTGCAAGAATGCCGTGAGTGTTGCGGTGGTAAGGGGTTTTTATCTGAAAACAGAATCGATGACTTAAAAAATGATAGTGATGTATACACGACTTTTGAAGGAGATAATACGGTTTTGATGCAATTGGTGGCCAAGAGCCGACTCACGGAATTTAAACAATCTTTTTATCACATTGGCGTTACCGGTTATGTCAAATATTTTGCATCCCAGGCATATTCTTCTGTATCACAAAAAAATCCAATTGCTGTAAGAATCACCGATGAAGATCATCTGCTTGATCATGATTTTCATCATAATGCTTTTAAATACCGTGAACAGGACATACTGACCTCAGTTGCCAAAAGACTAAAAAGGTTATTGGATGATGGTATGGATTCATTTGATGCATTTAATGTGTGCCAGCATCACCTGATAGAAGCCGCTGAAGCTTACGTGGAAAGAATAGTATTGGAACAATTTTATTTAGCAATTTCTAATGAGATGAATGCCGCTTGTCACCATGTTCTCTTACAACTTTATAATCTTTATGCTTTATATACTATCGAAGCGCACAAAGAATGGTATCTGGAATCAGAATATATGGCACCCGTAAAAACCAAAGCCATCAGAAAGCTGGTGAATCAGCTTTGCTGGGATTTACGGAAAGAGGCAGTGCCTTTGGTGGATGCCTTTGGAATTCCGGATAAGTATTTGGGAGTAATCGGAAGAAACTAAATTTACATATTTACTTTGGTACCGGTGGTACGGATGTCTATTGGCTACAAATGCAACAAAGAAAAAAAGGTAAGATCCATTTTTACTTATAAGCTACAAGCCTTTGAATCGTCCCATCTTCATTATATTTCAATTCTGTCACTTTCACGCAGCGTAGATGGGTCTTGCCTCCGGATAGTGAACTATCATGATAGAATAGATACCATTTACCTCCAATTTCTACTATGGAATGGTGATTGGTCCAGCCTATTACAGGGTCCAGTATTACCCCGGTATATGTAAATGGGCCATAAGGATTATTACCTATAGCATAGCAAATAAAATGAGTATCTCCCGTAGAATAGGACAGGTAATATTTTCCATTATATTTATGCACCCAGGCAGCTTCAAAAAAACGCTTATCATTGGCCTTTCCTGGTATTGGATTCCCGTTTGCATCCACTATTTTCACCTCTTTTACAGGCTCTGCAAATTGCAGCATGTCTTTCGACATCTTGGCGACTTTTGGACCTAAAGCAGGTCTGTCATCGCGGGGTTCTACACCAGTGGTATCGTATTTGCCGGTCATCCATCTTTGCAATTGACCACCCCAGATACCTCCGAAATACATATAGTATGATCCGTCATCGTCTTTAAATACAGCTGGATCCATAGAGTATGACCCTTTAATGGGTTGAGCTTCTGCCTTAAAGGGTCCACTTGGGGAGGTAGAAGTCGCAACACCTATTCTGAATATATCTTTTTTGTCTTTTACCGGGAAATACAGGTAATATTTATTATTTGCATATGCGGCATCCGGAGCCCACATTTGTCTTCCAGCCCATGGAACATCTTTTATATCTAATGCTACACCATGGTCAGTTACTGCTCCATTAATACTGTCCATTGACAGAATATGGTAATCTTTCATATCAAAATGGCTTCCAAGATCATCTTCTTTTACCCCGAAGTCATAATCGTGAGAAGGATAAATGTAAATTTTACCATTAAACACATGAGCAGAGGGATCAGCGGTATAAATGTGCTTAACAAGGGGTTCAGATATAGGTTGTGGTTCTTTCTTGGCAACTACCGTATCAGATTTTGGAGCTTCAGATGAGGCAGTTGTGGTTTCCTTATTTTTACATGCAGAGATGATGCTTAAAAGAGCTATTGCCCAAATTAATTTTCTGGTCATAAAATTTGTTTAATTCGAGGTTAAATATAAAAAATTTATCTTTCGTATATCTGGGAATCATCATAATGTGTATTTTGTCAATGATGTATGCAGAAAAGATTCCTTCGCGGGTTACCTTGGTAAATGATAAAGAATTCCTATTTTTCTCCGGCACATCGTATTTAGGGATCCATGCCAGGCCAGCTTTCGGAGATTTGGTAAAACAGGGATTCGAATTATATGGTACTAACTATGGGGCGAGCAGACTAGGTAATATATCCATCCCGGTTTTTGAAGAAGCGGAAAATAAATTTGCATCCTGGTTAGATGCTCCTTCAGCATTAGTAGTGTCTTCCGGGACGCTCGCTGGGCGATTGATTTTGGAATCACTTGGCCCTGATTATTATTATCATTTTGGTACAAATGCACATGTAGCCATCAATCCTGCTTATGGAACTTATAATCCTTCTGCTTTTGATTGCTCATTGGAAGAGACATTGGATAGTATTGTTTTTTCAGATGTCGATAAGCATGTAATTACCTTTAATACTATTGATGCACTTACTGCAACAATACCCCCTTTCGGTTGGATAAGCAGATTGCCAGAATCTAAAAAAATCGTGCTGGTGATTGATGACTCTCACGGCATTGGAGTGTTGGGACGGGAAGGTAGGGGCTTGTATGAACGAATCAAAATCCTTCATCCTGACACTATTATGATTTCATCATTGGGCAAAGCAATGGGATTGCCGGCAGGGCTGATAGTTGGACCTGATGAATATATCATTAATGCCAGGAGGCATTCATTATTTGGTGGAAGTTCACCTCCGATACCAGCTTATTTACATGCTTTTTTACATGCTGGAAACATATATCAAGAAGCCAATATCCAATTGCAAAAAAATATACAGCATTTCATGAATGAACTAACCACACCAGAGAAGTTTACTTTTACTGAAAAATTTCCTGTGTTTTGTACTGAGCATAAAGAGCTGTCGCCGTATCTTGAGATGAATAAAATCAGAATTTCCCAATTTGCGTACCCAAGCCCTAAAGACAAAATCTACACCCGAATCATAGTAAGCGCATTGCACACAGAAAATGATATTGGGACATTAGTGGACTTGATAAATAAATATTAAAAAGAATATTTGCTGTTTAATTTATAAGTACATGCCCCGTTTATTTATCATTGCAAATCCCACTTCCTGTAATGGAAAAGCCTTAAAAGTTTGGCCATCATTGGAGGTCGAGCTCAAACATAGGAATTGGGAATATATTTTTCGATGGACAGAATATCCTGGTCATTCAAGAAGATTGGTTGACGAAGCTTTATACTTCAATCCTGATATAATTGTTGCTATGGGGGGGGATGGTACAGTGCATGAGGTGATAGATGAATATTACAAAAAATCCCCTGAGAGAATTATTCCTATTACCGCATTGCCATTAGGTACCGGAAATGATTGGGCAAGGTATTGGCATATACCGCATGATGTTTTTGCCTGGCTGGAAATGATTGAAAGATTTAAATTGCATGATCATGATCTTGGGTTGGTAGAATATTATAATTTAAAAGATCAAAAGGAATATTCTGTATTCAATAATGTAGCTGGCATGGCTTACGACGCCTTTGTTGCGAATTACGTAGAATCAAAAAAGAAAAAATCAAAGGTCAATGGATTTATATATCTCTTTTATATTTTCAGGTGCTTATTTATGTATCGATTGCAGGAAAGTAAAATAAAATCCGGGCAGCAAATACTCGAAGATGCATTTTACACCATTAATGTTGGACTATGTCCATATTCTGGTGGTGGCTTGCAAATAGTCCCGCATGCCAGGCCCAATATCGGGCAACTGGCAGTCACCGCCGTGAAACCACTTTCCAAATTTGGAGTTTTACTATTTTCTAAAGAATTCTATTCCGGTAAAATCCATCTGCATCCCAAGGTCATTTCATTCCACACTGAATTTTTAACAGTTGCACCTGGCAAAAATGAAACGATTTTATTAGAAGCAGAAGGGGAAGTATTGGGAAGATTACCTGCATCGTTTTCAATTGTAAGAAAAGCCATCAAAATATGTGCACCTTAAACCCATTAAATACTTAATTTTGCTGTATAAATAATTAAAAACAACTAAAAATGAAACAACTTGGTATTCGTGTTTTTGTCTCCCTTAGCATCAGTTTTACCCTATCCTTTATTGCATCAGGCCAGGTAATGGAATCACAGAAAGTGATGAGTAAAGGTCAGAATAATAGCCTTTCAATTGAGATTTATGATGTTCCATCGGATTTTGTAGATGATGTGTATAAAGATTTTATCAAGGAATATAAAGGCAAAATCAAAAAGGATAAAAAGGGTAAAGAATGGATGAGTGATGATGCCAAAGTAACTACGATTGCTAATGGTGCTCCTATAGATATTTATTCAAAAATAGAAAGTGCGGGAAACAAAACCGTTGTAAATATGTGGATCGATCTCGGGGCTGGTTATATAAACTCCGGCACTTATCCCAGAGAGTATACTGAAGCTCAAAAATTACTCGAAAAATTTGCTCAATCTGTCCGTGTACGGAAAGCAGAAGATGAGCTTGCTCTGGTAGAAAAAGATCTAAAGAAACTGGATAGTGACATGAAAAAATTAATAAAAGACAATGAAGATTATCACAAAGAAATCGAAAGATGCAATGAAAAAATAAAGGAAGCAGAAAAAGCAATAATCAAAAATGAAGAGGACCAAAAAAACAAACAATCTTCATTGCAACAGCAATCGTATAAAGTAGAAGAAGCTAAATCCAAAGTAAATAACCTCAAGCGCATGTAATCGGTATCGGCTGTCCCCTGCAATAAAGTAATACCCCCTTCCTATGAAATCATGCCCTATGGTATTTTAAATTTTCCCTTTCAGATATTGGAAATCAGTCCCCCAAAATAGGTGATGCATTTCTCCTACTATTCCACTAATTTTGTTTCATTCAAATTTAATAACTTACATGACTAAAAAAATTTGGTATAAGACGCTCGGAGTATATCTCTGCCTCAATGGGATGTTTTTGATTCTTGGGCTCAGCTCTTTTGAAGTACCCGGGGATAAATACGATCAGACCTTACATGCCATAGGAAAGATGCTGAATATACAGCATTATGCCCCTAAAAAAATGGATGATTCCCTTTCCTCATTGATTTATACTGATTACTTGAAAAGGATGGATGCTGATAAAAACATTTTTCTGCAGTCCGATATAACTTCTTTTGAACAGTATAAATTTAATATTGACGATGAAGTAAATGGGGCTCCTATTGAACTTTTTTATAAGGTGATTGCAAAATATAAAATGAGGATAGATGAATTAAAAAAGGAATCTGCCGATTGGTTTAAAGGCCCATTTGTGTTTAAAGAAGATGGTTCTGAAATGTATTATCCGGAAAATAAATCTTTTCCTGTAAATGCAAAGGACAGATCCAAGGTATGGATATCCCGTATCAGGTATAATATATTGGAAAATTATGTTGAGGGGAAGGATGCCAGAGATCTTTCAAAAGTGGATAGTATAAAAAACAAAACGAATGAATTGATATTGAGTGAAGCTGTTGATGTAGTCAAAAAACAATATTCCAAAATACTGGAACAATATGCTTCACTAAATAATGATGACGAACTGTTTTCAATCTATGCTAATGCAGTGGTCAATAGAATGGACCCCCATTCCGATTATTTTTTACCAATAGAAAAAAGAACCTGGAATGAACGAATCTCAGGTAAATTTTATGGCATAGGAGCGACCATTGGAGAAGAAAACGGTTTTTTAAAACTTGCCACCCTGGCTGAGGGCGGTCCCGCATGGAAGTCGGGAGAAGTAGATGCGGGCGACTTGATACTTAAAGTAGGGCAGGGCGATGCTAAGCCTGTAGATGTAGCAGGATACAGTATCGCAGATGGAGTGAAATTAATACGAGGTGAAAACCAGACTATAGTTTCACTTACTTTGAAAAAAATGGATGGAAATATCAAAGTGGTAAAACTGGTACGTGAAGAATTAAAAATTGAAGAGACTTTTGCAAGGAGCAATATTTTAAAAACCAATGGTAAAAAAATCGGGATTATTAACCTCCCTAAATTTTATTCAAATTTTGGTGATGCTAATGGACGCAGCTGTGCTGAAGATGTAGCTCGGGAATTGGAACGACTGAAAGCAGACACGGTAGATGGAGTGATAATGGACCTGCGCAGCAATGGTGGAGGTAGCTTGCAGGAAGTAGTAAATATGGTCGGTTTATTTATTACCGAAGGACCGGTGGTACAAGTAAAAGGAAAAACCAATCGACCTGGTTTGTACTTAGATAGAGATCCCGGCATTACATACTCTGGCCCTCTGGCAGTGATGATAAATGAATTTAGTGCTTCAGCCTCTGAGATCTTTGCAGCTGCTATTCAGGATTATCGCAGAGGGGTGATCATTGGATCAGGTAGTTATGGAAAAGGAACTGTCCAAAGGCCGTATGACCTAAATCATTTTAAAAACAAAGCTGATTCCTTTGATCTGGGAAGTATTCATATTACAATGCAGAAATATTACCGGGTAAATGGGTCTTCCGTGCAGTTAAAAGGCGTCACTCCGGATATCAGGCTCAATGGTTATTACGAAAATCACAAAGTAAAGGAAAAAGATCAGGAAACAGCCTTACCATGGGATGAACTTTCCAAACAACAGTATTCTACCTGGTCCGAAGTTCCGGAATTGATGACTATGAAAGAGTATTTCAAAAATCGCATTGACACAGCTGGTCAGTTTGCCCGGTTTGATGATAATGCAAAATGGTTGGCCTTTCAAAATGAAGTACCAAAAGTAGTTTCAGAAAAAGCATATCGCGAATTGGTAAAAAATATCAGAGAAAAATCTACTTTTAACAGAAGCCTGATGCGGATAGAAACGGATCTGGATGTGTACGGTATTTACGACGGGACCACGAAAGACATGATAAAAATTGACAGGAATAATCGGGTTACCAATTTTTATAAGAGGGACCGATACCTGGCCATCACCGGAGAACTCATGTCGAAATGGATTGACAAAGCGGCTATGTCATCCAATTAAGCTCAGTCAAATTTTTTAATTTTTAGTCTTATAAATCATAATATGAAAATTCAGCTTTTCAAGTGCCTTGTATGTATTTTTCTTATTTGTTCGTGTAAAAATGGGCAGGAGACAGATACCTCACGTAAAGAGGCTTTTTTGGATATTAATGGTATTGACACTACGATAGCTCCCGGAGACAATTATTTTCGGTATATCAATGAGAAATGGATAAATGAAACATCCATTCCTCCTACTGAGATTGGAGCAGGGTCATTCTTTGATTTGCAAACCAAAAGTGAAAAGGCATTATTGGAAGTTTGCCAGGCAGCAGCGTCAATTGAAGGTGCACCTATGGGTAGCCTCGAGCAAAAGGTAGGGGATATGTATATGTCCATCATGGATACTATTTCTATTGAAGCAAAAGGGTATAGCCCGTTACAACCCATTTTCAATAAGATATCTTCATTGAAAAATACCGATGACCTGATTCTGTATGTATGTGAGCAAAATATAAACGGCAATGATGTATTGATCAATTTTGGAGTAAATGCAGATGACAAAAATGTTACAAAAAATATTGCCCAGTTTTTCCAGGGAGGACTGGGATTGCCGGATAGGGACTATTATTTTAGAAAGGATGAGGCTACCCTATCCATACAAAGAGCATATAAGGAATTTTTAAATAAAATATTTTCACTTACCGGTGATGATAGTACCAAAGCAAAAGCGAATGCCGAATCGGTATTTAATTTAGAATCAAAGATTGCTGCAGGTCACTTTACAAATGTAGAGCTCCGCGATCCTCAAAAAAATTATAATAAAATGGGGGCTTCTCAATTGCAAAAGATGAGTCCAGGATTGGATTGGAATCTTATAAAAGCCGGCCTGCTTTTAAAAACCGATTCGGTCATGATTGCTCAACCCGCTTTTTTTTCATCATTGGATAAATTAATAAACTCAACTCCAATTGATACCTGGAAGCCATATTTTAAGGCACACACCATCAAAAATTCCTATAACTCATTGAGCAAAGCTTTTGCACAGGCTGGATTTGAATTTTTTGATAAAACACTTAGCGGGCGTGAGCAGCCCGAACCAAGATGGAAGTATGCGGTGAATGTCGTTGATAGCAGAATTGGTGAATTGGCAGGTCAATTATATGTAAAGAAAAACTTTGATCAGAAAGCCAAAGAGAGAATGATGTCTCTCATAGATGGATTACAAAAGTCATACGAAAATCGAATTAAGTCGTTGGATTGGATGTCCGAGGCAACCAAAGATAAAGCACTGGAGAAATTAGCAAGCATTACCCGAAAGATTGGTTTTCCGGATACCTGGCGAAAATACGATTCACTGGTAATCACAAGAGATAATTATTTTCAAAATAGAATCAATACAAGCCGGTATGAGTTTTTCCGGGCGATAGCGAAAGTGGATAAGCCGGTAGACAGATCAGAATGGCAAATGACACCCCCAACAGTAAATGCAGGTTATGATCCGACAAAAAATGAAATCATTTTTCCGGCTGGTATTCTTCAACCTCCTTTTTTTAATGCAAATGCAGACGATGCCATAAACTATGGAGGTATCGGTATGGTGATAGGTCATGAGCTCACCCATGGCTTTGATGATCAGGGCCGCCAATACGATAAGGATGGTAATCTCAAAGATTGGTGGTCTAAAGAAGATGCCGATAAGTTTAAAGCCATTACAGACAAAATAGTCGCTCAATATGCCAAATACATTCCAATAGATTCTTTGCCTTTAAATGGGGAACTTACCCTGGGGGAAAACATTGCAGATATTGGAGGCCTTGCTATTGCCTACGATGCATTTAAGATGACACCTCAGGGCAAATCCACTGAAAAGGTGGATGGTCTTACTCCTGATCAGAGGTTCTTTCAGTCCTATGCCACTATTTGGAGAATCAAAATGAAAGACGAATTTATGCGCCAGATAATACATACCGATGTGCATTCACCCGCAGAGTATAGGGTAGTAGGCCCGCTAAGTAATCATACTCCGTTCTATAATGCATACGGGCTGACGGAAAGTAATAAAATGTGGAAAGGGGCGGGCGATAGAATAAAGGTGTGGTGAGATGACACACTTGGAGTATGAATGGAATTGACAATATTGTAAATTGCCAGGATGGTGTCTGTAAAACACGGATTATTTACGTAAGATCTTTTCCATTGATTTTCCTTTAGCTAATTCATCTATCAGCTTATCCAAATATCGAACCTGTTGAATTATTTTGTCTTCTATTTCTTCTACCCGATACCCGCAGATGAGGCCTGTTATTTTTGATACATTGGGGTTGATCAGCGGAGCTTGATTAAAAAAAGTCTCAAAATCGGTTTTCTTGTCGATCTGTAATTGCAACGTTTTTTTGTTGTATCCGGTAAGCCAATATATTATTTCATCTACTTCTTCTTTAGTGCGACTTTTTTTTTCAGCTTTTTGTATATAAAGAGGATATACACTGGCAAATGCCATTTTGTATACTCTATCATTATTTTTTGAATTCATTTTAATTGTATCTGGAATTCAAATTTACGATTAAATCAGAAATGCCGAATTGCCTTCCAACTCCTATTTTTTATTCACTCGCTAATAAGTATTTGGTATTATCCTATATTATTTAATGAACATCAAAATATACTTCATGATTTATAATAACATGGTGATTAACGGTATCAATGATGAGCTTTACTTGCTCATTATTTTCATTCATATAATATTCCCAACCGGATGGGTTTTTGCCATACCCTGCTCTGGTAGCATTTCGACGCAGGTTTTTAAATTGAGATGATAATTTTGCGATTTGTTGAGCGGTATAGGTAATAGTTGAATTTACATGAATTATCTCATGATGGGATCGTTGATTAAACTCAAGTATATGAAATTCTCTTTCAAACTGAAGGCGTGAATGCTTGTGGATTTTGAATAAGATTCCGATTACGATATCTTCATCTAACAATTTTGATTTATCGCATTGCAGAATAAAAGGCACACTTAAAATAATCAAAAATGAGATATATCCCTTTGTCTTCATTTCTTAATAATTAACGGTATTAAGGCCGGTGGAGTCTACTGAAAAAAGTTAAAATTGAGTAACAAGGTTGCCCTGTCTTCAATCGGACGCTGTGTATCAAAACCGTACACCAAAAATGCTACAATTCCTTTTTAATGAATTGAAAAACAGTAATTTGTAAACATGGCATAAATTTTAAACATATTTGGTTACTTTAATCAAATAAAAACAAGATTACTAAATGATTGATTTAAAAAATATTTTCAAATGGGTAACTGTGGGTGGTGCGAGAAACTTTTTATTGCGGGATTTATCGCTGGAAATCAATGAAGGTGAGTTTGTGTCTATTATGGGGCCTTCAGGATCAGGTAAAACCACACTGCTCAATGTAATTGGCATGTTGGATAATTTCGACGAAGGGGAATATAGGTTTCTACATGAAGAAGTCCATAAAATGAAGGAAAAACAAAGGACACAATTATACAAACAGTACATCGGTTTTGTATTTCAGGCATACCACCTGATAGACGAACTCACTGTATACGAAAATATTGAGACTCCACTTCTGTACCAGGACATAAAAGGCTCCGAGCGTAAAGCCCTGGTAGGGGATATGCTGGATCGGTTTAATATAGTGGGCAAGAAAGATTTGTTTCCAAACCAATTGAGTGGGGGACAACAGCAATTAGTTGGGATAGCACGTGCATTGATAGCTAAGCCTAAGCTCATCCTCGCAGACGAACCAACCGGTAATCTGAATAGCAAACAGGGTGAAGAGATAATGACTATTTTTAAAGATCTTAATCAACAAGGTGTAACCATCATCCAGGTTACACATTCAGAAAAAAATGCTACCTATGGAACACGGATTGTAGAACTCCTGGATGGCAGAATACATAATTAATATACAAAGATTTAAAACAAAATGAAATCACATCTTATCTACATAATACTTCTCTTTAATGTAGTATGTTTTGCTCAAAAGAAATATGGTCTGCAGGAGTGTATAGACCTCGCTTTAAAAAACAGCAATTTGACAAAGCTGGCCGATTTAGCCTATAAGTCTTCTTCAGTAGATGTAATTACTGCAAAACAAAATAAACTTCCTAGTGCAAACGCCGGTATCGGCCATGGCTTAAACTTTGGAAGAAGTATTGACCCTTCCACGAATGGATTTATTAATGAACAGATTACCAGAGGTGGATTTAACGGGCAGGCTTATTTGCCCATCTGGCAAGCGAATCAATTAAATAATGCACTCAAAAGCTCCCAATATGCTGAAGAAGCAAACAGATGGGCCCTGAAAAATGAAGAAGCAAACCTGCAACTCCGGGTTACTATAGCCTACCTGCAAATATTGAACAATAAAGAATTACTGGTCAGAGCTGAAATGCAAGAACAAACCACGATGGCTCAAATCAACAGATTAAAAACACTGGACGCCCAAGGTGCCATCATTCCAAGTCAACTCTCAGATATGGAAGGACAATTGGCCCAGGATCAATTGAATTTATTAGCAAATGAACAAGATTTAAAGTCCGCAAAATTGAGTCTCTTACAATTGATGAATATACCTTACCATGAGTCGTTCGACATTCAAAATAGCGATGGATTAAACACCATAAACACAAAGTATGATTTTTCTTCTACTCTTTTACAACACCCTATGGTAAAATCAAATGAATTTCAAATCAAGAGTGCTGAATTGAATTTGGCTTCTGCTAAATCATTAAAGTATCCACAGCTTGGATTCTCTCTAAACCTGGGTTCAAATTATTCCAGTGCGTATACAATTAACAATGAAAAAGTAAAATATCCAAAACAACTCTCCAATAACTTTAACTATTCAGGATTAGTATCTTTAAGTATACCTATATTGGATGGATATAGAGTGAGGTCTCAAATTAAAAAGGCCGAAATCGCAATTGATCGCGCCAAAGTAAACACTGATCTTGCCAAAAATACCGTGCAACAGCAGATAGAACAAGCCAGTTTTCTTGCAGAAGGAGCCAGAGAAAGGTACGATCTTGCTGAAATTCAATTCAAGTCTTTTGAGAAATCATTCAAAATTGCTGAAGCCAGGTTTAATAATGGTACCACCAATTCTACCGTGGAATACATAATAGCTAAAAATAATTACGATAGAGCCCAAAACCTGGTGATCACAGCAAAATATGAAATGGCTTTCAGAAGTAAAGTATTGGAATTTTATTCAAATATCAAATAGTGTTATATCGAAGAGATAATTTCTTTTGTTTTCACAATCATTTCATGTACTTGTATTGTACTCATCTGTCCTGCATATAATGCCATTTCGGCTGTATTAAAAACTTCTTTAATTTTTGTTTTCAGCTCTTCTCTAATGGAATCTGAAGAATTGATTTTAGTCAGCCATTCATTTTTGGAATACGAAGCATCATTTATTTTCAGGTGTGCTTTAAGGAAATGCTGCAGAATGTCAAATGATTGATCAGCTTCGGTTTTTGTAAGTGGATTGGCATTAGCAAGATACTCATCCAATTTGGAGAGATAGTTTTTTTTCAAGGTTTGTAGATGAAGCTGATCCTTATTGGCGAAGTTATATTGCTCCTTTCTCTTTTTTATTACGTATACTGCCAACCACCCTATTAATGGTAATGACAGACACAAAAAATACAATGATGTACCGATAAAATGATTGCTGGACAACCTCGGATTTTTAATTAGCTTTAATTCTTCGAGAATCTCTTCTTTGTGTTGTTGAGCTACATCCTTATTGCCGGATTTTGTGCCTCCACTAACATTCAAATTGAATGCTTCCGGAGCAAGGGTTATGTATTTTTGGCTGTCGGGATTGAAATATACAAAGGAGGGGACGATTTTATGCATACCTGGTTTGGTAGCTACTACGGGATATATCAACTCTCTCATGCCTATAAAACCGGAGAGTTTGTAATCCGTATTTTCTTTGGTAATCTTGGGTTCATATAACTGAAAGGAATTGGAATCCAGATTTAGAAATGGTTTGCTCACCCTGTTCAAATCTCCGTCGCCTTCAATGTAGGAAGTAATGGAAATAGCATCATTCATTTTTACATTAAGCTGATCTATTCGCGATGTCATGGTATACCTGCCTACTGCTCCGGAAAAATTAGGAGGAATGGGTTGGGGTAAGGGTAAAATTTCAATTTCTATATTATTGCTCACCAAATTTACTCCCTCTGTTGTGGGCAATAAAAAAAATGAATTTGGATTGCTTCTGCCATCATCCACGACTACACTTGCCCGCACATGCAATGGGTCTATTTCAAATTTTCCGTTTTGGATGGGGTAGATTGAAGCTGCATGGATTACTTTGGTCACATAGGTTCGTCCATTTACAATCTCCCTGTTGTCGTTGCTGAGCCTGGGGATATTGTTAGAGTGAAACCCTTTAAACTCAGGATTCCGAAGGATATTATAGTTTTCGACATTAACAACGGTAAACAGTTTATATTCAATTAATACCTGCTGGCCTACATATGCTTTTTCCGGAGTTGCCTTGGCAGTAATAAATATATCCTTTTTACTAAGAGCTTTTACATCCTGTCCGGAAATCTGCGCTTGCGGAGAAGCTTTTGTTACTTTTATTGTAATTGGGTCTGTGTACAAAGTTTTATTCCCAACCGTAATTTCTGCTTTGCCAATAGTAAGTAGGCCTACCGACCTGGGTGAAAGCAGATATCCATAGGAAATGGTAGAGCTGCGGGCCCCATTAATTATACTTACTGACGAAGAGGTACTTGGACCTTGTATTACGGTCCATCCTTTCAGGTCTGGGGTAGCAAAATTTTTACCTTGGGCGTTTTCCAGAGTAAATTCTACTTGTAAATATTGATCCGAGGTAATTTCTGTTCGATCTACATTGGTAGTAAATCGTTGGGCCTTTAGTTCATTTATAGATATAAGTAAAAGTAAAGCAAAAAAGCATCTCATAGTTTTTTAGATTTTCTCTTTACTATTTTACCGGCCAATATGTCTACCAGTAGCCAATCTTTGTCATCTTCGGGATCTAATTCCAAAAGCGTAGGATTTTCTTTTACTGTAATCACTACCTGCGGCACTTCTATATCTCCGGTATTTCCGGAAGTCTTGATGCTGGTACCGGGAATTATAAATGCTCCGGACCGGGTAGGTTGTATTAAATATTTTTGCCTATGGAGTGCTTTTATTTCTCCATTGATTATACTTGTACTGCTGGAAAAACTTTGACTAATGATATCCCCATCTTTGATTTCAGGAGCTAAAAATTGCCCATCCTTGGAATCAAAAGTATATTGTATGTAAAATGCATTACCCAGCAATACGGTATCCCTGCTGATAGAAATCTGTAAGGTTGGCTGTTGAGCCATAAGGGGTATGCATAACACTAAACAAGAAATAATCAGGATCGGCTTCATTTTAATTATTTAAGGTACAAAAATAAATGTAACTCAATATATAACCAGACTAAAAAATCAAATAAGGTGTCAAAATTTTATTAATTCTTATTAGATGCCCTTGAACCTATTTTACCTCCCTTTATCAACTAGTTAAAAATCAGTATTAAATTAATTATCTAATATATGTGCTTAATAATGAGATATTTATAAGTAATAATTACGATTCAAATTTTGATTTTACACATTTCTTACCAATCCTTCTTTGGTGGTTTAGTCTTGGCACTCTTGTTTGTCATCTTTTGTTGTACTCGTTGGTCTTCGCGCTCAGTATATTGAAGCAATTGCTCAGCTTCTTCTTTTGAAAGCTTTTGTTGTGGTTCTTGTTCCCCTTGTTGAGGTTGTTGCTTTTCTTGTTGTTGCTGCTGCTGTTGTTGTTGCTGTTGTTGTTGTTGCTGCTGATCCTGATTATTTTGTTGATCTTGCTGATCCTGCTGATCCTGCTGCTGCTGTTGTTGCTGCTGTTTTTGCAATTGTTTTTTAGCCAAAGTCAGATTTTTCTTTGCTTCATCATCATCAGGTGTTTTTTTTAAAGCATTTTTATAAGCTTCTATACTTTTATCGAATTCTTTTTGTTGATAATATGCATTACCGAGATTGTACCATGCTTTTGCACTCAGGTCTTTGTTGTTTTTTTTGGCTGCGTCTTCATAATAGCTGATGGCTTCTTTGGGTCTATTTTGTTCCATTATGGAATTGCCCAGGTTGTATTTGGTAGTTTCGTTTGGCTTGGTTTCCAGTGCCCTGCGGTAGTTTTCTTCGGCTTTATTAAACTCTTGTTTTGAATAGCTTTGATCAGCTTTTTTTAATAGTAAATGTTCACTTTGCCCAACTAATGGCATATTGGACAAAATGATGAAAATGGATGTTATTAACAAATAATGAATTCTCATACTACTTTCTTTTTAAATCTATTAAACCATTGGATTGACAATAAAAATTCGACAATCAGGCATAGCAGTCCGGGAATCAAAAGTAAGGGGAAGTAGGATTCGTATTCGCTGTATGCTCTTTCAGCCACACGCTGTTTGGTCATATTGGCTATTTCACTTTTAATCAGTGGTATGATGGCATCTCCATCATCAATACTGAAGTATTTTCCATTAGTGCTTTGGGCAATCTTTACCAGAATATCTTTGTTTAATTTGGTCTGTACCGGTTTGCCTGTTTCATCTCTTTTATAATCCTGCATACCTTGTACTGCCATCGGAATCAATCCTCCCTGCTCTGTACCTGTTCCAACTGTAAATATGGAAATGTTATTTTGTTTTGCTTTTGCTGCCAGGTCCTGGGCTAATTCGTCATGATCTTCACCATCAGATAACAATACAATTACTTTCTGGGCTTCATCATTCTTAGGGAAATTTTCAATACAGGTATTGATCGCGTCGCTGATATTAGTTCCCTGTGTGGTGATGAGGTCCGGTACTGCGGATCGGACAAACATTGTTGCCGACCCATAATCGGTGGTAAGTGGAGATTGTAAAAAAGCATGACCTGCGAACAAGACGGTACCTATGCGATCATTGGACAAGCTTCGGATCAATGATTCAGCCCAAAGTTTGGCCCTTTCTAGCCGATTTGGTTTAATATCGTCTGATCGCATGCTATTCGATATATCCAATACTAAGTATATATCTGTCGATTTTATTTCAATTTTTTCTTTACGTGTACCCCACTGTGGATTTGACATTGACAGGATTATAAGTCCAAGGCCCGAAATCCAAAGTACAGACCTTAGATTTTTTTTTCGAAGATCCAGTTCTGGGATCAACCCTGGCCAAAGTGATTTGCTTGCAAACGCCTGCAATCTTGTATAGACTGATTTTGAAATAAAGCGCTGCAACATAACCAATACTATGATTAAGACTATAAGATTTAAAAATTCCGGATGCTCTAGCCTAAACATATTAATCTATCCATGCTTTGATTACAAAATTGCGAATAAGAAACTGAAGAATCAATAAGAGTAAACCTGCAGCAGCAAATAAATGAAATACTTCTGTGTATCTGGTAAATCTGGTTACTTCTATTTCTGTTTTCTCCAATTTATCGATTTCATCATATATTTTTTGAAGAGCGAGTTCATCTGTTGCTCTGAAATATTTGCCTCCGGTCATTTCACTTACTTCTGTCATAAGTTTTTCATCTATTTCCACACGGGACATGGCAAATACATACTGTCCGTCTCCCCGGCGGGTAACCGGAGTGAGGGCTTCCCCCATACTTCCTACACCTACAGCATATATTTTAATATTAAATTCTTTTGCGATCTGAGCCGCTGTCAGTGGATCGATATATCCCGAATTATTGACTCCGTCAGTCAACACTATGATGATTTTACTTTTTGATTCACTTGACTTTAACCTATTGATGGCAGCTGATAATCCCATACCAATAGCTGTACCATCATCCAGTTTTCCAACGCCCAGTTGTTGCATAAAATTTTTCAATACTTCGTGATCCGTTGTTAATGGGCATCGGGTATAACTTTCTCCGGCAAATACAGCCAACCCTAGCCGGTCATACCGCCTTTTATCTACAAATCGCTGGGCTACTTCTTTACTTACACTTAATCGATCAGGCTGGAAATCCTGAGCCAACATTGAGCTCGACAGATCAATCACCAAAAAAATATCGATAGAGCTTGCTTTTAATTTTTCTTCTTTCCATATTCTCTGGGGTCTGCACAGGGCGAACACCAAAAAACAATAAGCCAATGCCTGCATCCATGGCAATAATTTGTTTAATATATTTTTCCAATTTGATGCTAGTCCGGTTGAAATAAAGCCAAAGTGCATTGCTTTTGCCGGAGTACTATGGTATTTTTTATATAGGGTAATAAAAAAAGGTAAAAGGGCTAACAGGGCCAGGCACCAGGGATATACCAATCGATAATTAGAAAAGTTTTCCATCAAATGGTAGTTTTGTTTTGAAGGCTTTGTTCATTGTCTTCCTTGGTAAAAAGTACCAATTCGATGGCACGATCCAATGCCAGCGAATTTGCATTTTCTTCAGGTATTCCTTTTGCAAATTTTACCCAATCAGCAATATTTAAAATATCATCTACTGATTTTATCATTTCAGATTCAAGGATATGTTTTTTTAAATCACGCAGGATTTCCATACTCGTAGATTCCAGTGCTGGTATGCGATATCGATTTTCAAGGTATTCTCGGATGATATAGGTAAGCTGACTGTGGTATTCTTTTACTTCTCCTTTCTCCCACATTCGGGATTCTTTCAGGGCGCCTAGTTTTTCAAGAGCTATTTGATGTGGTGTTTTTATAATTTCCACAGGGACAATAATTTCTTCCCGTTTTTTATTTTTTCTTTTTTGTATATACCGGTAACTGATATACACCAGTCCCAATACGACTAAGAGTACATACCACCAGATGTAATCCTGCCAATTGTCTTTTTCTTTTACTATCCCTTTTATAGGTAAGAGGCCAGTGCTGTCCGGCTCTACCCCTGTGATCTCTAAAGGAATTTCATAGGTAGCAATGGAATCATTGCCTAACACTGCATACAAGACCGGTATCTTATAATAGCCTTCATCAAAAACTGAAAATCTGATTTTTTTTTCTATGATAGTAGAGGTGCTGCTTTGTGTTTTAATCCATTCTGTTTGACCTACTCTTTCAAAAAAAGAACAGGTGTCCAGGTTTTCAAGGTGAAAATCAGGGGAGTTTCCACCCAATGTTGTTGTAAAACGGAGTGTCAGATTTTGTTGATCCCCTATTTCCATCTTCAGACTATCCACACTTGCCAAAAAAGTATGCTGGCCAAATAAGAAATCTGAAATCAAAAAAAACAACATCAACCACCTCTTCTTCATCATTATGCTGCTTTTGATCGTTTCTTGAAAAATGCCATCAAAGCTTCCACATAGGAATGGTCGGTCCTGAGTTGAATCAAATCAGATTGTGACTTATTGAAAATATCTTTAGTGGTAGCAAGATGTGTCTTAAACTCTTCCTCATAACGTAATCGTAAGGCACGATCAGATGTATCCAACCATTTTAACACGCCTGATTCCATATCATACGTTTGAATAAATCCAATATCTTGTAAATTTTCTTCTACCGGATCAAATAATTGTAACCCGATTAAATCGTGTTTGTTTCCCAAAATACGCAAGGGTTGATTAAAGTCCTTGGCCCTGAAATCAGATAAGATAAAGGCAATGCTTCTCTTTTTGATGACATTATTAAAAAACTGCAAAGCCTCACCCAGGTTAGTACCTTTCCCTTTTGCTTCGGTGTTAATCAATTCTCTTAAAATGCGCAGTATATGCTGTTTTCCTTTTTTGGGTGGAATAAACAGTTCTATTTCATCCGAAAACAAAATAAGACCTACTTTATCATTATTTGAGATTGCTGAGAAAGCCAAAACAGCACAGATCTCGGTAGCCCATTCTCTTTTTTTCTGCTCATAAGTACCGAAATAAGATGAACGGCTTATGTCTACCATTAACATAAGGGTAAGTTCCCGCTCTTCTTCATAAATTTTTACGAATGCTTCGTGCGTGCGGGCAGTTACATTCCAATCAATATTTCGTACATCATCACCATATTGGTAAGGTCTTACTTCACTAAAAGACATACCTCTTCCCTTAAATGTACTGTGATACTCACCAGAAAATAGATGTTTGCTTATGCTCCTGGTTTTTATTTCTATTCGCCTTACTTTTTTTAGTAGCTCTGCAGTATCCATTTCAGGTCTATTTTATAATGGGAAATACTGTGGGTTTAATGTGGACCTGATCTCATAAAACGGAATCACGATCTGTCTAAACCCATACACTACATCAAAAGGTGCTGTAAAAGCCAGGCCTTCTTTTTTTACAGTCATCATGGAAAAATCGTTGATACTTAATGATTGATAGTCTAATGATGTGGAGGATTTTAATTTTTCCAATTCTTTGGTAAGGAGCTGATCTTTCGAAATTTTAAATTCAGTGGGTTTTGCTATGATATCCGTCTTGGATAATACCGATCCCTTCCTGAGGTCAAAATTAAATGGTATAGAAACAATATTTTCATCCCATGAGTTTTTAATATGCATCATACCAGAGGCAAACTGATTGTTTAAAAACTCCACCTGGGGCCAGATACTCATGCGGTACATCATGCGAGCTCCCATCTTGGTTTCATCAGTGATGGTCGCCCGTTTTTTATTTTGAATGGTATTCAGAAAAGAATCTATAAGATGCTGAGTCCAATCTGCTATTGCGCTGTGATCTATTTTAAGGTAATGGATGTCTACAGCCATCCAGTGATCTGCAAAAGTCTCCTGTTGTACGGGGAATTGCGAGATCAACTCCAGTGATTGAGAGTATTCTATATTCCCTAACTTATATCGGATATCCAGTTTCTTATCATTTATTTTCCAGCTATTCAAGGTGCCTGCTTGTCTGTGCAGATAATCTTCCATACTGGATTCTTGAGCATATCCTTCTTCATCCTTGATGGGGGAGGTGCCATACAAGGTCTTATTTAGCATTTTATAATAAAAACGTGTACTAATCTGGTCGTTGAAATCTTTCTGTAGTATGACTTGAGATTCGGATGGGTCTGCCTTTGGTGCAAAAGACTTTATCCAAAAAGGGGAGGCAACATTAGGTGCCTGGCCTTCCTTCAAACTGAGAGGAGCATTAAAATCATGTTTGGAATTGTACCACGTTCCTTTAGCGCTACTGCCGTTTAGCTGCAATACGATCAAGCCGGTAATATTTGAATTGAGGTCTTGTTCTTCCAATCTAAGTTCATTATTCACTTGTTTTCCGGTGATCACATATTTGTTTTTTTCGTCACCGAAATACATGAACCCTTTGCAGGATTCACCATCCGAAGCAAGCTCAAATCTGATGGGTATCACTTCATCCCAATATCCGGAATATTGTTTTTGCCAGGAGATGGTTTTATTTTTAAAAAACAATTCCTGCAGCTGTACTTCCGGAGCTTGAGAAGAACTGAAATAGGGAAAAAAAATATAAAATAAAAGGTATTTCATTTATGGAACTTCAACTTTTGAAAGGATTTCAGAAATAATGTGATCGGTGTTTTTATTTTCAGCCTCAGCTTCGTAGGTAAGACCAATACGATGCCTCATTACATCTTTGGCTATATACCGGACATCATCAGGAATTACAAAACCTCTTTTATTAATAAATGCAACAGCCTTTGAGGCAAGGGCCAGATTGATGCTGGCACGAGGTGATGCACCATATTGGATAAAATTCTTGATATGGTCCAGTTTATACTCTGATGGTTGTCGGGTGGCAAATACGATATCAATGATGTACTTTTCTATTTTCTCATCCATATATATAGACTGAAGTACTTCGCGGGCTCTGAGAATATCACCAGGTTGAACTACGGATTGAATAGTACGCAACTTTTCTTCTCCCAGGTTCAATCTTATGATTTGCCTTTCTTCTTCTTTTGTGGGATAACCTATCAATACCTTCAACATAAAGCGATCTACCTGGGCTTCAGGTAATGGATATGTCCCTTCTTGTTCTATTGGATTTTGAGTTGCTAATACCAGGAATGGTTCATCTAATTTGAAAGTGTCCTTTCCAATGGTGACTTGTTTTTCCTGCATTGCTTCCAACAGTGCACTTTGTACTTTGGCTGGAGCTCGATTGATCTCATCGGCCAATATGAAATTGGCAAAAATTGGACCTTTACGTACCTGAAAATCATTTGCCCCTTGATTGTATATCATCGTCCCAATGATATCGGCTGGAAGGAGGTCCGGGGTAAACTGGATTCGCTGGAAAGAGGCATTGACTGCATTAGCAAGACTTTTTATAGCCAATGTTTTTGCCAGGCCGGGAAGTCCTTCTAAAAGAATATGGCCTTTACAAAGCAGACCTATGAGTAGTCTTTCCACCATTATTTCCTGGCCGATAATGGTGTGACCTATTTGTTCCTTAATTTTTTCGATGAAGCCGGATTCTTGCTCTATACGGGCTGTAATACTTTGTAGATCTATATAACTCTGCATAATCTGTACATTGGATTTAAGCGGTGCAAAAATCGTCATTTTTTAGGTGAAAAAAATATCTCATTCATTGAAAGCTAAGGAATTAACCGTTTGTTAAGAAAAATGCTACTGTTTCCTGTTTTATTACCCTCCCGTGTACTGCCACAGTATATGTTTTGCTAAATAAATAATTCCACAATTAGGCTATCAGCAATAAATATTCCTTTTTTGGTAAGTTTGTAGTAACCATTCTCTAATTTGATATCACCACGGCCTAGCAGGACTTTAACCCTTGAAACAAAATAGTCACGAAACTCGGCTTTTAGATTATTTAGCGATATGCCTTGCATTGTACGAAGGTGAGTCATTACCGTCTCATTATAGATCATCTCAGGAGTGAGAGTCTCACCTTCAAAATAGGGTAACCCCTGTTCCAGGGCTTCACAATATTTAATATTGTTTGACACATTCCATTGTCTTGATACCCGGTCATAAGAATGTGCCGATGGACCCAGTCCCAGATAATCTACTCCTGCCCAATAGTTACTGTTGTGCCTGGATCTAAAACCGATAGTAGAAAAATTTGAAATTTCGTATTGCTCCAAACCGTACTCTGTACTATGATCAATTAAGTATTCAAATTGTGTAATGGTATGGATATCTGATGGACCCGGGCTGATTTTTTTGCTTATTTGATGAGCCAATATGGTTTTAGGCTCTACAGTTAGAGCATAACACGACAGATGTTGTATGTCAGCGTTTTGGGCATATTCCAAATTGGATTTCCATTGATCATCACTGGTATTAGGGATACCATAGATTAAATCGATGGAAATATTGTTAAATCCCGCGTCCTGACTTGTCTTTAGTGAATTAAATGATTGGTCCGAAGTATGAGCTCTATGCATGTATTGCATGTCTTTTTCATGAAAAGATTGTATGCCAACGCTTAGACGGTTAAAATTAAGATCCAAAAGGTCCTTGGCATAAGCGGGGTTTATATCATCAGGATTTACTTCTATGGTGATCTCGGCATTGGCATCCACAACATAATTGGCATACACGGTATCCAATAGTTGAGAGAGTTGCTTTTTGGTTAATAGGGAGGGGGTACCTCCACCGAAATAAACCGTTTCAATTAACTGATTTTTCAAATAGAAGCTGCGATCTTTTGATTCTTTGATTATAGCATGGACTACTCTGGATTTTAATTCCATATTGGTAGAAAAATGGAAATTGCAATATATACATGCCTGTTTGCAAAAAGGTATATGTACATATATTCCAGCCATTTCTGATTTAAATCTGGTGCAAAATACATGCTTCCATGTAATTTCGTGTTCAGATGTGGCTCCGTTTCCTTTTGATTATCCTATGCGTCGTATGTACATTTATAAGTTCAGGCCAATCTTTAAAACAAATATGTTATTATACTGAAGAAAGTCCGGAACAAAATAGTTTAACCTTTCTAAAAAGGAAGTCAATGGCTATGGATTCTGCAGATGCTGTTCAACAAGCCAGGGCAATAATTGACTCTTTGCAATCCACCGGATATTTCTCATGTTATATTAAAACTTTTGACCAATCCGATTCATGTTATTCCTTTACCGTTCACATCGGCAATTTATATTATTATGATACAATAGATCTTACCTATGTCCCTGACAAAATCAAAAACCACTTTAAATTGAACAGATTCCTTACCAATTACACTGTTTACGATACTAAAAGGGTGCTTAAAAAAATAGCCGATTATCTCGAAAATGAAGGATTTCAATATGCTCAGGTAAAATTGGACAGTATTTTATTGGATAAAAATTCAATGACTTCCATACTGAAAGTCGACACCGGCACAAAAGTAGTGATAGACTCTGTCTATTTTGATGGTAATCATTCATTGTCACCCGGTCTATTGAAGCGAATACTTAATCTCAGGTCCGGAGAAATTTATAGCAAAACCCGACTCGATGAAATAGTAAAAACGGTAAAAGCGCTTCCTTTTATCACCATTACCAATGCTCCGGCAGTCTCTTTTTTTAAGAATAAAGCCTTGATCCATATTCAGGTTCAGGAGAAAAAACAAAGTCGTATAGATGCATTGCTCGGGGTATTACCCTCATCACCTCCCGGAAACAAAATAAAACTGAATGGTACGTTTAATGCATTATTGGTAAATCAATTCAATGCTGGGGAATCGGTCATCTTTAATTTTCAGAGTTTGCAAAACAATAGCCAACAATTAAAGATCGAATGGGCTAGTCCATATCTATTCAATTTGCCTTTTAGCCCGGTTGGCAGGTTTAATATGTATAGAAGAGATTCGCTTTTTCAGGATATACGTGCTGATGTTGGTGCTTCATGGTCAATAAGCCACCTGGGTGAGTTCAAAGTCAATTTTGGGTCTTTTTCTTCTTCTTTATTAAAACCAGATCTTAATAAAATTAAACTGACTAAAACACTTCCGGTTGCATTGGATACAAGACAAACCTATGCCACAGCGGGTTTAACTTTTACTAATATAGACAATGGAGCCCTTTCCAGAAAGGGTTTTTTAGTAAATTTATTTATCACAGGATACAGCAGGAATATTAGGAAAAATGTTTCCATCATTTCGTTGCGGGATGAAGCTGATACAACTTTCTCTTTTGAAAAACTATACGACCCCTTCACAAAAAAAGGAAATGCCGTGGAATTGGGAGTAACATTTGACCATTACCTGAAAATAAAAAAGTACTCTGTCTTGTTCCAAAGCTTGCGTATCCATTTTAAAGATGCCTCTACTCGATTGCAGATAAATGAGATGTATAGAATTGGCGGATATAGTACACTGAGAGGATTTGATGAAGAGTCCATTTTTGCAGCAAGGTACTTGCTACTCAAAAATGAATACAGATTGATGACAGGGAGTAGAAGCTATCTGTTTGCACATATTGATATTGCCTCCATGCACGAATTTAATGAAAAATTTAAAACATCTACTTTTCTAAGCCTGGGTGCAGGCCTTGCGGTAGATACTTCCCTTGGGGTTTTATCAGTAGCCTCATCAGTAGGTCGTAGATATCCTGCTGGGTTTGACTTTAGAGCAGTAAAATTACATATTGGATATTTAAATTATTTTTAAAAAACGGCTTAAAAGGAATTTCTCAGGCATTACCTATTAATAGGACTCTATTTTCTGGTGATCAGAGTTATTCCATCACGGATAGGTAATATTGAAACATTCACTCTTTCATCTTTAGACAACTTTACATTAAAATCATGTATAGCCTTGGATTCCTTATCCATATTAGATTGAATTACATTTCCGTACCACAGGGTATTATCTATGAGCACTGTACCATGGTCAGTCAATAATGGATAAACCAGATCGTACAATATTTCATTATGTTGTTTATTGGCATCTATCAACACCAGATCAAACTGGCCTGAAAGTGACTTTACTTGAGAAAGGGCATCGCCTATGATTAGGTTTAATTGTTGACTTTTGCCTGCTCTTGTGAAGTATTTTCGGATGATAGCTTCATATTCTTCATTCACCTCTATACAAGTAATAGTCCCATTTTCAGGTAATCCCTGAGCCAGGCACAATGCCGAATATCCTGTGAAACTTCCAATTTCAAGAACAGATGAGGGTTTTATCCATTTGCTTATCTGCATGAGGAACCTGCCAAGCACAGGGCCACTGGCCATAAATGGATTTACGGTGGTGAGTGCTGTTTCTCTCAACAGATCATTTAAATAATCAGGCATTTGATGACTATACTGGTCAGCATAATCATATAATCGTTCATCAAAAAGCATGAGCAAGTCTTTTCTTTAAAAATGGATAAGCAAATATGGCGACCATAATCAGGACGGCTCCGATATAAAAGTTTTGATTCAGTGCTTTGTGCTCATGTAACAATAAGGCAGCCAGGATAATACCATATATGGGTTCGAGGTTGATCACCAGCCCCAGTGCAAAAGCAGAAATATGCTTTAAAGCAACCAGGGACATTGCATGAGCGATAGTGGTGCAAACAAAGCCCAGTAATATCAGATAAAACCAATCCACAGGCGAGGGTAAAATAGTAAATTTAAAATTGAATAGATAAGCAATTCCTATAAATACACCCAGGGTAACCCAGGCACTACTCATTTCTATCCACGATATATGCCATACGGACACATTTTTTATATATTTTTTATTCAATATGGAAAATACAGCTGCCAGAGCTGCAGAAGATAAGCCGGCCACGATACCCCATACTTTTGATAATCCTGCACTATTGGCCACCAAAACCATACCCGGAACAATTAATATTGCAATTACAAAGTCTAATTTTTGAAATTTTTGCTTCAGCATCAGTGGCTCTATAATGCTTATAAACAAACTTGTCGTGGCCATACATACAAGGCATATAGAGGCACCGGCTAATTTGACCGATAAAAAAAATAATGACCAGTGGATCGCAATCACAGATCCAACCAGTATATATTGCAGTAGCTTCTTTCTGGGTATGGTCGTGATGAATCCAATGCCTTTGGTAAAAAAACTGATACCTATTGTAGCAATCAATACCCGCCACCAAACTAAAACAAATGCATCAAGATGAATCAATGCTCCCAAAATTGCTGTAAATCCAAATAAAATTACTGCTCCGTGCAGTAATAGATATGCTTTGTTCTCTTCTTTCATTTAAACAGGCTCCGAATGTACACGATTGATTTTGAATTCAATAAAATTGTTAATAAATTATTTCAATTCTCTAAGTATACTCGTAAAGAAACCTAACTATAAGTATAAATAAAATTATGAGTATAACCATTTTATTATAAATTCATTTCTGCTTAAGTATTTAATATTATTTATACATTTGTCTTGAAGAACAGTAGCCATCAAATATGCAAATTGGTCAGGTAGCTCCGCACATTTCTCTATATAATACAGATAGAAAAAAGATTGACTTCATGAATTTAACGGGTAAGAAAAAAGTTCTTGTATTTTTTCCTGCCGCTTTTACCAGTGTATGTACAGCCGAAATGTGCACAGTAAGAGATAATATGGCCTCATTTAATTCTTTGGGTGCTTTGGTTTTTGGGATTTCAACGGATAGCCCGTTTACATTAAAAAAATTTAAAGACGATCAGCACCTTAGCTTTGATTTGCTGAGCGACTATAATAAAGAAGTATGCAGAGCTTATGGGATATATCGCGAAGAATTTGTTTTAGATATGAAAGGAGTGGCCGAACGGGCTGTGTTTATCATAGGAAGCGATGGAACTATTAAATATCGTGAAGTGTTGGAAAATCCAGGTAATATGCCAGATATTGCCGCCGCGAAACGAGCGTTGGAAACTATTTTGTAACTTTAAAGTAAATATGTAGTACATGGCAGGTCATACAAAATATTATGAAGAAGAAGATGTTCTTATAGAGGAAAAATATACCGACTATGATGATCATTCTATGCTGGTTGTGTATAATGACGATGTGAATACATTTGATTGGGTCATTCATTGCCTGATGGAGGTTTGTGGGCATAGCTTTGAACAATCGGAACAGCTATCTATACTTATACATTTTAAAGGTAAGGCTACTGTGAAAACAGCGCCCTTTGAGAGCTTAAGACCATTAAAAGATGCATTGGTCGAGCGGGGACTTTCTGCTGTAATTGAAGGTGTAAAGCAAGCAAACTAATACCAATCTGATGCCCACCTTCTTCATTCCAAATGAGGGCAAGCCAATAGATTTTAATGATTTTGAATATACAGATCCGGATGAAGATGGATTGGTATGCGTAGGAGCCAACTTCCATCCACAGACTTTGGTAAGCGCCTATACGCAGGGATTGTTTCCCTGGTTTATCCACGATGGACTACCATTCTGGTATTGCCCAGACCCTCGCATGGTATTAACTCCTGAAAATCTGAGCATTTCCAAATCAATGAAAAAAGTGCTGGAGGCAAATTCGTTTACTATTACTTGCGACCTTGCATTTGATCAGGTGATTGTAAATTGTGCTACCACCAGCCGCAAAGGGTCTACTGAAACATGGATAGACAATGATTTTATAAATGCCTACACTTTACTCAATTCCTTAGGGTTGGCTCACTCATTCGAGGCATGGAAAGAAGATGTGCTGGTAGGAGGACTGTATGGCATCGCCATTGGGGAGGTCTTTTTTGGTGAGTCTATGTTTGCTCATGTTTCCAATGCATCCAAAGCGGCCTTCATTAAGGGAGTACAATTTCTTAAATATCACAATTTTAAGATGATCGATTGTCAGATAGGGACTCAACACCTTCAAAGTCTGGGTGCGCATTATTTGCCTAGAAATAAATTTTTAAAAAATCTCGCTTTCGATGTATTGCCTCCTGCTTTAAATAATAAAAATTGGTCTGTCCTTTTTAAATCCTTTCTGTCAAAATGAATCTTAGCGAACGATATGGTTTGATCAGATCCTGGCTTATGTACTATGGTAAACCATTTAATAGAAAGAAGTTAATTCGATTTTACAGCCAGTTTATATCTGCCGGAGATTTAGTCTTTGATATTGGGGCACACCTTGGTAATCGCACCGATGCTTTTCTTGCTTTGGGAGCACAGGTGATTGCTGTGGAGCCTCAACCAAATTGTATTCAGTTTCTTACAAAAAAATTCAATACTGGTGATCAGCTTACTGTATTGCCACAGCTGGTAAGTAATGATATACAAGAATGTGATTTTTATATCAATACATTCAGTCCTACCATTTCTACCGCCAGGGATGTAGTTTGGCAAAATAATATCAATTCGTATTCTTTTGTCAAGCCCAGATGGGATAAAAAACAAAAGGTAAATTCAATTACGTTGGATTATATGATCCAAATTTATGGCCTGCCGGTATTTTGTAAGATTGATACCGAAGGATATGAATTTGAGGTTTTATCCGGCCTTTCGCACGCTATCCGGTATATTTCAATAGAATACCTGGCATTTGATCACGAGCGTATATTAGGTTGTTTAGATAAAATAGCCAGTCTTGGAGAGTATTTGGTTAACTTTTCTCCAGGTGAAAGTCAAAAATGGTTATGGCAAAAGTGGCGGTCCAGTGAAGAAGTAAAAGTGATCCTCTCGAAAAATAAATTGGATTGCAGGTTTGGTGATTTTTATTTCAAATTGAAATAGAAATAAGATGCTTGGCGCTTACTTTAATTTATTTCCACCCGCAGTGGTATCCTCATGGGTGAATAATAAATCAATTGCCACCCATCATCATAGGAAAACCTTCTTTCCATACGCATAGGGCTTACTTGGTGAAATATAGTTTCTATTATCAAAGTGGAATCCAACATGGTAAACTCCCTCCTGAATAAACTATCATTTGCATTAAATGTACGATGTATGGTCCATTGGTTGTATTGCCATTTGAATCCATCTTTGTAAATCGAAGTGTCATTTTGTTCAGGCATACCCTCTATCGGGAATGGAATGTGTTGCAATTGATACAAAGAATCGGTATGAAAAATGGTATAGAATGCATCAAATCCATTTACCCTTGGTATAGAATTATGTTGTTCAGCCAATATTGGTTTTGATTTGCAATGTATTAAAGTATAAATTAAGCAGATCAGGCTAAGCCATTTCACAAAAAACCAAATGAATTTTTTCGTTGACATGTACGTAATTTAATTTGTATACAATTTCCCGGCCATCTTGCATAAGTGAGCCTTCAAATGTAGAATCATCTTTTACAAGGGCATCTATCTCTACCCATAAATCTTCTTTGAAATCTATGCCCCCCAAACCAAATGCTTTATACATAGCTTCTTTAGAGCACCAGATTTGATATAGCCGGGTTTGAAATTTATCATCATCCTTTATTAACTCCAACTCTTCCGGAAGATTAAATTTTTGAGCTATCCTGGTTATCCTGGGATGGTCCAACTCAATGTCTATACCACAAGGGAGATTAGAAACGATGCAGGCTGCATAACCCTGTGTATGGCTGATAGATATATATCGGATATCATCGATCAACATGGGCTTCATTTCTTTACTTTTACTGATCCTTGCATCCGGTACCAGAAGGGTAAGTATATATCTTGAAGCAAGCCATTCCAGGTTTCGCGTTTCATTTTCAGATGGTAATGATTGCATTTCTTCTGGCAGCCTCGACAAAAAATAACTCATCGGCTCGGCTATTTCCCATACTATGAGTTCCCGGTCTCGCTCTCTTTTTTTAAATATTTGAGCCATTTATTACTGTAAAAATAAGTATATATATCACTGTTTTTCGGAAATCCTTCTAGCTCTTATTTTTCTTCATATTAATAGTTAATAAATTTTTAATCCTATAGTGCCGGTTTAAGCTATTTTTGCACTCCATTTTTAAAACTGTACATGATTTTATCTGATAAAAAGATTTTGGAGGCCATAGATCAAAAATTGATTGTGATCGATCCATTTAAAATTGAATGTCTTGGCACCAACAGTTATGATGTGCATCTGGGAAAATTTCTTTCCACATACAAAGACCGTACTCTGGATGCGAAAAAACACAATCAAGTAGAAGAATTTGAAATCGGACCGGAAGGATTTCTGATGGAACCTGGTACATTATATCTTGGCATCACTGAAGAATACACAGAAACTCATAATGCTGTGCCCTTTCTGGAAGGGAAATCAAGTATAGGTAGATTAGGGATTGATATTCATGCCACCGCTGGTAAAGGCGATGTAGGATTTTGCAATTATTGGACTCTGGAGCTATCTTGTGTACAGCCTGTAAGGATTTATCACGGAATGCCCATCGGCCAATTAATCTATTTTATGGTAGAAGGAGATATTCAGCGTCTTTACAATAAAAAATCGGATGCCAAGTATAATGGTAAAAATCCCCGACCAGTGGAGTCGATGATGTGGAAAAATAAGTTTTAAATTTTTTCTGAGCCATATTTGCTCTGCCAATCCATAACTCCACCAAGTAAATTCCGCACATTAGTGTACCCCATCTGCTGCAGTATGGATTTAGCCATTCCTGATCGCTGTCCAGATCTGCAATGCACTATTATTTCTTGTGCTTTGTCGGCGGGAAGATCGGGTAGTGATTGCATTAAGTTTCCCAATGGGATTAGTTGGGCGCCCAGGTTAAACTCTGAATATTCCCAAGGTTCTCTCACATCTATAAAAATAAAATCTTCTTTTAAAGACATTTTACTTTTTAATTCTTCTACTGAAATATCCATTAATGAGTTTTTAGTTTGGACAAGAAACTGGCTTTTTCGTGTTTAAAAATACGATGACCGTATCGCCACTCTTTATTCGGGTTACATCATCGTACAGTGGTTCCTGGTGGGTGACCCAACTTGTGTTTTTATCATTGATTACATCTTCTTCTACTTCATCCATGATCAAGCCCAGACTGGTAAGTAAGAAACTGGCTGCTGCATAGGTCATACAGGTGACATTGGGCACCGGGAGGTCAGCCCCGGTATCGGTTGAAAGTATAAAGTTTATAGTACCTCCTTTGGGTAGTTTAAAATCGGATTTTTCAAATTCAGAGGTGAGTATTGTGTCGCCATTAAATATAGCACCCATGATATAATCTGTAGGGCCAGCATCATATACATAACCGACTACATTACTTTTTATTGAAAATCCCCGGTCTAACTCATCTTTTTTTACTTCGAAACTTTGTCCATATAGTTTAGGCAGGGAAGATAGGGATAACAGATCTGCATTATGCTTTGATACCACCAGGTATATCTTTCTTTTTTCTTTTACTAATGATCCTACTGGCGGGCTTTGTTGTAATATGATCGATCCCGGCTTGTCCACCTCAAACAAGGAGTCCATTTTAACCAGCTCAAAATCATGTTTACGAGCTATTTTTTCTGCTTCGTCCATTGACTTTCCAACGAAATCCGGTAATTCAAGACTTTGTCCGTGTCTGGTATAACATTTTAACCACCAAGAGGTTATCAATAATAAGGAGACCAAAAAGATTCCCATGGCGAATATATTGCGCCATACGAAAGGGTCTTTGTAAACAGGAAGCTTAGTATCCACTTTTTATTATAAAGAAGGCAAAAATAAAAAGTAAATATTTAATAGATTGATTTTTATTGGTTTAAAATCAAAATCTGACCAGATTATTCCGTCTTATTCCTGTTTGATTGCCTTGAATACCCTGATCCTTTTTTTACTTTGATCCCATACTTTTATGAGATACATTCCCGGAGGTAGGAGGTCCGTATTGATTTTTACCTGGTTAGCTGACCTTGATGATTGTAATAACAGCTTACCATTGATAGTGAATATTTCGATAAGAGCAAGTGTGGTATTTCCAGACTCAACCGTAATATAATCTTCGAAAGGATTTGGAAACAAACGTACTCCATCTAGCTTAAAAATGTCTTTTGCAGGTATTGTATTGTCATTGAGCACCTTGATATTTAAAGTTTGTACTCCGGACCAATTGTTTTTTTCATCGACAATCACTATTCGTATATTTTCAATCGTGTCTGCTTTGACAAAGAATGAATAAAATGACAATTTTCCAGTATTTATATCTTCCTGCGTAAAGGTGGACCCAAGGTCGAGGGTATCTTTCCCATTAAGGATAAACACACCTATTCCGGGTTTATCGAGAAGAGCGTATTTGAGTTGTCCAGGATTAGAATCATTATCCAGGTACTCCAAATTTGCACCTGTGATGGTCTCTTTTCTGTTTTCAAATTGTGTGATTGCCGGTTGTACTCTGGGATTAGGATTGTTTTGAGTTGCCGCTCCGCATAATTGCAATGTCCACTCATCCAAGCTGCCACCTGAACCACTTTTGTTATCCTGAATCGACAGTATCCACTGACCTTTGCTATTAGATGAGTTTAATGTGGCCAATTTTTGGAACGGTTGATGTGGTTTTCTGTCTGTAAGAGGGCACATGATTCCCACAGCGGCCTGGTCATCCAGGCTCAGATGAAAATTACTGAGGTTATTACATTCATTTGACCATAACTTTATTGAATCGCCTGACGGAGCTTTGAGGTTTAATGATAAATCACCGATAAAATCATGACTGCCTCTTAAAATAGGAATTGTAATCAACTGTAATGGAAAATCATCCGGAACATCTATAATTGAATTGATTTTTGGGGTGCCGGTGGCCGAAATAAACTTGGGCAAATCTGCAGCAGCGTAATTTTTGCATACTAAAGATTGTGTATGAAATGTAGAAAGGGTTGCTATATTAAGTTCACAACCTCCCAGGTTCCGGATGCGCCAAAAATAAACAGTATTGGTTTTCAGATCGGTGTCAGGTATTGCCAGAGTATCTGTCTTAGTCACTATTTTAAACCAGGCAAGTGTGCTAAAGGTAGATTGTTCTGATAATTCCAAAATAAAATCATTGGTGCCTGTTCGTGGAGCAATCCATTTGAATGCTGGTCGCACAGGTGCCTGGTTTTCACCAAAAGCCGGTGAGATTTTCTCGATATTGGAAGAAAGAGATTCATCTACAATTTTTATTTTAATGGTATCCTTAGTTCTGCTGTTTATCCCAATCAAATTAATGGAGTAGATCAAATTACCCGATTTGGCAAAATTTTGGATGGTGACTTGTAAAGAATCTTGCGGAGTAAGGAATTTTTTGGACAGGGTCACCTTGTAACTGTTTTCAATATTATCGCTCATTATAAATAAGGTATCTGAAGAAGCAGACATAGCTGACTTTAAAGTCACATGTCCCGTCTGGCCTTCACATATTTTAATGGATGCCGGAAATGGGGCTATCGACAATGTAGTATTGATAGAATTTAAAACCGTGATGTTGGCGTTATTGATATCAAAAAATACCGAATTAGTTGCTTTAATTTTTATTCTTCCAATATTCGTTGGTTCATTTGGCACTACGATCCATTCCTCTCCGTCATTGTTAGTGTTGCCCTGTATTAATTTAAAATTTATTCCTCCATCATTTGACCAATATATATCGACTGATTTGCAATTGACCGGTGATTGATCAGTGTTTGCAACAGACCATTCAATCTTAATAAAATCATTTTTGAATACAGTATCTCTGGTATTATAATTAGTAATACTGAATGGTCCCGAACTTTGATTTACCAGCAAGGAGTAGTCTGCAAAGGCAAAACCGCCACCAAGAGTATCATAGTCTCTGGCTGTAAATCGGAAATTCATTGGTCGAGTTATCGTTGGTAATACCTCATTTTTATCTTTAGTGTTGTCCAATACCGACTGCAGGCTTGGAAAACTCCGAATGGTATTTAAGTTGGGTGTCAATGAACGAAATAATGGAGCTGTACCAACCGGATTTCCAAGTGCACTTTTTATTCCAAGATCCATCTGCTCCCAGGTATAAGCCAATTGACTTTGCCTGTCATCTGTACCTTTTCCTTCTAGTTCAAAAGGAGTTTGGATAGGTATGGTCAGATTGGATGGTGATACTATGGTTACATCCGGAGTTTTGTTTTGAATTAGACTGGAGGTGCCACAAAAGCTGCCAGTGCTTTGACGCGAATACGATTTAATCTGACGCAGGGAGTTGGCGTGAAAATAGGGATCCATCATATCTTGTACATAATTCGTTCCACACTGACTGGCACCTGCATAGCTCATTATAGTACTTCCACTGCCAGGTTCAAAAGCACTGGAAGCTGTTTCATTGGTATTATCACACAGGTTAAAGGTATGTTCTGCAGAAAATTGATGCCCTATTTCATGACAAGCAATAAAATAAAAATTAATTCCTGAATACACCCCAAATGTGCTACTTGACCCCGCCCCTTTATTGGCCGTACAGACGCTGGACAGCTGTGCGACTCCTCCTGTATTGGTTCCAAATACGTGACCGATATCATAGTTGGCAATGCCGATGTAATCGTTTAGTACAGCGGGGTTGGCTGTCATCAGAGCGCTTGCATTTCCATTGGTGTAGGGATCAGTCTGCCCATCAAGAAAGAGAATAGTATCATTTTTTTCAACCAGTCTGAATTCAATAGAGTTTTCACGATGGTATACCGCATTGATTCTGGTGAGATGATTATTTAGTCCGGAGAGAATCAAATCTTTTCTTACTCCTATCGTTCTGGAAAATTCTCCGGTAAGAGCTATTGCAATGCGATATGTTTTTAACTGTATGGTTTCCGCTTCCTTCTCACGTTTGATACCGGTAAGCTGCACTTTGGCTTCGTGGTGTTCTGTGGTGCCGCAATCAAATTTTATATCTTTGGGATGAATATTTTCGTGGTCTCCGGGTCTGATAATGGTATATCTGTTGTCCGTTTTGTCCTTACATATAATATGCGTTGCTCCATGCTCATCGAGTTTGAAAAAGGTAAATTCATTTTCAAAATAATCCATATAGATAATAGGGTAACTTTTACTTCTATACGATTTTATTTCAGGATATTTTTTAGCCAGTCCCTCTTCAAAATTTGACCTTGAAATAAAAAGTACTGGCTTATCCTCACCGGGCAACCAAATGGGGGTATGTTCCTCTATAGCTTTTTTCATAGTCTCTGAATCCAAATGATATTCATTCTTCATTAATGGCAAGAATGGATTCAGCGGATTTTGAGCAATATTCTGTTGAATGCAAACAAATAACAATAAAAACAATTTAAAGTTTATATTCATGAGAGAAAAGTATGAGAATCCCTTCAAAGTTAATCTTAATATAGCAACATCAAAAACTGGCTATCACCTGAGCATTACCACTCTGTATATATTTAGTTCCCTGGCTTTTCCTACCATTGTAGCCAAATCTGATTATGGTATTATTATTAAGCACTCTATCTATCTGCACACTAATTAAGGTATTGCCTCCTGATCGCAGTCCATGCAATAAATTGAATTCGTTCCATGGAGAGATATTTCCTGTGGTAGAAGCCCAAATTTGAGAGCAGGAGGATCTGAAACTCCATTTGGTAGCCGGCTGTGCCGTTGCCTCCATTCTCAATTCATGCACATTGGTTTGGATTGAGGCGATTATTTCTTCTCCATTAGTGAACCGGTAAGCTGTTGATAGTCTTAATATTTGCTTGTATTGGTAATTTAGGGTGGGTTCTATAATCATATTTTTTACGTTGAGGTTTTTTTCTTTAAAAAATTCAGCCTCGTTTTTTTGATACTGGATGGCTACATAATTTTCTGCATTAAAATAGCGGTTTAACCTATGTCTGGATCTGATAAAATTTTCGTTTTGTATGCGTATTTCCGCCCCGGTCGTTAACCTCCATTTCGTATTGGTCAGAAATTGCCCTAACTGAATCTCTAAATATTTACCTCCTCGGTTTATATACAGTTGATTTCGAATTTGACCTTGAAGTGAAAGTAGATTCCTGTCATTAATTGAAAATGGTAATGAAATGGCATTGACTGCCTGTGATTTCCAGTTCATATTAATATTGGAAAGAAAGGAAAGTTTATGATACCACTTTATTTTTTGGTCAGGCTTTCTCCATTTCATTCCATTCATTTCAACATCCTGCAAAAAAGTATAATTCTTAGAAAGTATAAATTCATTACCGGTGATGGCATACCGAAGGTACTCTCCCTGATCTGCAAATGGGGCTATACTAAATTCCGATACCTGAATCGTAGAATCTTTATTTATATCTATCCAGGTATAATAACCGGCACCTTTATTGACTTTGATATACGTATACTCTGTGGCCGGTTCCTGTCCATTGCCACTCTCCATTGTCTGCCTGTACCGGATGGCTTCATTTGAAGTACGGGCATCTAAAGATTGTCGCCAAATCAAAGTACTTATTTTTTTTTCGTTGTTTGTGATTGCATTTGGATTATATTCCAGTATCCGGTTTGTAAGCCTTACATTCCAATGGGTAGTTTTATTTATTTTCCATTGATTCGCAACAGACCATTCTGTAGATGTATAATGTTTGCTGAATATCGCACCGTCGATTTTATAATCCTGCCTTGTACTAAAATTTAATTGATAGGTAAGATCATTTTTTAACGCATTTCCCTGCACAAAAGCATTCAAAATATCAAATGAAAAACTTTGAGGCAACAGCTTATTTTCATTTTCAATCTGTTGCTCATTTTTTTCTTTTTCGTAGGAGATACCTAGTATTTGAGATTCCGATTTGCCTATCTTTTGTTGAATGGACAATTTGGGTCTGAAAAACTTTCCATTATTTTTACCCAGACTGTTTTTTAGATCTGATCCGCTAAAATGGATCTGGGTGGATGTATTATAATAGCTTGTTTGCCAGGAATGCATTTGACCCTGGTAATTATCTTGTTTATCATAATATCTGAGTGAATAGTCGCCTTTTAACTGCCGACTTTCAATGCCTGTCTTCAGAGTAAAAAACATATCATCCCCATTTTTGGGCAACGCATTACCGATGGCCCAATCCCTGTTGAATTCAGGATTTCTAAAAGGTTCGAAAACAGAGAAATGGGTAGACTGTCTTTCGCCACTTAATTCATTTGTCCATTTTATTCCACCCATTTGTTTGTTCCATTTTAAAGATTGTTTCCATGCTAATCCAAGGTCATTTGATTTGTCTTTAGTTGAGTATAAGTTTAAATCTGTATTGCTCAGTGCAATTTCAGTGAGAGAAGACAAATTTTCGCTGGGTGTATATTCAATTTTTAGCGAATGCATGCTTTGTTTTTTAGGCGCGGTAAGAGATATATAGGGTTCGTAATCCCCATTTTTGGAATTCGTATTCTGATCAGGAGCGATCCACCGGTAAGCCCGGCCGTTTGTAAATAATTCTTTTTCAATTATATAATTCCCGTTTCCACTCCCTACATAGGTAAAACCTGCCGTATACGACCCGGATTGTTTTGCCTGGTCCAGAACTAAAATATTTTGATAATGTCTATTCTGTACGGTTGTATCTTTAATTATATATAAAATATTATCGGTTTCTATTTCTGCTGATCTGATAGTGGATCGGGTAAGATTTTGAACTTGATCTCCAGCATTGGCCAATATGTGTTTGTCTTCATCGCTCAGGGATTGAATACTGGTCGATGTTTTGTTTTCCGATTCCTGGTAACTGTTCCATTGCACAGTCCAACGTTTGGATCTAAAGTTGGACTGTAAAGCAAATGCCGATTTAAAATAGGATTGATTGGAATATTCAAATTCTACGACTATACGGCTATTGCGGTTTAATACGCGTCGGGCAGTAAAACTAACTTCTGACCTGTTATAGTCAATGACATAATCGTTTTCCAATCCCCTGGTGAGCAATTGGCCATCCAGATATACTTTTTCACTACCCGATAAAACGATTATAAATAACTCATTGTTTTGACCAGTCAGCCTGTAAGGCCCTTGATTTCCTTCTTGTATCACGATAGTCTCCCGCTTAAAATTTCCTCTGGCTACGGAGCCCTGCATCTTCGTTGTCAGGATCCCTTTGTTTTTTAATTGATCACTACTGTAGAGCTGTATGCCCTTATATTTTTTAAAGTATCGCAGAAAGTATGTTTCATCCGGCTTTACCTGGATATCACCAGCCAGCATGGACCTGTTTTTTCTTTTTATTTCTACAAATACATTATCCAGTTCATTTAATTGTTGAGTATTTCCGTCCGATTGTATAGGTAGGTTTTCATCTGAAATGGCTGCGTTTATTTCAATATCATCTCCCAGTTTTCCGCTCAGCTGCATATTTAGTGTGGAGTTCAATACAAGGTTTTGATTATTTCCAAAACTCAATCCTCTTCCAAATGCTCCTGCATATTCCACTTCATCTGTTTTTAACATACCATTCAATTGAGAAGAATTGCCGGCTGGCCCCAATAGAGGTTTAATAGCTTGAATTTTAATTTGTTCGATTTGTTGACTTTCTAATACAGATATCAGTAGATCAGGATTCCCAGTTAAAATGGTATAAAGTATAGTTGCTTCTATTCCTACAGTTTGGGTTCTTAAATAAATAGACTTACCTTTTATTTCAACACGAATATATTCCTGTCCGTTAAGTAGCTTCACCGATTCAGGTATAATATACATAGAATCAGAGTATATGGTAAGGGTGTCGTTTAAAATTAGGGTATGTTTTTTTTCAGCTTGATTGAACTGGCTATAAATAAATATGGGTGTTAGTGTACATATAAAAAAAAAGAGGCCTGCCTTGAATGAATAATGATTATTGCTCACCTGAAAACTTCAAAATTACTCGACTCTTTTGTATTTATTAGATTCTGGTTGGTTTTCCATTTACCCTTTTCCATTTCCACCTTTTATGAGACCAAAGCCAATCCGAGGGAGAGTTTCTGATGGTTTGTTCATATTTGCTTGCAAGAAGCTGGGCAATTTCCTGGGCATCCCACGTTGATGGATCTTCAATGGCTATAGAAATCTCAGCTTCATATTGGCCTCTTTTGATTGTTTTGATATCAATATAAATTATCGGCCAGCCTAGAGACTTAGCCAGATCGGTAGGTCCATGTGTAAATGCTGTTTCCTGATGTAGGAAATTTACCCAATACGCTTTTTCTATTTTACTTGGACTTTGATCGGCTAATAAAAACAGTATACATGGACTTGACATAGTTTCCAATTCAGTTCGTAAATTTTTACTGTCAAATATGTTCACCCCTGTTCTTGTTCGTTTAGCTACCACATAATCGTTAATCCATCGGTTTGCAATTGGCCTGTATACTGCATAACTGTTTAGGTGTAGTTGAGACGGAATGGATACGGCTCCGATTTCGAAATTGCCAAAGTGACCTGCTACCCCTATTAATTGTTTTTTTTCCTTTACATAGTTTTCCAATATTTCAGGATTAGTAAATTTAAATTTTTGCCGCAGCTTTGATTCTGGCCAATTGTAGGATGCAAAAGTCTCTATCATCAGATCACAAAGATTTTGGAAATAGTCGTTTGCTAAATTCTTCACTTCTTTTCCTGTTAAATGAGGGAATGAATTCTTAATATTATTTAAAACCACCCGCTTTCGGTATCCGATCACAGTAAACAATACAAATTTGAAAAAGGCGGATACCCTATGCAGGTTTTGAGTGGACAAACTGGAGGATATGGCTACTATCAATTTGAATAAAATAAACTCTATTCTTTTCATTCGTGCTCAAAAATAACTACCTTGCTTGCACTATTATAATCTATTTATTAACTACATGAGCTTTATAAAAAGAAGAAACTTTCTAAAAACGGTTGCTCCCTTACCTCTATTAGGCTCTTCCACCTTAAATAGCAATTTTTCATCTGCTTATCCCATTATTTTATCCACATGGGATTTTGGTTTAGAGGCAAATAAAGCAGCCTATGAAATGTTAAATAAAACAAAGAGCGCTTTAGACGCTGTTGAAGCTGGTGTCAGGGTTCCCGAAGCTGACCCTGCAAATTCCAGTGTTGGATATGGAGGCCTGCCGGATCGCGATGGCAAAGTTACTTTGGATGCTTGCATTATAGATCACACCGGAAAAGCAGGATCTGTATGTGGTTTGGAACACATCATGCACCCGATTTCTGTGGCCAGACGGGTTATGGAAAATACACCCCATGTCATGTTAGTGGGGGATGGAGCTTTGCAATTTGCTCTTGAGCAGGGGTTTAAAAAAGAAAATTTGCTGACAGAAGATTCCAAACGAAAATGGAATGAATGGAAAATTACCTCCAAATATGCCCCTGTGATTAATGTTGAAAATCACGATACGATAGGGATGATTGCCATTGACACTAATTCACATTTTGCAGGTGCCTGTACTACCAGTGGTCTGGCTTATAAAATGCACGGTAGGGTAGGAGACAGTCCTATCATTGGGTCCGGATTATATATTGACAATGAAATTGGAGCAGCTACCGGCACAGGCCTAGGTGAAAAAGTTCTTACCCAATGTTCTGCCTTTTTAATTGTTGAACTCATGAGGCAAGGATTTTCACCACAGCGTGCATGTGAGGAAGCCATCAAAAGAATTATCAGGAAAAACAAAGATTTTAGAGACTTTCAGGTTGCATTCATAGCCATGAATAAAAAGGGACAGATGGGTGCATATTCCATTCAACCGGGATTCACTTTTGCGTTGACTACCTCGACAGTACATAAAATCGTTCCCTCTAATTCGTATTTAAAAAAATGATTTCATATACTATTATACACTCTCAGTTTTTAGTACATTATGGAATAAAGGAACTTTTAGCCAGGCATAAAAATTATTCCTTCAAGTGTAAAAATTATTTTTTTACCACCAGGGACGCATTTGCCCATCTCCCCTCTGACGATACTAAACTTATTTTTTTTGAATTACAAAGTGATAATGACGAAAATGTAAAGTTGATGGAGCACATCAGGAAAAAATTAAAAAATGCATATGTATTATTATTAGGTCCGGAGACAAGAGCAGATACCGCCCGCAGATGCCTCATTAAAGGTGCTCAGGGTTTCGTCTACGACCATTCTTCGGAGGATGAATTCCTCGAAGCGTTGAATATCATTATCAGCAATAATGTATCGTTGCCACTCGGTTTTCGTATTCATCCTAATCTACATGAATCAAGAAACACCCCTCGTGTACCTCATAAAATGGATTTCGAACTTACATCAAGGGAAAAGGAAATTTTGCTCCATATTGCAAATGGCCTTAATAATAAAGAGATTTCTCAATTATTATTTATATCGGACCAGACGGTGGCCGTGCATAGAAAAAATCTATTTAGAAAGATGGGTGTAAAAAACAGTATTTCGTTGATTAAAGTGGCTAAAGAACGACGAATGATTGCCTGATCGTATCCATTTTTACCAATTTAACCAAAATTCCCCCTAATATTAAAAAAAGAAATATCTGAAACTTTAACTTGGATAGACTGATATTCAATCTATTTTGATATATTTTTGTAGCGGATTTCGCTGACAACGGAGTCTTGAATTTTTAGAACCAGAACTTTAAACAAGACAATAGAGTAAAGTGCAAAGCTTTATCTCATATCTCATTACACCATTTTTAAGAAGGGTATTCCCTTCTGTAGTGATAATATTGGTCTTATTTCTCTCTTCCTTTACGACCCTTTGTGCACAAAATAAAATCATATATCATGGAAGAGATAAACAAAATGATTCCATCACCATCTCTACCGGGGATAAATACTACGATTCCGGTGGACCTGGGGGTAGTAGATTACCAGAACAACCTGGAAATTATTTTAACTGCTCTGATCCGTTTAATGAATCTACCAATTGCACTTCCCTATATACTTTCTGTGCTTCAACACCAGATACGGTTGCTCTTAGTTTTAATGATTATCTGATAGTAACAGGTGATCGTTTCAGAATATTTTCTGGTAAGGGTATAACAGGTACTCTTTTATTTAATAGTCAAAATCAAGGGGTTTCAATTAATGGTATGCGGCTTACCACCGGTACATTAATCAAGAGTAAGTCAAATGACGGCTGTATCACTGTTGAAATGTTTGCCACAACTATTGGAAACTCCATAGGTTGGGATGCTGATTTTATAATCTACAAGCAAAATTCTGTTTTGGACCCTTGTGCACCTATTTGTAAGGATAATGTCAATATTTTCCTGCCCTTAGATACTTGCTTTCAAAAACTAAATTCTTCACAATTCATTTCCAACTTTAATAGCCAATGCAAAATCTCCTTAAACCTGTTTTACCCGGCAGGAACAGAAGATTTGAAAGACCTGGCAGTAAATTCAAGTCATGTAGGTAAAAGATTTTTATATCAGGTTTCAGATACCTCCGGTTCCTTTTGTGTTGGTTACATTAAAGTAAACGAAACCGCCTTTCAGATGACAGATTGCTCTACGGACACTATGTCGTGTATGGAGTGGGAGAATAGCTTTGCTCAACTTAACAAAATAAATACCTGTAACGGTAAAGGATATACAGTGGTTAGTTCTAAATTTATCTCATTCGATTGCGAATCAAAAATAATCGGGGTTGTGGTTCGTGATTTGGATATTTTGCTCGATAGTGGAAATGTGGAATCCTGTACAGATACTACCTACATTAAAAAAGTTTCATTCGATACTATTCAAAAGCCAGGAGATTTAAAATTCAATTGTTCCGAACTGGATGCAAATGCCAATAGTTTGACACCCGCTTTTTTGTTGGATAAATTCGATTTGGACCACAACTATCAATTGGATGGGACACAAATTCAAATCATTCCCTTATCAGGTGGCTTGCCATTTAATGAGACACCCGGTATTTGTGCTACTGTACTAAAATACAATGATTTAATCATTCCTGGCTGTGGTTCTTCATTTAAAATCAGACGACAATGGACACTTACTTTGAGTTGTAATAATATTGACTCTGTATTTATTCAATACATTACGGTTGACGATACTCAGCCTCCCTTAGTACCGGCACTCGAATCATTACAGTACTCTATTCCTGCAGGATTTTGCACATCTTCTATCTTGATAGATTCACTGCCAATGGTTGCGGATTGCGGTTTTATTAATCAAAAGTTAGAAGTTTCATACCCCAATCCGGACGACCCTGCCAAGCAGGTAGTGATCAATGCAAAACTGCCCTTATCACTTAATTTGCCGGCAGGCGCCTATTTTTTAAAGTATACTTTTACTGACCCTTGTTTTAATTTATCTACACAAAATCAATGTTTATGGGTTTCGCAGACTCCTGATATCCGAATCACTGGCGATACCTTACTTACAAAATCTGTCGATAGCAATTCTTGTTTTTCAAGAGTATATGCCAAAGATTTTGAATCCTACGCGACAGCAGGCTGTAAGGAAAAAGTACACTTTGCTATTGCGCATGCAGATTCAATTTTATTTTATCGAAATTATTGGAAAAATAAATTTTCAGAGTTGTGCTCTGAGCAGGTAGGTTGGCCTGGAAATGAACCGGTCTACAATCAATATGTAGAAAACTGGATAAATACAAACGTGTATTCAGATTATATTGATTTACCACCATGCCAAATCAATAAAATTTCTTTAAAAGCATTTGATGTTTCATGGGTTCCGGTAAAAGATGCCTCATTTGATTGTTCTATTCATAAATGGATTTCATATCATGCAGATGTTTTATATCGTATATACAAAAATAGTACAAATGCCTGCGATCATACTTACCCACTATTGTGTTTGGAAGATATAAACCAATTGAAAAATTCTGCTGATAATAAATTCAAATTTAATACTTCCACATTTCTCAATGACTCAACTTGCAAATCAGAGTATATAATGGATCAACTGGGTCATATAAATGACTTTGCCCAATCGATAAATATTCAAATTAAAATAGTAGACACACTGCTACAACCATTACCATCGTTGCCGGATATCCTTTTTGTCGAAAATGACCAAATAGTCAATACGTGTTGTAATCAGGTAAGTTGCCTTGGTGAATCATTTGATCCAAACTTATGGCCAGGTAAACTTACTTGTAGTTCTTGTGATTCTGCTGATTTTGTTCGAAATTTCTCTGGCCCTTTGAATGCAGGTGCTGTGTATGACAGCCTTGGATATTATACGTACCCAAATTGTAAGGAATACGATTCTGTCCGTTTTATCAAACCCATTTATTGTACTGATTATGTGAAAAACAGCAAAGCAGAGCCAGTGGATAAGGATAAATTGTTTTACAAACTAATTCTCAATGGAGAAGTATTTGACCAAAAAACAATCTCTGTCAAAGTGAATTGTATTAACTCATGGCAATTAAATTTTTCTGATTCCATTCATCACTCAGGAGGTTGCCTTCCTGATACCATTACACGACGCTGGTCATTAACCGGCTCTTGCAATCAAAGGTTTGTTGTTTCCCAGCGGCTAATTTACAAGCCAAAAGCAGATTTTGAAGTCCTGTTTCCCAAAGATGTATGGATTGATTGTTCAGCTAAATTGATTAAAGATTCGATCGAATTATGGAAAAGGTTTGGCTATCCTGTTGTCCATTCAAATTCCTTGGACTGTATGGAGATTACGTATAAAGATTCACTAATATCCAGTAATAAAGTAGATTATTGCCTTCTAACCCAACGCGTATGGAAAATAATAGATTTAACTCATTATGACCCAACCGGACCTAAAACGGATTATATACTTAATGATACCTCGGTTGCTGATAATACAAATAGGTTCTGTGTTTACCGAAATCTTAAGGAGGGTGGTGATGGTATAATGTATTACAGACAAATTATTACCTATGTCGATTTAGTGCCCCCGGTTTTTAATATAGAGGATACAATTGTGAATGGATCAAATTGTATGGCACCATCTTTTAATATCAAAATCAATATTTCAGATGATTGTACTCCCGATGAAGTGTTATTTTCTTTTCATAGCCTGGATCTGTACAGCGATGGTATTTTTGAAAACAATTATTCTAAAGAAAAGGGCAGTGTCCATTTTAAAGAGGGCTTACCTCCTGGTGTCCATCGGTTCCGGTCTGTATCTTCAGATTTATGTGGCAATGCCGATACGGCATATACCACGATTACGATTACCGATGATGGTACACCTATGGCACACTGTGTTCAATCATCAGTATTGATTCCCATTCCGGGCAGCAGATCAATAAAAATATTTGCTAAAGATTTTGATGCTGGGTCTTTGGCTGGATGTGAAAAAGGACCACTCCATTTTAGCTTTAGTGAAAATCCACTTGATAGTTCCAGATGGTATACCTGCGACAGCCTTGGTGATAAATCACTTTCAGTCTTCATTACCAATACTGCAAATCATCAATCGGTTTGCTTTATAAAGCTTCAGGTTGTTTCCGATTCTGCTTGTGACCAGGTTTCCAACATTATAAGTATTGATGGTAATGTAATGAATTCCAACAAAGAAGGTATCAATAAAGTGGAGATTAAAACCAATGCGCTGTTGATGAAAGCTACCACAAACGAAAATGGAGTTTACCAGTTGAAAAGCGTATTACCAGGTCAAAATATTACACTTGTACCCGATAAAAAAGATGACCCATTAAATGGAATTTCTACAATAGATCTGCTTATCATTGAAAGGCACATAAAAGGACTCTCTATGATCACAGATCCTTTCCAACTCATTGCCGCCGATATTAATAGATCCGGCTCGGTGACCATTACAGACTTAATTGAACTTAGGAAAATGATCCTGGGTACTATTACTAATTTTTCTAATAATAAAGATTGGATCTTTATACCGGAAAGTTTTAAATTTAATGACCCACTTAGCCCTTGGACCTACCCTGAAACCATTTCTTATAATCCGGTTACAAATTCTCTTTCTGATGTCAACTTCATAGGTGTTAAAGTCGGTGATGTAAATAATTCAGCAATCATCAATGCTCATGAGCTTGAATCCAGGCATTTTATCCGATCGTTGGAATTGGTTCATGCGATCAGTGAGCATCCACAATTTGACTTGCATTCTTTTTATCTACCCAAGACAGTTACAGGTGCAAGGGCTTTTCAATTAGAAATTAATGTAAATCCAGCCACTGCTTTAAGTTTTCAGAAAGGAGATTTATTACAGGAATCCAATGGATTATTCAGCTCCATGACCAGCAAAACTTTAAAACTGATCTGGACTAATCCGGCAGGCATGGATTTAGTTTCTCAGATTCCATTATTTACGTTAAAGACGATACCTTCAACAACAAAAGCCGACTTTACTTTGGCTTCAGAATCATTTATTTTTAATGATCTTGAAACCTACGATATAAAATTAAATCCTCCTTCCCTTACTTTTCCAACTTCCTTAAGTGTTTATCCCAATCCATCTCATAGTATCGTCAATCTGAGAATTTATATAAACGATTTGCAAACAGAAAAAATATCGTTAACAAACTTAAATGGACAAAAATTAGACCATCTTATTCCACCCCTGAATCAAGGCTGGAATCATATCTCATTGAATAAAAATGATTTAGGTGGTATAGGACAATTCTTTTTTTACATCATAGGTCCACGAAATGTAAAAAGCATGAAGTTTATTGTGTTTTAAATCAGGACATTATAAATAAAGTAAATATATAATGTTAAAATTACCATTTATAGGGTATATTCTTAATAATCACTTAAAATTAAATTTGTTGGATTATAAAACCGTGAACTTATACTTTTCAACTTTTACAAAAATCAATCTCATGAAAAAAACATGTATGCAATTGGTTGTTTTATTTCTCTGCCTCTTTGCTTTTACAGCAAATGCAGCTGATGTTTTACAACCAACAAATGGCAACTCCACAAATGTAACAGTCCAACCTGGCGACAAATTTTACGACAGTGGAGGACCTTCAGGCAATTACAAAAATTGTGCTTTACCTCCTGGCCAGGTAGATAATGAAGCTAATTGTACTAATAAAATCACTCTTTGTGGTTCAGGAGTCGTTGGCTTAAAATTTGCTTCTTTTGTGTTATTTGGCGGTAGTGATATTGTGAAGATATACAGCGGTGTAACTGCCCAAGGGCAGCCTCTGGCACTTTCCTCTAATGGCACTTTAAAAGCAGGCACTTCAGTAAAAAGTACTTCTCAGGATGGATGTCTTACTGTAGTTTTCTTAGGCACTTCAATTGGAGATGCTGCTGGTTGGGAAGCTGATATTGACATAAGCACTACTACCAATCGATTACCAGAAAATAAAAATTGTAATCTGGTTTGTAATGATCATGTAAATGCATCTATGCCAGCAGATATTTGTGAACGAACATTTGATTATAGAGATTTCATCAACAATGCCACAACAGATTGTGCATATGAGGTAATTCTTTCATATCCATTTGGTACTAATGCAAATAGCCCAGCCAATAGAGTAGACAGAACTCATCTTGGATATACTTTTATTTATTCCGTTAAATCTGCTGAAGGAAATTATTGTTGGGGATATGTAACCATCGAAGACAAAGCTGCTCCGGTGATTACTGCAAAAAACAGAAAAGTATCTTGTTTCCAGATTTCTGAAATAGAGAAAGAATTGGGTGCTGTTAAAGACAATTGTCAGGGTGGTAATGCAAAACTTACCAATTTGACCGTAGCTATTCAGGGTAATGGTTGCGACCAGGAATTTATTGCTAAAGTATACCGTGAAATTATATCATGGGATCAGTGGGGCAATACTACCACTGCAAAAGATACTTTATCAGTAGTACGTGATTCTATTAAAAACGTAAAATGTCCTGATTTAGTGGAATTGGATTGCGAAGAGACCTGTGTTAAAGGAAGTGTTACTACAGTTTACACTTTTTCAAAAGACCCAGCAAGTGCTAGCTATCCTCATGCAAGTTTATTGATGAAGATTAAGGATGATTGCCCATCCATCATGCAGGTTGCAGGCGCTCCTGGTCATTCAAAATCAAGAGTAGTACCTATGATTGGTGACTCAGTGGTAAAAATCACAAATGGGGTATGTGAAACTACATGGGATAGTACTTATTTATGGTCCAAGGATGGTGCAGTGGTACAAGGTGCTTGTAAAACCACAGTTGGTTATACCGACGAAATCATTCCTATCTGTGGTGCAGGCTTTAAAATCCGTCGTCAGTGGAGAATCACCAACTGGTGTGATAATAAAGATACTGTATGTGTACAGTGGATCAAAGTGGAAGATAAATTCCCACCAGTCATCACTGGCAAAGATTTAACAGGAATTGCTGGTGCTCATGATTGTTATGCAAGCATAAAGACAGTGGCTACTGCAACTGACAAATGCGAAGGAGCGATTACTCCAAAATTCATCTTTACAGCAACAGACGCATTAGGCAAGCCTATTATCGTAAACGGTACTGCCGGAGATGTTTTGAAGGTTGCAGCAAATCCTTATGGTGTTTGCCCGACTATTACTTATTACGCATCAGATAAATGCGGAAATCAAGCGGTTAAAGTAACAAACTATATATGTGTAACAGATCAGACTCCACCTACACCTGTATGTGACGAGTTTACCAGAACTACAGTAGATCCAGCCACCTGTTGGGCAAGAGTATATGCTCAGGATCTGGACAATGGTAGCCGTGATAATTGCTGCAATATATTGCATTTTGCTGTAGCTCATATGGATACCATTGCTGCTACAAGAACTAAATGGACCAATTATTGGAATGCAAATTGCAAGGCTGATTATTGGAATAATAAAGCTACCTGGGATTTATGGTTAGAAGAATACATCAACTGCTTTATCTTTAAAGATTACATCGATCTTACAGAATGTGGTGAGAACCAGGTGGTGTTAAGAGTGTATGAGGCATGTGGTGTTCCAAGATACGATGCTCATGTATTTACAAATTGTTCTAGCGAGCACGATTGGTTTACCTATAATACATACAGACTATGCAGAGTATGGCATAACTATCAATTCTTCCATTCGAAAGGCTCCAAATTATGTACAGGTCCTGCACCAGTATGTTTAGTAAGAGAAAGAGTTAGAAGAAATAATAGTTTAGTAGCAGAAAGCAACAGTAATTATAGGCATTTTAGTATTCCAAAACCAACGGGAGTTGAAAAATGGGATAGCTATGCAAAATACATCGGTGCTTCTGAAAGAGCAGGATCATGTGAGTTTTTCTACGAGGAAGAAGATAATTTAGCATCATCATATGCATATCCTCCAGGCAACAGATGCTCTGAAAGATTGTACAATGACTGTATGATCAATATCACAGTAGACGATAAGACATTACCAGTATGCGAATCTCCAAAA
>JBGAVW010000079.1:0-18298 GCA_044227925.1 Saprospiraceae bacterium | reverse complement strand
ATAGTTTGGGAATGATAGGCCTATGTCTTTTTGTTGAATAATGTTATCAACTATTTTATTAGCTTTTTCACTTAAACTAATATCAATCCTTATTATGAAATATGATTCATTGGTCTATATGTAGCTACAATCAATATAGTCTATTAAATCTGTACTCGATTTTCTTTCATTTTTATTATTAATAGAAAATAGTCTTCCCCATGAAATATTATCGAACTTATTCTCTAGGTCATTCAATTTCTTTTCTAAATCTTCCTTTCTATCAATGCCTAAAAAACCAGAATTAGCTCCGAATTTTGAAAGCAAAGTATTTCTAAATTTATTAAAGTCATCTAACTCAACAACCTCAAAAAAAGAAACATCTTTTAGTCTTATTCCTGAATAAAAACTTTCGTCTCTTTTAATTATATCGTCAATGAATATATTATACTTGTCAATCCACTTTTTTCTTTCAAGTGAGTAAATATCAATAATTCGATATTTTTTAAAAATCTTTTTTCGCTTAGCAATTGATTCCAATATTTTGCCCTTTATCTGATTTCTAACCCTTAGTTTTCTCTCATCACGGGTAAGATACCTTTTGGAATACAAATAGTATTCTCTATTGCTATTGCTCATTTGTTAAAGTTTAGTACTGTTCTTTTTGCATTACCGCCAATTTGTAAATATACGAAAGTCCTCAAGAATTTACAATAGATTAATAGCCTGAGATATATGATTGATAAACAATATATTGTATAAAATAATAGAATTATTACGCAATTGCGCAATTATTCTATACATTTGGCCTTTAATGCAAATTACGCAATGATATGAATACTGATTTTCAGTCTAAGGATTTTCAATTTGCACCAGGAAATCATAAAGAGAAAGATGTAATCTGGATAAAATTCCGGAAGGAGGAGACACTAATAAAAAAAGTAAAAAGCCTGGTTGGTGCGAAATGGAGCGCAACGACGAGGTGTTGGTATGTACCGGATAAGCCTGCTTTTAGGGAATTATTTGCTATTACACCTAAAATAGATTTGTATGAACAGTCTGACATAGCTCCTATAAATCAACCTGCTTATACGGATTTCGTAAGTCAGCTCAAGCTAAAGGCATATAGCAAGAATACAATAAAGACCTATACCAGTGAATTTGGAGCCTATCTTAAAACTCTAAAATCTGTCCCTGTAGATAAAATATCGCCGGAAAGACTCAGATCTTATTTCTTGTATTGCCTGGAAAAATTAAAGCTTACCGAAAATACAGTCCATAGCCGGCTAAATGCAATAAAGTTTTATTATGAACAGGTACGACATAAAGAAAAATTTTTCTTCGATATACCTAGACCCCAGCGCCCTGAAAAACTACCCAAAGTGCTGAATGATAAAGAAATCAAAAAGATCTTTGATAGCACAAGTAATCTAAAACATCGTATGATACTGATGCTTACTTATGGCATGGGACTACGGGTAAGTGAAGTGGTAAAACTAAAAATCGCAGATATAGATAGCAGAAGAATGCAAGTCTTTATCGAGGCTGCCAAAGGCAAAAAGGATAGGTATGTAAATCTGCCACATTCCATATTAGATGATCTTAGGAGATATTACAAAGAATATAAACCTGCAAAATATCTGTTTGAAGGTCAATATGGCGGGCAGTACACTGTACGCAGTGTACAAGCCGTATTTAAAACAGCTATGAAAAATGCCAAAATAAATAAGCGCATTGGCGTACATGGTCTAAGACATAGCTATGCGACCCATTTACTTGAAGCCGGTACGGATATGACTTTTATCCAATCCTTATTGGGTCATAATGATATCAAGACAACACAAATATATGCTAAGGTAGGAAGAAAGGAAGTGCAGAAAGTAAAGAGTCCACTGGATAGATTGTAAGAAGAATGGCGAATTACGAATCAGGATTGGGCATTTTAAATTTGCTCACATTATGATTTGCCTAAAAATAAAATATGGATAACCATAGTGGCGTATAAACTAATTTTTAATCGTACTCAATTTTTCTTCCTCTTCGTCTTTTTTTCTTTAGTGTCCGAAGTGCTATTTGCAGACTGAGTCACTTCTGTCTTTTTTGTAACGTATGCTCTTTGATTTTTACTATTACCTGAATCAAAGACATCAGAAATGTATTTCCAGGTTCCTTTTTCCAATTTATATCCTTCATAGGACCCATCGGGTACCATTGTTTTACCCTGGCCGGGTAGTATGCCCTGGATCTGTTGCAAGTGATCGCACACAATCATATCGTGATTCTCATCAAAATTTACTTTGACGCCCGCATCGGCACTGTATTCATAGATTATACGCGATTTAGGGGTGGATTTATCCGCAACAAAAACGGGAGCTCCAAACTTAACCTGGCCATTAGTAATAGTCATTACATCTATAATCTTTCTATGGTCATTCACATCATATGCATCATAGCCAAATAGCAAATACATTTTTTCACCTTTGCCTGATGTAAATGATTTGATATTATAATACAGAGCACCATACCATTTGTCCGGTGTCGTAGTTGAATAGGTCGGATTTTCGAGAGCCATAGAACGATCAGCTAAGGGTACCAGTTTTAGATCCGGGGTATTCCATTGAATGGCACCATAATATCTATAGTCCGCATCGTTTACTTTTAACTGCCAGGTAAATATCCTGAAACTGCTGTCAGCAGGATATTGAATAGATACTGTCTCCATTCTTGGAAATTTGTACTGAAACGAATTGGATACCTTCAGTGCTTTGACCAATCTGGGAATCATTTCGTGACAGGCATATAATCTATCATCGGCCAGTTCTGCATGTAAAGTGCCATAGCTCAGTGTAGCCAGGGTATCCTCATGATTTTGAATGAGAGTGATATCAGGCCTGCTCATAGCAGTCGAAAACTGTCCTAAAACAGGAATGGTGGTGGCAATAATAAGCAAACCTGCAAACCAAAGCCTTAAATTACTGTACATTATTTTTTGTGATTCGAAGACTGATGTACCTGATTCAACGAAAAACGTGTCACTTACACCTTTAAATAAAGGTTAAAGTCCCAATGCATCATATGCATCCATTACGGTCTTTACAGCGGCTGCGGATGCATTTAGGAGGGCAGTTTCATCTGCATTGAGTTTCAACTCTATTATTTGTTTTATTCCACCTTTGCCCAATTTTACAGGTACACCAACATATACCCCATTTAGTCCGTGTTGGCCTTCCATTCGTATACAGCATGGAAATATTCGATTTTCATCCTTTAAAATAGCTGCTGCCATCTGAGCCGCCGCTGCACCGGGTGCATACCAAGCTGATGTACCCATGAGTTTTACCAGTTCTCCGCCACCCACTTTGGTGCGTTCAACGATGGCATTTAAAGTAGCATCATCGATTAATTCTGTTACAGGAATTCCGCTCACCGTGGTGTACCTTGGAAGAGGAACCATAGTATCTCCATGTCCCCCCAGGAGCATGGCTTGTATATCTTTTGGTGAAACATTTAGGGCTTCTGCTAAGAATGCCCGATAGCGTGCAGTATCCAATATACCTGCCATACCCATTACTTTCGCCGTAGGCAGACCTGAGGATTTCTGAGCTGCATAAGTCATCACATCAAGGGGGTTCGACACCACTATGATGATTGGATCAGGGGTATATTGAAGTATGGATTTTGTCACTCCACTTACAATTTTTGCATTAGTAGAGATAAGGTCATCTCTGCTCATGCCTGGCTTTCGGGGTACACCTGCTGTGATGATTACTATATCCGATCCGGCGGTGTCCTGATAATTATCAGTACCCTTTAACCTTGTGCTGTATTCATCTATAGGTGCTTGCTGCCAGGTGTCAAGCGCCTTTCCACGGGCCATATCCCCAGCTATATCCAATAGTATTATTTCATTGGTTACATCCATATGGGCCAATACATTGGCACAAGTGGCTCCCACATTTCCAGCGCCTACAATAGTTACTTTACTCATTTTGCCTTTAAATTTTTATAAAATATTTTGTTAAACCGGACAAATTTACTTTGCCTGAATGACAACCCAAAATATATTGGTGATTTTAGTCAACCTTATAACTGCAAAATTCGTTTATTTTTGTGTTAATGAATCTCCTTAAACATATTCCGGTGCTACTGCTGGCATTCAGTATGGCAGGTGCACAAAGTGAAAAACCATTTATTTGTGGTACCGAGCATGTAGAGGAACTGAAGCAGGAAATGCTTAGTAACCGTGAATTATTTAAAGGCGTTATTCATCAGAGATCGGCTATCAATTACATCCCAATTAAAGTGCATTTGGTTACCGATAATGAGGGTAATGGTGCTGCACCTATGCTCAATGTACTCAAAATGTTATGTTCTTTAAACAAGGCATATGCAGATCAAAATTTGCAATTTTATTTTAAAGATATTGTAACCCTTAAAAATTCTACTATTAATGATGCTCCGCAATCCCCGGGTGGATCTTTACAAATGGCTTTAAATAAAGACACCAGGGCGATTAATATTTTTATTACTTCAAAAATAAATAAAGAAGGGGTAGCCGGTTATTACCTGGGGCCTCCTGGTTCATCCAATGATTTTATTGTAATTGAGAAAAGTTATATAGCGGATGTGAGAGTAGCACCACATGAAGTAGGTCATTATCTTACATTACCTCATACTTTTCATGGCTGGGAATCAGCCCCGTGGGATCCCAATATCCATGGAAATCCGGTTACGGCAAGACTTGCACCCGATGGTTTTACTATTAATGAATTAGCGGATAGCTCTAATTGCGGCACAAAAAACGTTGGAGATGGCTTTTGTGATACCCCCGCGGATTATAATTTTGGTGCAAATTCCTGCACTTTTACATTGGAGGTAAAAGATCAGAAAGGAAATCTCTTAAAGCCACAGACCAATAATTTTATGAATTATTTTTTTGGCTGTGCTAATTATGTATTTACCAACAATCAAAAAGAGGCCGTAAGCAATAGCTACGCCAGCAATAACAGAAGAGATATAAGAGGTACACAACCATCGAATACAACCCCAATCTCCAGCCCTGCAAAACTTTTATTCCCGGTGGGAGGAGTAGGGACCCTGACGGCAGACTCAGTAGTGCTGGATTGGGAAGACATGCCAGGAGCGACTAACTACCTGGTACAATATGATGTGGTACCTACATTTGAATTGTTTGTAGTAACCAATATCGTAAAGGAATCCAAATTGACTATCCGTAAGTTAACCAATTTGCGGACCTACCATTGGAGGGTAATTCCTTACAATGAATATTCAACTTGTTATGCTGATCCTGCAAAATCCTCTTTTAAAGCAGGAGGGGGGACAGCCACACCCGATATTCCGGAAGTGAAATCATTTTTAGTAGCTCCTAACCCTTTAAGTGGTGACAAAATATTGAGGATTACACTTGAAACAAAAACCAGTTTTACTGGTTCACTTTCCATCACAGACATCGGTGGTCGAAAGGTATTATTCCAATCCAAAGAATTTTTCCAGAGTGGTAATACTAATAAAGCCATTGATCTGAATGGCGTGCCCTCGGGAGTATATTTTGTTTCATTGGCTTCTGCCAAGGGTGTTTCCACCAGAAAATTAATTCTTTTTAGACAATTCTGAGGTCAGGCACATAATACATTCTAGTATCTTCGCCCCATGAGTAAGACTCCGGCTCAATACCTTGCTGTATTAGAAGATTGCAGGCAATTATTTTTGAAAAAGAATAAGGACTATGGTACTGCCTGGCGTGTTCTTCGCCCATCATCCATTACCGATCAGATCTACATTAAAGCTGCCCGTATCCGGTCTATTGACTCCAAGCAGGAACAGAAAGTGCAGGATAGTATAGAAAATGAGTTTATTGGTATAGTGAACTATTGTCTCATGGCACTGATCCAATTGAATAGATTAAAAGAAAATAGCTCTGACTTATTGGATAAGGAGAAGGTGATAGAGGAATACGATCATTTTGCCGGGCAGGTATATAAATTAATGTTGGATAAAAATCACGACTACGATGAGATATGGAGAGCGATGAGGATATCGTCGATGACGGATCTCATTATAATGAAAATCGTAAGAATCAAAGAAATTGAAGACAAGGGAGGAAAGACCCTGGTATCTGAAGGCACAGATGCAAATTACATGGACATTATGAATTACGCTATTTTCGCACTCATATTGATAAAAGAATCACAAAACCCAAATTTTTAAAAAAATAACATGACACTTACTACACTGATCATTGGTTTTGCCATTACAGCAGCCATACTTACTTTTTTATTGAAGAAGTACATTTCTAATGGAGCCAATAAAACCTGGTTGTTTTTTCTACAGGAATTTGTGGGGGTTTGGTTTGTTTTCTCAGGCTTTGTAAAAGCAGTAGATCCGATGGGTACAGCGTTTAAAATGCAACAGTATTTCGCTGAATTCGAGCAGACCTTTAAACCAACCGCTATTAAATTTATAGCGCCCTTATTTCCTGTAATGGCAGAATATTCAGTGGGATTTTCAATATTCATGATATTGTTAGAAATCCTGTTGGGGGTAGCTTTGATTATTGGATATGCACCTAAATGGACAAGCAGAATATTTTTTATTTTACTCCTCTTTTTTACCGTCCTCACAGGATTTACTTATCTCACAGGATACGTACCATCTAATAAAAACTTTTTTAATTTCTCAGCATGGGGCGAATATGAAAAATTACAGATGAGAGTGAATGATTGCGGATGTTTCGGTGATTTTTTAAAATTAGATCCAAAGGTTTCTTTCTTTAAAGATCTGGGTTTGTTGGTCCCCGGAATACTCTTTTTACTATTTACTAAATCTTTTGCGCAATTATGGCAGCCAGGAGTGAGAAAGGGTATCATTCTTGCCACGGCATTGGTATCCTTAGCATTCTCCTGGTATAATACTTTTATGAATGAACCGGTGGTGGATTTCAGGCCTTTTAAAAACGGTGCAGATATTGCTACTACCAGAAAAACTGAACTCGATGCTGCTCAGGCCGTAAAAATTGAAAAGGCAATAGCTACCAATAAAAAATCAGGAGAGAAAGTAAATATCCCATACGCTGATTACTTAAAAGATTTTAAGAAATATCCAAAAGAAGAATGGAATATAAAATTTGAATACGGAGAATCGGCGATTGCAAAAACTAAAGTCAGTGATTATATGATTATGGATACAGAGGGGAAAGATATTACTCTTGATTTGCTTAATCACAAAGGTTATTCTTTGATGGTGAATAGCTATAAAGTTCACGGAGATATGACGAGTGAAAAAGTAATGGTATCCGATACTATTTATGCAGATAGTGTATATATGGTAAAAAAAGATACTTTCACTAAACAAATCATTGCCAAAATTGAACAGGTCGAATCTCAGCAAGAAAAATTTATTCCCTCCTTTGGTGAAGGTCCAATAATTAAAGAAAAACTAAATCCAATATTAAATTATTTTGTAGATAAAGGTATTATGACCTATGCAGTAACCGGAGGTTTAGGACCCATACAAATGAAAGGGTTGGCTGAATACACAGGGGCCAAATATCCCATCTACCAGGCCGATGATATATTACTCAAAACCATCGCGAGATCCAATCCTGGATTGATCCTTTGGAAAGACGGTAAGATCGTTCAGAAATGGCATTACAAACATTTGCCAACTAAAGAAGAACTGGAAGGTTTAATGAAATAGATAGGTATACTTTTGGGATTATATAAAGGAATATAGTCAATCATTTAAAAAACGGTAATTCTTAAACCCAGGAATCCTCTGATCCCTTGCATAGGGGCATAATTATATGAAGTATCAAATGTGTATCCAAGTGGATTAGAAACAGGATCGCTTGCCATTTTATCGAAGGGATCAAACGGTCGCATAAGGGGATTTTTTGGAGTGAAATTTAATAGGTTTTTGATTCCAGAATAAACTTCTATATTTTTTTTATATTTTTTTGTGATTTGAAGATTGAGAAGGGTATAGAATGGTGAATATTCGGGTCTGAAATCTTTTGGTTGTATGGGCAATCTCATTGGGCCATTCCATTGACCGGTCAGATCTATGGTCCACTTTCGGCCCGGCATATACGAAGCGGTAAAATTTCCAGACCAGGCAGGTGCATAGAGTTGAATAGATCGTTGACCTCCTTCCACCTGGTAGACTTTCATGTAAGTAATGCCTTTGTTGATTTTTATTTTGTCCGAAATGGTAAAATCCGTATTTAATGCCAGCCCTGCAGATACGGCATGGCCATCCAGATTTGAATAAATTATCTTATCGGGATCGGAATCAAAGTCACCATTGATTTTATTAGTGAAATAGGAATAAAAAGCAGAAAAATCAAGACCTGTAAAATTGTAACCGGAGTATATTTTCTGAACTATATTAATAGTGGCATTATATGATCTTTCCGGATTTAGATTTTCAGCTATGACTACCTGTCTGGAACCTGTCAATGCCGCATGATCTTCTGTAAACAGATTTACTACCCTAAACCCTGTACCCATACTTAAGCGGAAAGTGGTATTTAAATCAGGTGCATATTTATATGCCAGTCTCGGTGAATGAATATGGCCATGGTGAATATCATAGTCATATCGATATCCGGCAAGTAAAATGGCATTCTTGTTTAAATTAATCTCGTCTTGTATAAAAAAACCGTTTATCGGCTTTCGGTCCGGTTTGTTGCTATTACCGTCAGAGGATAAAGTGCCTGGTGTATTGTCATCGTAAAAAGTATATCGGCTACTAATACCGATTAATGCATTATGGTCCCCCAGTTTTTTATCCCAAATCAATTGTGCAAAGCCTACGTGTTGTTTAGCTAAATAGGGTAGTGTACCGTATATTGAATTTTGATGATGAAGATTATAAGAATATTGAAATTGAATCTGTTCTTTTACAGGTAAGGAATAAGAGCCTATGACCTCAAACCGGTTGGTATAAATACTCTCGCCGTAAATGGAATCTGAGCCTCTCCATTTTGGCGACCAATTCATTTGTCCACCCCATCGATCTTCGTACACGTACCGTGCTGCTATGCTTGTCGATTTATGGCCGGGCCTGGACCATTGCCATTTATTAAATAATGAAATTCTGTTTTGTAAAGTCATATCCGTAAAACCATCCTCATTATTGTCTTTAGGTAGCGAGTAATTAAAATAATTTATTCCAAGTAGGCCATTGGCTTTGTGTTTATTAAATTTTACCCCGAAGTCTATATTATGTTCTGCCCAACTTGTTGAAAAAAAATCTGCACTGACCCTTGGCGCCAACGAAGTATTTTTAGTAATCACATTTATGATTCCGCCCATGGCCTCAGATCCATACAATGATGAAGCAGGTCCTTTTACCACTTCTATACGGTCGATAAGACTATTGGGTATGCCTTGCAACCCATATACAGTAGAGAGGGCACTTACGATGGGCATCCCATCAATCAGTACTACAGTGTAAGGCCCTTCCATCCCATTGATATGTATATCCCCTGTATTGCAGACGCTACAGTTGATCTGTGGTTTTACCCCATTGACCATACCTATTGATTCTATCAGGCTCGGGCTTGGGTTTTTTCTGAACAATAAAGGGGTAATTATTTCGACCGGTATAGGGCTTTGAGATCGTGAGACTTCGCGCATGGTGCCGGTAACCACGATTTCATCTAAATTATTGACATTTTCTAAAATATAAATGGTGATAAAAGTATCCTTTGTGATATTGATATCCTGTTTAAGAGGAATGGTATTTACGGAACTGACCGAAATTCTATGGATGTCTTTTGAAACTGAAATGGAGAAGTTTCCATCATCATCAGTGACGGTTCCAGTTGATTTTTTTTCAACAAAAATAGTAATATAAGAACCTGCTATAGTATCTAAATTAGAGTCAATCAGTTTTACTGTACCCGATAATTTAACCTGGGAGTTTAACTGTAAAGTATTGATTATTAATAAAATGAGTACAAATACTGATATTTTATTAAGCATTTATAATAATTAATTTAGACAAATCTAAATTAATTATTTGGCTTTTCAAAATAAATTTATATTATTAAATGAAACTGCTAATAACCAAATCAATGGGAATAATTATTCAACATGGGTTTTGGCACCAAATCTGGATGAATGGAAAAATGTAAAAGGAATTCGGGGAATGTTGAGTATTTAATTAAATCCGATGGGTTGAAAATGAACTCCGTCAAACCTGCAGAGTCCTTTTGTAGTACCAAACAATAAATCGTCATTGGTATCTTTGTAGATTACAGTAACGGCATTGCTCGGAAGGCCGTGCAGGATAGTATAATTGTTCAGTATTTGGGTATTGGGATTGATTTTCCACACTCCTGAGTCTACAGTGCCAACCCATATATTTCCTGATTTGTCCTGGCTGATTGAATATATTCTGGCTAATGAGTTTTCTTTGGGTTTTCCGGTAACTAAAAACGTACTGTTACCAAGTCCTCTTTCATCGGTAATATTGGTAAGTGTCTTATGTATCCCATTTTTATCATAGAGAAACAAGCCAGCACCATTATTTCCAAACCAAAGGTTTCCTGCATTGTCTTCAAATAAAGCCAGTACAGCCGGTCCTGCGAGGCTTTTTTCTTTTAGCCAAAGTATGGAATCCCGGTCAAAGTAAGCAACCCCCTTATTTTGCGTACCTATCCATAAATGACCATTTTGATCATTTATCAGACTATATACCCCATACGAGGTCAATCGACTTGGAGGAACAGATAAATTGGAAGGATGGCTAAGAAAATATTCCGGAAAAGGCATGTATATCAGTTTGAATTCTTCAACACTTGTATTTTGAAGGGGAGAATATCTGAAAAGACCGCTTCCGCCAGGAAAGAACAAATCTTTTTTTTCAGTAGACCATTTCTTTTGGATCAATGTCGGATCGACTTTAGTTATTTCATAGAATTTATTGCCGTTGAAAACGGTGACCCTGTAGCCTCCCGTTGAAAACCAAATATAACCATAGATATCCTGCTGTATGGTCAATACCTGGTTACTGGAAAGGCCGTCATGTTCTGTAAAATGTCTTAAAATTTTATTGGAATCGTATCTAAAAACACCATTTCCATCTGTTCCAATCCAAAAATTTTTTTCACTGTCCCGGAATAAACACAGAATATTTTCTTTAAATGTATGAGTACTCTTTATACCTAAAATGGAAAGCGTGTTTGAAAGATTGGAATTTTGATTTTTCGGAACAATAGTATCAGTCAATTTTGAAGACAGCGATTGTGCCGGAATGGGAATGCTGGCAACCCATATTAAATTATGGATAAAAAATAAAAGTATCTGAAAATGAAGCATGCTTTTGATTGTTACAGTTTTGCGGTAAGACCAGACAAATTACATTAAAGAAATTTTTCCTTAATGAATACCATCGAATAGGATAATGACAACTTTGAATAAAAACGATCTATCTATACCAAATCAGAATCACGCCAGTGTTTTCGCAATTCTTTTAATTCCAGCTTGTCCATCTCTTCTTTTAATGGTTGATTTGTAGGAATAGTAGAGCTATTGGTGAAGCCGATCGTTTTTTCTTTATTCAGCATCTGGCGTATTCTTTCTTCTCTTTCTTGGATTCGCTCCAATTCCTGGTAAAATTGTTTTTCTTCCCATTCTTTACCGAAACCGGGCCAACCGAATACCCTGGCATACTTAAAAGCGACTACCAGTGAAAGCCCCATCACAGGATAAATGGACCAGAACTCATGCCTATCCGTTACAAAATTCATCATCATAAGAAAGCAGGAAATTGAGATCATTACGAATAAAACTTTGTAGAAGGATTTTACTTCTTTTACTCTTTTTTCAGCTTTGATGTACGCAACCGTATTTTTGTCCATCCTGGAATTGGATTTTTAAGCGATTAAAATTGATGAGAATTAGTAAAAAAAGCAAATTTTTTCTAAACACTGATCATTTTTTCGACAAAAGTTAGCATCACTCCTATTTAAATCCTGTTTTCTTACTAAATTATTTTCCAGTAGTTTGTTTGAGGGATGCTGGCTTAGCTAGAATGGTATGTATAGAATTGCCAACCATGCCACCAAGACCCGCCGTGACGCCTCCCATCAAGCCTGTTGCAAACAGAATTGCCTGTTTTGGAACGTTTCCAAACAATATACCAATTTTACTACTCAATATGGCCCCTGACTTCAAATCATTCATCATAGCCAGGCTATACCATAGGCCAAATCCGGCAGCAAAATAGATCGCATACGTTTTTAATAAACCTCCTGAATTGACCGATGCTGCAATCAAAGCCAAAATCCCGATAAAATACCAGGGTAAAAATGGAGTAACAAAATAAGTTATCAATAAAAAGAGGACTGGTAAGATAAACTTAGTCATAGCTTTAGTCTTATTTTTTTGTAAATTTTTGTTCACCCAGCTTTGCTGCGTTATAAGCAGCCGGGCTAAATAAAGCACGATAATAATTCCCTTTGGTCCAGTCATCGATCATATTATCGTAATATTTTGATCCGGGGTTTCCGCTTTGGCCGCCAGGATATACAACATAAGCATTCAACGAATCACCCAGGTCTACAATCATGCGCCAGGACGGGCCTGCTCCATTTGCCACAGCATTCAATGATTCCACTGTACCACCAACATTTAAATTTTCTCTCGAAAATCCGGGCAAATTGGCCATATGCTGAACTTTGGGTTTTATATATGCAGCCCAAGAGCGTTGGTGGGGCAATATTCGATTGAAGGAATCAACCGCCATAGCAAATGATTTCATCAATATATCCTTGGCCTCCTCCTTTTCACTGGTGGCCAATAGATCAAAAATTCTGTGTGTTGGGTATTTTTTTATGAGCTCACCGGTCATAAATGTTTTAGGATATTGAAGATAATTTGAATCGGCAGATGTATAAATTTCATCAAATGTCATGCGATAAAAACTGCGGTACCAAATATTGAAATAGATTGCTTCGGTGGAATTGGCATCATACCTGTAATTCCATGATTTCAATTTATCCAGTACCGTTTTTTGATCAGCAGTGATCTTGTTGATCTCTATTCCTCCTATCATACTCGGGAGGTTATCGGCAGCTTTTAGATTGAAGGTACTGTTTTGCATGGCCATCATATGTTCGGGGGTGAGGTGTGAATTTTTTTCCAACTCCATGTTTACTGTGCGTCCTCTAAAGGAATCAAAGTCTCCATTATAATAATATGGATAGGAAGGATCTGTACTATTTTGATTGGCACTGGATACAAATCCTCTTTCCGGATTTTTTACCCTTGGATTGTGTGCATACGGAATGAATCCTTTCCAGGCATTGGTGCTGAGGCTTCCATCTTGAATAAAACTGCCCTGATTTTTATTTTTTAGCGGAAACTTTCCATTGACCGTAATGGCAATGTCACCGGATCTCGAGGCAAAAAGGAAATTTTGGGCTGGATTAGAATAGCTGCTTAATGCATTGTAATAATCATTGTAGTTTTTTGATTTCATTAGATTCATGAAGACTTCCATCTCAAACCCAGATGGTTTTTCATGCGAAAGCCAATGGTAAGCCAGTCCTGTCCTCTTATTTCCAGCTGTGTCTACAACGACAGGGCCCCATACTGTATATTTTACAGTATCCGTCACATCGGGTTTGCCTTTTACTTTTATTCTTTCGTACCTGTAATCTACGTTTACTATTTTACCATCTAGTTCATAGGATTGCATAGATGCATCGGTCCATTTTAATTTGTACCAATCCGCCACATCCTGGCCCACATTCGTTTCACCCCAGGCAATGGAATCATTCCATCCGATTAAAATCCCCGGAATGCCAGGAACACTGACCCCATATGCATTTATGTCTTTTGTCTGAATATGATTTTCAAACCATATTGAGGGCAATGTCAATCTGAGATGGGGATCGCTGCTAAGTATCGGATGACCTGATTTGGTTTTAGATCCTGATACAGCCCAATTATTACTGCCAATTCCTTCAGGAGGTATAGGTGTATTTCTTTTATATAATTCAGCTTGACTGTTGAAGTAGGAGATTGAGGTGTCGTTGGCCACGGAAGTGATATAATTCCATGCATTCGGGGTACTTGGAATTATTGGCGATTGCCCTTCAAAATAAGAGGGGTATAAAAACTGATAAAGGGAATCTCCCAATAAATTTAATGTATTGCTGGCTTCAAGATCGGTCTCCCGGCTGCAGAGTGATTGGGCCATGTATTTTACTACAGCTGCTGTTTTCAGATCAGTCCAAGGTTCAGGGGTAAACCCCATAAGTTTATACTCTATAGGCAAATCTTCAGGACTTAACTGATCAATCCAATCATTCACACCCTTGGCATATGCTTTGAGATACGGATAGTGCTCACTATCGGACTTCCAGCCGTCCACTGCATTTTCCGCAGCAAATAACATTCCCATTCTTCTTTGAGTTTTATCGCGTTCAAGCATCCGGTCACCAAGAATTTCAGCCAGTCGGCCGGTGGCGGATCTGGCCAGCATATCCATTTGCCACAATCGTTGAGAGGCTATGGTATATCCCTGTAAATAAAATGCATCCTCCGCATTGGCAGATTCCATATGAGGTACCAATCTTTTATCCCACACGATTCTGGCATTTTCAATCAAGTTTTTGGATTTAACTTCTCCAAATTGAACATCAGCCATTGAACCGTTATTCCAGAACCCTTTCATTGGATGAAGAAAAATTCCCAAAGGGGGTAGTGTTGAAGTAGAGGTGACTATTGGCCCATTCATCAGATAGATCCATCCTCCGAATAGGGTAAGTGAGACTATAAGTTTGATCCATTTCATGTGAAAAAATCAATAAGGATTTTTAATCGTATTGGCAGGTGAAGTTATGACTAAACTCCGAAATCGAAATAAGTAGTTTTTAGGATTTTAACATTCAAATCCAATGAATTTACATTCTATGGATCCGTTGAATACTTTATAGGATTTGATGCGTTTGAGATTTACTTTTTCTACTATGTCGGTATAAGGCGAAATGATCCAGGCCTGGAAACCTTTGTAGTCATCATGTAGTTTATTGCCAAGATCCCGGTAAAAACCTGCTGTGTCGCCCAATGGAATACGGATATCATATGGAGGATTCATCAGTATCAATCCACTCTTGCTTTTTGGTTTTGAATGGAAAAAATTTTCTTTTGCAGTATGTATTCGCCTGGAGATTTTGGAATACCTCATATTTATTTTACAGGCATCCATTGAATATTGTTCCATATCCGAGGCAAAGATTTGGTGTGGAGCATCCACAATAGGTTTTAGGATTTTTTTTAGTATTTTATTGTACAGGCCTGCATCAAAATCATTCCAGTGCATAAAGCCAAAATCTGTCCTCCAATATTGTGGATGAATACCGGTGGCTTTGATATAGGCTTCGGTTGAAAATGTACCGGAACCACAAAAAGGGTCATAGAAATCCTGATCTCCTTTCCACCCGCTCAAATCAATTAAACCGGCAGCTAAAACTTCATTGATGGGGGAGTCAAAACTGGCTTTTCTATATCCCCTTTTGAATAAGGAAGGCCATGAACTATCAAGGGAGATATCACATTTATTTTCATGAATGTGCAGATCGATCCGTACATCCGGATTTTTGGTATCTACATTTGGCCTTTTTTGATGCTTTTGTTTGAGGTTGTCTACTATGCCATCTTTGCATACCAATGCTGCATATTGGCTGTGAGTAAAGATTTTCGAGAACACATTAAAATTGATAGCAAAGGTTTTGGTATAATCTAAATATGAAGACCAATCAAATTCGTAGATCCGGGAATAATATTGTGCCTGGTTATCAAATGTAAATGAATGTACAGGTACCAATACCTCCAATGCGGTACGGAGCGAGAGATTGCATTTATACATAAACCCTTTATCTCCTTCAAACTCTACCCCTCGATTTATTTTTTTTACATTTTTACCTCCTAAAGCCCTGATTTCAGATTCCAGTGCAGGCTCCAGGCCATAAAAAGTTTTGGCTAACAATTTCATTGATCAAAGGTAACTAAAGCAAACTGCTTGAAAAGTTTGATAAAATTTATACTTTCATGTCAATGTTTGAAAAATTAAAGGCAAAATGGGGAGTAAGTCAAACGGGATTGGTACTTATTTTATGCACTTTTGCAATAGGGGGAAGCCTGTGTGGTTACCTGGCTAAAAAATTGCTTTTTCTTTTCGGTTTGCATTCCGGTACCCTTAAAGTAATAGTATATATAGTATTGGTAACTTTATTATGGCCTGTTTGTGTGATTACGTTGAGTATTTTGACAGGCCAGTTTAGTTTTTTTAAAGCGTATTTAGGTAAAATGTTTCAGCGTATGATGGGTAGGAAATAATTTAAATTTATTTCTTTTTAGCTGTAAAAGTGTATTTCTCCTGCTCAGAAACTACAATGGTACCCCCTAATTCACTTCCTTTTGATTCAAGGCTCATTTTGAGTATCAGGTTAGGATCGAATTCAAACGAGCAAGTAAGAGAATTGCCATTAACTACTATATCGTTAAGAGTAAAACTTCTATCCCCTCCTGTAAGTACACCTGTCAGTTTGTTGTTTTCAGATTTAAAAGTAATAGCCCCTTGTACATCCCCTATCTGTGTATTTTTGATTTCATATGTCCATTCACCTAAAAATGCAGCATCGGTGCCTATAGTCATTTTTGCCGATACATAATTAAAAGATAATAACATAATACAGGTAAGGATACCAGATGATAATACGCTTTTCATTCTTTTTGATTTTTATTTATTTTGAATAGATTTTAAAAACTCCTGATCGCTTTTTCCAAGGTTTTCTAATAATACTTTAGCATCATCAGCAAAATCATGGGTTGGGTATTTTTTGCCAAATTCTTCATAAAATATTTTTGCTTTATCTATATCGTGCAAGTCATTGTCATAAGTAAATGCCTTTAAAAATAACGCCTGGGCTGCTAATTTATTTGAAGGATATTTTTCAATTACCCAATCGTATAATGATATGGCTTTATTGTAAGTCTTTAAAGATCTGGCTGTTTCTGCTGCTTTGTTTAGCAATTCCGGGCTTTTCGGATCATCCGGATTGATAAGCACAAAGGCTTCAGATGCATCTACATATTGGGTTGCGGCAGACTCATTAAACTGATGAAGGCTATCATCATACATATTAGCTGCAAGATTTTCTACCATTTGAACGAGTGGTATAGAAGACCCGGCTATTCCTATTCTTTTTTTAACATCTTCAGCCTTAGCATGGTTAGGGTATTTTTCCAAAAAACCTTTATACAAGGTATGAGAGGCATTTTCGTTTCTGATTACATTTTTCATAAGATCGGCCAGCTGGAGTATGCGATCGGCAGTTTTGGGAGATTCAGGTTGTTCTTTGATAAGCGTATTTAAAAACATTACTGATTCAAAAAATCGATTGTTGGCTGTACTTAATTTTTCAGCACGCTCAAGGATCTCAATTTTTAGGGCTTTTTCGTTATTGGATTGGGTCACAAAGGTGACATATTCTGTGAGTAAAGACTGTAAGTCGTTGGGATCCTTGCTTTTAGCATACTTTTCTTCCAGGGTATTAATGGCTTTAAGGACTTCAGGGACATCCTGCTTACAAGCCACCAGGAGAAGAACAAGACCAGAAAAAACTAAACTTTTACTCATGAAAAAATCAATAAAATGTAAAATTACATCTAACTGTGAATAGGCACAGGTTATTTAGGAATTAATTAATAAGGTATACTCCAGTGGTTCTATTAAGTGATCCGGACTGGATTCGAACCAGTGACCTACTGCTTAGAAGGCAGTTGCTCTATCCAGCTGAGCTACCGGACCATTCTTTAATTTAAAAAGAGGCGCAAATATAAGATATTCTTGAGTTATTTTATAAGGCCTTTTAATCGGAGGATTTCTTTGAGATCTTCTTTTCCGACGCCTGATTTAAAATACACTTCCCGGTTTCTGGCAATCGCTAAAGAAGAAAATTCTTCGAAATAAAGTAATTTCCACGGTCGGTAACCTTTTGTCGATTTGGTCATTCCAAGGTTGTGTTGAGAAAGACGCCTATTAGGATCTTTACTTATACCCACATACAACCGAAAATCTTTTTGACTCTGTATAATATAAGTAAAGAACAATTGAAAAATAACAAAAAGGTGAAGAGATTTATTTTAATCGAACCAGTGACCTACTGCTTAGAAGGAGTTGCTCCCAGCCTGCCGGCTGGCAGGTATCCAGCTGAGCTACCGGACCATTCTTTAATTTAAAAAGAGGCGCAAATATAAGATATTCTTGAGTTATTTTATAA
>JBGAVW010000078.1:19551-19794 GCA_044227925.1 Saprospiraceae bacterium | reverse complement strand
CCTGCTCCACCGTATCCTGTGGTGATACAGAGGGTAGTGTCTTTGCATTTTACTGTAGTTGGAGCTTCTGTATCTATTACTTTAATGATCTGAGTATAAGTCATGTAACCATCACCGTTGTCTTTCAACTTAGTGAATACACATGGTCTGGCTTCTCCTGCTATGCCTCGGTCATCCCAAATTACATCAGGAAATCTTTTTTCTTCATTTGGATTATATTTACACCAGTCAATCAATTTCCAG
>JBGAVW010000078.1:0-19541 GCA_044227925.1 Saprospiraceae bacterium | reverse complement strand
TTATAACATGCATCTGGTATGATATCGTATCTCACATCTTCAAAGTTTACACCTACTAATTCACACTCGTCATCCCATATCATTGGGCGACCTGCTGGTCCATCTGGGCTTGTGCCTCCGACAGCATCACAGTTAAGTGTAAGGTCTTGTGGGAACATAACTTCGAAATCTGATCTGTGATAGGTATAAATCTTCTGAGTACATGTAATAGTACCTACACACTTGTCTTTGAATGTCCATGTTCTGGATAACCATCCATTTCCGCACTGATCTACATATTGCTTATCTTCTGAAGTATAGTCAGTATTGATCCAGCAATTATCCCATACAATGAATTTCTCCTTACCTGCCGCAGCTGCTTTTGCAATCGGGCCATTGGGTCCTAAATTATGTAATTCAGGGCTCCAGAAAGCTGATTTTGCATCCACTTTACCTGCTGCATCCCATTTGTCTGCACACAACCAGGAGTGGCAATATATTGGTGCCCAGGTAGAATAACCTTTGAATACCTGTGCTAAATTAGCTTCGATTTGGGCTTCAGATGAGCCATTTGCAGCTGTCAATGCATGTCGGTAATCATTATCATCACATGGATTTGTTGGTCCACCATGCTCGTCTTCATGACCAATTACAGTACCACAACCATAGTATCCGAATTCTCTTCCTGTAGGATCAAGAATATCATCTGTACCATCGTTTTCTTTTACACACTCGATTTGATTGTATGGTTTGTCGTCTTTATCTCGGCATGTATAATCTTCAATATTGTCGCCACCATTATTGGTATAGCTATCGTCTTTGCACAATCTGCCGGCATATTCATATCTCTTGTCGATTCCGCCACCGCCAGCATTATCGCAATACCAATAGATATCTTTTGGAGATTCGCATACCGGTAAGGTCTTATCATCTACTGTGATATTGATCATACAGTCGTTGTACAATCTCTCAGAGCATCTGTTGCCTGGAGGTACAGGTAATGATTTATTAGCTGCCTCAGCAGAAGCAAATAGACAAGAACCTGCATAAATAGATGCACCAATATATTTTGGCTCAGTGTCCCACTTCACATCGGTAATAGTCCAATCATATGGTTTGCACACTGGAGCTGGTTTTGCTGTACAAGATTTTGCTCCTTTGCTATGATGGAACTGATAGTTGTGCCATCTTCTGCACAATGTATAGGTATTGTATGTAAACCAATCGTGCTCTGAGCATGGGAATACATGGGGGTCGTATCTTGGAACACCACATGCTTCGTATACTCTCAACACAACTTGATTCTCACCACATTCTGTAAGATCGATATAATCTTTGAAGATAAAACAGTTGATGTATTCTTCTAACCAATAATCCCATTCATCTTTAAATTTCCAATAATCTGCTTTACAATTTGTATTCCAATAACTGGTCCATTTTGTTCTTGTAGCTGTAATGGTATCCATATGAGCGACTGCGAAATGCAATACATTGCAGCAGTTGTCACGGCTACCATTGTCCAGATCATGAGCATATACTCTTGCCCAACAGGTGGCTGGATCTACTGTAGTTCTGGTGAACTCGTCACATACAGGAGTAGGTGGAGTTACATCTTCTACACAGATTGTATTTCTAACCTTTATTGCCTGGTTTCCGCATTTATCTGATGCGTAATAAATGATTGAATCACAGATTCCATATGGATTGGCTGCTACCTTCAATACATCTCCGGCAGTACCATTTATTGTTATTAATTTGCCGGAGGCATCAGACCCTTTGAAAATGAATTTAGGAGTAATCGCTCCTTCACATTTATCTGTTGCAGTAGCCACTGTCTTTATGCTTGTGTAACAATCATGAGCACCAGCAATTCCTGTTAAATCTTTGCCAGTAATTACTGGTGGGAATTTATCTTCCACTTTGATCCACTGTACACATACAGTATCTCTATTATCACACCAGTTAGTGATTCTCCACTGACGGCGGATTTTAAAGCCTGCACCACAGATCGGGATGATTTCGTCGGTATAACCAACGGTAGTTTTACAAGCACCTTGTATTACTGCACCATCCTTAGACCATAAATAAGTACTATCCCATGTAGTTTCACATAGCCCATTGACAAATTTTACAACGGAGTCACCTATCATAGGTACTACTCTTGATTTTGAATGACCCGGAGCACCAGCAACCTGCATGATGGTTGGGCAGTCATCTTTAATCTTCATCAATAAACTTGCATGAGGATAGCTTGCGCTAGCTGGGTCTTTTGAAAAAGTGTATACTGTAGTAACACTTCCTTTAACACAGGTCTCTTCGCAATCCAATTCTACTAAGTCAGGACATTTTACATTCTTTATAGAATCCCGAACTATAGATAAAGTATCTTTTGCAGTAGTAGTATTGCCCCACTGATCCCATGATATAATTTCACGGTATACTTTAGCTATAAATTCCTGGTCACAACCATTTCCCTGAATGGCTATAGTCAAGCTGGTCAATTTTGCATTACCACCCTGACAGTTGTCTACTACTTTACCCAGTTCATCCTCTATCACTGAAAGTTGAAAACAAGATACTTTTCTGTTTTTTGCAGTGATCACCGGAGCGGCTTTGTCTTCGATGGTTACATATCCCCAACAAGAATTGTTAGTCGCAGGATCTTTTACAGAATATACAAATGTATATCCTAAATGAGTACGGTTAACAGAATTTGCAGGTTGTAATGCCTCAGTCCCAAAAGGATAAGACAGTTCGACCTCCAAGGTTTGACAATCAAGGTTGTTAACAAAATCTGCAGGTACAAATGCCCGAAAACAGTTTTCCGCGGGCATGGAAGCATTTACATGGTCGTTACAGACCAAGTTACAAGATTGAGCTGAGGCTTGAGAGCTCAACGCAACCATAAGTAAGAGTGACATACACCAGTGTGCCACCCGAGTCAATGAATGAATAGTAAAATTCGTCTTTTTCATAAAAGATTCGTTTATTGTTTAGTTCTGGTTTTAAATTCAAATGAATAAATGACCTTATTTAAAAGGACTAATGAAATACGGGGGAGATTTCAAAAGGGGGGGAACCTTTCAAGGCGTAAATATAGACCACCGCTTCATTTTCTGAAAATAATCTTCACATTTTTTTAAATTATTTTTTATTATTTTCCTTTCCCTTGAAAGAGAACGAGTATTGTATATAAAATAATTTTAATATCAAGACTAAGCGATTGATTTTCTACATAAATGAGGTCAAATTTTAATCTTTCGATCATTTGGTCCACATCAGAAGCGTATCCATATTTAACTTGTCCCCAGGATGTAATTCCGGGAAATACGGTTAAAATCCTGGGATAAAATGAGGCTTTTTCTTTGATTTGAGTGATAAAGTACTCACGTTCCGGCCTGGGGCCTACAATGGACATATCTCCTTTAATTACATTCCAAAACTGGGGAATTTCATCGAGTCTCCATTTTCGCATTACTGTACCCCAGGGAGTACATCTATCATCTCCATCATACGAAAGCTGTGGCAATCCTTTTTCTGCATTTTCATACATGGATCTAAACTTATATATATTAAATGGTGTATTGTTTTTGCCGATACGTACCTGGGAATAAATGATCTTGCCTTTTGAAGACATTTTGGTTTTAATGATAATCCAAAGAATCAACGGAGACAAAAGCATTAAAATCAATATGGAAACAAAAACATCCAAAATCCTTTTTAATAAATTTTGCCATTTTTTCATCTGTCCGGATGGCAATTCAATTAAGGGAGCAGAGTACAACGCATCCAATTTTATATGACCTAATAAAAAATCATAGGTATCCGGAGTTATTTTGATCAGGATCCCGGTATGAACTGACCTGAGAATGGTGAGAATGTGATTGAGTTGCTGTGATTGTTCATTTTCTAACGCCAGCATGACCTCTTCTATATTTTTTTTTAAAATATTATCTGAGAATGATTCTAATCGCCCTAAATAATGTAATCCGGGTATGGCTGTGTCTCCTATACTTCCTACGATATGTTGTCCAATAGGGGTATACTCTGATGCTAATTTTTTGGCTTTGTAGTCATGCCCAATAATGATTGTATTATAGGTAACTTTATTTTTTTTGAGGCGATGAGCTGACCAGGAAAGGAAACAAAATTTAAAAAAAACAGGAATCAGAAATATATACAAAAAATGAACAAGAAGGTGGTTCACACTTTGAAAAGAATGCCAAGGAAAAATCAAATCCAGTATGAGCACATACACCGCAGATCGGATAAGCCAGCCCATGAGTACTTTCATTCTTGAAGATCTATATACATCGGTAGTCCCTTCTAAAAAATAAGTATCGAACAAAACAATACAGAATATCAATGGATATACATATACTGATACTGCCGGAAACGATAACCTGAATGCTATGCATACCCCCAAAATGGAAAAAATAAAATAATACAAAGTGTCTCTGAATCGGATTGCTTTCATTGGATACTCAAAACACTAACATTATCAATAGCAAAATATCCCATGGCCAGAGTATTGGATATGGAAGCCCTGAATGCAAGTTGAAAATTTTGTTCATTGTTTTCAAAACCTATTTCATGAAGGGGAATGTACACTTTTTTCCAATCTGCTGCTGGCCGGAGAGCGAGGAAATAGTTTTTCTGCTTTGAAGGATAAGAAATGATACCCACATTAAAATCTACATCCGATTTAAAATCAAACTCCAAAAAAACCGTCTTCTTATTGGAAAGTGTAAAAAAAGTGGAAGCCGATTCGACGACTGTATTTTGTTTATCCAGCGCAGCATAGCCAGCAAAATTTCCATTGCGTGACAACAGTCCGGACCTTACCAATTTACTGGCAGGAAAGCTATCCAGATCATTGATAAAAATCGAACCGGATTCAAATCCTTCATTTAGGACTATACTAAGATTGTTTTTATAGTGGTATTTCGCCTGCAACTCTACTACATTACCGGCAATTAAATTTTGTGTAGTTTCTATTGGTTCGATTAATGGATGAATTTCAGGTTTGGAGAGAATACCATAATACCGGATACCCGGATATAATTTTAGGTTTCTCTCCCCTGATTCCAATACAGGAATAGAAAAAGGAACGGTAAAACTACCTGCATATTGATCATCTATATATACCCAAATATCACGAATCGCATGAGAAAGCGGCGCATTATTACTATTGGTAAGGGAGACAGAAGATACTTTGATGGTAGATGGATTAAGATGGTGATCTTGTACTAAATCACAAGACAATGAAAAAAGCATAAGGCAGAACATCATATGACAGGGCCACTTCATAAGCCAGTCTTTAATTCAATTTGTTCCTGAATCTGTTGAGCCACCCGCAAGGCTTGTATGCCGTCTGTCAACGTAACCGGAGTATCAGTGTCATTAAGTATGGATAAAGCAAAACAATTTAATTCATCCAATATGGCGTTGTTTTGAGATGGCACTGGCATATCCACCTGGATATGTTTTGTTCCGTTTAGTGTATCCACCTGCCAGCTAAAAGGGTGATCAACAGGTGCATAATCTGAAATTTTTACCACCTGGGTTTCTTTCTTTAGCAGGTCCATGCTTATGTATTGACCGGATTGAAACACCCTGAGTTTTCGCATTTGTTTGAGTGATATCCTGGATGCTGTAAGGTTAGCGGTAGCTCCGTTTTCAAATTCAAGTCTGGCATTACAAATATCAGGACTAGGGCTCATGATGGCTACTCCACTGGCTCTGATTTCTTTGATGGGCGATTTTACCATGGTTAATACCAAATCGATATCGTGAATCATCAGGTCCATCACCACAGAAACATCTGTACCCCTGGGTTTGAATTCTGCCAATCGATGACCTTCAATAAACATCGGTATTCCAATTTGGTCTTTGATTGCCAAAAAAGCAGGATTAAAACGTTCTACATGTCCAACTTGTATTTTTACGTTTTTGTTTGATGTAAGGGCATGTATATATTCCGCTTCGGCAACGGAAGCAGTAACCGGTTTTTCTATAAAAAAATGTTTGTTGGCTTCAATGCAATACGTTGCCCAATCTGCATGTGTTGTAGTTGGGCTTACAATGATGGCAGCATCAACCTGATCAAATAAATTTTGAATGCTGTCAAAGAAGTTTAATCCTTCTTCTGATGATACTTTTTTCTGAATATCTTTATCTATATCCCATATGCCTGTGAGCGTAAGATAATCGGATTGCCTGATGCATTTAAGATGTATTTTGCCCAGGTGGCCAAGGCCGATAAGTGCAACTTTAAGTTTATGCTCACCCATTTTTTCGATAATACATTAAAACGGCTCCAAATAAAGTAATCAATAAGATCAATGCAATAGCCATTGCCATTGACTTTTTTATATACCTGGCGAAATCGTAAATGGCCTGCCTGCTTTGTTCAGGACTATTCCTGATTAATTCATTTAATCGTGAAGTATCGGCTACCAATTGTCTGTCAAACTCTATATTGAATTTTCTCAAAATTTTTAGAGTGTTTAGTACTTTAATTCTGAAATAGATATTGACAAATAACAAACAAACAAACAAAGCTATGATGATGTACATCAACATTCTCTCCATTTTGCAAATGTATGGAAAGGTTGTGCACCAAATGAAAAAATTGCTAATTATATTTGACCAACAAACTCAAATCAAATGAAAGGATTTATCGCTTTTTTATTTTTATTTACCATATTAAATTCTTATGGCCAGGAAAACCGGCTCACCTATTATTTACCGGACCTGCAGTATGATTCCAGGATTACTACTCCGAAGGATTTCCTGGGATTTGAAGTAGGATCACAGCATGTGAGCCACGACCAGTTGTACCAATATATGAAATTGATCTCGGGCCAATCCAATCGAATAAAGCTGATACAGTATGCAAGAAGTTTTGAACACCGGCCTTTGATCGTAATGGTATTTACCAGCAAAAACAACCAGGAAAAGCTGGAAGTATTAAAATCTGAGCATTATAATTGGGCAACAGGGCAAGGTTCAGGAAGGGATCCGGAGAAAGTACCGCTTGTATTTTATCAAGGTTACAGTATACATGGAAATGAAGCTAGTGGCAGCAATGCATCTTTACTTACAGCCTATTACCTCGCTGCAGCCCAGGGCCCTGATATAGATAAGTTATTAGACCAGACGATAATATTATTGGATCCTAGTTTTAATCCAGATGGACTACAGCGGTTTTCCACATGGGTAAATTCCAATAAAAGCCAGATCGCCGTAACGGATCCCCGAACCAGGGAGTTTAATGAAACATGGCCTGGTGGCCGGACCAATCATTATTGGTTTGACCTGAATCGCGACTGGATGCCACAACAATTACCTGAATCAAAAGGACGAGTCAAACTTTTCCAGGAATGGAAACCAAATGTACTTACAGATCATCACGAGCAGGGGTCTAACTCATCTTTCTTTTTTATGCCAGGCGAACCAAACAGGGTCAATCCAAATACTCCAAAGATCAACCAGGAACTCACTAAAGAAATCGCAAAATACCATGCAGTGGAATTGAACAAGATAGGATCATTGTATTACACCCGTGAGGGATACGATGATTATTATTATGGAAAAGGGTCTACTTACCCTGATGCTCAGGGATGTGTAGGTATTTTATTTGAGCAAGCCAGTTCCAGGGGACATGCACAAGAGACCGATAATGGATTATTGACTTTTTCTTTTGCGATTCGCAACCATGTTACCACTTCGCTATCCACCTATAAAGCAGTAGTGGAATTAAGATCCAAATTATTAAACTATCAAAGAGATTTTTATAAAAATAGTGTCAATGATGCAGCAACGGATCCGGTAAAAGGATATGTATTACAATCCCCCGGAGATATTTCAAAAATGAATAAATTCATAGATATTTTACTAGCTAATAGGATAAAGTCATATCAATTGAATGCAAACCTGGGTGGATTCAATAAAGAGCTAAGTATAGTGGTACCATGCAATCAATCTCAATATCGCCTGATTAAGGGGATGATGGAAAAAAGGACAAAATTTGAGGATAGTTTGTTTTATGATATCAGTGCGTGGACTTACCCATTGGCGTTTAACCTGGAATACCAGGAACTTTCTGAATCTGATAATATCAATAAGCTGACCGGCAAAGAGGTAATCGGAGAGATCAAAGCCAATCTGAATGCATTTACCAAATCAGAGTATGCGTATATACTGGATGGAAAGGGATATTTTTTACACAAAGGATTACATACCATTTTATCAAATGGCCTTCGGGCCAGATTAATTCACAATGAAATGGAATTACCCGCACCAACAATCAGCCAAAAATTTTCCAGAGGAAGCATTATGATACCAGTACAGAATCAAAGTAAAAATTCGGAAGAGATATTCCACTTACTGAAAACAGTTTCAGATGAATGTCAACTCAATATATACAACGTGAATACGGGAATTGCGGAATCCGGGGTAGACCTGGGCACTCCTGGCTCTTCTCTGCTCAAACTGCCGAAAGCATGTATATTGGTAGGCCAGGGCGTAGATATGAATGATGCTGGTGAAGTATGGCATTTGTTAGACACAAGAATGAATATGCCTTTGGCATTAGTGGATATGTTGCAGCTATCCAATTTTAATTTTGATGACTACACCACCCTGATATTAGTAGATGGAGTATATACTGCCTTAACCTCTGCTCAAATCGCAAAAATAAAATCATTTGTTTCAGAAGGTGGTACTATTCTGGCCAGTGGAAGAGCCATAAATTGGCTCAATGCTAACGGGATGGCAGAAGTAATCATAAAGCCAACTCCCTCATCTGGGGAAACAATATCCAGTATGCGTAGCTATGCTAATGCATCGGCTGATGCCGGGACGGATGCCCTGGCAGGAGCTATATTTGAAGCAAAGTTTGATAAAACTCATCCATTAGCTTATGGCTTGTGGGGTAACACCATACCTTTATTTAAATCAACACGGGTTTTTTTGGACAATCCCAAAAATGCTTATGCGGCTCCATTCAGGTATACTGAAAATCCTTTATTGAGTGGATATGTTTCCAAATCAAATCTGGATCAAATCAAAAATTCAGCGGCCACAGTAATTAATGCACTGGGAAATGGAAGAATAATTTCTGTACCGGATAATTTAAATTTCAGAGCATTCTGGTATGGCACAAATAAAGTGTTTTTAAATGCTCTATTTTATGGTCCGATCTTAAATGCGAACACGCTGCAACGAATAACCCCAAAGGAATAAATAGTGCCAGATCAGCGAATCAGTGAAAAGCTACCGCTTTTATGTCGATCACTTCCATTACATTGGTATTTTAAATGATATACATAAATACCCGGATTAGCAAGCTGCCCATTTATCGTGCCATCCCAGGCAGAAAGCGGAGAAGTACCAGAAAATATTTTACCACCCCATCTATCAAATATCTCAAATGATTTCATAGATGTAATTACATAATGATTGGTGATTCGAAATACATCGTTAAGCCCATCATCATTGGGAGTGAAGGCAGTAGGGATATTAATGTTATTACAATCCAACGCAGATGCATCCACTACCGTGATTTTAATGCTGTCTTTGATGGTACATTCATTTTGAGTGGTGGTAAGGTAATAGACAGTAGTGGAAGCAGGAGTTATACGTGTGGTTTGAACATTGGGATTCTGTACACCGGTTAATGGTGCCCATGCAAAGGAATTGGAACAGGAACTGTTTGCCCTTATATTCACCGATTGGCCTTTTAGTATTACAGTATCTTTTGTTATTAATTTATCGGCTTCTTTGTATTGCTTTTTAATTTCGTCTTTCGACAAAGCGGAATTGAATAGTTTTAATTCATCTAAGACACCATTATACCTGATATCAGAGACTCCGAGGCATGGGCTATTGGCTAATGAAAATTTACCGTTATTTTGCACGGTGATGGTATAGTTGTTTACTTTAAATGCCTTCTCTTCACCATTTACGTACAGTGTTAACTTTTGCCCCTGCTTGGTAAAAGCAACATAGAACCAGCAATAATTTTCGTCTAGTTTCACACTTAAAGTACCGATGTTTTCGACTCTTCCGATTAAATCGACAGTAAGTGTATGTTTATCTGCAAGATATCTCATGGCAAATAAACTATCGATCCCGCATTTTCCCCGTTTTGAGACCATATCCATCAAACCCACTGATTTTCGATCGGGTTTAAAATAAAAACTAACTGTAAAATCACCGGCAAATAAAGTCTGTAATGATGGCGAGTCCCAATTTGCAAAATTCAATCCACCATTCCATTTCAGGGCTTTATTTATCACACCACAATCACACGTAAGGGGCCCAACCGAGGCGCTGGATGCTTTTTTTTGAGCATCAGCCAGGGTGCAGGAATCAAAACTAAAATAGTGCAGTGGAACCTTATCTACCTGGGCGATATTGATTTGCACACAACACAACCAAAGAAAACCTACACTGAATAAATAACTGTACTGCTTCAAGAATTAAAATTGAAATACTAGAATAAAACGCAAATTTAACCTTTAAAGTGTATTTATCCACTACGGGCTTAATATACGAGCAAAAATGCGTTCAAATTAATTTTATACTTATATAGAAAAAGTAAGCTTTTTACTTCTAAGTATTCGAATGCTTTCAATCTCTCTATTTTAAATCATATAAGTCGATTGAAGCAGTTATTTTTGCGATTCCAATGAAGAAAAATAATCACCAGGAGATGTCGTTCCTGGACCATTTAGAAGAATTAAGGTGGCATATCGTACGTGCAGTGGCTGCTATCGTAGTCTCCGCGATAGTGGTTTTCATATTTAAGGATTTTTTCTGGGATAAAGTCATACTCGCACCAACAAAGAAAGATTTTGTAATCTATAGGGTTTTTTGCGGGTTTTCCGAAAAGTTTTGTTTTGGTCCAAATAAAGACCTGGTCATGTTTACCCGGGATTTCGGCGAGCAATTTATGATGCATATGGTTTCTTCTTTTTGGATAGGGATAATCATTTCATTTCCTTACCTGCTGTGGGAGATCTGGAGATTTGTAAAACCTGGATTATATGAAAAGGAACAAAAAGCAATTAAAGGAGTGGTTTTTATATGCTCGATGTTGTTCTTTACCGGAGTATTATTTGGATATTATATTGTAGCCCCTTTTGGCATTTCGTTTCTAAGTAACTATGAAATTTCCGCCACTATTCAAAATACAGTAACCCTGGGATCTTATGTAAATTACCTCACCATGTTTATTTTGCCCTTGGGCCTTGTATTTGAATTGCCTGTAGTGGTTTATTTCCTTGCCAAAGTGGGTATAGTATCTGGCCCTTTTTTAAAGCAATTCAGAAAACATGCTGTAGTAGTCATTTTGGTAATTGCAGCGATTATCACCCCACCGGATGTGGTCTCTCAATTATTAGTCAGCTTTCCGCTCCTGCTCTTATATGAAATAAGCATCGTCATTGCAGGCAAGGTAAATCCTCTACCGCCTGACGAACCGGAAGCAGAAACCACCGGTGCAGATGAATATGATTATGATGAAACCAAACAAGATTAATTGATTATGCTCAGAGTATCTTCCGGCTGGACCTTGTTACTCAAAATTTTTGTGCCGGTATTTTATTCCGTGTTTATGCTTACGTGGATGATTGCCACCATCAGAGCAGGCGATGAAGTATCACCGGTATTTGAAACCTGGATTTATAAGATTGGGATAGTGGTGGTTTTCTCCATAACTTTATTGATCCTACGGCTTACGGTCTGGAGACTATACAGGATGGATGTAAGCACAGATCATATTTATATAACAAATTATTTTAAGACATTCCGGTATTCATTGGATAGTATTGAATCCATACATCCTGAATCCATACTCTGGTTTCATTTTTTAAAAATCAAGTTAAAAGAAAAAGGCAGCATGGGAGATGCATTTACCATCTTGATTGAAGCAAATGTATGGGAACAATGGATTATGTCTAATGAAAGTTACCGTATGCTGGTAAAATAAATTTTTTTCTCAACTGCTTATTACCTGGGACTAAGCACCACAAAGGGACAAATCATTTCTTCCATAGACAGGCCACCGTGTTGAAAGGAATGCAGATAATAATTGTGATAATAGTTATAGTTATTAGGATACAAAAAGAAACCATCTCCTTTGGCAAAGATAAAAGTGGAACTTATGTTGGGACTGGGTAAGCCTGCTTTTTTAGGATCTTTTATTTCAAATACTTCTTTTCGATCATAGTTGAGATTACGACCTACTTTGTATCTCAGATTGGTGGTAGTTTCTCTATCACCAATCACTTTTACCGGGTTTTTGACCCGGATGGTTCCATGATCTGTAGTGATTACAATGGTTATTTTCTTATCGGCCAGTTTTTGAAGCAGTGCCCATAAAGGAGAATTGGCAAACCAGGATTGTGTCAAAGACCGATATGCTTTTTCATCCCCTGCCAATTCTTTTAATACATCCATTTCGGTGCGGGCATGAGAGAGGAAATCTATAAAATTGTAGACGATAACATTTACCGGTTGATTGAGAAACTGGGTATAATTATCAGGTAAATTTTTTGCTTCATTAGCTTGAGTAATTTTAGTGTAATAGGATTTGGGAGTATTTGATTTTATTAATCTCTGGAGTTGTCTTTCAAGCAGTTCTGCTTCATGCAGATTTTTGCCCCCTTTTTCATTGTCATTTAACCACCAATCTTCAAAGCGCTGCTCAATTTGAGCTGGCAATAATCCTGAGAAAATTGCATTTCGACTGTACTGGGTGGTGGTCGGAAGAATACTCAGAAAATAATCTTCGGATTCAACCCGGTATCGCTCGCTTATTTTGGGTTCTATAGCTTTCCATTGATCAAATCTTAAATTATCCAATAGTACCATTAATACCGGCTTATCATCTGAAAGTAGGGGAACAAGCTTATTTTTTATCAATTGATGTGAAAAAGTAATATCAGATTTGACCAGCCAGTTCTCATAATTTTTTGCAACAAACTTTGCAAACTCATTATTTGCTTCTGTTTTTTGATTGGAAAGGATCTGGGTCATTTCCGGATTATCTGACTGATCCAGTTTCTGTTCCCAATTGATTATGGCTCTGTAAATATCCAACCACCCTTTGATATCAGCCACCGAATTGATGTTCATGGATATATTCCTAAACTCCTGCAGGTAGTCCGAGCTGGTTTTATTTTGAACCAACCTTCGGTTGTCAATGATTTTTTTTAATGTGAGCAATACCTGGTTGGGATTTACCGGTTTTATAAGGTAATCATCAATTTGGCTTCCAATGGCCTCTTCCATAATATCCTCTGTTTCATTTTTGGTAATCATTACAATTGGAAGATTGGGATTGATTGCTTTAAATTTGGCGAGTGTTTCTAAGCCGGATAATCCCGGCATGGATTCATCAAGAAACACGATATCTATATCTTTGTGCGCCAGGTATTCTTCCAAAGCATCATGTCCATTGCTCACCAGTACAAATCGATATCCTTTTTTCTCCAGAAAGTAAACCTGTGGCTTTAACAGATCCAATTCATCGTCGGCCCAAAGTATTTTAGTAGATTCCATTTCAATTTTATATATTAGAGATTTTGAAGCCTGGTGGTGTATACTTATTTCCAATAGGCCACCATTGCAAACGATGGCAATGATACTTATATTTTTAATACCATGAATAAAAGAAAGATAATCAACGACCCGGTATATGGATTTACTACTATTCCCGATGATTTTATATATGATCTTATACAGCATCCTTTTTTTCAAAGGTTGCGAAGGATCAAGCAATTAGGATTGACGGACTTTGTATATCCCGGAGCCAGTCACAGCCGATTCCAACACGCATTGGGAGCATTACACCTGATGACCCTGGCTATTGAATCACTACGATCAAAAGGGGTGGTAATTACTCCTGAAGAAGCACAGGGAGCCCAAATCGCTATTTTATTGCATGACATAGGTCACTCCCCTTTTTCTCATGCTTTGGAGAAAAAGCTCATACTCCTTGATCATGAACACCTCTCTCTTTCTTTCATGAAGCTATTAAACGATGAGTATAATGGAAAATTAAATCTGGCGATACAGATTTTTACCAATCGGTATCCGAAAAGGTTTTTGCACCAATTGGTTTCCAGTCAATTGGATGTGGACAGAATGGACTATTTAAACCGGGATAGTTTTTACACCGGTGTTGCCGAAGGAGTGATTGGATATGAACGCCTGATCAAAATGATTAATGTGGTCAATAACAAATTGGTCGTCGAGGAAAAAGGCATATATACCATAGAAAAATTCCTGATTTCAAGGCGCATTATGTATTGGCAAGTGTATTTGCATAAAACGGTACTTGCAGCAGAGAAAATGCTGATTCATTGGCTGGAAACAGTAATCGAATCCGGAGACCTGCAAATGCTTTTTCCTGCTCTTTATGTATTAAAAAATGCAGGTTATAATGATAAAAAAAAATTGTTAACTCTATTTGCTGATATTGATGATAGTAACGTTAGTTTTGGATTGAAAGTCAGTTCACATTCCCCAAACTCCAGGATCCGGATTTTAGCAGACGGTATTCTAAACAGAAGATTGTTTAAATGCCAATTGTCATCCAAGCCGTTTACCAGTACATATAAAAAAGAATTATTAGTAAATGCAAAGCATCCGGATTTACTTTTCGAAGGAGTAGAGCTTAATACCGGTTATAATTTAAAAATAAATGAAATTATGATTTTGAAAAAAAACAATAAAACAGTACCACTTTCTAAAATATCAGAATTAAATTATATTCCCGGAATAGAATCAAAACATTATTTAGTATATTCATAATTTTTAAATCCAATATTTAACTCTACAGAATTTAAAATGGTGAAAGAAGCTTCTCAGCATGAAATTCAGGTAACCCGATATAAATAAAAAAATAAACAAAAAAGATTTAGTAACAGAAGCAATACCAGATTGGAATAATGGTTCAAAATAAGAAACGCCCGCTGATTTGAAAATAAAAGGATACTACAGCGGAGCATTGGCTGCCAAACTAAATGCTGCCATCAAAACCGCTCTTACCAAGTTTCAGCAAGACAATACTCTTCCAATCGGATCAGTAGACCTTGAAACAGTAAGCACTGGGAATTACAAAGTAATTTTTGTGTTATTCAAGCTAAAGGCTGTTTTGTATATCGGAGTAGCCTTTTTTATTTATCAGCATACAATCAATTATCTTCGCATCTCCAAATTAATAAACTATAATTTACTTACATGAAAGATCCGGTTTTTGGACTTATCTCACAGGAATTATCCAGGCAACGAAGGGGTATAGAACTGATCGCCAGTGAAAACTTTGCCAGCCTCGACACCATACAGGCTATGGGTACCTGTCTCACAAATAAATATGCAGAAGGATATCCAGGCAAAAGATATTATGGAGGCTGTGAGATAGTAGATGAAATAGAGACAATTGCAATCGACAGGCTCAAACAACTTTTTGGGGCGGCCTATGCCAATGTGCAACCGCACAGCGGTGCGCAGGCAAACAGCGCGGTGTATTTAGCTTGTTTAAAACCAGGTGACACCATACTTGGATTTAATCTCGCACATGGCGGTCATCTTACCCATGGCTCTCCGGTAAATTACAGTGGTAAAACATTTAATCCTGTATTTTATGGAGTAGAGCCTGATACCGGCAGGATAGATATGGCTAAAGTAGCTGAAACCGCGATACAACACAAACCAAAATTGATAATTTGTGGTGCCAGCGCATATTCAAGAGATTGGGATTATAAGGAATTCCGTAGAATTGCTGATGAAGTTGGGGCATTACTCATGGCTGATATAGCCCATCCTGCAGGATTGATCGCCAAAGGACTACTTAATAATCCTATGGAACATTGTCATATAGTGACTTCCACCACCCATAAAACCCTAAGAGGGCCGCGTGGCGGCATCATAATGTTGGGTAAGAATTTTGATAATCCCTGGGGTAAAACCACCTCTAAAGGGACTACAATCAAAATGTCGACCATTTTAGACAGTGCCGTATTTCCAGGCATGCAGGGAGGGCCTTTGGAACATGTAATCGCTGCAAAAGCGATAGCCTTTGGTGAAGCGCTTACTGAAGATTACAAATCATATGTAGTGCAGGTAAAAAAGAATGCCCTTGCTATGGCAGAACGATTTAACGCCTATGGATATCAAATCATATCTGGCGGCACAGACAATCACCTTATGCTGATTAATCTCTCCAACAAAAATATATCCGGCAAAGATGCGGAAGAGGCATTGGGAGCCGCCGATATCACGGTGAATAAAAACATGGTCCCTTTTGATGAGAAAAGCCCAACTGTAACTTCCGGTTTACGGATTGGGACTCCTGCCATCACCACCAGAGGCCTACTAGAAAGTGAATGCAAACAAATAGTAGATTGGATCAATGAAATAGTCACGAATGCCTCAAATAAAAACTTGATAGCCGAGATAAAGAAAAAAGTAAACGATATGATGGCGGGTTACCCTTTGTATCCTGAAATTTAAGATTCAATTAGTTTCGATCTGATGCAGCCAGTATAAACTCCTGATATTTCCGGAATTAATAACTAAACTATTTAGTACTATCCAGGCCGGATGGCTAGTGTTTAAGTACCTGTGGAATCATTTAATATTCTACTTGGACAAGATAGAGACCATGAGGAGGCAAACTCAAACTTTTAGGTAAAATGATTTGTTGATCCAAAGACGATCTTACCTGATCCAGGGTGAGCTGATCCAGAGCAACATTTACGCACATACCGGTTATCAGCCGGACCATTCCGCGTAAAAAACGATTGGCTTTTATAGTAAACTTCATCCTACCTTCTTCAATCTTTTCCCACCTTGCCAGTTCGAGTTTTACATTATAATTATTCACACCGCTATTGCTGAGGCAGAACGGAAAAAACTGTTCGTAATTCAAGAGCAGGTCAGCTGCAGATTGAAGTTTGGTAAGATCTAATTTATCGAATTGCTTTACCCTATAAGAAAATGCGTCGATAAAAGGGGATTTAAACCCATGCAAATAATATTCATAGGTCCTCGATATAGCATCGTACCTGGCATGAAAATCATCAGACACCAATTTGATGGTATGTATGGCTATATCCGGAGGTAATATTGCGTTTACATGATATACCATATCTTTTGGTAATTCTGTATTCCAATCAAAATGAGCGGTATATTCTTTAGCATGTACCCCGCTATCTGTTCTACCACAACCCACCACTTCTATCTGAGCCCTGCACAATGTGGACAATGCCTCCTGCAATGCAGATTGTACAGTAAGTCTGCCTGGTTGAATTTGCCAACCTTCATATTTAGTCCCATTATAAGCTAACATTATTGCATATCTCATACATTGTAAAAATACATATTTCATTATGAGCCATATCCTTTTATAAGATCATCGTCAAATTCTTATTAACAACGGCTGTTTTTTCATCCTGTAAAGTTACCCGGGCTAAGGTTAGATTAAATAAAAAAGAGTAAATCAAAGCTACGCTCGTAATTAAAGAAAAATTTATTTTCTCTGTGGCCACTACTGGAAAACCAACCCAATACAAAAATTTAATTTTTCCAAAAATAATTAAGAACTTAGCAGCTCTTAAATCAATTCTTTTATGGAAACCTATACAAATCCGCAAGTCAATAAAAATCCCTTGGGCAGCTTAGATGAATGGGAGGAGGATCTCCTCAAAAGGTATCCCGACCCTGAAGCTATAGCTACGGCTAAGAGTACGGAAGCGTATAGGAACTATGAAGAACCTACACGGGATACAGTGAAAGAGTTTTATAAGTTAAATCATACCTATCAGACTTTTGACTTTGTACAAAACAAAAGAAAAGACTATCTCGCTTTCAATAAAAAAGAAATGCCCATATGGGATGCGTTTGATTTTTTAAATCAACTGGTAGATGACTCTGATCCTGATACGGATTTAGATCAGTTTCAGCATTTGCTTCAAACCTCTGAAGCTATCCGAAAGGATGGGCATCCGGATTGGATGGTGCTAACAGGACTCATGCATGATATGGGTAAAGTATTGTGCTTGTTTGGCGAGCCTCAATGGGCCGTTGTAGGCGATACCTTTCCCGTCGGGTGCGCCTATTCAGATAAAATAGTTTATCCTGAGTTTTTTGCCTTAAATCCAGACTCTCAAAACAGTACTTATACTTCAACTTATGGTGTATACGAAAAAGGATGCGGACTCAGAAATGTGACCATGTCATGGGGTCATGATGAATATATTTATCAAATGATGAAGGATTATATACCGGAACAAGGATTATATATGTTGCGTTATCATTCATTTTATGCCTGGCACAAAGAAGGGGCTTATGAATACCTTCTTGATGATCATGATAAGGCTATGCTTAAATGGGTAAAGCTTTTCAATCCTTATGATCTCTATTCCAAAAACCCAACGCCTCCCAATTGGAAAGAGTTAAAATCCTATTATGAAAATTTGGTAAAGAAGTTTTTACCAGAAAGGATACAATTTTAGAAGCTAAATCAAGCTTAGATAATCCAGGTCTCTGATAAAGGCCGAAACCGATCGATTTGGTGAGATTTGTATAGATCGGATTTTACCTTCTATAAGCATTTATTCGTCGATTCGAGTGAATTGTCATTTATTAAGAGTGATCACTATGTATCATTTTTTTAAGAATGGATGCATTCAAATTTATTGAACGAGGGTTATTAAAATATTAGATTTCTTAAGTGTGAAAATGGTGTATTAACATTGGCACTGAAACAAAAAAAGGACAAGAAATCTTGTCCTTTTTTTGTTTAATACTTTAGCATATTCAATTCAAATTTATTGAATCATTATCATTCGTTTCGTTGCTTTAAACACGCCTGATTCAAAACTATAGAACACTATTCCGCTCGCATTTATTTCTCTTTTATCTAACCATACTTCATTATATCCTTTGTTCCATTCACGATCGATCGTTTTAACCACCCTGCCGGTGATATCGGTAATCTTCATCACTCCCTGAATAGATTGAGCCAGGTTGATACCAATCACCGTCCGCTGATCAAATGGGTTTGGATAGTTTTGGTACAATGTATTGGTACCGGATATTTCTTTGCCATCCTTGGTAAAGCGTAAGGATAGATTGCCTAATTCACCAATGCCCTCATAAGACTCTGCTTTGGTACGCTGAGAACCGATGCGAAGTACTTCAGAAAGTTTGCCATCTTTCTGAGCTACAAAGTTCATAGAGAATAGGGTTGATTTAGAATCTATATCGATACCTGTTTTGGTATTCCATGACATCGTGATAAGTCCTTCGTTTGCAAATCGAAGTCCTACATTTTTATTACTTAGTGCTAATTGCCCTTCGGTAGAAATGGATTCAAACAATAATGTTTGAACTCCATTTTTGCCCCCAACCCCTGAAGGGGAGGTTGGCGGATTCCCACTGCCCTCTTCGTACTTCGTACTCAGTGTGCCCTGGAATCCTGACACCCCTGCAAAATTTGGAGACCTGAATTCAACCCTGACACTCTCCCCTGCTCTGAATATGCG
>JBGAVW010000077.1:0-20297 GCA_044227925.1 Saprospiraceae bacterium | reverse complement strand
ATGCTGTAAAATACAGTTCCGCCTCTCAATTGATTTTTGAAATTAAACAGGTAGATTCCGGAATTTATATCTCCATCAAAGACAACGGAAAAGGGTTTGACTTAACTGCTCACACACCCGGCAATGGCCTTACCAATCTGAAGAAAAGGGCGGCTGAAATAAATGCCGATTTAGTTATAGAAACTGCACCCGGACAAGGCTGTCAGGTTCAGTTGATCATAAAAAAATAACCCTATTTTCTTTTTTATACAGGCAATGGGCCTGGAAAGCGCTCAAAAAGGCGTCTCCGTACTACCTTAAAAAATACCTCAAAGGGGTATTGTGATAACTAAGGTAGTCAGAGAAATTTGTACTCATTCAAGTAATGACCACCATCTTACCAATAACAATAAAATATGCGAGTATTTCTGCATGCATTACCGCATGATATTAAAATAAATGAAAAACAAATGACGGTATTATTAAAATTAATCAATGGCAAAACATATAAATCCATTGCTACAGAAATGCACATTTCGCTGCCTGCAGTAAGGCAATATGCACACCGGTTGTATAAAAAATTAAAGGTATCTAACAAAACGGAGGCATTAATCCGGTATGGAGTGATATTAATTGATAATAACAAGAGTTATCACCGGGAAAGGGGAACAAAATAAGATCAAAATACACAGAGAGTATCTCAATGCAAATACATAAAATAAAAATGCGGGTTTTACGGATGGCATTTCTTGGCATAGGCTTATGCTGTACCACCTTATTGTGGTCTCAGGATATAGCTGAAATAAAAAAGCAGAAGCCTTTGGAATGGAGAGCAGGATTGTCACTAGGATCTAATTTTTCTACTACAAACAACAACTTTCCTACTACCTCACCCTTTGGCTACTATATCAAAGCCAATGCCAATATTGCTATCTACGGATTCAAAATACCAATGTCTGTAAGCTTCAGGGACCAACAACTCAACTATACCAAACCAATGTATAGACTGGGCATGAGTCCATCTTACAAATGGGCAAAGTTTTACATTGGCCATAGTCAGATGCTATTTAGCAATTATACGTTGACTGCGATGACATTTAAAGGTGGTGGTATTGCCCTCTCACCAGGCAAATTTAGATTTTCTGCAATGGTTGGTTCACTTGAAAGTCCACGTGCTTTGCTGGATTCTATCAATGGTAATCATACGTATATAAAACCCTATAATAGATTGGGAATAGGAGGCAAAATCGGAATAGGGAGTTCTAGAAACTATATAGATTTCATTGTATTCAATGCAAAAGACCGTGCGCGATTCAAAGAAGTACCAGATAGTATTTTTGCTAAACGAGCAGAAAACACAGTAATGGGCATTCAATCCAGTGTAAACCTGTTTAAACGGTTAATTACTCTTGTTTTAAATACGGGTGCCAGTGTATATACTGCAAATCAAAATGCTGCTGACATAGAAGTAGGAGATAAGGAACAAAAATATTACGACTGGGGAAGTAAAATAATGACTATTAATAATAGTACCCGGGTAAACTTCGCAGGTGATGCTTCTCTTCAATTTAATTTTGGTAATTACCAGATTGGGGCTAAATATCAATACATAGATCCGCTCTATTCAAGCTTAGGAGCTTACTATTTCAGAGACGATAACGAAAACTATACAATAGATGGCGGCGCCAGTCTATGGCAAGGAAAATTGTCGTTTAATGGTAGTTTTGGCTTACAACAGAATAATGTGAGGGGCCATAGAAGTCTCACTTCTGTACAAAAAATATACGATGCCTCCATCAATCTAATACCAAATAAATTTTTCGGGCTAAGTGCTCAATACTCCAATTTTAATTTTGATCAGGTATCAGGAATAGTACAGATAAATGACAGTCTGAAATACGGACAAATCAATTCCAATATTTCTATTTCGCCCTATATCAGTTTTGGAAACAAAAATATAAAACAAACTATTTCTTTAAACTATTCACTTCAAAGCATACTTGATCTTAGTCTTGATGAAGCACTTGGTCAAAATGCGGATGTAACTATGGCCAGTATTAATCACACATTTCAACACAAACCCAATGCATTTTCTATACATACTTCTTTACAATATATGACAAGTGAATACGCCACTATCCAAAATGGCAGATATGGTATGTATATATCCGGAACTAAAAGATGGCTCACTAATAAATTACAAACGCGTTTACAAATAAACTATAACAAAAACGTATTAGATCAAGTAGCTGATGGAAATCAATATGGTTTTAATACGGGGATTCAATGGAAATTAACCCATAAATCTCAGCTGAGCTTTTCATTGAATTATATTGATCGCAATGCTGTCAAAGGAAAATCGTATCAGGAATGGCGGGGAAATACTTCACTAAACTATCAACTTAAGTAACCATGAGTAGATTTTTTATTCTTTATTTTTTGATTTTCATAACCACTCTCACATCAGCGCAAGACTTAGATATACGGGTTACCGGTATGCGACCTTACTCTATCTATTGGAATGATTATCAAGATCTCGACAATTTTAATATCAATATCATTAATAAAACTATTCGAGATATTGAATTCGAATCATTAGTAAATATTAGTGGCCCTATTGGACTCAAATTCGATTCCAAATTTGCACATTGTAGTCAATCTATACCAGGGGGCCAGCGCAGATTATATACCAGGAATAATATAGATGACTTATGCTTAGCTCTTAAGATAGATGATATCATGCCGGAAGCAGTGAGGAATGATATCTTAGTTTCCGGGGTTTTACCAGAGGGAGAATACGAAATATGTATTACAGCCATTGAGCCAAATAATAATAATAAAATATACGGTATTGGTTGTTTTCGATTTAATATAGTCCATCCGGAGCGTCCCATTCTTACTAATCCAAAGCCAAATTATACCAATTTTTTCGATGGATCAATAACCCCCAATTATATTATTTCATGGAATCACAGTATTAATAATCCGATGATAAGATCTACTACTACTTATAGTTTAAAAATTATTGACTTAGGGATTAAATCAGAAAACGAAGAGGAGTCTGAAGTGCATTCATTATTAAACATGCAAGAACTCATGGAAGAGCCGGGCAACAGTCTTGTATTGTTTCAAGAAAATATTAATGTATTTTTTTATCAAATCAATATAAATGATTTGAATCTTCAGGATGAACATAGTTATGCCGTTAGAGTATATGCCGAGAATGATGAACACCACATAGCCAATGATCTTCGCAGCGATATAGGAGTATTTGAGGTTTTTTTGGAGTTTGAGCAGGAATGTGGCAATGAAATATCTTTTGATGCCGTATCTCCTGCACATGAAGCATACATTCCATTTACTCAAGTACCACTGGTGATGAAATATTCCCCGTATTGTGATAAGTATATTAAGTTTTGGTCTTATACTAATCTTACCGACGAAACAACAAATCAACTAATAATAGACAATTTTGAAAGATCACCTCGTTGGAATTTCAATATTGCCTCAACCGGAAAACAGTTAGAAAATGTTTCAATTGTTCTTCAACAATTACTATTATCACTCAATGAATATACTGCTCCGGGAATTGTGCCTGCTATTGGCGAAATCAACAACCTCATGGCCCGATTGATTCGGGAAAATGGAAGATGGAAGAGTGGAGGCCCACGCAGATATTTAAACTATATCATCAATGATGGTATTGTGCCTGGATGGGATGCCGACGGATTTTACTCTAGTCATTTAGCATTGAATGATCTAAGATCTATGCCCACCCTTGTAAGAGGTCATACCTACACATGGAGTAGCACCAACATGAAAATGTTATATTTTAGAAAACCTGTCTTATCTGCATCAATGGCCCCCGTCGTATTTAAAGTGGGCATGCAAGCACCTTTATTAAGTGCCCCTATTAGGGGTGCTAGTGTAGACACCGGAATAGTAGATTTCAATTTAAAATTTAATAATGTTTCAGCATCCATTCTCCCACCTTTTAAAATATTTCAAATTGAAGATGAAAAAGTAATAGAATATGCTCCCAGACAAGTAAACGAATACGGAGTAATACAAGTATCTAAAAGTAAATCTTTCACTGATAATTTGATGGCAAAAGGGATTCATCTACAATTTAATGAAGATGATTTCTATGAAAAAAATGGTACTCAAACTCGTCGATTAGATGCTGCCAGGCTTACCAGCGAGCTTTATAAGGATCTTAATTTCCAAGGTCGGTTTTCAGATACTGCAACTTATTATTGGAGGCTGGGCTGGTACAATAATCCCGATGATATTCCCACAGAAGCCAGTTTATTATCATTGAGCAATTCAGATTTTTACAACATTACTACGATAGATAGTTTCCAGATTGGTAATGGTAAGGTATCTCCACCTGTAACAACGATAGAGGTTCCTCGTGATACTGTATGTGGCAGTAGTTGTACTATCTCCGCCCCTGTAAATACGATCAGTATAGCTCAGTTAGCTGTAAATGATGAAATTCTCATTGGAAAATTTTTGGCTGTACTGACAGAAGTAACTAATTCAGGATCAAATTTTTCTGGCAAAGCAAGAATTAAAATCCCATTCTTAAATAATGTAACCATTAAAGTGAATTTCACAAACCTCAAAGTGAATACGAATAAAATGGTGTTTGAAGGAGAAATGATAGCCGAGGCAGGAGGTACGGAATTAGAGTCTATTGCGAATATTGTACTCGATCAGCCCATGCAATTACCCTTAGGATGGGATGCCACGGTAAAAGGAAGACATACTGTGCTGGCTCTTACCAGTATGAAATTTTTTCCAACCCGTGCCGATCTCACAGCGAGTATCAATTTTGGTGATTTGTTACCAGAACACATGGCATTGCCGGAGCAAGCTGAGCTATCAGGTACATTTTGTTTTCATCCCGGTGGATTTTCTGAGTCTATGATTTTTCATTTATCGCAGGATATGGTATTTGATGAAAATCAAAGCGGCTATGGATTTCAACTGAAGGGCGGCCAAATGAATGACACCAGTACTATGTCTTATATCAAATGGGATTGTCATGGATTCCATTCTTTCCAAATAGCGGGTGATGTATTATTATCTGAGTCATTACTTAATAAAGACAGTGGTAATGAATCGAATGATGAAGTACAACCGGGCAGGGTAAAAGCAGGTTTTAAATTTAAATACCTAGACAGTGAATCTGCCAATGCCAATGATAATGGATTTATACTGAGTGCCAATATCGATGCTTTTCAGTTTAAAGATTTTGAAGGTTGGGGTTTTGATAGTGATACCATTTATATTGATTGGTCTGATGCTGAAAACCCACCTGGATTTGTAGTGCCACAAGGTTATACTTATCCCGGTATGAACAATCCGCAATTAATAAATGGATGGGAGGGACTGTACATACCCAACCTAAAAACATTTACCCCAAAAGATTTTGGCAAAGGAGTGAACACAAGGACTACATTCTCCGGGTCAAAACTACTTTTTGGCGAAGGAAAATATTATGTAGGACTTCAAGCCACTAATATTTTTAATGATAGCTGGGCCCGCATGCGTGCCAAAATGGATACGATACAAGGTGTGATCAGTAGTGAAGAAAAAATGATACGCTTCAAAGGTGGTTTATTATTGCCTTTTACAGATACTACATCGTGGTTAGACTTTGGCGGGCATTTTTCTGGGCTTGACAGCATTCATTTGTATGTTGCTATAGCAGGCGATTCAGTGCATATGGAAGATCTGCCCTTAGAATTTAAATTTGATAATACATCTCTTTTAAATATAGTAAGGGGATCTGACCATACCTTCAGAGCGAATGCCTGGTTCAATGGTGTCATGGATCTGGAGACGAATGCCGGCCATATTCACCCACACCTTTCCAGTCTAAACTATAAAGGTATCAAGTTTGAAAATTTGGGTTATAAATCAGGTATAGGATTTGAAAGTGGTGATTTTTCATTTGCCAGCCCCCAAAAAACGATGAATGGTTTTCCCATTCAACTGGATTCCATTGATTTTGTAAATGAGGGTGGATACCAGGGATTTTATTTTAAACCCAAAATAGTACTAGTAGGTGATGAAAATGGTTTTAGCGCTGCTGCTGGTATGAATCTTTTATTCAAATTCAATTTTGCAGGTAATAATGATTATATATCCGATACAAAATTAGAACTAAAAGATGTAGAGTTGGATGTAGCGGTAAGTGGATTCGAACTCAAAGGAAGACTTGCATTTATCAATAGAGAGAATGATAAAGGCATGGAAGGCATATTAGCCGCCAAACTCCCCAGTGGTATAGCAGCCCATCTCAAAGCAAAATTTGGTACAAAGACCACTAACGATAATGCTGCATTCAATACGGCAGCCAATTATTCCTATTGGTATGTAGATGGTATGGTCACTTTCGGTACATCAGGTATACCCATGTTTGCAGGTATGAGCCTTTATGGAATCGGCGGTGGAATGTGGTATCATATGACCCAGAACCCCATCACCTCTAAAAGCTATGAAGGATTGGTAGGTACTGCTACAGATACTGCCAATCTAAATTATAGTGGTATTGGATATCAGCCCAATTATAATAGTAACTATGGGATGAAACTGCAAGGCCTATTTGGATCAGAAAATGAAGGCAAGACTTATAATATGCTACTGTCTGTATGGGCACAATTTAATAGTAGCGGAGGCCCCAATGTAGGTCTCGGTGGAGATATGCGATTTATGGGCGAGTCGGTAACAAAACTGGCCAATGGCGAAGCCGATACTACCAAAAAGAATGTATGGGGTAAAGTGGAATTTGAATACAATAGCCAGGAACGTTTTATTCAGGGCAATTTAGCTGCCTATGCCAATATTACTGTAGACGGTAACAAAGTTTTTTACGGCAAGATGCCTCGTGATAAAATAGTAGATGCAGCGTTTTATGCAGGACCATCGGACGAGGGAAATAATATCTGGTATTTAAAAATAGGCACGCCTGAGGCAAAAGCAGGGGCAGTCTTTGATCTCAAAATAAAAAAGACAGATATCAGTGCTTATCTGATGGCAGGGCATGGGTTACCCAATGAAGTACCCGTACCCGATCCGGGATTCATGGCAATGCTGAATAAAAGTGATGATGGTTACAGTGGTGGAGATGTAAACGATGTATTAGATAAAGAAATAGAATATTCGGCTTCCGGCATCGCTGCCGGCATATTGCTAAAAGATACTTTTGATTTTGACATTCAGCCTTTTTATCTCGATGTAAATGTCATTATAGGTGCCGATATCAATATCACACATAGTGATGATCGCCAATGTGCAGAATCAGGAAAGACTCCCGGTGTGGATGGATGGTACGGTACCGGTCAGCTGTATGCCGGCATACAAGGTGCTTTTGGTATACACGTAGATCTTTGGTTTATAGAAGGAAAGTTTGAGTTTTTACGAGGCTCCATTGCTTTATTAATGAAGGGAGGCTTACCCAATCCTTCCTGGTTTTATGCTAAGGGTGCTTTAAAATATGAGGTATTGGGATTGGTAGAAGGAATACAAACTATGGAATTAAACTTAGGTGAAAAATGTACCATGGCCTCCGGAAATCCTTTTGGCGACATGCCTATCATTCAGGATATATACCCCGCTCATGGTGAGAAAGAGGTGAGCGTATATGTAGACATGAAAGCACTCATCTCTCCTGCCGTAGACAAAGTAATAGAAGTATACGATGTAGAAAAACAAACAGAGAGGGTTTTTAAAGTAAATTTTGACAGTAGAAAATTTACTAAAGCAGGTGAGGCCAATGCCATATCCACTAACCTGAATCTTAATGATGGCTCAGAAATATTTATACTTCCCAAAAATGTATTGGATGATCGTACTTACTACAGTATAGAAGTAACGGTAAGTGGTTCGGAAAAAAATAAAAATGGACAATGGGATAAAGTACCTGGTTTTACAGAAACTAAAAAACATACTTTCAAAACCGGCATCATGCCGGACTATATTGTCGATGATGTATTTTCTCATTCGTACCCGGTGATCGGTCAAAATTTCTTCCTTAAAAATGAAAGGCCGGATTCGAAAGGATTTGTTGCCTTGAATCAATCCAGCTCCAGGCTATTTTATAAAGACACCGTTATGAATGGTCATTCGATTCCATTTAAATATGAGGCCAGGTTTAGTGCGGTAGGCCAAACTATTCTTAAAAAAGATATACAAATTGTAGACAATAGAAAATTATTTTTTGATGTATCCGATTTAAAAAACAATACCACCTATACCTGTAAAATATACCGTGTGAGGCTTGCATCACAAAATACGGTGCTGGCTGATAATCTTGATTTGGCTATTGCTTTTCCTAATACGACTACCGCTGCGGGTGGCCAGGTAAACTTATCCAATATAAGGCAGGAAGGATATAAAACAGTAGCAGATATGTCTGTCAAAATAAATAATGAAAGTTCATTTAAAGTACTACCTCAAAAATTTATGCGATTTAATTCCAGTACAAATGACCCGAAATCGGAACACTTATTATTTGAATATAAATTTAAAACAAGTGCATTTAATACCCTTACTGAAAAGTTAGGTGGTAAAACCTGGACCAGTCAAACACTCAACCTGGGTGGCATAGATCAAATAAACCTTACTACTACTGTAGCCGAAAAATTTGATGAGATTGATTTACAAGGTTATAAAGGTATAGCCGGTGGAATAGAGTATCATTACCCACCCTTGATACAGTTTGGAACAAACCTTTTAAATGGTGAATCATATACTACACAGTATTTTAATTTCTTGGATAAGGACCCACTACCCGATAGGCTCAATACGTATACCGTTTATGATTTGCCGAGAGATCTGAAAGAAAAAATATACCCGATAAATGCTGGATTAAAGGCATACTGGGGCGGAGGTATATTGGTTAATGCACCGAAGCTTATATATAAATTTGATACCACCCAATTCTCCAATTATTCATACTTAAAACTAATCCAGCCACCACAAGGTATCGACCGTATATCACAAACTTCAGATCCTGGATATACTAATACACCTGGAGGTGCATCAAATCAACCCTATACTTCTGTTGGCTCTACTGCACCAGGTACCTCAAGCCCGGTAACTTCCAGTCCAAACGGTACGGTGTATAATTCAAATAATTCAGGAACCTCATCCAGTACAAGTAATTCCGGTTCTTCCAATGCAGCAGCAGCAAATCAGGGGTCCTACTCTAATGGTTCCAATGCAGGCACTTCAGGTGGGAACATTCCTTTTAAACTGCGGGTAAACTATGGAGCACAAATTTATAGGCACTACAGGCATAATCAGGATTTAATAGCACGTTACGCTACTCCGGATGTAATAGATTGGATGAAGATCACACGTGATGGTATATATAAAAACCTGGCTGAGCGAGTTGAATATTTTAAATTTTCGCAGCCACATGGCAGGGTAGACTGTAACAATAACAATCCTATACCATTTGGTATTATATATACTTATCCAAAAGCCGACGAAGCCTCTATAACAAAGTCTGCATCTATCACTGCCTACTATAGAATTACATGTCCTACACTTCCAGACCTGGATTAAACATCAATTTATGAAGACTTATTTTTATTTCACAGCTATCATACTCTTTTTCCAGACTTTTTTATTTAGTCAGGATTCTTCAGATTATGCCCATATACATGTCATAGCAAAAGCTACTGATACGGGTATTATACTAAGATGGGCCCCGGATAGACCCTTGGCCTGGTATCTTTCATTAAAGAGTGGATATAAAATTGAAAGGGAAGAAATGCCGGATACGAAAAATGCTACAGGTAAAATTGTGCATACTGTTTTAGCAGACAGTCTGAGACCCTGGCCTTTGGATGATTGGCAAAAGATATCACCTCCTATTACCAAAGATCAGAATGCCGTCGTTGCTGCACAAATGATTCATGGCAATAACTGGGCAGCTACCAAAAGTAAATCATTCATCACCAAAGCAGAAGAACTTCAAAATAGATTTTCATATACTTTATTAGCGGCTGACTTATCTGCTCCAGCGGCCACAGCCAGTGGATTGATGTTTGTGGATAAACAAGTGCGTAAAGGATTTAAATATCATTATCGGATTACGAGCCTGGCCAAATCAGATCTATTCATCATACTTCCAGGTACGATATCCATTCATGAAAAAACCAGGACAGCCATACCAGTACCCGTGCTGGATCATATTGCACAGCAAGATCGGTTATTGACACTGGCCTGGGAAAAGCAGATTTTAGAAAACCATTTTACGGCATTTCACCTAGAACGTGCTGAAGACGGCAAATCATTTTCCAGGATTACCTCAGTACCATTTGTTAATTCCGATCTGTCTAAAGATTCACTGAATGATGTTTTTTATTTATACCAGGACTCTACCGCGCAGAATTACAAAAAATACCATTACCGCATTATAGGCATTACTCCCTTTGCTGAATACAGTACTCCTTCCAATGTTATTATTCAATACAGTATAGATAAGACTCCTCCACCAGCACCCACACAAGTGAGAGCCACGCAAATAGGACCAGCTAAAATAAAATTAGAATGGAACCATGCGGGAGCTACTGATCTTAAAGGTTTTTTTGTAGGTCATTCATTCAATCCGGTCAGTGATTACAACATATTACATCTTGACCCTGTACCGTCAGGTACTCATGTATATATCCATGATTCTGTAAATACCCTCAAAGCCAATCATTATATCATCGCTGCAGTAGACACCGCCGGTAACGCCAGCTATTCTCTCAGTACCTATGGTCATTTAGTAGACAGCATTCCACCGGCAATACCAACAGGTCTCAAAGGAAAAATTGATACCAATGGATTAGTACATCTTTCCTGGAATGCCAATAAAGAGCCGGATATCATGGGCTATACTATACATTTTTCCAATGACTCGAGCCATGTATTTGCTGTAGTAACCAACAAACCGATACTCACTAACGCTTTCATAGACACGATCATGCTCAAAACACTTACCGAGCGAATATATTATAAAGTAGTGGCTATAGATAAAAACTTTAATTATTCAGACTTTAGTCCTTATATCGCTTTACAAAAGCCAGATCTCATTCCTCCATCAGCACCGCTATTCACAGAATACAAAAGAGATACAAACTCGATCACGCTACATTGGATAAATAGTACCAGTAAAGATGCAGTAAAACATATTTTGTATCGTAAAGAAACTAATGATGAATGGAAAGTATTAGATACTAAAACCACCAAAAATTCTACAACCTCTACTTTTATCGATCGATCTGTAAAGCCAGGTATTGAATATGAGTTTAAGATATTGGCACAAGATGATGCAGGGCATTATTCCAATTCTGCTTTTACCTATAAAATAAAAACAGTTGCAAAAGACATAATAGCGGATGTAACAGATTTTGTAATTAAAAAAGAAGGCACCAAAGCTATATTAACATGGTCATCGTCAACTAAGCAACCAGCACAATACATTATCTACAAAGCAATCGAAAAGGGTCCGTTTGTAGCCATCGATAAAACGAAAACGAATTCATTTGTAGATAACGTAGGTACTCAACCCAAAAATATTGCTTATCGAATCCGTATAAAATATCCTGATGGAAAATTATCCGATTATTCACCAGCTCAAACTTTATAAAAAATATGAAAATTAAATATCAACTATTAATTCTATTCTTGCTGGTATTAAACGCCGGTTATAGCCAAAAATCGGTCTTGTCTACTTTGGCACAGGGTTATGTATCCGGTGACTGTACTAATCTCTTTATGTCTGCCACCATCGGCCAGGTGATCAGTGGCACAGCAGACTGTGGCCCATACAAAGTAATCATTGGATTTCAACAACCACCAGATATACTGAGTACTCCCATTCCGGATCACGTATTTAATAAGGTAATATTATTTCCCAATCCAGCTGAAGATTTTATTTCGGTTCAGGGAGATCTAAAAACTGCCCATAAAAACTTAAATATAAAAATCATCGATATGATGGGGAAACAATTAATCACTACGATTGTAAAACAATTTCAAAATCAATATACGATAGATATACATTCCATACCACCCGGTATTTATTCAATCCTATTATCCAATGCAGAAACCAATCTGCAAAGTCTATTATTTATCAAAAAATAAAACTATAACCTAAAAATAAATTATTAAAACATGAAACCTATTTTCTTATTCTTATGCATCCTGTTTGCTGTGAGTATAAATGCTCAATCAGGATTTTCATTTCAAGCTTCATTTAAAGAAAAAGATGGTAAATCAGCTGCTAACAAAAAAGTGCCCTTGCGATTTATCATTACAGACACTAAATCAAATAATCTGTATAGTGAAGACCAATCGCCTACTACTGATCAGTTTGGTATCATAAACCTTACCATTGGAGGCGGAGCGGGATTTTCTAAAATTGATTGGTCCAAAGGACCTTTTAATCTGAGAGTAGACTGTGATGCCGATGGGGATGGCAAATTTGAACTGTTATCTTCTGGGCCATTATTACAAAATCCATTAGGTTCAGTAAGTGGGAGAGATTCTTTAGTAGGAGATAAATACATTCAGGTGACCAGGAAAAAAGGAAATGGAACAAATGATGTGGTCGAACTCAATCTCAGGAATACCATTTTTGATGAATTAACAAGCAGGAAATTTTTGAGATGCGATTCCGTATTTGTAAGAGATACTACACCGAAAGGGGTTATATTCGTTTTTGATAAGATAAAATGTGATTCAGTAAAATTGTTTGATGATAGTAAAATAATCGATATAGTAAAATCAAGAATTGATGAGTCGAAAGAAACCATTTTTGAAGAATTACCCAGAAGAAAGTTTATCCGTTGTGATTCAGTATTTGTCGACACTATATTAAAGGGTGTGATGACAAGGATTTTTATTCGTATTCAGTGTGATTCCGTTAGATTGTTTGATGAGAGCTTATTTGAGGATCTTTTGGTTGCTTCAATAAATCCCATAAAAGATTCAGTGAATTCCCTGAAAAACAGGGTGATTAAAATTGAAGGTAGGTCTTATATACCGCTTCCGGTAAATCCTCAAAAAGGTCAAGTAATAAAATGGAACGGTGCAGCCTGGATCGCAGACGAAGACTTGTCTAGTGTAGGATCAGGTAGTGCAGCTACCTCAGGTGCTTTGAAGGGTGATGGCTCTGCAGCAAATCCAATTACATTGAAAGAGGGTTCCAAACTCAATGAAGTATTGGCCTGGAATGGTAACGCCTGGCAAGGAATAATAATACAAGAGGACAATGATAGAGATACTACCAATGAAATACAAACTATTTCATTGCTCAATAATAATACTACCATTCAATTGAGCAAAAATGGAGGTCAGATAGATTTACCTAAAAACCAACCGCAATGGAATGCAAACCAACTCTATGGTAGCCCGGTTTCCGGGAATACACCATTGGTCGGCCAAGTACTAAAATGGAATGGTAATAAATGGGAACCTTCAAAAGACTCGGTGGGGGTAATTAATAATAATAGTATATCAAAACTTTCAGATCTCATTGATGTTAATATACCCAATCCCCAATCCGGACAGGTACTTAAATTTAATGGCACTAAATGGCAAGCCGATGAAGATCTTAGTAGTGTAGGCTCTGGTAATGCAGCCACTTTAAGTCCATTGCAAGGAAATGGCTCAGCAAATAGTCCTATCACACTTGCTCCAGTTGTGGGTACGAGTATTCCACAAGTACTAAAATGGGTAAATGGTGCATGGAACCCCGCTCCGGAAACGGCAGGACCACAAGGCCCTAAAGGAGACAAAGGTGATCAAGGAATACAAGGATTAAAGGGAGATCAGGGAATACAAGGTATTCAAGGTGAGCAAGGTCCGCAAGGAATACAAGGCATAAAAGGAGATCAAGGGATTCAAGGTTTAAAAGGGGACAAAGGCGATCCAGGCGTACAAGGGTTACAAGGAATAAAAGGTGATCAAGGGTTGCAAGGAATACAAGGACCTCAAGGACCTGCTGGCACTTATACTGCAGGTACAGGTATTTCTTTAGCCAATAACATAATTACCAACACGGGCGACGCCGATCCGACAAACGATATCACAAGTACTACTAATGCCGGTGGTGATGTATCCGGTACTTTCTCCAATTTACAATTAACACCCAATGCTGTTGGTATTAGCGAACTGGCGGATAACACAGTGGGCACATCAAAGATAGCCAATAGTGCAGTTACATTTAATAAACTCGCCCCCGGTACTCCCAATACACCTCAAGTTCTAAAATGGAACGGAGGATCCTGGGCTCCGGGAGCTGAAAGTGCAGGATCAGTTTATACTGCAGGTCTTGGTATTGCTATTTTAAACAATGTAATCTCCAACATCGGTGATCAAAGCTCTACCAATGAAATTCAAACGTTGAGTTACAACTCCAGTGCCAATCAATTAAATCTATCTAATGGAGGCGGGGCTGTCACCTTACCCTATTTATTACCAACCACTAATTTTGGTGGTGATGTAAGCGGTCCATCAACGAATATGCAGATTGCAGCTAATGCGGTAGGTACTAATGAGGTTGCCAATGGAAGCATTACATTATCAAAACTAGCCAATGGTACTTCATCAAGAGCGGATCAAATCATTAAATGGAATGGCACTGCCTGGAATCTTGCATCAGACGAAATAGGACCGCAAAATGAAATAAGAGGTCTTTCTATTCCTACATTTCCCACCAACAACACGAATATCTATGGATTATCCTATTCCAATAATGCTTTGTCATGGAAAAACTTAGCACTATTAGATGATGTTACCTTGACGGGCGGGGCATTCAGACATAATGATGCTACGGATGGTATTTCCCTCGGCAATAGTACTTTTAGATGGTCTGCAGTGTATGCAGTAAATAATGTCATTCAAACTTCTGATAGAAATCAAAAGAAAAACATAGTAGCATCGGGATATGGTTTGTCCCATATATTGAAAATGAATCCCGTCTTATACAATTGGAAAACGGAGAGTAACGTAGCCTCAAAGCATGTAGGATTTATAGCACAGGAAATGAATCAAATCATCCCTGAAGTAATCGACATTCAAAAAGACGCTGATAATAAAGAGGTGTACGGAATGAAATATACTGAGCTTATTCCAGTATTAGTAAAGGCTATCCAAGAACAACAGGTTCAAATCGAAAATCTCAAATCAGAACTTAATGCATTAAAAATAAATAAAGTATCAGCAGATAAAAATAATTCAGATAAATAATCAATGAAAAATCAAATACATTCACGTGTTTGTTCCGAAAATTTATCTGTTGTTTCAATAAATCAGGCCAATTCAATGTTATATAGATGTAAATCCTAAGTTTAGCTTTTGAATAGCCCAATAATACCATTGGCCTTATTGGGCTAGTTGTGTAAGTTACGAATGCATTATAAAATCGCGTGCATGACAACAATTTGAGTATAAAGTAATTTTCTTTAGACGACAGTTAAAGTAAACGGCTTTAGATAAAATCCGCATATTGTTACGCAGAAACCATTTCATTGTATAGTCACTTTTGGATAGAAATACTTATATTTAACAGTGACTATAACAATAAAAAACCTAATTCAATATTCTATACTATTTACATTTTTTATTTTCAGTGCAATCCATGGAAGAGCCCAAAATGTATCCCATGTTAATTTAATACTTGCCAAATACATAGACTCATTAAACGAAGCTGCTGATACGCTTTGTCTGCATAAAGTGGATAATGGTGGAAAATTGGCTTCTAAAGCTCTGGAGTTGAGTATCAAATATAACTATAATAAAGGAATGGGAGAAGCCTATCATAATTTAGGTCTTATTAATTTTAGAAGGAATAATGAAATTTCGTTAGACTATTTTTTAAAAGCCAAAGCACAGTTTGAAAAGGAAGTAGGAACAATTGAAGTAATGGCATTTAATTTAAATAATATATCAAGAACATTTTTGGAAATTATTCAGTATGATTCAGCCTTTTATTATGCTAAAAAAGCAATTTCTTTTGCGGATCAAAAAATAAATAATCCTACGCAACAAAAAAAATGGATTATGTATGGCCTTGGAGCGGCAGCCAATGCATTGGATGGGCTTAGCAAGTTTGATAGTGCCACAATTTATATATTACAAGCTATAAAAATCGCTGAACAGCTACAAAATAATAAAATGCTTGAGGTATATTTCAAGCTCATGTCTACTATCCAATCAAAATTAGGAAATGATATAGATGCTATAGCTTATTTAATTAAAGGAATTCAATATATAGAAAATGATTTGAGAGCCACCACCATTGCCTACGCCACTCTTGGTTCATATTATGCCAAAATAAATGATTGTGTCAATGCTTATAGATATGCTGATAGTAGTATTACTTTAGGAAAAGTGTCCAATGTGTATAATTCCATTGGTAGAAATTTTGTTACCTATGGAGAATGCAAAATGAAAGAAAAGAAATTCTTTGAAGCTTTAAAATTATTTAAAACTGGGTATGAATTGGCAAAAAAATATAATAACAGCAAGAGTTCATTAAGCAAAATTGAACTCAGAATAGCTGAAGCATATGAATCAATAGATAGCTTTACTCTGGCCATATCTTATTACTCAAAAGCTTTAGACACTGAACGAGGAAGTGATTATTTAATAAGCAATACTTATTTTAAAATGTCTCAGTTGGCTACTAAGCTAAAGGATTATTCAACCGCTTATTTATATCTTAAAAAATATTCAGAATTTAAAGATACAGTTTACAATAATGACAAAATTAAAATGGTATATGATTTAACCATGAAATTTGAAACGGAAAAAAAAGAAAAAAAATTAGCTAGTTTGGAGGTTGAGAAAAAGTTAAACCAACTTATGATTGAAAAGCAAATTGCCGTAATAGAATCTGTCAAAAAAAATGAATTAAAAAAAGAACTTGAATTAAAAAACCTCAAATTAGAAAGTGAAAGATCAAATTATTTATTCCAATTAAAGGAAAATGAATTAATAAATAAAGAATCGGACATACGATTTCATATTCAAGAAAAAAAATTGAACCAATTAACTATTCAAAATCAACGAAAATGGATTTTTATTATTTTATCCTCTTTTTTAATAATGAGTTTAGTAAGCCTCTTACTTTTTAATAGATTTAAATATAAAAAACAATTTCAGAATCAACAAGCATTAACTGATTTACGACTACAGATCAGCCAAGATCTTCACGATGACCTGGGGGCTACTCTCAGTGGAATTTCAATGTATTCACATTTGGCCAAGCATCAATTTGAAATGCGCGACCTTCAAAAACTGAACGAATCAATATTTATAATACAAGAAAGCACTGGTGAATTGATCGAAAAAGTCAGAGATATTACATGGTTAGTTAGTCCTGAAATTGATTCCTATGAAAAATTTATAACCTGCATACATGAAATGGCAGAAAGAATGTCAAAAGCAAAACAAGTTCAATTTGAAAGTAATATTGACCTTCACTTTCCACACCAAATCTTATCTCCAGATATAAGGAAAAACATTTATTTATTTTTTAAGGAAGCGATTAATAATGCATTAAAATACAGTGAGTCTTCCAACATTAAAATCTCCATAATCCAAAGAGCAAATCACTCCATATTTTCGGTTTACGACTATGGAGTAGGCTTTTCACCAGAAGCGATAAAAAAAGGCAATGGGCTAATCAATATGAGGAAACGAGCTGAACTCTTGGGAGGCATTTTGAATATAAATTCAAGTAAGAACGCCGGAACTGAATTATCATTAAATTTGATTAGCTAATAATAAATTTATTATGATTTGAAACAGCTGCTCAAAAAAGCAAACACATATTCAGTGTAAATTAATTCCAGAAACTCAGGATTTGATATTTACAACCACTGAATTTTAGAATTTTTAACAAGAAAAATATTTCCAATCTAATCAAATACCCACTTTCACCATCAACTTACTCCCTCTTGCACTTGATTCCAAATCGAGATCGGCCTGTATTGCTTTCGCCCTGTTTTTCATATTCTGAATGCCATTACCCTTACTTACATTCATGTCAAATCCTTTGCCATTATCTTCTATTCCAATCGTAAGAATATTGTTTTCCAGCAGACAACTGAATTTTATCTCGGTGGCATTACTGTACTTTACTGCATTATTAATCGCTTCTTTCATCAGGAGATAGACATTTTTACGGAAGGTATCGGATATAGGAATAAATTGGCCATTTGTATTTTCATCAATAGCGACCTGGATGTTTTTTATAGCAGCCATTCTTCGCAAATAATCTTCCAGTTTTTCGCGTAGTTTTGGCAGCGAATCTTTTTCAGGGTTAGTGATCCAGATGATATCACTGAGTTTATTTACAATTTCATTAGTGGATTGTTGAATAGTGTCTAACGATGTCTGTAAGGGCTCATTATGTTCTTTCAGCTGACTTTGTGCCAAATGACTGTACATGGCTATGCCACTGAGTGTACTACCCACTTCGTCGTGCAGCTCACTGCTCAGCCGGAGACGCTCAGTAAGCAATGCATTTTTCTTTTCCTGAGATTTTTTTTCTTTAAATCGGTAGAATCCTAAACCACCCAACAGACCTATTGCTAAGAAACTCATCAAAGCGAGATTTTGTTGTTGGTTTTTATTTTTCAACTGCAATTCCTGTATTTCATTTTCTTTAGAGAGCTGATTAATTTTTTCTTGTTTTAAAGTAGATTCGTATTTTATTTCTAAATCATTTATATTTTTTATCATTTGTTCGTTAGTAAATATTTTTTCTTCCGAAACGGCCATGGTCAATGACTCTTGCGATCTTTTAAAATCTCCTGAAGTATAATAACAAGTCGACAACGCATAAAGCACCTGGCTTTTCCTGTTGTGGTCAAATGAATCTACCAGGGCCAGTGATTGTTGATAATATTCAATGGCTTTATTGATATTTTGAACGTGTTGATACGCATCACCACCAAATTGAAAACACTGTGCCTTTAATGTATTGTAAGCGTATTTATTCTGAATACATTCATTAAAAATCAAAATAGAATTTTTGTACTCTTTTTTACCTAAATAAGCCAAACCCTGATTAAACATGGTTTGAGGTATAAGGTTTTCGAAACCGTGAGTATTGCATAAATTCAAAGCCAATTGATTGCTAATAATGGCGCTGTCTAACTGGTTTAAATTATAATAACTTATTCCCAGGCCTTGCAGGATCTGTATTTTGTAAGCCGGGTCCATTAAATAGTTATCGGCTAATCTGAAATTTTCAATCGCTTTTTTATTTTCTTTTAGATTTTGATACGCGGTTCCATTCGTCAGGTAGGCTACACCTTTGAATTCATTAAAATCCTCATTTGATTTTTTAATTACCAAACCGTTATAATAAATGACACTGTCTAATTGGCCCATACCCAAAAAAACAACAGTAAGATCAGTGAGCGCATCCAATTCCGTGCCTGTTTTTTCGTCTGAATCTGATAATTGACTATTCAAACTACGGGTAAGGCTGATGTATTTCATAGCAGAATCCACTATGTTTTGAGTAGAAAAAATTTTACTTATATTTGAATAGACCGTAATTTTATTGGGAATGTCATTTATTTTATCAAAAGCTTCAAATGCAGAAAGAAAATAATGATACGCCTCTGTAAAATTTGATCGTGCCATATGTATCAATGCAATCTGATTATTGGCTTTCCCTATACCCCAATAGTAGTTTAATTGTTTACTTAAGGATAATTCCATTTGAGAATATACCAGCGCACTATCGGGTTGAAGCTTTCTGTATATTTTTACTATTTCGAAAAGAGTTTTTACTTTATTCGTATCGCTCTTCATTGCATTCAGCTGGTGTATCATAGAGTCTAAATTGCTGTTACCTGACTGGGCGATCGATGATACAGTAAAAATACTAATCAATAAAACAATGGCAATAGAGTAAGCAGTACAAAAGCTGCATTTTACATTTCCCTTCATAGATTTTTTTACCGTTGGTAAAGTAAATATAAGAATTTGTGACCTTGCCTTTGGGAAGCTTGATTTATTCTTTCACCTTTTGTTGAATAAATAATTTCTATTTCAAAACTCATGGTATTAGCCAAAAGCGGAAACAAACTTCTGTACGGTCACACGGCACCCATTATTTTACAACGAAAGATTTGCTGCAACGAGTCTTGCAGAATACTGTCAAATAATCAACTATTCTTTAGCTTCCATTATTTTCAGAGCTAAAAGCTTACTCGACGATCACCATCCTTCTGCTTGCAGTAAACCCTTTACTTTCGAATGTATAGAACAAGATACCGGAGGCT
>JBGAVW010000076.1:0-21060 GCA_044227925.1 Saprospiraceae bacterium | reverse complement strand
TGTGTTTTTAAATAATGATATTAATCAAATAGTAATTCCATATTAATTTTTAATTTGAATTCATAAAATTAAACTCTATTAGAATAATTTAATCAAATTCAAATAGGCATTTTTATGCTTTACAAAAATTTCGAAGATATTAAATGTCTTTGCCCACTAATTTTCAAATCCATAAATTACAAAATTTTTTTGTAATTCTGTCTAGTTAATTAGGAGGCTAAGACAATTTACTCTACATTCTTTGATTGCAAAAATAATGAAGCCAGAAAAAATAATAGATATTGAAAATTTTGAGACCGAAATTAATGAGCTAGTAAATTTATCAAGTTCAATAGATTCTAATTTTCAAGCGATGGTTTTTGATTATATAAATAAAATTTCAGGGAAATTTAGTAAAACTTAATTGCTGATACAAGATCTGATGTTGCATTCCGGATTCATTCAATCATGTACTTCACAAAATTGCTTTGGTATGAAGAACAATCCTTACTAACTTTTATAAATCAAAACACTCAAATAGATAATTTTCATAGAATGATGCTACCTGATAAACTTGTTTTTGATCAAAAATCAATATTTGATAGTATTCTTTATCATTTAGCATCGATTTACGATTACTATGCTAATATGCTTGGACTTATTTATTATAATAAGGGCTTGAAATGGAATAAGTTAGTAATTTCTGCTGCCGACAAGAATAAATCAAAAATTGGTCAATTACAAAAAGCACTTATAATTAATTCTCATACTGAATTTGTAGACTCTTTATTTTGTCATAGATCATACCTCATACATAATAGCATTTCAACCCCAGGATTTAAATATACTCATGATACGGTGCCTAATATTTATTCCATCAAAATTATTACCCCCCAAAAGTTTATAAATGAATTTAAATCTTTAAAAAGAGAAGTTGGTAATAATCAAATTTCGTTGAAAGCTTCTTTAGTATGGGTGTTAAAATATGGATTTACAAATTTAAACAAACTACTTTATGGCATGAAAGTTGAATTGGAATCACTAAGAAAAAAAGAAAAAGGGACTGCATTAATTGATGATATAAGATATCCTGACGACGATGTATCAATAAATTATTGGAGGCAGAACTAGTTTTTATATTCATAATATCATTGATTTAATAATAATCTTGTTTACCTACTTTATAATACTTTAAATATTAAATCAAGTTCTATAATTCTAAATATTATGCCACTCAAAAAAATCTCCTACACAAAATTAAACTCCAGATAACAAGAAACCTATAATTTCCAAAAGGCCTCTTTAATCCCCGCTGACTATGGCTTTACGACAATAAAGCTTAATGACGATTGGAATCAACAGATTTTATTGCACAACATATTGATGGTACCACCTTTTTAAAAGTACAACTAAAAGTCCGACTCACTTTCGACAAAAAATACCAAAACAAAAATATCCATATCTGTTTTCCATATGCTGACTCTTGGTATCTTTTAGACCACGACAACGTGCTAGAGATGTTTCTGCAAAAATATTCAAAGACTTTGGCAATCAGCGATTCCTGGGTAAAGCATGGTGGTTATTCTTGAGGAAGATGGAGTAAGGAGCAATTGGAAATGTTGGAAAAGTATAAATTGTAAAATCAATCTGTTTTAATGATTTTGGATCCAGGTTTTTTAGTCATAAAATAATTGACTGCTTTCTTCTATCTTTGTACAATGACCCAGGTCGTTCGTATATTAGATATCTTAAAAAAAATTAAGCCTATTTTGGCTGACAAATATCATGTCAGCTCTATTGGCTTATTTGGTTCGATAGTGCGTGATGACTTTTCACCTTCTTCTAGTGATATAGATATCATAGTTGACTTTTCTAAACCCATCGGAATTGAATTTGTAGATCTTGCTGACTTTATTGAAAAAGCACTTAATAAAAAAGTGGATCTTGTGTCCAAGAGAGGTATAAAGCAGAAATATTATAGTCAAATAGAGCCCGAGATAGTATATGTCTAAACGGGATGCTTTATTACTTTTAGAAGACATCATTGAAAGTGGTAATAAGATATTAAACTATACTGCTGATCTGAGTTTTGACCAGTTTATAAAAGACAGTAAAACAGCCGATGCCGTAATTAGAAATTTTGAAATAATTGGAGAAGCAGCAAAAAGGTTACCGGAAGACTTCAAAGAAAAACATGCCGATATTGACTGGCACAGAATACGTGGATTTAGAAATAGAATTGTACATGATTATTTCGGAATCGATTTCTCGATTGTTTGGCAAATTAAAGAAAGCTTTCTACCAGAGTGCTAAATAAATTAAATTCATTAGAGGAATAATGAGGAATTGATCATTTAAACCCCTTTTGATTCTAAAGGATTTAGTATACTCAATCTTCATTTACCCCAGCCTTCATAATTTGACTGGATGATTATAGCCCAATCCTGTGCAAATGATTTTACCATCAACTCAAAGGATAAGGAATTTTCTGATTATAAAATAAAATTGCTCTGGTAAGCATCTAATTAAATAAAATTGCATTTTTATCTACTTAAAATATCGGATACTATAAGGAAATTCATTTTATCCAATCCACTCCTCAGCCGCATCTATCAACACCTTCCATAAATGCAAAGCAAATGAACTTCGCACCATCACGCTGTACCTCATGGGGCTAATATGATAAACTATCACCGGAGCTTTTGCAATAAGCCCTTGCGAAACATATCCAACCGGAAAGTTTTTTTCACGTAGATCCTGTTCCCAAATATGCGCGAGTACTTCTCTGCTTTTAGGCCCTTCCAGTTCAATTGTAGTTCTTTGACCACTGACATCGACTATGCTGAAATGAAATTCGTCATTTAACTTCAAGGGGGCGAGCTTTTGTTCTGCATCATGAAACCCTATTATGAGCCAATGATCCGGAGCAAGACAAAGTGCATGTATTTTACTACCTTCTTTTCCAGATACCGATGTCAAACCTGTTCTATCAGGAAGATGTATACCTAAAGCTTTAGTGACAGCAATTTGTGATTCAGTTCCTGGAGGCACTCTGAGATCGATGGTGTGTAATCCCGGCCATTCACGAATCAATACGGTGTCAATATTTCCAATATTTATTCCATTCAGCGGACTTTCTGTGGCAATCATATTTTGCATTTTTATTTAGTCTCTTCTGGTATTTTCTTTATCTATAAAAACAGCGTCACAAATCAATGCTTTCATTTGTTTTTTCCCCAGTGGTATGGCCACCGCTTCACCCATTCTATTTAATCCATCTGCTATCAATGCCAATGCAAAACTGCGCCCAAGCTCAGGTGAATAATAAGAACTTGTAATAAAACCAATATGTGGAGTCCTGCCGCTTGAATCGACAGACGCATTTTGCTCTGTGATGTATGCACCCTCCGGTATAACTTCATTTTTATCCTCAGGCAAAATGCCGACCAATTGATGCCTTCCTTTTGCTTTAAGATAAGATAGTTGAAAGGATCGTTTGCCAATGAACTCTTTTTTCTTTGATATTATCCAAGACATATTGAGATCATACGGAGTCTGAGTGCCATCGGTATCTTGCCCAATGATGATATAACCTTTTTCTGCCCTCAGTACGTGCATGGTTTCAGTTCCATAAGCCGTCAAATCATAGGGCTTTCCAAGTGACCAAAGTCGTTTCCAGATATATAACGCATAGCCCCACGCTGCATTGATCTCAAATGCCAGTTCACCTGAAAATGAAATCCGGGCTATCCGCACAGGAATACCATCTATAGTACCGGAGCGGCTATGCATAAAGGGAAATGCCTCTTTGGATAGATCCATATCTTTAATGAGTTCTTGCAGAAGCGGTCTGCTCTTTGGGCCCACCAATGCAATTGTGGAAATATGCTCAGTGACTGAAGTACAATATACTTTCAGATCAGGCCACTCGGTCTGTAACCATTCTTCAAGCCAGGCCAGTACCCGGGCAGCACCTCCGGTAGTGGTCGTCATCAAAAAATGATTTTTCCCCAATCGAGTAGTGACTCCATCATCAAAGACAATACCATCTGTCTTACACATCAGTCCATAGCGGCATTGGCCTACCGGTAAATTTGAAAATACATTAGTATAGATACGATCAAGGAATGTAGCAGCATCTGGTCCCTGTATTTCTATTTTACCAAGCGTAGATGCATCCATGATGGCCACACCATTTCTGGCGGCGATACATTCACGCTGTACTGCAGCTTCCATGTTTTCATCAGGTTTGGGAAAATACCATGGTCGTTTCCATTGACCCACATCTTCAAATATGGCTCCGGCAGCTTCGTGCCACGAATGGAGTGGTGTAATGCGAATAGGATCATGCAATAATCCACGTTCCCGGCCCGCAAGAACTGCAAATGGTACAGGTACATAGGGTGGCCTGAAAGATAATGTACCTATATCGGCAGGTGTTACTTCTTTATTTTGTTGACATAGGGCTCCAATAGTGAGCATACCACTGGTCTTACCCTGATCGTGTGCAGTACCAATGGTAGTATATCGTTTGATATGCTCTATACTGTTTAATCCGGCTCCTACTGCTCGTCGCAAATCATATAGTGTACTATCGCGCTGCAAATCTATATAGGCATGTTGAGCTTGTTCCTGATTCAATTCAGGTCCAAAGAATACTAATGGGTTATCATCCCCACCAAAATCACCAGTTAGCATACCAGCGATTCGTAATCGATCATTATTCCGATTTACTATAAAGGCAGCATGCTCTTCAGACCATTGGGGTTTGATTGCAATATGAGTAGCCAGATCCACTATCGGTGTCCAACCTCCGGATACTGCTAATAAATCAGCATCTATTTGAGATCTTTCTTTTGTTTTAAGGTTTTGTATGATTACAGCTTTGCATGTACCGTCTTCATTGCCGATGGTATCAAGTACTGTCGAACTAAAATGTATTGGAATTTTTGCTGCTTTTACTGCATCTACACTGGAGCCGGATGATTCTGACCTTGCATCGTATATGCCTTGCACTTGTATTCCGGACTGATGTAATCTGATTGCATCACGGTAGCCCTGATTATCAATCGTAATTACCGCGGCCTTTTTAAAAATATTCACTTTATACAGAGCCACATAAGTTGAAGCGGCATGAGAGAGCATTACTCCCGGCCTGTCATTATTTGCAAAAATCAACGGCCTTTGAAATGCGCCGGGTGCCAACACGATATGATCTGCCCTAATATGCCAGACACGTATTACTGCTTGCTTATCATTTAATATACTATTGGGGTCAATTCTTTCTATAGCTACTACATAATTCTGATCATATAGTCCAATAGCAGTACATCTTTTCCTGTAATTTAGGTTTGCATGAGTGAGCACCTCAGTGAGGTAAGAGGGTAATTCAAAGCCAAGGTGTCTGAGATGACCACCGGGTCCGTTTTGATCATCGATTAATAAAACTTCGCGACCTGCTTTGAGATGTTCATCAGCAGCTGAAAGCCCTGCCATACCTGCTCCAATGACCAGGGTATCTACATAATGATTTATTTTGTCATACCTTGAATCATCGGGTGATTCCGGCAATGAGCCCACGCCTGCAATACTTCGCACAGAGAGACCTTCTACTACTTCTACGATCGTAGCAGGAAGCATGGATTCCATATTACCTGACACCAGTTGCACCAAAGCATTAGGCTCTTCCAGCCCTAATCCAATAATACCCCTGGGCCGATCATGATAAATACTAGTTGTAATCGAAACCAGTCCATTTCGAAGTAAAGCAGCAGCTAAGGGTTCACCCTGATTTCCTTTATAGATTTTATCATCAAATCTGAATGTTACTTCTCTCATATTTTCGAGGTTTCTTTTCCATCCTGATGGTTATCGGGATTGGGTGATGAAGGTTGAGAAGTGAAAGGAAGATACGTTGGTCCTATTTCATGGGTGATCGTATTGCGCCAAAGATTAAACCATCGGCCACATCCTGCAAAATGGACCCATCGCTCTGCAAGCCATCCTTTAGGGTTGGCACGGATATGCAGGTATTTGGCCCATTCGGTATCGGTTACCGCATTGGGATCAGGATAGGCTACTCCTGCTTCGGATCCGTAATGGAACTCAGTCTCGTTTCGTAAACCACAGTGGGGACAAGGTAGGTAAAGCATGGATTAAAAAATTCTTATTTATTAAAACTAATGAATTATCTTCTTCAATTTTCCTCATAATAATACGAATAATCAATACCTTTCATGAACATTTCACTACTGTGTATATCTTCCGTCAAGGCATGATATAGTAGCTTGTTTAATACACTGACATCTACTGCACTTATTATCATGGCATTCATATAATCTGTTTTGCCTACCTGGCTCCAATCTACACAACATTTCAATTGTTTTTTTAATATCAAGTCAAGCCATATGCGAGTACTTCTTCCATTGCCTTCCATAAAAGGATGAGCTATATTCATTTTAATGTATTTTGCTATTATCTCATCGAAAGTAGTTTCGGGCATTTTTTCTATTTGTTTCAATGTGGAATTTAAATAATCAGCAGTAGCAAACCTAAAACCGCCTTTTGAGATATTTTTTTTGCGTATTTGACCAGCAAAATTGTACAATCCACCAAAAAGGTAGGCATGTATCTGTTGTAAACCTTTGGTGGTACCCACCTCTATACTATTGATAAATGAGCTTTCAAAGAGAGCATAAGCCTTAGTTTTACTTTTACCATCAATGCTTTCATGACTGTAAGTAAACCATTCTATAAACCGGTTGGCTTTTTTACTAGGAAATTGTTTGCCTAAGCTAATGATGCCATTATAATCAAGCATATCGGTTTGGTAACGTTTTCCATCGCTTGCGAGTAGTTTCAGTTGGGTAGTAGCACTAACCAACTCATTATTTCCTTTCTTCAATTTGGCCTTGAGGTATTTCCAATAGTTTCGGTTTTTGCTGTAATCATTTTGGTCTCTTAGTACGGCTACAATATCCAAGACTGAAAACCACCATTTGGCATTTATTTCATCCCATATGGCACGCACTTCGCGGTCATCAAAAAACCGAATGGATATTTTTGTGGTAGAGGGCATGGAGGATTTTTGGTAAATTTAATAATAAAAGTAATTGATAAAGCTGTAATTATCTTCCATTTTTCTATCAGTGCAACCCCCTCCGACCCATGATAATCAATCAAGTGCCCCGTCGTAAATCTTTCCAAGCAAATGGTCTATTCAATCAATGTGGTTTACCATGTGTCATAGTAAGTGCCATCACCCAACCCACTCCGGGAGTAGCTTTAAAACCATGTGTACCCCAACCACTATTAATAAATAATTTCTCTATTGGAGTATCATGCACTTTTGCGATGAAATCAGGCCATTCATTCATGTTATTTATATGTTAATTTTTACTAAAGTGTGTGTGTGTGTATACAAAATGAATTTTTACTTTTATACATCAATTACCTAAATATAAAATTCATTTAGAAAAACCCCGAATATTTCTTTTACTCTTCTCTAATTAAAAGAAATGATTAAAATGAACAATCAAAAGTGATTGAACACATATTATTTATCCATAAAAAATGAACTAAGTTGTAATGATATTTAGGTATATACATACAGTCCATTTATATACAGTTTTTTCAAATACTTAAATATATAAATTGTATTGCAGATTTGTATTACTCTTCATATTAGTGATTATTATATTAATTCATTTATTAATTTTTTAAAATCAATTAAACATGCTCAAGAATCTTTTTTTAGTTTTAGTCATTATCTTACTATTTAGCACTGGCTGTAATAGAGAGACTGAATTTATCGACCCTCAAAATGTAACATTTTTAGACCTTGAATCTGACTACATCATTTCCGATCACATATCAGGTTTAGAAAAACTTGATCCAGGACATGATCATCCTGTAAGAGTAAGATCAAGTTTAGAAATTACTGAAATTTATAATCAAGTGTTGCGATCTCTATCCAGTGTGAATGGAGCAATGCGGGGGAAAGATTTTCCATTTGGAATAACCCATATCGATGAGAATAGAATTTTAGAATACAAGGATTCAATAGGTAACTTAACCTACAGTTTTTATGCTCCAGTCAAAAACCAAAATTCAAATCATTTTTTCAATTTAGTTGTAACTAAAGATACCCTTGGGAATTTACTTACTCCCTATCTTTTAAAATATGAAATGGAAGATGAAGATCCCAAGAAACCCAAAAAATGGGAAGATAAATTATCGAAATTTAAAGGGACTATAAAGCAATATTCACTTAACGGTTCCGGGCTTCAGTCTAATTTTTCCCCTACTAATGAACCCTGCGCAACTATATCTTATGGTGGCGGAGGGTCAGCAGGTGGGATTCCAACTGGTAGTTGCTTAGGATGCACAGTAGTTGGCACAGGCAGTGGAAGTACATGTACAACTACAATTATTAATATTGGCTGCAGTTGTGAAAATCATATGCCTGGTCAATACTGTACATGTGGGCAAGGGGGTAGTGGTACAGGACCAATTCAAGTCATAATTACAAATTGTTCTGGGAATATTCAGTTTGATTCAAATAATAGCCCAAAGAATGATTTAGTATTTAATAGTTGTACTCCTTTATCTGATGCTATTGCAGTAAATATTCCTACCTGTTATGTGTATGGTGATCCGATGAATTGTGCTGAACTAGGTATATTAAAATCTTTGGGATATTCGGAAGCGGAGATCGATCAAATAAATACTATTAAAGATGATATAGCAGCCTATTTTTCTGGCATAATCCCTCAATCCGATGCAGAATGGGAAGTACTTGCTAATACTTTTAGAGAAGAATTAATAGATGGATTACCCGATTTGGTAGTTCCGGGTCTTGGCGATATAAAGAATGCAGTAAAGCAATATTCTGAAGGTGCCTATTTACAGGGTACGATCAGTGTAGCCAGAGCACTTTTTGACATTTTCGGAGGCAAGATTGCTGGTAGTACTTACAGAGTGGGTAGGTTTATGGATACTGGATTTGCGGTATTCAAATCATATAAAGGAGCTGTTAAAACTTTTAGAAGTATAAATTCTTCGAATAAAAGGCATAATTTGGGTGTGCTACTTGGCAAAACTTTACCTGATCATCATGCACATCATGTATTTCCAGAAAAGTTTAGAGCATTTTTTCAGAATAAGGGATTCCTGGGTAATCAAATAGATGATCCTAAATATTTGCAATGGTGGCAAAAAAACTCGCATGTACAAAATTCTTATCAATATAACTTGGAATGGCAAAATTGGATTACAAATAACTCTAATGCAACTAATGCCCAAGTAAAAGCATTTGGTAAAACGATAATGTCAAAGTATGGATTAACAACAAATTTCTAAAATAATAATAATATTTTATGTCAATATGGGAAATAAAAGGTGACGAAGAAAATAAGCAAATAGCTTTCATCACAACTGAAGGAAGTGTAATTGTATACAATACATTACTTAGAAAAATAAGTTGCCAATTTCCATCACCATATGATAGTGGGTCATTCAATAGAATGTGTATTGTTCCAGATGGAAAATATCTTATTACAGGTGCTTACGAAAGAAAAGGAATTAGTTGTTTTATGCTTCCAGAAGGGGAATTATACTGGCATAATAAGGATATTAAAAAAATTCAAAAAATAAAACCATTTCCACAGAATGAAAATTGCGTTTTATTTTTATTTGATTCAGGTCCATCAATTGTATATAACTATGTAAAAGATAGTATTGAACTAAAACTTCCTAGAGTTAAAGATATTTATGGTAATATTTATAATAAACAGGAGTGGTTATTGGTATATGATAAAAAAATATGCTTTATTGATTCAAATAAGAAAGAGACTATTCTTAAGAAAAATCATTCTTTAAATCCTTTTGTCTTAAACGATGTCGCTTTTAATGAAAAATTTATCTTTATTATAGATCCTTTTATAGGTATACAATCATTTCACAAAAGCAGTTCAAATTTGAAATGGACATTAAACAAAGACGGTAATGAAATATTTTTACGAATATTTTATTCTGTTGCGATAAATACTATTATATGCATTGCAAATCATGAAGCCGAGAATAAATCAGTAAATCAAATAATTTTTATCGATCCAGAGAATGGAGAAATTAAAAAAAGAATTGAATGCCCATTTTCATTGGATTTCTACTATGCCAATAAAAGGGAACAAATTTATTTCAATTCCGGTGATTTCTATGATATTACTAACAGCACGTTTTCAGATATTGAAGTGATAAAAAATGTACAATTTTAAAAAAGAATTAAAAGGAAATAAATTTATTCTCAGCCATCCTAATACTGACTCTTTTACAAATCAAAGAAAGGAAATTATTGAAGTTTTTGAATATGAAAATTTTAGACTTATAAATTCCATTTCATTAGTTGAAAGATCAGGGGATGATAGAATTAATTTTGATAGTACAGGGGAATATTTAATCACAGCAGCTTGGGCAAAGCACGGCATTTCTTGTTTTGAAATATTCACTGGTAAGGAGATTTGGAATATTAAAGGCAAAGAAGTTCGAAATGTGCAATATGTATCTACTTTGTATCAAAGTGATGATGTAGTATTTATTGGATTCAATAGTGCTTCTGGGATATTACTAAATATTCGAGATGGCTCTATTACAGAAAAATTAAATGGTGTGTTAAGGGTGTTTGATAGTGCTGACTCCGATATCATGATTTGGGGATCAAATATGAAAATAGAGATAGTGAAAAATAAATTAAAAAAAACAATCATCAAATCACTTGATCTGTATACTATTCCCATTTTAGATGCTATAATCATAAATACTCATATTTTACTCAGATATTGTTTTGATAAAGATTTCACTTGTTACAGCGTAACAAATGATAGAATAATTGGAATCAAAAAACAAATGTAACAAGGCTATTTAAATCGGATAACCATAAATTTGTTTATGGAATAGTGACAGAAGAAAAAGAACCAATTATAGAGAATTGCTTTGTTAAAATAAATGTTGAGACAGGAAATATTGATATATGTTTAGATTTAGCTTTAAGTTGTGATTTTCTTTATTTTTCCGATTACAAACAACTTTTATCTTACGAAGGAGTAATTTATGATGTAGTGAGTGGCAATAAATCAAAATGGGATTTTACTAAACTTATTAATTAATTATTTGTTCAAATAAGTCCCACTACAATTAAGATAGTAAGTATACTTTGGATTTTGGAGGAGTACTGTCAAACATTTGTAGTATTGGCAGTACTCCTTTTAAAAAAACTTTATTTAACTATGAATCTTAAACATATCTGGCACTTCAGCCAAGATTATAATAAACTAATTCTTGCAGACAATAAAGTTATTATTTATATTTATGATCTATCAAATCAAAAGCTTATTAATACTATGAATTTAAGATTTGAATCACCCGGTATTTGCCTTGATACAACACAAAAAATAGTAATAACCGGGATATGGGCTAAATATGGAATTACGGTACATGACTTGGATTCTAAATATACCTCTATTAATGCGCCACCCCCGCCGCTCCATGTTCATCAATCAAATGCCCAGTTGTAAATCTTTCCAACGCAAATGGTTTATTCAATTCATGCGGCTGGTCATGAGCAATAGTATGGGCCATGACCCAACCAGAACCGGGAGTGGCTTTGAAACCTCCTGTACCCCAACCACAATTTATATAAAGATTCTCTACAGGAGTTAATCCTATTATTGGTGATGCATCCGGGGCAATATCTACTATGCCGCCCCAGGTCCTGAGTACCTGAGCTCTGGAGAAGATGGGGAATAATTCTAATGCGGCAGCCATTTGGTGTTCGATTACATGAAAGCCTCCGCGCTGTGCGTAAGAGTTAAATGCATCTGTACCAGCGCCCATCACCAGCTCCCCTTTGTGGGCCTGACTTACATATACATGCACAGCTCCACTCATTACAACTGTATTCAGCACTTGCTCCAGTAAAGGACTTACCAAGGCTTGTAATGGGCGGCTTTGAATCGGGATAGAAAATCCTGCATGATTGGCTAATATAGAAGAGTGACCTGCACCGACAAGACCTACTTTATTAGCTGCTATATTTCCCTGGGTTGTTCGTACACCCGTTACTTTATTATTTACGATATCAAAACCTATGACTTCAGTACCTTGAATTATATCTACACCAAGGTCACTCGCAGCTTTTGCATAACCCCATGCTACCCAGTCATGTTTGGCAATACCACCCCGCGGTTGATATGTAGCTCCATGGACAGGATACCGTACATCCTGGCTGATATTGATAATGGGTACTAGTTTTTTTACTTCTTCGGGTGTGAGCCATTCGCTGTCAATACCATTTAGTGCATTGGCATAATAATTTCTTTTTTTGGATCGTACATCGCTTACTGAATGTGCAAGGGTAAGGACCCCCCGTTGACTAAAAAACATGTTGTAGCCAAGATCTTGCTCTAATGTTTCCCATAATTTTAATGAATGTTCATAGATGCCTGCTGATTCATCCCATAAATAATTGGATCGAATGATGGTGGTGTTGCGCGCTGTATTGCCACCGGCAAGCCAACCTTTTTCTATTATTGCAATATCGGTAAGTCCATGATTCTTAGCTAAATAATAGGCAGTTGAAAGTCCATGACCACCCCCTCCCACGATGATAGCATCGTATGATTTTTTGGGTTTCACAGTTTTCCAAAGTTGTGGAGGTTGTTCAGGCAGAGGTACGGCTTTTCTTCTGCCGATCATTCCGGGAGGCAAAGTATTTGTCTGTGTATTCGTCATGATTTTAATCTTGTCATTTGTGGATCAAATTGAGGATCTTGCCCTATGCTGGCAGGATAATCTTTGTCGAAATATCGAATGGATAGTTTGGTACCTATTGCACTTAAATCAATCGGTACCCATGCGTAGGCAAGGGGTTTGCCAACAGTATGACCAAAATAAGCACTGGTGACATAGCCAACCACTTTATTTTGATGCATCACAGGCTCCTTACCTAATACTACCTGCTCTGGATTTTCCAATACAAGACAAACCAATCGTTTACTTATTTCATTCGGATTTATTCTGTTGAAAGCGTCTGATCCTATATACCCTATTCCTTTTCTTACCGCAAAGGATAATCCTGCTTCATGAGGATTGTGCTCACTATTCATGTCTGTTCCATAACTGCGATATCCTTTTTCAAGGCGCATAGAGTTGAATGCACCACGGCCTATGGCAATGAGCCCATAGTTTTTCCCTGCCTGCCAAAGTGTATCCCAGAGTTTTAATCCATAGTCAGCGGTAGTATATATTTCATAACCCAACTCACCTACATAAGACAATCGGCACATCATCACGGGAACATGACCGAGGTGAGTATTTTTTAGCTTAAAATAAGGTAGTGCTTCATTGTTTATATTATCTCTGGTCAATGATTGGGCAAGTGCACGAGACTTAGGACCAAAAAGTCCTAACCCTATAGTACCGGCAGTAATATCCCGTATATGTACTGTATCCGGTGCTTCATTCTTCAAATACTGTATGTCGATATTGCTGTTCACCCCAATGAAAAAGTCGTGTTCCCCTCGTCTCATCACGGTGATATCACTTAATATTCCTGCTTTATCATTTAGTAAAAGACAATAGGTGATGGCCCCCGGTTTCTTTCGGAGATTTCCGGTGGTCATTCGCTCCAGAAACTCTAATGCACCTTTGCCAATGACTTCTATACGTTTGAGCGTTGTAATATCAAACAAGCCAATTCCTTCCCTTGCTGCCTGAGCTTCGGCACCGACAATCGGAGACCAGAATTTTGAAGTCCATTCATCGCGAGGTGTACTGGAATATTTTTTAAGTAAACCGGCATTGGATTCATACCACTGAGGTCGTTCATATCCTGAAGCTTCAAGGAAAAAAGCACCAAGCTCTTTTTGACGCTGATAAAATCCTGTAGTACGAATGGGCCGTGGTGATTCCATGGGTTGAAGCGGATGCAATAAATCGTATACCTCAACATAATTTTGATTGCCGCGTTCTTCTATATGTTGTGCACCTAATTGATGAGCTTCAAATCGATTTACATCACATTCATGTACGGCAAGGGAGGGATGGCCATTGACAATCCATTCTGCCATTGCCCGAGCTACGCCACAGGCATGGGTGACCCAGACTGCTTCTGCCACCCAAAAGCCTTTCAACCCCGACCATTCTCCCATCAGAGGATAATTATCAACCGTAAAGGAGAATAAGCCATTCATGGATTCAGCCATTTGTGCATTTTTCAATGAAGGAATCACCTCGGTTGCATGTTCCATAGCTCCTTTCCATTCTTCTGGAGTGAATGCCATCTGACTAGGCATTATTTCAGCAAGTTCATTGGGAAGTATATCATTTGCATTTATGGGTAGTGGTCGGTGGCCGTACCAACCAACTGCCATACTCTGATGGCGCTGCCTGAAATACAGATCGGAGCCCTGATGTCGGAGTACCGGTAATACCGCTTCTCCTGTATATGATTCTAGTTCAGGCATTGGAGTCGTATAACAAAGCTGGTGAGCCAATGGCTGTAATGCTTTTGACATACCCACCATAGCTCCGATTTTCGGAGCCCATATACCTGCACAGGACACTATAATATCGGCAGAGAAAGATCCTTTAGTAGTTTGAACACCAGAGACCTTACCATTAAGTTGATCGATAGCGATTACTTCACATTCTGAAATGAATTTCGCTCCCCGGCTTATCGATCGCGTAGCCATTACTTCGTCTGCAACAACTGCCCTGGCTATGCCATCATCCGGCACGTATAAAGCGCCAAGTAATTTTTCACGGGCGAGCAGTGGATGCAATTTCAAAGCCTCATCCGGTGTTATCACCCGGGCATTAATTCCGACAGACATGGCCAATCCTGCCCGGCGATGTAAGTCAGCCAGGCGCTCTGGAGTGGTAGCAATCTCCATACTGCCTACTTTGAGAAAGCAAGACTCATCATGGTATCGAAGACTATACAGTTTTTCAACTGTCTGCCGGGCAAACTGAGCCATAGTACGGGATCCATTGGTTTGGAATACTACACCTGGAGCATGCGATGTAGAGCCACCGGGTTTCCAAAGCTTTCCTTTTTCTATGACTAGTATATCAGTGTATCCTAGCTGGGTGAGTTCATCGGCCAATGAACAGCCCACGATACCTGCTCCTATGATTATAATCTTTGGCATTAATTAGTTTGTAGTAAAAACTCCTAAAAGTACAAAGCATCATTCAATTTCTCCACTTTGAATAAACTGGGATTTTGAGAAAGAAATAATATAATGTGTGACACGAGTTTGGTCGCTCTGAAAATAATGAATGTGTATAAAACCGGATTTGTCTAATTGAAATACAATTAAAAGTAATGCGGCTCGACTATAAATAGCTCATTTTTTACTCACTTCATTTGTTCCCTATACCAGTCCAAAAACTGTTTCACCAGGTTTTCCTCATCAGCCAATGGCCCCGGCTTATATCCACCGGAACAAATACCACGGTAAGCACCTTCTGCCAATCTTTGATCTTGTGCATTGGTTGCTGTCCATACATAAGTGAGGTCATCCACATTATAATCCACCCCTTCTACAGCATCGGCTGCGACGAGCCATTTGGTGCGAACTAAAGTACGATCTACGGAAAGAGGGAACACAGAGAAAGTAACTATATGATCACTTAAAAAATGATTCCAGGAGTTTGGGTGTGTCCATAGTGAAAGCCCGCTGCCTTCTACTCGTTTCAAGCTACCAAGCAATTTTTTACAGGCATGTTCAGGTTTCATGGTATGCGAAATACATTGATTGGCCAAGGGTAATCTTACTGTTCGAAACCATAAGCCATCGGGGAATTCGATCAATTCGTAGGGAAGACCAAGACTGGTCCATTCTTTTTCTTTTTCGACTAGCGTCTCCTGAAATTTTTGATCTGAGGGCTGCACATGATCTTTGTCGAGCCCTTTACCAAATCCTGAACTATATAATGGAATAAGCAATTCAGGATGATTGGTCATGCAATGCAGGCACTCTCTGTTATTTTCCATCACCAGTTTCCAATTGCAGGCCTCGATGATGTCTTTTTGACAGGCAATTTTTGTTTTGGGTAAATCGTAAGGAGCAAGATAAGGGCTGAGCTTATTTTTTACTGTTTTAATATCTTCCGGTGCAGGTGAGCTGAGACATACATAAATCAGACCGCCGATCACAGCAACTTGTATGGGGTTCAAACCAAAATTTTCCTTTTGAAAGTCAGGATTCATTCCATAGGCACTCAATAGATTTCCATCCAGATCATAAGCCCAACTATGGTAGGGACATACCAACCTTTTGCAGTTTCCTTTATCTGCTGGTACCAGTTCATGGCCACGATGTCGGCATACATTGTAAAAACCATTTATTTCACCTTGTTCGTTTCGTTGCAGAAAAAAAGATCTGGCCCCTAATTTCAAAGCTATATAATCACCGACTTTGGGCAGGTCAGCTTCACAAGCTACATAGATCCATTTGCTGTAGAAAATTTTCTGAAGCTCCTCATTAAATATATCGGTGTCAGTATAGAAGCTTGCTGGCAAAGTAAAATTTGGATCAATACCGGTAAAGGGCATATTGAAAATTAGAATGTTTTTTTATTGCCTAAATCAGCCATTCAGATCAAAGATAAGTTTGCTATGGTATATTTTACTAGAGTTAAGCTAAAAAATCAATTCCAGCCTACACATCTAAAGCATAATCTTTTATTAATACTTCTACATCAATCCCCAAGCTACTATTGATTTTACGTATCATAGGAAGGGTTAGTTTTCTTTTTCTGTTTAATATTTCAGAGGCTTTACTTTTGCCACCCACTATTTCTGATAAATCTTTATTTTTTAAGGCCAATTCTTCCATTTTTAGTTTTAATGCCTCAATAGGGTCGGGCTCAGGAAATGAAGGCTCATGGTCATTTTCATATTTTTCAATCAATAATGATAATAATTCAGCCTCTCTAAAATGAATACTATTTTTGGGAACATCAAAAATCTTATCCAACCTGGTAAGTGCTGCTTGATATTCCTTTTCGTTTTTTAGTATTGTCCAATTCATAAAAATTTAAATTTTAAGTGCATTTATTTTATTGTAAGCTTCATGATTACCAATAAATCTGATCCATACAGTACCTAAGTCAAACGAAATTCTAACAACTAATCTGTAATTATTCCCTTTTATATTAAAGATATATCTATTCGTGCCAATAGGTCTGCAGCTAGAAAATACATCCGTTAACTCTTTTGTTGACTTAAACTTGCCTTTAGAGACTTCTTTATACCAAATTAGTAATGCCTGTTCGGCATCTCTATTTTTATCCCAAAACTCCCGCAAAACTCTTTTCGACAAAATCCTCACATTGTAAAATTACTGAAATGTTCTGAATTTGGGAACTTTAATTCTTAACCATTTTTGAAAGGATGTAATAAAATCAGAAATGATCTTTACATTGAGTTCGCAAAAAAAGTGATACATGAATCCTGCCTCAGATAATTCCGATCTCGCCAGTTTTGGTTATCGCCAGGAATTAAAACGATCCCTCGGTAGTTTTTCCAGTTTTGCTGCCGGCTTTTCTTATATCTCAATTCTTACGGGTCTCTTCCAGATGTTTCATTTGGGATATGGGATAGCCGGTCCCGGGTTTTTCTGGACTTGGCCTATGGTGCTGGCAGGACAATTTCTGGTAGCTCTTTGTTTTGCGGAGTTGGCTTCGAGATTTCCATTATCAGGTGGTGTTTATCAATGGGCAAAGTTCACCGGAAGCCCATTCTTTGGATGGATGACAGGATGGATATACCTGGCTTGTCTTGTGGTAACTATTGCTGCTGTAGCCATGGCGCTGCAAGTTAGTCTACCACAAATTTCAGATGCCTTCCAGATAATTGGATCCTCAGACGAAGCCCATTCGGTTGCTGTAAATGCTATTTTATTAGGATCAATTTTGATAGTGATTAGTACCATAATCAATGCCCGGGGTATAAAATTGCTGGCATTGATTAATAATATTGGTGTCTTTGCAGAATTGATTGGAATTATAATCCTCATCGTGCTTTTGTACTTGAATCGGGAACGATCACCAATCGATGCGGTTATAGATATTAAAAATGCCGCCTCCGGAATAAACTCATTTCCTGATCTCCATGTATTGGTTGCTGCTGCCGCATTGACTGCTTCATATGTTTTATACGGGTTCGATACTGCCGGTACCCTTGCTGAAGAAACGCATGACCCCCGAAGGAAAGCTCCGCGTGCTATATTGCAAGCTCTGCTGGCTGCGGGGATCAGCGGGCTACTGGTATTACTATTTGCTTTGATGGCAGCACCCGATCTCAATGAGCCAGGTTTGGGAAGCATTAGTGGTGGTTTACCTATGTTGGTCAAATCGATCCTGGGTGAAACTACGGGCAAAATTTTTTTGTGCATCGTTATTTTTGCCATATTGGTATGTACGCTTGCTGTTCATAGTGGGGCGGTGAGATTAATGTATGCTATAGGGCGTGATGGTTATTTGCCGTTTAGTAAATCCTTATCGACCGTTTCTCCCAAAACCCAAACTCCTGTGTTGGCAACTTTGCTTTGTGGATTTGGTGCTATTCTAATTTTAGTGATGAATCTTCAATTTCCCAAAGTATTTGAACTGGTTACTTCCATTGCCATACTATGGGCTAATCTGGCCTATTGGATAGTAGTTGCTCTTCAATTAAAAAACAGAATAGCATCAACCCGAAAAGGAATCTCATCGGATGCCAGATTTAAACTGGGCAAATGGGGATTGCCTGTGAATATTTTAGCTTTGATTTGGAGTAGTTTTATGGTGATCAATGTATCATGGCCACGGACATCGACTTATGGAATGGAATGGTATAATCAGTATGCGGCCTGGATGTATACTGGGGTATTGATTGGGATTGGGGTGTTGATTTATGGCTATAGGGTAGCTAGTGGAAAAGGATTAACTTAGTTGAAATAAAGGTAATATCAGTTTGCTTTTCAATGTTAAATATTTACTTTAATTTTGGAATCTATGACAAATCTTCAGGAAATAGAAAGATCAATAATGTCACTTCAAAATGATGAAAAAATTTCTTTCAGGCAATGGTTCATTAAATTTGATAATGACTCTATGGGACTGAAATGGAATCAGATATTAAATCAGGTAAGTTGAAAATAGTAGGAGAAAAAGCATTGAAGGAATTTATAATGAATTACCAATAGAAATCAGAAAACTTGCAGATAAATCATACAAATTGTTGATTCAAAACCCATCTCATCCTTCGCTCCATTTTAAAAAGATCAACGAGTACCACTCTGTAAGAATACATATTTACTACAGAGCTTTGGCAATAGAAATGGGCAACGCTATTCTTTGGTTTTGGATAGGTAATCACAATGACTATGAGAGGTTAATACGAGACTTATAATTTTGAACGAAATAATATGGTATACACTCAATACATAGATGGCACATTAACTCCACACCTAAATCGAGAGTCCTGGACAAACTATAATCCAGCCACCAATACTCTTATAGGCGAAGTATATCAAGCAAACGAACAAGATGTAGAAGCCGCTGTACTATCTTCTGAAAAAGCATTCCATATTTGGCGCAACAAAACTGGAGCTGAACGCGGTAGAGTATTAATAAAAGCAGCTGGTATTTTACGATCCAGATTGGATCACCTTGCGCTAATAGAAACTCAAGATGTCGGAAAGCCCATCTCTGAATCATTGGCAGTTGACATTACTTCAGCGGCAGATGCACTGGAGTATTTTGGCGGAATAGCTGCAAGTATACATGGAGAGTATGTCGATTTAAAAAATGCTTTTGGATATACCCGACCCGAACCATTGGGTGTATGTGCCGGTATTGGTGCGTGGAATTATCCAATACAAATAGCTGCCTGGAAAGCTGCTCCGGCATTGGCTTGCGGCAATGCTATGATTTTTAAACCATCCGAACTTACACCAGCCACTGCACTTGAATTAGCAAAAGTATTTATGGAAGCAGGAGCACCAGCAGGATTGTTTAATGTAGTACAAGGTGATGGCAGAGTTGGAGCTATGCTGGTAGATCATCCGCGGATTGCAAAAGTTTCATTAACTGGTTCAGTATCTACTGGGAAAAAAATACTGAGTGGTGCAGCAAATCAACTAAAAAAAGTCACACTGGAGCTTGGTGGTAAATCTCCTTTAATTATTTTCGAAGATGCAGATATTAATAATGCCGTATCAGCTGCATTACTTGCCAATTTTTATACACAAGGCGAAGTATGCTCTAATGGTACGCGTGTATTTGTGCATCGAAACATTCTTGATTCTTTTGTAAAACAATTAAAAGAAAGAACTGAAAAAATAAAGGTAGGTGATCCAACAGATCCGGAGACCCAAATGGGTGCATTGATCAGTAAGGCTCATTTGGATAAAGTAATGCGGTTTATTGATTCCGGAATATCATCGGGTGCAAGATTATTAACCGGAGGCGTCAAACCGGAAAAAGATTTTAGAGGCAGAGATATTAGTAATGGAAATTTTCTTACACCGGCTATTTTTACCGAATGCAATGACTCTATGGAAATTTGCCGTGAAGAGATTTTTGGTCCTGTACTTTCCATCCTTTCATTCGACTCAGAAGATGAAGTAATTGAAAGAGCAAATAATACTTCCTTTGGGCTTTCAGCAGGTGTATTTACTAACGACATCAAACGTGGCCATCGGGTGATTCACCAATTGCAAGCCGGTACCTGCTGGATCAATAACTACAATATCACTCCTATCGAACTACCTTTTGGAGGAAATAAACATTCGGGCATAGGCCGTGAAAATAGTTTAGCAGCTATTCAATATTATACTCAGTTAAAGAGTGTGTATGTGGAATTGGGTGATGTGGATGCGCCGTATTGAATGGGATTTTGAATCAGTTCTGTGATTAAACAGCTAGGCACAATTAAAATTTTAAGTTATCCTCAAGAGCTTGGTTCCCCTTTAGGGGTCAGGGGTAAAGAAGCAGGATTAACTATACTTAGAATCACAGATCAGGAGATAACTG
>JBGAVW010000075.1:0-21196 GCA_044227925.1 Saprospiraceae bacterium | reverse complement strand
TACCATTGAAAAAATCCAAAGTTTGATTAAACTTGTCAAGAATCGTAAGTTTTAATCCAGATATCAAGAGCTTGGTTCCCCTTTAGGGGTCAGGGGTAATCAACTCGATCCTCATAGGTATATATATTTCATTTCACTTAATATGTGGAATTGGGGGATGTGGATGCGCCGTATTGAATCCAATGAGTTTGTTGAAATTTTTAATAAAAATGAAATAAGCTCATAAAATTGTTTATATAAGTAAATAACTTGCTATATATTATCTTAACCGTTTACAGGTTTATGAGGCTGGTTGGCGATATAGGAGCACAAAACTGGCTTCTATCACTGAATTTGATACAAAATACAAAAGTTCATTTATTACTGAACCACCAATTTCATCAAGCTACCGTGAGGTGTGTTTTATATTCCCATTTGCTGTTTCAGGCTTTTGTATAAACTTGATTGTCCGCTTGATCCTGGAATAAAATTCGTACGATTAAAATCTTTGTCTTCTAAATTTGCCTTTTCGAAATATACTAAATATTCCTCAGTTGAAACGAGTTCTCCAATGCGTCCTATTTTTACATATAGATCTTTAAATAAATTCATCAGAGCTATGAAACCAGTTGATTTATTAAGTATCATTTCGGATTCAACAACTTTCCATGCTTTAGGCCACTTTGTTTCAACTGCTTTATAATATTCCCAAATTATTTTGGCAATTAAAGCATCTTCTTCATTTATAAATAAATTTCGCAACGGTCTGTTTGCTAGTTCTGTTCCTTCAAATTTTTCTGGTTTATTGCCCCTCTTATAGATATCCCTATCTTTCATCAGGTCTTTAGAATACAATTTCATTAACGATTCTGAAAAAGTCGCCTGTGTAATTGTTTCCTTTTCCTTGTCATCGGCGGTTCCAAGTATTTTTATTTTGTCCTTGAATGGACTGCCATCTTTTTGATTTAAAGCTCTAACAATATTGTGTGCAGTTTTATGCGGACTTCTATGTGTAGCAAATTCAAACAAGTCTGCCACTAATGATTTATTTACTTTAGTTTGAGTCTTATTTATTGTGGCAAAAACGATAGCTTGATCTTCGAGTTCCATGCCAACAAATATTGTGATATTAATTTGAAATGAGGCATCTCCCCGAGAATACTCTTCCAATCCTGCTATTCGATGTTGTCCATCAAGAACCTTGGCAATATTGTCAGAAAATGGTATCGTCATTATTCCATTTACTTCGTCATAACTGACTATATCTTTTTCAGCAATATGAATAATGACACCAGTTGGGAACGTGGCATCAACCATATTAACATATTTTCCAATTTCCTTTACACGGCTCTTAGATAATTCTCTTTGAATCCCAGTATAAATTTCTACTTCTCTTTGCTCTGAACCTTCTCGATCCAACCTTCTTATATCTGCATATGTTATTTTAATTAAATCCTCGTGATTTAAAATACCAATATAGAATTCTCCAATTGGCTGTTTACACTTTAAACATTTAAAATTGATATTTTGCATATGAATTAGTTTAAAGTTGCTTAATAATATTGTCAACACCTTTTTTGCTTTCTTCTTTTATATCCACTTCTGGATATGATTTTAAAAAGTCAATGAAAAGGCTTCGATAAACTGAAAAAATGGAGATAACAAAAAGTAAAATAGATGTCCAGCGAATAAAGGCTGTATTCATTAAATTGGCTTCCCTATTGATAAGATCAAGACAATAAATTATTGCATAAAATGCAGAGCAAATTATCAGAAACCAAAAGGATAGGTTACTCAAAATTTTGTCCTTAGTTCTCCTTACTGACTGTTTATTTTCACCGAATAGGAAAATTGAACTTGTGTAGAGCCCTGCACCAAAAAGGAGAAACTGACCTTGATCAAGAAATGTCCAAATGGCATTATATTCCCCTAAAATAAAAATTGGTATTAAAGATAAAATAAAGGGCAAGATGACCCCAATGACATTATAGGAAAAACCTTTAATTGTCTTCTCCAAGTGTATTCTCTTTTGGTCTTCCATATTTTAGTAATTTGTAATTATTAATTCGCTCACAGCTTTTCTGTTTGCTTTGCAGTTAACATATCTATATGCACTCACTTTGCTTATTTTCCAACCCTTGTAAAGGTTTTTTATCATTGGAGTTTCGGCATTGGAAATCATAACGTAAGCACCAATATTATTTAAAGTTTTAGCATACTCAGAAAGCTCAATTTGTTGCTGGTTAGGAAATTTATTTATTGAATAGTGTTGAAAATATGAAGTTTCATTCAAAGGTGGATATGGTGGATCAAAATATACAAAATCTTCACGTTTTACCTTCGATAGTATGTCTTCATACATTCCGTTGGTAATTTTTGCTCCTTTGAGTTTCCTTTGAATCTGAAGTAGGTGGTTAATGTCTGGAATCGAAGGTTTTTCTTTTCCGTATGGTACATTGTACTCCCCTTTCTTATTGACCCTATAAATTCCATTGAAAGAGGTATGAACCAAAAAAATAAAAATCGCCGCTTGATCTATCGTAAACTGACCCTTTCTTTTGTTAAATACATCTCTTAGTTTATAATAATATTCTCTGCTTACTCTTTTCTTATGAAATACCAATCTATTTGAGACTTCTTCAGCCGAGTCTCGAATTGATATATGGCTATTGATAAGATGGGGGTTGATGTCAGAAAGATGTGGATCTTCAAAATTGTTATGAAAGAATAGTGAGCCTGCCCCAACAAAAGGTTCAAAATAAGAACCAAACATTTTTTTCGGAAGATGTTCCGAAAGTTTCATAACAAGATATTGTTTTCCACCTGCCCATCTAATAAATGGTTTCACATGTTCCTCAACAGTCTCAAACTCTTGGGGCAATGTTTTCAAAATGTTTTTTCCTGTCTTTATTATGTCCATTTTAAAATCATCAGTAATTTGTAAATATACGAAAGTCTATTTTTTGATACAAAATACGACAAAGTTTAGTTGATCCATGAAACCACTAATATCATTGTAAAATGACTGATCCCATAATATATTGCTAATTGAATGAATCAATTATCTTTTGTCTAAATACCCCCAATTCCATACTTTGTGATAAATATGCCAAAAAATTTTGATACCATCATTATCGGCGGTGGCTCCGCAGGATGTGTACTAGCCAATAGACTGACTGAAAACCCTGACCATAATGTATTGGTACTGGAAGCCGGTAGAAAAGATTTTTGGTGGGATATATTTATTCATATGCCGGCAGCACTTACCTATCCTATAGGAAGCCGTTTCTATGACTGGCAATATCAATCGGAACCGGAACCCCATATGAATAATCGCCGTGTATACCATGCACGCGGAAAACTTTTGGGTGGCTCCAGCTCTATCAATGGAATGATTTTTATTCGTGGCAATCCGATGGATTATGAAAAATGGGCTAAGGATCCTGGCATGGAAACATGGGATTATGCCCATTGCCTTCCCTATTTTAAAAAATCAGAAAACAGAACTGCTGGGGCAAATGCTTATAGAGGTAACGCAGGCCTTTTACATCTGGAGACTGGACCAGCGACTAACCCTTTATTTAAAGCATTTTTTGAATCCGCAAAGCAAGCAGGTTATCCACTAACAGAGGATGTAAACGGATATCAGCAGGAAGGGTTCGGTCTCTTTGACCGCAATATTAAAAATGGAAGGCGATGGTCTGCCACAAAAGCTTACCTGGATCCGATATTGGGTAAAAGGAAAAATCTTGAAATAAGATGCAATGCGCTGACCACCAAAATACTTTTTTCAGGCAATCGTGCAACAGGAGTAGAATATACAAATGGAAATAATGTAATTAATGTCTCAGCCAATGAAATTATTTGCTGTGGTGGTTCTATAAATTCACCACAGCTACTTCAGCTTTCCGGTATTGGAGACCCTGAATCACTTAAAAAAGCCGGGGTACAGACAATCCATGATCTTCCCGGTGTAGGACAAAACTTGCAAGATCATTTGGAGGTTTATATTCAATATGCCTGCAAAAAACCGGTAAGTGTGTGGCCAGCTTTAAAATGGTACAATAAACCCTGGGTGGGTTTTCAGTGGCTTTTCATGCATAGGGGACCCGGGGCAACCAATCATTTCGAAGGTGGCGGATTTATAAGAAGCAATGAAACGGTGGCTTATCCCAATCTGCAGTTTCATTTTTTGCCGGTGGCCATTCGGTATGATGGTAGTTCGCCATCAGGTGGTCATGGCTATCAGGTGCATGTAGGTCCTATGAATTCTGATGCCCGCGGATCTGTGCTCATTAAATCTTCAAATCCAAGGGAAAAACCAGCAATTCGTTTTAATTATCTGTCCACTGATCAGGATCGACGGGAATGGGTAGAGGCTATTCGTTGTGCCAGAAAAATATTAAATCAATCAGCGATGAATGAATATAATGGCGGTGAAATTTCGCCCGGGCCTGCTATTGACAGTGATGCACAAATTTTGGATTGGGTGAGACGCGATGCAGAAACTGCTTTGCACCCTTCATGTACCTGTCGCATGGGCACGGATAAATTATCTGTAGTCGATCCACGGTCAATGCGGGTACATGGTCTCGAAGGATTAAGGGTTGTGGATGGATCAGTAATGCCATATATTACCAATGGAAATCTCTATGCACCTATAATGATGATTGCAGAAAAAGCAGCAGATATTATTTTAGGTAAGGAACCGCTGATACCAGAAAAAATGGGTTTTTACAGGAAAGTATAATTATATAGTTTCATGAAATAGTAACTGGTTTGCCAAAACCATCCTTTGCATTATTTATAGAACCGGAGTAGTATGATTTTTATTACCATCGGTTGCTGCTGAAGAGCACTAAGGAATATTTATTATTCACGGAATATAACGTATAGTCCGGCGCTTTGATTTCCCAATTTCAAAACGTTGTCCCATTTCCGAACACTTTTTCACTTCCATATTTTTACAATTACCTGATTTGTTGACCATTAGCCTTGGCACATCCTTTGTCATGTATATCATAATAATATACCAAATGGATACAGATATTACCACTATAGAAAACAAAAAAAGAAAAAACAAAACCTGGATATACAGTATTCTGATTATTGGCATTATCGCAATATCGGTATGGTTGCTTCGAAAATCAATTACCACCAGTTTAAAAAGATCCGATTTAAGGCTTGCTGTTGCTGAAATGGGAAATATAGAAAATACCTTATCTGCATTGGGAGAGGTACTACCCGAATACGAACAAATAATAGTAAGCCCTATATCCGCTACCATACTTAAAACATTTTATGATCCCGGCCATCCGGTGAAGGCAGGTGATAAAATAGTAGAGCTGGATCAGGAAGAAACCAAAAACAGCTTTGACAAACAAGTAGATCAGCTCGAACTGAAACGAAACGAAATAAAACAACTGAAATATAAATTGGATAAAGATCTGTTTGACTTAAAAATAAGCGATTCAGTAAAAGCAATGAAAATTACCAGCCTCAAAGCCGATCTTGAAAATGCACGCCGACTGGAAAAAGCCGGTGGTGGCACAAGAGAAAATGTGGAGACCGCTACTATGAACCTTAGAATAGCCGAACTCGAAAAATTACAACTGGAAAATAACATCATCAATAAACAACAAACCATTGGACTTGATATTAAAGAATCAGAATTGAATGCTGCTATCAAAGAAAAGGAACTATTTGAATTTAAAAATAAACTACGAAAAGCAAACATCACCGCCACACGAAGTGGAGTACTTACTTATGTCAATAGGAATATAGGGGCCAAAATTAGTGAAGGTGAAGTATTGGCACGGTTGGCCGATCTGCACAGTTATAAAGTAATGGGATCCATATCCGACACCTATGCCGAACAATTAAAAATAGGAATGACTTCTATAGTAAAAATTGGTGATAACCAATTGCGTGCCACAATCAACAATATAGAGCCATCTGTGCAAAACAATGTACTCACGTTTGAACTATCACTGGATGAAAGTCAACATGAGCTGTTGAGACCCAAATTAAAAGTGGAAGTATTTATAGTTACCGCCGCCCAATCCAATATAGTCAGAGTACCCAATGGACCTGTATTTAAAGGGACACCGGTACAGGATGTATTCGTAATTAATGCCGGTGGTAATGCAGAGCGTCGCACAGTCAAAGTTGGGTTGAGCAATTTCGATTATGTAGAGATCAAAGAAGGTATAAAAAGTGGTGAAACAGTAATACTTACTGATCTGAGTGAATTTAGAGTGGTGAAAGAAATAAAAATAAAGTAAGGCGATGAAAAAAATAGGTACCATATTTTGTATCCTCTATTATGGCTTTACCATCAGCCAGCCGGTTACCAGGTTGACACTGGAAGAAGTAATATCTATGGCTAAGCAACAATCTATTGCTGCCCGGCAAGCCATTACTACCCGAGAAACAAAATACTGGGAGTGGAAAACTTTTTTATCCAATTACAAACCCCAACTGGTATTGAATGGCAATCTTCCGGCATTTACCCGATCATTTACTCAAGTGGTACAACCGGATGGTACCATCCAGTTTCAACCGATACGCTATAATAATTCTTCATTAGACTTATCCCTATTCCAATCGGTAGAAAAAACAGGCGGCAGGATTTATGCAGCTACTCAATTGCAACGTTTTGATGATTTTGCACGAAATAACCGACTGTACAACAGCAGTCCATTTGCAATAGGATATGAACAACCTTTATTTAAATTTAATCCGCTTAAATGGGACAAAAAAATAGAACCACTTAAATATAATGAAAGTGAAAAGGCCTACATTGAAAACCTGGAAAGAATTGCCATAAAAGCAACCGGTTATTTTTTTGATTTATTGCTGGCGCAGGTTAATCTACAGATCGCCGAAACCAATCTTCGCAATACCAATACCATAGAAAATATCTCTAAAGAAAAATATGAATTAGGTAAAATCTCTCGCAACGACATATTGCAACTCAGTCTCGAATCGCTCAAAGCACAAAAAGCCATAGCCAATGCAAAACGAAATCTTGAAATAGCAACCTTAAATCTCAGGGCCTATATCGCATTGCCCAATGAAAACAAAATAGAACTATCTCTTCCCCATGAAACATTAAATATTTCTATTAATAATGAAAAGGCATTGAGCGAGGCTTTCGAAAACCGATCCGATGCAGTCAAATACAAACGACAACAATTGGAGGCTGAACAAAAAGTATCCAAAGCCATTGGAGATAATGGACTGAATGCCACCCTTACTGCATCCGTTGGATTTTCCAATAGAGGATCCACCTTATCCGATGTATACGATGCACCCAAAAGGTCAGAAGCTATAGAGCTTACTTTATCTATGCCTATATTGGACTGGGGAAGATCGAGGTCAAGAACCCGTACCGCCGAGGCCGAAAAAAAGCTGACAGAATACACCATTCAACAAGACTTGCAAAATTTTAAACAGGAAATTTATACTCAAGTGACTTTATTCCAAATGCTGAATCAGGAGCTCTCCATCACAGCCAGGACCGACAGTATAGCCAGTGAAAAATACCAAATAGCCCAGGAGAGATATGTACTGGGATTACTAAGTACTACTGATCTGAGTATTGCCTTTACTGAAAAGGATCAGGCCAAAAGAGATTATATCAATGCATTGCAAGATTATTGGGAGACCCATTATGGATTGAGGGCACTTACATTATATGATTTTGTAAAACAAGAAAAAATAAAAGAATAAACATGATATCATTGACCAACATCAACAAATCGTACCGTACTGCAACGGTAGAAACCCTGGCTCTGAACAATATCAATCTCAAAGTAGACAAAGGTGAATTCATTTCGATCATGGGGCCATCCGGTTGTGGTAAAAGTACACTACTCAATATTATGGGTTTATTGGATGCCCCTACCAAAGGAGAAATAAAGGTTTGCGACCAGGAAATAAAAAATTTCCCGGATAATAAACTGGCCCATTTTAGAAATCAAAAGCTTGGCTTTATATTTCAAAGTTATCATCTCATAAATGACCTGCCCGTCCTGGATAATGTGGAGTTGCCTCTTTTGTATAGGTCCATGTCCGGATCTGAACGCACAAGGCTTGCTACAGATGCTTTACAAAAAGTAGGGTTAAGCAACCGAATAAAACATTACCCATCGCAATTATCAGGCGGACAAAAACAACGCGTGGCCATTGCCCGTGCTATAGTCGGCAGACCGGAAATCATATTAGCCGACGAACCAACCGGCAACCTTGACAGCACTATGGGTCACGAAATTGTAGAGATCCTGATACATCTGAATAAAAATGAGGGAACCACCATCGTCATGGTTACACATGATGAGAATATGGCAAAGAAGACCAATAGATTAGTCAGATTATTTGATGGAAGCCAGGTACAATAATTGATGATTTACAATATGACAAATTACGATTTAACTCAAACTCAATCCTATTTCCATGCTTAAAAACTATCTGAAAATCACCTGGGCAGTACTGAAGCGTAGAAAATTTTTTACATTCATTAGTTTGTTTGGAATCAGTTTCACACTTACAGTATTGATTGTAGTGGTTGCTTTTCTCGATCATCTTTTTGCTCCCAATTATCCGGAATTACAGCGAGATAAAATTTTGTATGTACCTAAAGCAGAATTAAAAGACACTATAATAGGGTGGACAAATAACGGACCGTTGAGTTTTCATTTCATCAAGCAATACGTATTAAAAATGAAAACTCCTGAAAAAATAGCTTTTACATCCCACCCAAACACTACCAATGCATATAGCCCTAATGGAACTAAACTAAGGTTGTTTTACAAGTGGACCGATGCCAATTTTTGGGAAGTCAATAATTTTCAGTTTGTAGAAGGTAAGCCTTATACCCAGGTAAACATAGATAACCAGGAGCGGGTCACCGTAATCAATGAAAATACAAGAGATGAATATTTTGGCAAGAATGTAAATGCAGTCGGGAAAGAATTTGAAATAGAAAATGTTGGTTATAAAGTAATCGGTGTGGTAAAAGGGGGACCCATCACGCGTTTGTATACTTCAGCTGATGTATATTTCCCTTATTTTTTAGCCGGAAACCAACGCTTAGAAAGTAAAGATCTTACGGGATCATTTGTAGTCTTTTTAAGAGGGAGAAATACGAAAGACTTAGAAAACATACAAGCTGAATTTAATGCTATGATACCCAAAATACCTTTAAACGAAAGAGGTGACTTTAAACCCAATAAATTAAATGCTTTTGCTGACCCATATATGGAAAGTTTTACCCGTGAGTTATTTGGTAATGGCTCACATTCCGGGCTCCATTTTTTCTATATGGTGGTCATCCTTCTTGCATTATTATTCATGGCACTACCCGCTTTAAACCTGGTTAATATAAATATGAACCGAATACAGGAGCGTGCATCAGAAATAGGCATTCGAAAAGCGTTTGGAGCTTCATCCAGGACTTTAACATACCAGTTTATTACAGAAAATATTATTCTTGCCCTGATAGGATCTGTTTTGGCTATAATTTTATCGGTACTGGTAATTTATTATATCAATCATTCTCATCTGATTCCTTACTCTGATCTTGCGGTCAACTGGAAAGTATTAGCCTGGGCCATCCTGATCAGCATTGTATTTGGATTATTATCCGGTGTGTACCCTGCCTGGCGAATGTCAAAAATGCAGGTAGTAGAAGCTTTGAAACAGTAACCGTTCACCAATATCCATCACCATTCCATTCAAAAATCATGATAAAGCATTTATTCAAACTCATCTGGAAGAAGAAAAAGAGCAATTTTTTATTGATGCTTGAAATCTTCTTTTCGTTTTTAATCTTTTTTGCCGTCTGGAGCCTGGGACTATATTTTTATAAAAATTACAAACAACCGGATGGAAGTAATATAGATCGTGTTTGGGCCGTCTTTTGCCAGTTTGACTCCGATACCATGCGATCCCAAAAAAAAGAATTAGTCAGTCAAAAACTAAAATCATATGCACAGGTAGAGTCATTTGCTTTTTCCAGTAATAATGTGCCTTATTCTTTCAGTAGCAGCAATACTGACATAAAATACAATGGAAATGCTGTGCAAAGCGAAATAATGCATTGGGGCCCGGCAATGAAAGAAGTATTGGATATAAAACTCAAAGAGGGTAAGTGGTTTAATGAAGGAGACAGAATAAATAAGTATCCGGTTTTTGTCATAAATGCAACATTGAAAGAAAAATTATTTGGCCAGGAGCAGGCGGTAGGTAAAGTGGTAGGCGAAAAAGAAGAGGATAAAAAACAAATCATTGGTGTGGTCGATAATTTTAAATATGAAAGTAATTACGATAAGGTCACACCTTGTATGATCAGCCTGGAAGAAGAATGGTCCAGTGTATGCCTGGTCAAAGTGCGACCCGGTACCGATCTTGCATTTGAAGCCAAACTTACTAAAGAACTGGCAGGCCTCGGAAGCGGCTGGAGTATAGAAGTTCAACATATGGACAATATGAAACACAATCAAAATAATATTGTATTGATTCCGCTATTGATTTTATTTATTGTATCTGGATTTTTGATATTTAATGTGGCATTGGGTTTGTTTGGTGTGCTTTTTCAGACCATCAGTAGGCGAAAAGGTGAAATAGGGCTCCGAAGGGCGGTAGGTGCTACCCGATCCAATATATTGTGGCAATTTGTAGATGAATCGATAGTAATTGCCACCCTGGCCCTGATACTCGGATTATTCTTTGCGGTCCAGTTTCCATTATTGCATGTTTTTGATGTAGAAAGCAGTACCTATCTATTGGGAATGGTATTTGCCGTGATATCCATCTTTTTATTGGTAATTTTATGTGCGCTTTTGCCGAGCAGACAAGCAGCTTCTATTTTGCCTGCTGCTGCATTGCATGAAGAATAAGTATTTCACTCCCCCGTGTTACATTTGCATATGAGCATATGATTCTGATTATAGATGATGATATCGCCGTTACCACATCGCTTTCACTATTGCTAAAAAGTGAAGGCTTCGAGAGCATGACCGCTGCCTCCGGTTACGCTGCCTTGGCCCTATTGAATAAAAATACTTTCGATCTCGTAATACTCGATATGAATTTTTCTATTGATACTACGGGAAAAGATGGTTTACTGCTCCTGGAAAAAATTAAGACTCAGTACCCTGCTTTGCCGGTTATATTAATCACCGGCTGGGCTACTATAGAATTGGCAGTTCAAGGCATGAAGCTTGGTGCAAATGATTTTATCAATAAACCCTGGCAAAATGCCCATTTAATGCAAAGCATTAATACCACTCTTAATCTCAATAGTTTTACTGAAACCGTACTCACCAGGAAAAAAATAAATGAAAAATTTGACTTTGATTTTCTAATTGGTGAAAATGAAAAGTTCCTGCAAATACTGGATACAATAGGTCGGGTAGCCGGTACCGATGCATCAGTACTGATCCTGGGCGAGAGTGGTACAGGCAAAGAACTGATAGCGGAAGCCATTCATCAAAATAGTAAAAGACAAGATAAATCATTTATTAAAGTCAATCTCGGAGGAATATCTACCAGCCTTTTTGAATCCGAAATGTTTGGTCATGTCAGGGGAGCCTTTACAGATGCCCGTATCGATCGAATCGGAAGATTTGAGTTGGCCCACAAAGGCACTATATTTTTAGATGAGATTGGTGAGCTGGACTTATCATCCCAGGTAAAATTACTCCGTGTATTGCAAGATCGTACCTATGAAATATTGGGTAGTAGCAGAACCAAAACAGTAGATGTTCGGGTAATCTCTGCAACCAATCGAAACCTGGAACAAATGGTAACCAATAAAACATTCAGGGAAGATCTTCTGTATAGGATTAATCTTATTTCAGTTCAATTACCTTCGCTGAAAGAAAGAGCTGATGATATACCCTTATTGGTAAATCATTTTTTAAAAAACTTGCGTGAGATCTATCAAAGACCTGATCTGGAAGTTTCAAAAGAAGCAATGAAATGGATCAAACTATTGCCATTGCCCGGCAACATCCGGCAATTAAAAAACCTGGTAGAACGTACTGTTTTAGTAAGTAATCATGATTATCTCGGCATTCCGGATTTTCAAAGTCAATGGCAATCTCCTGCTAAACCAAGTGTATCCAATTTGCCGGATGTAGGCAGTATGACACTGGAAGAAATAGAAATACGTATGATCAAACAAGCCATGAAATTCCATCATGGAAAAGTAATAGCCGTGGCCAAATCATTGGGATTGACCAGGAGTGCCTTGTATAGAAGATTGGATAAGTACCAGATTCCTTTTAATGACATGAATGATCCTGAATAGTAGTACAAACTAAAACGGGAACGTGGCTACTGTCGTTACCAATTCCCAACTCCACAATAGAATAAAGAGTTATTTTTAGTGAAAATTCTATCCATGCCAGATCCAAAAAATACTTGTTTCCTGTTTTGAAAATTCGTACAAAATATATTCTCTTCATTGCCCTGGTGCATATAGTAATGATAGGATTATCCTTTTTGATTTTTATTGAAAACAAATTGTATTTTATTATTTCTGAGTTTTTCATACTGGCATCTATTTATATTTCATGGCAATTGTATACTGATTTTATAGCACCTATGCAATTGCTGATGTCCGGTATAGATGCTATCCGCGACCAGGATTTTAATGTAAAGTTTTTAAAAACAGGCAAACTGGAAATGGATGAGCTGATAGAAGTGTATAACCAGATGATAGATCGCCTCCGGCAGGAACGCACGCTTCAGGAACAACAACATTATTTTCTCGAAAAACTGATACAGACCTCTCCTACCGGTATTTTGATACTGGACTTTGATCATCACATCTCCGAAGCCAATGCAAAAGCACTGGAGATTACAGGGGCTACATTAGATCAATTAAAGGCAGGGGTATGCACACACCCTTTGCTTAATCCAGTTAGATCATTAGAGTCAGGCGAGTCAAAAACCATACCGATTGATCATCGGATATTTAAATGTCAAAAATCCCACTTCATTGATCGGGGATTTAAACATTATTTCGTAATGATTGAAGAACTCACCCAGGAAATTTTATCAGCAGAGAAAAAAGCATATGGTAAAGTAATTCGCATGATGGCTCACGAAGTAAATAATTCTATTGGAGCCATTAATTCTATATTGGATACCGTAAAGAAAGGGGAAATCCATCAGTCGGATAGAGCACACGCCCTGCAGGTCGCCATAGAAAGAAATGATAGACTGAATCAGTTTATGAAAAATTTTGCCGATGTGGTGCGCTTGCCTGAGCCCAGGAAAGAGAAAATGGATATCAATGTACTAATTGGATCTGTTACCGACCTGATTCATTTTAGGGCAACTAATGATCTCATTCATTTCCATTTTGATCTTTTTCCTGCGCCGGTATGGATACAGGCAGATGTACATCAGCTGGAACAAGTGCTCATCAACATTATTAAAAATTCCATTGAATCAATAATACAATATAGAAGCCGATTGAATAATGAGGCTTACAGAGGAGAAATTATTTTCCAAACCACTTTACATCCTCTTAGTCTCAGGATCAAAGATAATGGTGCCGGGATCTCAGCTATGCAATCCGACCAATTGTTTACCCCATTCTTTTCTACTAAACCCGACGGGCAGGGTATCGGGTTAGCCTTAATCAAAGAAATTTTAAACAATCACCGGTTCAGGTATTCACTTAAAACAAACCATTCAGGCATTACTTGTTTTGAAATAGTATTTACCGAAAGTTAAAGATATTATTGATCTCCTGTTTTGCTAAATAAAACAAAGGAAGCTTTGTAGATGCACCGTTGCAAAGCATTTAAAATCAGTCTGATTGGAAATCACCCGCAATCCCTTTTTGGCCATATTGTCAACTTTGTGCAAAATTTTAAAAAACCGTGAAAACAGAAACTATACGTATATTATTTGTATATTTGTACGTATAATAGAATTGTTATGGACACTAAATTAACCTTAAAACTAAATCAAGAAATAATTGAGAAAGCTAAAATTTACGCTTCTCAAAAAAAAGTTAGTTTATCAAGAATAATTGAAAACTACTTAAAATCTTTAACTAATGATTCTAAGAATGATAGTTCAATAGAAATTTCTCCATTTGTAAAAAGTTTGAGTTCAGGCAAGAAAATACCAACTGACTTGGATTATAAAAAAGAGTATTCCGAACATCTATTGAAAAAATACAAATGAGTAAGAGAGTTTATTTAGATACTAACGTAATACTTGATTTGCTTGGTGAAAGAGAACCATTTTATAATTCAATTGCTCAAATTGCCACATTGGCAGATCAGAAGAAACTACAACTAATTGTTTCTCCTATTTCATTTGCTACTGTAAACTATTTCCTTTCAAAGTTTGAAGGAATTTCAATAGCTAAGGATAAGTTGAGGAAATTTAAAGTTCTTTGTGAAATTTCTAAAATTGATGAAACTATCATGGAGAAAGGATTAAACTCGGATTTTGAAGATTTTGAGGATTCCTTACAATATTTTTGCGCTGTTGATTCTGAATGTGATGTTATCATATCTAGAAATTCAAAAGATTTCAAAAACTCTTTACTCCCGGTAATGTCAGCAGAAGAATTTATAAAAAGCATCTCTTCAAAGTAAACCTTCACACGACAGCCGTCAATAGCAATTGCTCAGTTTTGCTTGAGTTGCAATATTATTTTCCGTAATAATTTCTATCAGAAAGCAGACAGGTTTGCCAGTCAGCAACTGCATTGCATTTAAAAAATTAAAACAATCCGGTGAGACCATGATAAGATGAACACTACTAAACACGTAGTGCTCCATTTTTGTTACTCTTTATAAGTATAACTATCTTGGCATGCAGATTAATCATAAACCTTATCATCATGCAGCTTCGATTTGTATTTCTTTTGTTTGTACTTACCCTCCTGGCTTGCCAGCCTGCGAAAAAGAAAGAACCTACCGTATCCAACTCCACACCTCCGGTATTCACTTTAAAACAGAATGGCGATCAGATCGAAGTATGGCAAGCCGGTATTTCAAAACCTATCATAGTGCAAAATGCTAAAGCTGATTTCAGACCTTATATTCATCCCATCATAGCACCGCTATCAGAGATTTCATTGACTCAATATAGCCCTGATCATCACAAACATCAGACAGGTCTTTATTGGGGTTTTACCCGGGTAAATGGTACAGGTATAACAAAAGATAGTCTTACTAAATGGTTTTATAATCCCGATAAACCTGCTGACATTCAAGCACAAATAGGCCGCGATTTTTTCCATCACCCGGATGCTGATTATTGGCAGCGAGTAGCAGCTACTGTATTAAAAGCGGATGGAGATATCCTGCGATGGCAAACCATATATAATCTGATCGATGCTGATAAAAAACCAATTTTAAAAGAAACACAAACCTGGACTTTTTCCCATAAAAACAACAAACACCTGCTAGAGCTGGAATGGAAAGGAGAAGCCATAGAATCCATTACCATAAACGAATTTGATTATGGCGGTTTGTTTTTGAGAATGCCCTGGCATAAAGATGTACAAGGTGAAGCTATTAACACCGCAAGGCAACGAAATGAAAAAGCCAATGGCCAACGTGCTCAATGGGTGGATGTAGGAATGGCCATCGATGGCTTGAACGATTGGGGGCATATCGCGATTTTTGATCATCCGGATAATGATGGTTTTCCTACAACCTGGCGGGTAGATGGCCAATTGGGTATAGGGCCTGTAAGAGCCAAACAAGGTGACTGGCATATCAAAAAAGGGGAGACGGCTACTTTTCGGCACCAGGTGGTAGCCTATTCCGGCAAATTAAATGATATAGAAATGGACAATCAATGGGGAGATTTTGCGGGCGACAAAGGCATGTACAATACAGCTTCTCTTTGGAATATTGCTCAGGAAGAAGGCAGGCAGGCAAAACTGCTGAGCCCGGAAGAAGCAGTGTCAGCGATGACCATTAAAGAAGGCTACAAAGTAAATGCATTTGCTTCCGAACCCATGATTACGCAACCCATGGCTTTTTGCTGGGATGATAAAGGGCGTATGTGGATAGCTGAAAACAGAGATTACGAATCACGTGGTCATGGTTTTTCCAATTCCGGTGATAGCCGTATATTAATATTGGAAGATACAGATAAAGATGGCAAAGCCGATAAACAGACCGTCTTTTTAAAGGATATTCCATTTCCTTCGGCTATTGCTGTTGGCTTTGATGGTTTGTATTTAGGTGCACCACCCAACCTGCTTTTTGTGCCGGATAAAAACGGCGATGATAAAGCAGACGAAGATGGTATCCGGGTATTGCTTACCGGTTGGGGTATCCGGGATCGGCATGAAACCATCAATAGTTTTCATTGGGGGCCCGATGGTTGGTTGTATGGATTAGAAGGATTTGCTACCCCGTCCAAAATCAGAAAACCAATTGGTAATGGACGCATATACAAAGCCAAAGAAGCATTCCCTGAAGATTTGTTAGAAACAGAGGGTGTTGATATCAATGGTGGTGTATGGCGCTATCATCCTGTCAAAGATCGGTTTGAAGTAGTAGCGCATGGTTTTAGTAATCCATGGGGTATAGACTATGATGCCAAAGGTCAGCTATTTATTTCTGCTTGCGTAATACCTCACTTATTCCACATCATACCGGGTGGTATATATCATCGACAGGGAGGTAGCCATTTTAATCCTTATGTGTATGAAGATATTCAGACTATTGTAGATCACAGGCATAGATCTGCACACGGTGGTGCCAGGGTATATCTCTCAGATGCTTTTCCGGATGATCAGCGGGGCCGCATTTTTATGGCCAATATTCACGAGCATGCTGTATTATCGGATATACTTAAAAATAAGGGTTCGGGTTTCACCGCAAGTCATGGTGAAGATTTTATGTTGGCCAATAATGCACAGTGGATCGGATTCAGTATGGAAATCGGACCCGAAGGTGGTTTGTATGTATTGGATTGGCATGACGCTGATATTTGTGGCAAAGAAGTAGTAAATAAAGAAACCGGCAGGGTGTTTAGAATACTACCCGAAAAAACGTTAGCAGAAAATTTTCCAAACCGCTATGCAGATTTAAATACGTTATCCGATATTCAATTAATAGACTTCCAGTCGAGCAAAAGCAATTGGCATAGCCAGCGTGCCCGGGTGATTCTTCAAAAAAGAGCTTTTCAAAATAAATTTTCAAAAGAGGGTATACAAAGATTAAATGATTTGTTTTATAAAGAAAAGAACGGAGACATCCGTTTGCGGTTTTTATGGACAAAACAAATAACCAATCAACTCCCGGAATCAGAATTAATAAAATTGGTAAATGATGATGATCCATACATACGTTCCTGGGCTATTCAGTTTTTGACTGAAGAAAATAACCCCTCAGAAGCTGCATTGAAAAAAATGACCACCTTAGCACAAAAAGACAAGTCACCGGTAGTGCGATTGTACCTGGCAGCAGCATTGCAAAGAATGCCCCAGGATAAGCGTTGGCCAATAATAGAAAAACTGGTGCAGCATGATGATGCAACCGATCCCAATATCCCATTCATGATATGGTTTGGCTTAGAACCATTGGTAGCATCACACCCGGAAAAAACGTTGGCACTGGCTGCAAACAATAAATTGCCCTCCGTAAGTAAATACCTGGCAAGAAGATTAGTAGATGCAGATAAAACAAGTATCGCAATTGATGTGTTAGATCAAAATTTTTCAACTAAAACGGCATTCCTGGAAGGGTTGCTGGCCGGGCTTGAAGGAAGAACAGATATAAAAGAACCATCCTCGTGGGCAGCTATATCTGGCAAATTACTAAAAGATGAAAAATATAAAGAATTGGTCGCAGCGATCTCTCAGCAATTTGGCAATGCTGCCGCTGCAGAAAATATGCTGGCCATATTAAAAAATAAAACATCCGATATTAAACTTCAACAAAATGCTATAGTCGGCTTGGCCAAACAACAACGCGAAACATTGATAGATGAAATACCCACATTATTGGAAAATCCCGATCTGCGTATGGAGGCTATACGCGCCATCGCTGCATTCGAAAAAGAAGAACTGGGAAAAATAGTATTAAAAAAATATCCTACATTAAATGCAACAGAAAAAAGAGAAGTATTACAAACCTTATCTTCACGAACTGTATACGGCAGATTATTGGCAGATGCTATAAAAAACAAATCCATTCCTAAAAAAGAAGTGCCCCCTTATGTTGCATTACAGCTGAGGAGAGTGGTGGGCAATGGTTTTGTTGAAATATGGGGACCCATAGACCAGCTGGCCGGTAGTAAAAAGGCAGATTATGCAAAATATCAGCGATTATTGACTAATACCGCTATAGGGGGAGCCAGCGCTGAAAAAGGTAGGCTGGTATTCCAGCGTACGTGCCAGGTGTGTCACAAAATGTATGACGAAGGAGGTGTCCTGGGGCCCGACCTTACAGGATCTAACCGGGCTAATATTCCGTACCTATTGGGAAATATACTCGACCCCAGTGAGGAAATTCAGGATGATTATAAAATGGTGGTGATCACTACAAATGATGGTCGTACGTACACCGGAAATATTACTGCTGAAAATAATCGCCAGGTTACATTACGTACAGTAAGTCAAGATGCATTATTATTGAACAAATCAGACATTCAATCGAGAGAGGTGACTCCAAAATCAATGATGCCGGAGGGATTGTTTTCCACCCTTACCGAAACGGAGATATTGGATTTGGCTGCTTATCTGAGGACTACTAAGCAAGTGGAAAGGATGGTGCAATAGATTTTTGAAAACGCATATATTACCTATGTCAAAATTGTAAGAAGTTTTAATAAAGGTTTCATAAATTCCTTGTATCTAAACCGAAAACTAAAAACGAAATTTCATTCTTGGGTGCCAAAATACTGGTCGAGCAGCAAAATGACTTAGTGAAAATAGCTCACCAGTCGGTGAAAATATTAAGCTAATGAGTTGACCGCCAAGCGAGTTTATTTTGGCAGCTTTGCATTTAAAGCATATACTAAGATAAAATAGCGCGAGTTTTTTTGGATACTTCTTTTGCGGAAAAAAAAGTATCACCACTAAATTTTATACATTAAAATTTACCTTTTCAGCAAGCCCTACTTACTTGTGACAATGATTTTGGAACACTTATGGCTTTAGAAAACATTAAAAATCCCTCAGTAATTCTTTTTAGACTGGACGATTTTACACCTATTAACATTAATAAAAAGCTGGCTATTATTTTAAAAGAAATTCCACAAAGTCAATTATTAAGTGGATTATTTATTACTGTCAAAGAAAAAAATTATCGAATTAGGAAACTACCTATGATTTTATAAAAGATCCCTGGTTAAAGCTCAAAGACTTTTACTATCCGCCAGCACTTCAAAAGAAGATTTATCCCAAAAGATATAAAATCATGAAATCTTTCCATAAATTCACTTTTGATTCCTAACCGGCATACCGCGAAGGAAAAAAATATTTAATGAAATGAATAAAATAAAACAAATATGTCAAACCAAAATGTAATGAATTCTAATAACCACTTGAGACTTTTTTATGGCAGTTGTTTTGCCTTGATCACTACCGCCTTTTCATTCAGTATTAGGGCGGGTATTTTAACACAGTTGGGTACAGAATTTAATCTAAATGCCGAACAACTAGGTTTTATTAATTCAATGTGGTTTTTAGGATTTCCCATTTCTATGATCATAGGTGGATTAGTGTATCATAGTGTAGGTCCAAAAATCATCATGCAAGTTGCATTTATATGCCATGCTTTAGGGATACTATTAACCTTATACCCTGGGATTTTAGGTGGATACACAGGCCTTTTGATTTCGACATTTCTCATTGGAATAGGTAACGGATGTACAGAAGCAGCATGTAATCCTATGATTGCTGATTCTTATTCAGGCAGTCAAATGAGTAAAATGATGAATCGTTTTCATATGTGGTTTCCAGGAGGGATCGTAATCGGGAGCTTGATATCTAAATTTATGACTGATGCTAGCCTTGGCTGGAGAGCTCAAATTTGGGTAATCTTGATCCCAACATTGATATATGCCTATTTATTTTGGGGTCAAACTTTCCCTGCTTCTAAAGGTGGGGCGTCAAGCACAAATAGCACAATTAAGAAAAGTGCACCTTTCTTTCTAATTGCGACGGTATTAGCAGCTTTACCATATATTTCTTCTTTAATTGATGCTTCTAATTTCTTTAATGATTATTCAAAAGTATTTTATTATTCATCTCTATTACTTTGTTTAATTGGAGTGTATTTGGCTTTTGGATCCTTATTTACATTTATGTTTATGTGTATGGCATTAACGGCTATTACAGAATTTGGACCACAACAGTGGGTTGGACTTATTATGGCAAAGAGTGGGGCTCAACCGATGCTGATTCTGGCTTTGGTAACCGGATTGATGGCTGTTGCCAGGTATTTTGGCGGAGAAGCTGTACACAAATTTGATCAGACCGGGGTACTCCTCGGATCTGCCATTCTTGCTACTATCGGAATTTATCTTTTCAGTACACAAACTGGAGCCATGGCTTATGTAGCTGCGATTTTCTTCGCATTAGGTGTCGCTTATTTCTGGCCTAATATGATTGGTTTTATTGCAGACAAAATACCGACTAGTGGTGCTCTGGGAATGTCTATCGTCGGTGCAGTCGGCATGTTTTCCACATCTATTTTTCAGCCTATCATTGGTCGATGGATAGATTCTGATAAAGCAGCTGCGTCTGCAACTGGTCTTACCGGTGATGAATTGGAATTGGTGTCTGGTCAGGCTACGTTGGGCACCATGGTTTCATTTCCGGGTATATTGATTGTATTGTTTACTTTTCTGTTTTTTTGGATGAGGAAGAGAAAGGGATAAGAGTAATTAATTCAAAATAAAATTAATATGCTGCTCTTGGCCAATCATGGTAAAGGGCAGCATTTTTTTTAATATCAAGAGATCCTTTTTGGTTGATCTTTAGCTTATTTTTTTGACCACTTTGTCCGGATTTTTGCATACTTACTTGCATAGCAAAGCCCATGCGGTGAAAAAACAAAATATTCGACGCATATTTGCGGTAATTAATACATATATTTATCGCAGAATATTATTAATTAATGGCAAAATACATTTACGAGTATCAAAACTGGTCAGATTTTACATGGCAGGACAAAGCCATAAATGTCGTATTTGGAGAAGTACGGCTTAT
>JBGAVW010000074.1:0-21368 GCA_044227925.1 Saprospiraceae bacterium | reverse complement strand
GAGTTTTGAAACATTTATAAAGGTGGCAATTTAATATGCCAAACATATAGGATCATAAGGAGCTTACTCCTCTTCATCCCCGTAGTCAAACCATACCTCCCAGGCATCCCGATCCGGATGTGGTGTATAAATGGATATCTCAGGATGTTTTCTTAGCAAAGCAGCTACGGCTGATTTTAATTTGGTGTCCTCTCCAAAGATGATCTTGCAATAGGTTTCTTTTTTGGCTTTTTTGGTTTGCAGGAATTCTTCGCATATTTCCAATTGATAGTCGGGTATGGCTTTATGAATACGTGGATATGTCTTCTTCAATGCTTCGTAATCGAGATCCAAGATATTGGCAAGCCTTTTTGATTTTTTTAGTGAGTTTGATTGATCTTTTTTTATTTGAGTTGAAGACATTACTCCGGTAGCTCCAAGGTCAATTTCATTTGCGGTTACTTCAATGGTTTTTCCATCAGCTGTTTTTATTTTGTAAAGATTGTTTTTTCCTTTCCCTTGAAATTTTCCTTTGGTGCCTGTAGATTTGATCAATACATCATCACCCACCCATAAATCATCTATATTCATTTCCTTTTTTATGTAAAGGTATTCAGATTATAATCAGAATGGTATGGTTTTATATCTTTATACTTTTCATTATTAAGAAATCGTGCAGGCAAAAATATACCAGGTATATGTAATTGAACTTTCAAAAAAAGTATTTACCGAAGATACCAAATTCCGGCTTGCCAATCCTCAATACAACGGAGTACTCGAATGCCTGTATGTAGGTATGACAAGCAAATCACCCAAAGAGCGATTGGAGCAACACAAAACCGGGTACAGGAATAGAAAAGGGCATAAGCTTGCCTCTAATATCGTGCAGAAATATGGTAAATACCTGAGACCAAGTCTATACAATCATCTGGGGCTCATGACCAGAACCGAAGCATTGAAAATGGAAGAGGAGCTGGCGTTGGAGTTGAGGCGGAAAAGATATGCCGTATGGTTTAATTGATGTAATGATTATCGGAACGCAAAATCTACAGCAGCCCTGGAATGTATCTCAATTGTATTATAAGCGATTACCGGGCATTCATCATTTTTTATTAGTAGAGGTATTTCAGTACAGGCATAGATAATCCCTTCAGCTCCACGGGAAATAAGATCATCAATTATGCGGAGGTATCTTTCCTTGGTAGCGGGTAGAAAAATTCCTTTACCCAGTTCATCAAAAATAGACTTATGTATGAATGAGCGATCATCTTCGTTTGGTATCACCATCTCTATTTGCTGTTCAGCCATTTTATTTCGATAAAATGGCTTTTCCATAGTAAACCGGGTACCCAGTAATCCTACTTTAGATTGGTTATTTGATTTGATGACAGTCGCTGTGGCCTCCACAATGTGGATTAATGGAATACGGATATGAGGTATGATTGCATCAGCTACGATATGTGTAGTATTAGCGCCGAGGAGTACACAGTCAGCACCAGCTCTTTCCAGTTTGCCTATTTCGTAAATGAATTTTTTAGCTACAGCATCCCAATCTTCATTCAGTGAAAGATTTACATATTCTTCAAAGTCTATTGAATTGAGTATGATTTTGGCAGAATGACTCTTACCGAGAGCATCATTTACAAATTGATTGATAGATCTGTAATAGTCCAGGGTGGATATCCATGAAGTGCCTCCAATGAGACCTATTGTTTTCATCCTTCAAAAATAGAATTATTTATTCACCTGATTACGAACCAGGCATACCCTGACCTGGGGATGGTTACTTCCAAATCTATAGAATAATCCCTCTTCAACGTAGACATTTTAGAAATTTTATCTGATTCATATACCATCGCTTTAGTAGTCAGTCCGGTATAATACAATGGCAATCTGATCTTCCTCTGTATATCTTCATTCAAGGGATTATACAAAAGTACAAAAGCCTTCTCTTTTAGAGTAGGATTCACGTGCATGATACCATCCCAATCCCTTCCATCGGCTCTGCGTAAATGTATGATATTACTGTTCAGTATGTCTCTGTATTTTTTATACCAATCAATGGTTTCTTTCACTACTACTTTGGTTTTGTCAGTGTCATATAACCTGGGACCCCTGTAGCATGCCTGTACTCCGGCACCATAATACTGAAACATCAACTGTTTGTAATCATCCAGGTGCTCACTCAATGGCTCCAATACCGCCTCAGGACCACCTCCCTGATACTTGGTCAGAGGCACGAATCCCCAACCCATAGAGGGTGTTTTATCCCAGGTACCATCGTAAATGTTTTGCCTGTTCAATATTTTTTGTTGATCACGGGAAAGAGAGAAATTGACTTCTCTATATCCCAGTGCGATCTTATGAGAGCCATCCAGGAAATACCAATCCGGCGCATTGATATATACTCCTTTGCCATTGAGATATTGATAAAACTCTTTTTGCATTTGCATTTGTCTCCATTGAGAATCTTCCAGGTTTTTATGTCCCGGATGCTTGGTAGAGGCACAGACATCTCCGGGGTAAGGGCCATCATGTTCCAATAGATCAAACCCTGTCTTATCAATAAAATTTTTAAGTTTCCGGATATAGTTTAATCCCCATGTACTGGCGAGACAAGGAGCATGACCAAAAAAAGCACCTTTATCGGGTAAGCCTGTAATGGGGTCAATTACATCATTCTCATCATCTATCCGCCGACTGCTGAATAATGAATACCCACCGAGCTTGATTCCCTTACTATGGGCATAGTCAGCCAGTGTCTTGAATTTTGAAATATTGGCTTCCGACTCATCTTCCATATTTAATCCACTACCAAAACTCAGTATCACCATTTCGTAGCCGGTTTCTTTACATTGATCTATTGCGTTTTTAACTTTTTCAGGATCTGTACTGATCAAATGCATAAAGATTGGGTTTTGATTAGTCCAGGGGAAAAGGGTGCTGTACATCTTCCGTTTGGCGAGCCCATTTCTTTCCCTATCGTATGAATCAAATAATAATTCATAAGTTCTGATAGATTTGTATTCTTCATTGGATAATAAATCAATGCCAACACCTGCCTCAGGGTATATTTCTACCACACATGGGGTTTCGTAATTGTAATTTACCTGTGAAGTATAGCTGCTGTCAATTTTCCAGTGAGTGGCATGGTCCGATAGCTCATACCGCATAGCATTATTATAGGCGTAATTATTCTCAAAGAAAATCTTTTGAGGTTTTTTCATTTTCTCAGGGGAGCCCACTACGGCTGATTCTTCTTCTACTAATGCCAATATTTCATGACTTACCTGATCGATATGGATTGGTGCTTCAAAATTATTTTTAATGGTGAGCCATTTGCTTATGACGGGAAGACCATCAAAAATTTCGTAATGCAATGTCAGGATCAATTTTTCCAACCCTGGTTGGTCGGATTTAAAATACAGTCGCAATGATTTTCCGGTAGGTAATTTAGAATGGGATGCCCAGGTATTCAATTTCCAGTTAAAATGCGGTTTTACATCTCCTGTCTCATATTTATAATACTCAAAATCACCTTCCGTTTTTGTAAAGTGAGTAAGCCAACTATTCAAGAGATAGGCATGTTCCCTCTGGCCATACAATCCTCCCACATTGTAAGTCATTCCGTTTATTTTTACTCTAGCTTCCGGTCGCACTGATCGAATGTGCTCTTCGTTAGTAATCTGATTTTTTAGGCTTATCGTGGATGCATTTGGCGATAACAAAATTCGTCGATAGATCAATCCATTTGAAATTTCGACACTCGTGGAGTTGATTTTTATTTCGCCTTTAAAAGCTGTTGAGTTTATCAACCAATCCCCTTTCGATTGGGATAGCAATATGATGTGAAAACAAACTAATGTGGTGATAAGATTATACTTCATTTTGCTTTTTTATAATTCTTTAATTCCAATGTTTCTATATCTATGTTTTGACCCGGGTCGCCAGCTATCTATTGGCATTCCCTTGCCGGCAGCTGTAGAATAGACCGAAGTCCAGTGACACTGGAAGCCTATACTACCTTTTGTGTCCTGTCCGATAAAATCGTTTTTTGTTTGTTTTACAGAATACAGCCACGAATCATTGAGCCAAACTGTAATGGTTGGGATTTCACCCGTCATTCGTATTCGCAATTTATTCCAATCATTTATTTTCCATAGGGAATCCGTGTTTTTTGGTATTCCTGGCACCGAACATGGAATGCGTTCACCAAACAAATGGCAATGACTACCAGGCAGGGACATTTCTATTTGATAAGCAGCCCCACCTTCATTGGATCTCAGAAAAATCCCTCCATTTGAAAATGAATCTATATGTACTTCAAGATAGAGTTCGAAGTTTGAAAACTTCTTATTGCTAAGTAAAACTCCTCCCTGGCCAAACGGATTTTGATCGAGAATAATAGACTTGTTTTCTATTTTCGGCTCAAGTGTGGTGCCTTGATGTGTGGACCTGCTTACATGCCATCCGCGCAAGTTTTTACCGTTGAAAATTTTTTTATATCCGGGAGGAATTTGTCCAATTCCGGCTTGAAGGCACTGAATACAGATTAATATGATAGCTATTATTTTCAATTTACCTTTTCGATAATTAATCTGAACCCAATATCATATCTTTTCCCTTTGCCCCCAGCATGAGTCATATAGGTTGCATTCTTTACATCACCATAAAAACAAGAGCCTTTTATTACATGTTCATGTACAGTGCCGGATGCCGAAGGATCTGCAAATATTTTAGCATTGTATTTATCTTCTACCCATTCCCATACATTGCCCATTACATCAAATAATCCATAGAAATTTGGTTCTTTGCTTCCCTTTGCAGCTGGTGTTTGTACTCCGGTTACAGCTGTTTTCCATATTTCCGGCCAGGAGATATCGTCTTTATTTCCGCCTCTGGCAGCATATTCCCATTCAGTCTCCGTAGGCAGTCTGTATTTAAATTTGCCCTTGTCTTTTTTATTCATTTTTGTTATAAATTTCTTGCAATCTTTCCAGCTTACATGCTCTACGGGGTAGTCATCGGTGTTTTTTTGCATATAGGCTTCATCAAAGACAGAGGGGTTTTTATTCATGATTTTTTTCCATTCTAGTTGGCTTACTTCATATACACCGATATAATATGGATCTTGTATTTTTACTTCAAAGCCTGGCATCGATGACCTCAAAGCTAATACCTTGGCATTTTCATAGATTGAATCATGTAGTGGTTCAGTTTGGTTGGAAAAAAAACCTACTGCTGAAACAGTAGGTGAAAATGTGCCCATATAAAATCTCCCAGCCGGAATCCTTTTAAATTTCATGCCGATGCTGTTTTCGATAATAGAATCCTGGCCAGCCGTTTTTAAATAAAAAAAGATAAATAAAGTAAATACTAATGTTCTCATTATTATTTCTTAATCTTTCGCAAGGAATCTCTTTCTTGATCAGTTAAAAATCGGCCGCCCCATTTGTAACCATTTGATCCGGGTTTGCCTGCGTCCCAGTTTTGTGCTTCTGATCTTCCGAGTTTAAATATTTCATACATTCTCAAGTCAGGTATATTTTCTGGTAATGGTGATGTAAGTCTTATATCTTCGACCTCCCGGGCATTAATAAAGGAAGCCGAATGCCCCATCGATTTATTCGTCCTTAAATAACTCAATACTGCTGCTATGTATTCATCCGTATTATTTCGCTGTGGTAACATAGGAGATGGATATTCAATACCATCCAATTTCCCTGATAAACCGTGCAATAAAATTTGAATGGCCATTATTTTATCACCGGTTACCCTGGGGGATCCGGCCAGCGGTGGAGCAGGGCGGGGGGCGTTTCCATTTATTATACCTTTTCCATCCTTACCATGGCAGGTTGCACAAAAACTTTGAAATATATTTTCCCCATTTTTCAGGAGTTGTTTCTCAGATGTATTCAAATGTACAAGTGATTTTTTTTCATTTTCTATCCTGGTTATGTTTTCATTGTAAACCTTATGGGAATATTGAATCACGGAATTATTTTTTTCTTTTTTTACCAAATCTTCGAGTGCCTGGGCGGATTTTGATTTTGCATAGGTCCGTAAACTGAGATAAACCTGGGTTTTTACCTCATCATTCGGGTCTGATATTAAACTAAATAATTGATCCAAAATGGTTTTATTATCATTGGCTAATTTTTGCTCACTGCTCCAAATTGCAGTTTTTCTTACTTCAGCGGACTTGTCATGTAAAGCAGAAATCAATATTTCATCATTCAATGTATCCAGTCCTTCCAACACCCATATCGAATGAATTTTTTGTAATACCGTAGAGGAAGCACTGAGAATTATGTTATTTAGTTCAGGTATAGCATCTATAGCCTTCCTGGTAATCAGGAGTTGTTGAGCCATGTCACGCCACCATCCGTTTGGATGATTTAAAAATTTTATTAAATCGGAATTGGATTTGGACAGAAGATTGGGTCTGGTGGTGTCGGGTTTAAATCCTTCATACCATACTCTGTAAATTCTACCATATCCCTTGTTTTTTTCCAACCCTAACCTCCTGATTATTTTTGATAAATAAGATTCATCTTGTGCAAACTCACCTTCTTGTATAATACCCCTATACATATCAACTATATAAAAACAACCATCTGGCCCGGTATATGTATTTACAGGTCTGAAGTTAAAATCGGATGAAGCTAGCCAATCCCTGTCTGAATATGCATTTTTAATTATTTTTTTACCATTCGATGATATGATTTTTCCTCTTTTTATAATACGTGCTACGGGTTCAGCAATAAAATAATCCCCTCTCGCTTCTAATGGAAATTTGTCTCCCCTATAAATGGACTGGCCACAACCGGATGTAAACCGTTTTAGTTTTTTAGAGACCGAATCCAAAGCGAACTCACCACCATTGGCATCTATAGTGCTGATGGCAGGAAAGGGGATGGTGAAAGAATCTTCATATTGGTCTGAAAAATTTAATGAGCCATACTTAGGCATTTGTTGGAATTGGATGGCAGGTAGCCCGGGGCCAGCCTCTGAAAAATAAAGTCTTCCGTAGTTATCCGTGGTCAATCCCCATTGACCGATCATATGGTCGTAAAGCGTGTCGGCAATTAGTTTTCCATTTTTAAATTTATATCGAAGATTGTCTCTGGTAGGATAAATCCAATTATCCAGATTCCATAGTAGCCCACCGTTTTGGTGTTCCATGTTGCGGTGGTCGATAGTATTGTTCTCAAAAATTATTCTTCTGCTGTCGGCACGGCCATCATCATTGGTATCACGGTATGCAAAAATATGTTGTGTATCTGTAAGTTGAATAAGGATTTCATTTCCAATAGGCAAGATCAGTCTGGGCAGTAATAGACTGTCAGCAAAAACAATACTTTTATCCATGATGCCATCTGCATTAGTATCCAGCAATTTTTTGACCTGACTAAATGGTTTATGTTGGTCAGTAGCGTGAAGATCCAGCATAAAAGTATTCATTTGTGCCACATACATGTCCCCATTGGGGTCCCATGCCAGGGCCACAGGGTCCTTGACTAATGGTTCGCTGGCTACTAATTCTATATGATATCCCTCAGGCAAATGAAACAATTTCAAACTTTGCTCAGGACTCAACGGGGTAGTTACAAGTGGTGATGACATTGATTGCTGAATATTCTCAGGTTTACAAGAAGCAACCAATAGTAAAATTATCGATACTAGTTTAAGCAGTTTGCTGAGAATTGAATCAATCACGATAATTGAAGATTATTTTGCTTTTGGGTCTCCATCCATATTTTCTTCAAAATCATTTTCATGTCCCATGATCCAATTTAACCAGGGCATTATGTAAAATGGCAAAAATCCAAATACAATGGCATAAAATAAATTTTTTAAGATAGATGGTTTTGGCTGGCCTTCGTGCACGGGTATAAATTCACTTATCAAATAATAAAAGATCCCCGTCAATATAACCGAAGCCATTAGCCTAAACCCGTTTTTCTGCTTTTTATTCAGTTTTTTATTTAACATATTTCAATATTTACCAGCACCAAGTTAAATAACCTTATCCAATTTATTAAGACATAAAATTAGTGGATCAGGATCCGGTCGCCTCCAGTTTTTTATCGTCGTAAAAGTCCATACTTTGTGATGAAAGCATTTTTGTGATATATACTATTTGGCCGGTATGATACGAAAGATGTTCGGTAACATGTATCAATATACCGATACCCGATTCAGTAAAGCATTGTACTGGATATACACTTTCCAATCGAGTTTTATCAAGTGAAAGGATGACGGATACTACTTCAGAAATTACAGTATTTAACTGTGATTTAAGTTGTTCATTGGATAAATAGGGAGTAGAGGTGAATTCGCCGGATCGCTGTCTTAAATCCGGTTTGCCTGTAAAAGTACAGAGTATATATTGTGTGAGGTTGCCGCAAAGATGGAGGATTAAATTACCTGTACAATTGCTTGCTGCATTAGGTTTATACCATACCTGCTCAAATGAAAGCGTCGCCAAACAGGCATTTATTTTAGATACCGACTCTTCGATTCTTCGTACACACTCTTCCTTTATACTCTGTACTATGATTTCCATTGTATAAAGATACGACTAACATTAAAAGGATAGTCCTATCCCCAGAGTAAACATACTTATTTTAATATCAGGTATTTTATTCAGTGCAATAGCACAAGCTTCCAATGTGGCTCCGGTAGTCAGCACATCATCCACTAACAGGATATGTCTGCCTGAGAAATCTCTGAATTGGTCAAGGGCAAAACTACTTTCCATATTTTTAAGTCTTTCGGATCTGTGAAATTTAGTTTGACTGGTGGTTATGCTTATTTTTTTGAGTAAGCGATATTGCGGAATGTGCAGGGTTTGCTCTAGTCCATTTGAAATCATTTCTGCCTGGTTATAACCTCTGAGCCATTTTTTTTTATCATGCATGGGTACCGGGACTATGATATCAGGTAAGGTCCATGATTCCAATATTTTTTTTCCTGCAATTCTACCAAGATAGGTACCTATCTCAGGCTTGTTTTCATATTTTAATTTATGTACTATTTTTTGGAACCGTCCCCCAGGCATGAATTTATAGAGCGATGCACCTTGCAGGATATTGACTCTCCCAACAAATTTCTTTGTAAAGTCGTTCTCTCTTTTTCCCCAATGATCCGTGGCAGCTATATCGTAATCACAATGGACACACAGGATGTGGCCATATATTCTATTCCGCTGTTCACAAGCACAGCAAACCTGAGGATAGATTAATTCGGATATATAGGATAAAATAGACTGAGGAAATCGACCAGACTGACCGGTATTTTTTATTTGAGTATTTTCCACCAGATGCTCGACATTTTTTGTTTGATATCTAAGGCCATTTTATAATTATTGTGACCGCGGTCTGAAAGTATGGCGTTAAGTTCGGTTTCAAATTCTTCATCATACTGGTTGCCCTTAAGATGGCACAAAATCACTGCTAAAGACACATCCTGTTGACTAGCCTTTGAGTTAATTAAATATTTTTTTGTATTTGTACAATCCCCGTTTAATACTGAGTTTTGGCCCAGGTATTTTTGCGCCTCGTAATAATCGGGATCCGAGACCGAAATTTTTTCCAGTTCTGATAATTGTTTGGCTTTGTCCTTTGCATAATCTGAAATAATTTTTCCAACTCGGCTTTGTTCGATTGACCTGGTCGCCTCAGCTAAATCAAGACCGACAACAATTTTTTCATCTATAAATTTATTGAGCTTATAATTTTTAATTGCAACCAAAGAAACCAGGCCTATCAAACAAGCCGCAATAGCTGCTCTCCATCTTGATAGATAATATATCCTGGGTCTGGTTTTTTCTGAATTCTGATTCTGCCAGTTTTTCAAATCTTGTCTCAGGCTGCTTTCAATTTTTTCGTTGATGGCTTCGCGAGACAAAAGGTAACCTTCGTACGCGGCTTTAAAATCAGTATCATGAGACAGCCGGTGATTAAAATCAGCCATTGCTTCGGCCGTAAGTCGCTGACCGTAAAAATTTTCAAACTGGTCCAATAAGTCGGGATTTATTTGATTTTCTTGATTCATTTTAGTTCGAGTTAGTTGTACGTTTTCTTATTTTTTAAAGATTATGACAAACGAATTTAGTCAGTCCATACCATTTTTAATAGATCCAACCATTCTCATTTAATAATCACACTTACTATAAAGTGTAATAATTCTTTTAAAAGTCGAGAGATTCTTTCTAAAATTTTAGTTAAAGTATAAAGCATTGACAGTCAACTCAAAATACAGCAAAATCACACCGGCTTGAGTAGGCATTGTAGAATATATAAATTATTTTTTAACTTAACGATTTAATCAACTTAAAATTAAATAACATTATGCCATCATGCCTTGGAGGTCCACCTTGCCATTCTTTTACCGGAGAAGAGGCGCTCAGAACCAGTTTATCTTCATCCATCAATACCAGGGAAGTTACCTATTCTGATCTTACCCGGACCATTTCTTCTACCGATTTTGCTGATATTTTTATCCTTGATACCAGAAATAAATTACTAATGAATTACAATAGACATATGGTGCCTAATTCTGCCCCTGCTATGTTTCAGTATCTGTTAGCTGACTCCGATAAAGATAAATTGAAGGAATATATAGGTAAGAAAATTTTTATTAAAAAAGTAGAACACACACAACCCGAATTTTCATCCACCAAAAATTACAAGCTGGTGTTGTAGAGGTTTAGTTGATACCTTTGTTTAGTGAAGCCGGTAAGTATTCTAGTTTTATTTTTAGTTTGTAAGACTATATTTAGTCAGGAAGAGGCTAATTCCTATTTCGAAGAAAAGATCAATCACTATTACGAAACTGGAATTTTTGATTCTGTTTTATTTTACTCTACAAAATGGTACACGTACGGTCAGGGCAAGGCTAATGATTCCATCATGGCCTTGTCTTTGAGATATTATATAGAGGGTTGTCAAAAGTCTAAACGGTATACAGAAGGCCTTCAAGCTTTAGACCGGCTCCTTCCTTTCGTGTATATCAGAAAAAATAAATCTGAATTTCCAAGACTACACCACGCTACTATGTTTACCTATATGTTTTATAATGCTGACTTTGCCCTGGCTCAGAAAAGAGTGGACACGGCTAAGGCCATCGTAGAACAAATGATCAAATTTGTCGAGGATCACCCTGAATATTACATTCGTTTCGCAGATCATGGCATGGTCTCCGGTATATTCGATCTTGCCCAATCGAGATTAAATCAAGTTTATATAAAGCTTGGTGATTGTCATATGGAAAACAAAGACTATGATAATGCATATACCGCTTATGTCAAGGCATATGAATACGCGGTTGAAACGGACAGTATTTTCAAAACAGGATTCAGGGAAAATTACGGAAGGACCATATTGGCTCTGGGGATATTAATGAATTTTGCATCAGTTACTAAAAATGACAAATTGTTTGAAAAATGGGCTACTTTAAATAGTATTCCGGACAACAGCAGGTATCGTGGTTTGAATAACAGAAGCAGTAGTATCTCTTACCTTGCCTATACTAATGATCCTATACTGAAATCTAAAAACATTATTGACCAGCTAAAATCTTCGCCATTAACCAAATCCGATCCCACCATATTATTAGGAATTATTAACTATTATCTCAGAATGGGAGAAAACCAACTCGCAATCCGTGAATTGGCCAACTATGACAAAAGAATAAGCCCGGACAGAGAAAATATTAATAATAAATTAGATCATTACCTGGCTATGGCCATGACATCCATGATCAAAGGCGATTGGCTACTTATGCAGGCAAAAATTGAAACCATCAAAAAGATCATCAGGGAACCCGATTTGGCTTTATTCGATGGCCTTAATAACAGTATCCTCACTGCTAATCAAACCATGGCCACAATATTTACTCAGGCTTACACTAAAAATGGTAATAAACATCACCTTACAGAAATAATTACTATTGGGATAGAAATACTGCCCTACCTCCAAAAATTGAAATATACTTACGAGCAAGGAGAGGATAATTCGATTGTATTAAAACAAGCATATGATATCGTCATTAAAGTGCTGGATGCATTTTATATATTGAGTAAAGCCGGTACGGTGATAGACTATAGCGAATTGTTTCAGTATTTTGAGTTAAATAAATCATTTAACCTCCAGAATGAACGATTTCTTCGTGCTAAACTGTTTACCAAAACACAACTCGATAGGTATAATGAGTTAAAATTGAAGATTAAGACGATTGAAGCTGAAATAAAGGAAGATTCAAAGGTAAATGCACAAGCGATGATACACCTGGGTAGATTGAAAGCTAACCGGAAGGCATTGATGGACTCTGTACCTTTGCCCGAAATAAAACCATTCATAATAAAAGATGTACAGAACCAACTAGCAAATGACGAGCACTTAATAGAGTATGTGTTAGGCGATAATGTGCTTTACACGCTTTATATTGAAAAAGACTCGGTAGAGTTTTTTAAAAAAAACTATGCTGAAGGAAAAGACAACCTGGTGGCAAGGATATTGAATTATAAAGAACTCACTGTAGTATCGCATCAATCCGGGCACGACTCCTTATGGAGTGCAGTTTCGTACGATTTGTATTCGGATATTCTTAAGCCTTTTATCAGTAAAAGCGTAAAAAAGCTTATCATCGTACCGGATGCTCATCTCAATTTGATTTCTTTTCAATCCTTACTTACCCATCGCCCTCTTGACAACAAATACAGGCAATGGCCATTTTTAATAAAAAAATATTCCATTTCAATTCAACCATCAGCCAAATTCTGGATGGAAGCCAACTATGAAAATTATAAAAGCCGCTTTCGCAATTTCTATTTATTTAGTCCTAAAATGAAGGATATTAACTACCACAAGGAAGAATGCATCAGCCTTTTCAAAGAGTACAAACATACATCGCTTATAAATGAGTCTACCAATACCACCTCAATTTTATCGGGCATAGCTGAAGGAGGAAACATTCTGCATATTGCTACACATGCACAATCAGATCCTCAATATGAATCCAGGACTTTTATCCGTACATCCGAGGATACCCTTAGAGCAAGCGAAATCGCGTACGAAAACTTTGATCACGAACTCGTTTTTTTAAGTGCATGTGAAACTGGTATTGGAGAGGTAATAAAAGAAGAAGGTGTATTTAGTCTTGCACGCAGTTTTTTCAAAGCTGGAGCAAGGTCAGTAATCAGTACATTATGGAAAATAAATGACAAAGTAAGCAAAGACCAGGTTTTGCATATTTACCAATATTTAGCAAAAGGGTATTCGAAAGATGAAGCCATCCGGGAAATGCAATTAGATTACCTTAGTGATCCAGACCTTCCTGGCAAATTTGCCATTCCATACTATTGGGCTGCATATCAATGCCAGGGAGACCTTAGACCATTGCCCTCACTTTCCAACAAAGGGCTGATCCAAAAATACTTTCAGTGGATAATATTGGGAATTTTAATACTTGGCTTATTGATAAATCAGATTTTAAACAAGAATAGAACCATTTAAAAATAACATCGGGTTATTCTAATTCCTCTTTATTGGTTGGATTTGATAGGATCAGTTTTATTAATTGCTGCTGGCAGTCGTACTTAGCTTTGCGGGCAATGGATGCATCTCCAATGTTTAGTTTTTTAGCAATTTCGTCCATACTATAGGACAGCTGCCACAATTCCATGATATGTTGGCAACGTTGCCCTAGTCTTGAGAGTAAAGATTGAAGATATTTTTTCTTTTCTTCATCCATATATATTTTATCAGGCTGTACGGAGGTAGATACCAAGTCACTATCCTGGAAGTTTTCTTTCAAGGTAAGCTTCTTTTTTCTTAAGTGATTCATCCATAAAAACTTTCCGGTGGAGTACAAGTAGCTTGACAGGCTGCCATCCAGTCTATAGTGACCTTCACGAATGTTTCGATCCAAAACAATGATGGCTTCCTGATATATATCTTCTGCATCATGGCTATTGCCGCTATTATTGGCAATCAGGTTGGCCAATTTACCTTTGACAGTTGTATTGGAGTAAATTTGATGCAATGCTTTTTCACGGGTAGCTGCACCCGCTTTTATCATATTTACCAACTCTTCATCCTTCAAAATAACCATAACTGTAATTGCACTGAATTTTGCCGGGTCAAATGAAAATCCCGATTTTAGCACTAATATAAAGAATTATGTATCAAATAATTAAAGTTGAAATTAAATAAATAAATCCCTTTTTATGGAATATAAGACTAATTGGGAAATAATCTATTGAGTGAAACTGTGTTTTAACGGCATAGAGGAACATAATTCTGTTATTTTTATGAAATACCCATACCATTTGAACTTCATAGCCTGGCAAAAAAGGTAAATTGAAATGAATTTTTGAATTCTTTTATTTTTTTGTAACGTTTTGTCGGTTCATTACACTAATTTTAGAATCAATAAAAACCTAAATGATGGCAGATACCAAAGATGCTTTTCCATTTATATATGGAAAAACGAACCTATTTGATGAATTTAAATTTAGAGCTTACCGGCAGCAAGTTTTTAGATTCCAGCGGATTGCTCAGGGTTTGGATAAATTTACTGAAGAGGAAGTGAAAAAATATAATTTAAACAATGCCCTGGATAAGGAAATAATTGCAGCAGCTACCGGTTTGGCTTTTAAATCTTCACAAAAAATGCATAAAGCACTTAATGATTCAGAAATAAAACGAAATGCTCTTTTTACCCATGACTCCGTTGCGAAACATTTTGATCTAAAAAATCAGTTGAAAAACTATGGAATTATGGGAAGGATAGTTTCTTTCTTCATGACACGTAACTATTAATATTTAATCATAAACTTAAAATTAAATAAAATGGGATTTTGTCCGGATTACCCGCCTTGTAACATGAGTAATAGCGATTCAGCTTCTTATCATACGTTGGGAGCAAATTTTACTACTGTGGAGGAAACTGGTTTGAAAATATTGGATCAGGATCGAAAAGTAATAGTGGAGTATGATTTGTTGGAAGATATTTTTGACGGTGTCCGTATTCATAAATTGGTGCCCAAAATAGATGCTGTAAAAAAACTAAGTTCATACGTAGGTCAATATATAATCTATCAAATGGAAATAGATACACCGGGTAAAGAACCAGAGGTAATTGAATTGCAAGTATTGGTTACATCCCCTTAGTACCTTATGACTTTCATCGCTTTATTATTTTCAATTCAATTAATTGCTTTAACAGAAGCAGACTGTTTGATAAAACTGGAGGAGAAAAAATCATTTATTTCATCCCTTCAGGACCACCGTCAACTAAAACAAATGCATGTTGAATGCACGAAGTTATTAGACCTGCTTGAAAAGTGTGACTGTATTATTTCGGACTCTGTACTGGTTGATTATAAATTGCAGGCTTTAGTCTATTCCATTGAATTTTTTGAAAGCTTAAAAAAAGATAAACAAAAAGATTCTTTAATGGATATCATTGGCCAATTGCTAAGGGGGAATTCAAATATCGCTCCCTGGGCAAACTATGGCTATTTGCATTATAAAATAAAGTATGAAGTTGACGCTAAAAAGGCATTGGAAATAGTTAAAAGAACGGAAAGGATAATATTACAGGACTCGTCAGCCGTTGGTTTTTATAAAAACCTGGCACAATTAAATGGGTTAAAGTCTGAGATTTACCTAAAAAGTAATAATTATTCATTGGCTAAGGCAAGCTTGTGGAGTGCCTATGCATATGCAAAGGAAGCTGATAAATTATATGCAACATTGTACGGTAAATCCTGGGGCTATTCTAATTCGATTTTAGTAAAACTATTAAGCCTGCCTGAGGCACTCCATGACACAAAACTGGTGGAAAGGTGTCTGGAAGAGTTAGTTCATTCTAAAGCAGACTTTTACAATGACATCAGGCAACATAAAATAATACTTTCTTTTTTTGAAATGGAAGAATTAAAATCGAATCATTTGAAAATCCTGATGAATTCCATTTCGAAGAAACCGGAGTACTACAATGATCTTGATATAAATCTGAGGGCAGCCAGGTATTTTTCATCTAAAAATTTGTCAGATGAAGCCATTAAATATTACAGGATATGCAATAAAAATCCTGCATTATCTTACATGCAATCTGCTGAGTTAAATCTGGTTAAGTCAAATATTGATTTCAACAGAAAAGACTGGAAATCCCTGTCTGCTTCATTGACAAATTGGAGAAAGAATATTGAATTGGCAGGTAATTTTGACTCTCTCTGGATTAAATCATCTTTTAGATTAAATTTGTTTAAACAAATAAAAGAAGTAAGCGCACTTTGCCTGAATGCAAATGAGCAGACCAAAAACCCTGCTTATTTATCAAAAGCCGTGGAACTATACGACCTGGCAATACAAGGAATCCAGGTTTTTAAGAATGAAATATCAACTGACGAAGACAGGAGTAGATTATTGGCTGATTTGATTCGTTTTTCAGAGCAAGCCTTAACAGCATATCATAAACTTAATGAAAAGGCAGGCACTCTTAGCAAGTCTCAGTATGATAACATTTTGAATTATTTTGAACTGAATAAATCTTTTAACTTACTGGTAAATCAGTCCTTGCATACAGATAAATTTAGCCTGGAAGAGATAGCTATCAAATCAAGTTATGAAAGGGCCATTGCCTCTATTGAACAAAAGATAGGTAATGATCCTGAAAATAATGATGAGCTAAACCATAAACTGGAAGAATATAAATCAAAATTGACAGACCTGACCAATTCAAAGCAATTGAAAATAGGAAAGATGAATTTGAGGGACATTCAGCTTTCCCTGGATCAGGAGCAGTCCATCCTTGAATTCTTTAGTGGCTATCGCAATTTATTTGGCCTGCTGATAACTAAAGACAATATCAGTTTCAAAATGCTGGGATCTGACACCATTCCAGGGTTGTACAGCAATATTCTAATGTATCAACACTTAAATAAAGACTTGACAGATGAATTTAATGCTGATAAATTGACCCAATTTAAAAAATATAGTTTTGATTTTTACCATTTGCTCATTCAACCCTTTCAGCACACACTGAATAAAAATGTTGTTATGATTGCAGATGGGTATCTCGCTACCTTAGCTTGGTCTTCGCTGCTTTCTGCTAACACTGAATCTGATAACCCGTCTTCGTGGCCTTATCTTATCTATGATTTTAATTTTAACACACAGCCATCAGCCGCTTTGTGGTTAAAGCAAAAAAAATACACACCCTTTACAGGTAAATTTAATTTAATTTCTTTTGCTCCTGAATTTAATAACCTGAAATACAATGTGGACGAAGCTAAAGAATTGGTTCGATTATTTACAGCATCAAAACTATTCATAAAGTCAAACGCCTCGAATCACAATTTTAATAACTATGCCCCCAGTGCCAAAATTATTCATATTGCAAGCCATGCGAGAAGTGGTACAAATGCCGAAAATGATTGGCCAAGAATCTTAATGGCGAATGATACACTTTATTCAAAGGGGATAGAGGAAATTAAATTCAATACTGACCTGGCATTTCTAAGTGCATGCGAAACAGGCCTTGGAAAAGTAATTCATGCTGAAGGGGTCATGAGCCTGGCCAGAGCTTTTTTCGGAGCAGGGGTAAAATCAGTTATTTCCACCCTATGGGAAGTCAATGATAGAATAAGCAAAGACCAGGTCATCGCTGTCTATAAAAACCTATTAAAAGGCCTGTCAAAGCCAGATGCAATTCGTATAATGCAAATGGAATATATTTCCAACGTGCAAAGAGGTCAATATGCGTTGCCTTATTATTGGGCTTCTTACCAATGTCAGGGCAATACCGATGCAATATTTAATCCTCCTTCCGACTATCTCACTAAAGTGCTGGGTATATTGCCCATCGTTTCTTTTAGTTTTATTGGACTAACCTTTTACTTGCTGAGAAAGTCACTGGAACGAATAAATTTCTAGTCTGGATATTTTAGTTATAATTCCCTGATCCAGATATTTCTATAGCTGACCGGGTGCGCATGATCTTGTAATGCAAGCGGCAATGCACCGTGGGCTTCATATTTTGGTTGACCGATATAGGGAGTGTGCCCCTTAAGCTCCCAATTATTCTGAATCAAAATACCATTATGCAGTACGGTGATGGTGGCAGGCTTTAGCAATTTGCCATCAATATCAAATTTGGGAGCATTCCAGATAATATCATAGGTCTGCCACTCGCCAGGTTTAAGGCTTGCATTTACCAAAGGACCGGTTTGCTTATATATAGATCCTGCCTGCCCGTTTACATAGGTAGTATTAGTATAATTATCCAGTACCTGCACTTCATATTTTGATTGTAAAAAGACTCCACTATTTCCGCAGTCCTGTCCGGTTCCCTTAGGTGGATTTGGCGATCTCCATTCGATATGCAATTGGCAGCTCCTGAAATACCTTTTGGTTTCAATACCTCCCAGGCCTTTGGGTACTGTCATAGAGCCCTCCTTGGTGTCTAATATCCATTGGCATGCAGTTTTATCCTTGGACATCACCCACTGATCCATATTTTTCCCATCAAATAGTACGATGGCATCGGATGGAGGTGTGGTGCCTACTCCCGGAGTTACTTTAGGTGGTACCGGTGAATAATATTCTGTTTCTTTGGGATCAGTCTGAGACATTAAGAAAGTTGATACCAATGATATTAAGATTATTGAAAAAAATATTTTTTTCATGAAGTATTAGATATTTAGTTGATTATTTAATTGAATTAACCAGATTATTTCGTTCAATTGCCAGTTTTCTATACCATTCGCCTAAAGTGCCCAGGTGGTGCCAACTTCAGAAAAAGGAATACAAGGTTTATATTCTCCTGGCACAGGAAGGTATTTTAATAATTTAGTCGCACCTTCTTCAGATGTGCAATATCCGGTGATGGTAAGTTCTTTTGCCATATCATAAAATGGTTTTTGCTTGGGATTTTCTTTCCGGTTTCTCAATTCATCATCCATTTCCTTTACCATCTCTTTCTTTTGTTCAGCTGAGATTTTCGCGAATGTTTTGCCGTATTTGGATTTTGCATCTTTATCCAATTGGATTAGCCCTGCTTTAAATACCTCAGCATCTTCAGATTTATATACATCCTTTAACATAATATCTATAAATCGATCTACTTTGGCATCTTTTGCTCCCGGAGTTTTCCCTGCTGGTAATATGGTTTCGCATAGCTCTGCCAGGCTGGCTTGCTGGTCTGCAGGAATAAAAGCCGGAGTCCAATCCGGTTTTGGATCTGCTTTGCAACCATTTAATACGCCACTTATGGTAGCAGCTGAGATAGAGCCTCCCAATAGAAAGCTACTTAATCTTAATGCTTCTCTTCTATCCATTTTATTTAATTTTTTATAATTAAGTATAATCGTAAATCGTAATCTTATAGGTTCATTTTTTTCAACTCACTCACTGCATGATTTGCTGCCCGTGCAGTCAATGCCATATAAGTAAGGGATGGATTTACACAGGAAGCAGAGGTCATTGCCGCACCGTCGGTCACGTATACATTTGTGCAATCCCAGACCTGGTTGTATTTGTTTAATACGCTGTTCTTGGGGCTCGTACCCATTCTGGCTGTACCCATTTCATGAATGCCCAAACCTGGGGTGTTGTCCTTGGGATCATTGAGTTTAATATTCTTTGCTCCGGCTGCTTCCAACATTTCTGCTGCAGAACTGATTATGTTTTTACGCATATTCATTTCATTTTCCTTAAACTCACAATCAAAAGTAACAGTGGGTTGCCCCCATTTATCTAACTTTTCTCTATTGAGCATCATTTTATTCTCATGATAGGGTAGGGTTTCGCCAAATCCGGAGAAGCCCATAACCCAGGGGCCAGGTACAGCCAATTCATCTTTGAGATCCTCTCCAAATGACAATTCCTTTACATTTTTTTGCCAGCCGGTACGGGAAGCTCCACCTTGATATCCAAATCCACGTAGAAAGTCTTTTTGAATGTCCTTGCCTACATTTCTAAATCTTGGCATATAGGTACCACCAGGTCTCCTGCCAAAATAGTACATGTCTTCCATTCCAGGTATTTCGCCTGTAGCTCCTGCTCTGAAATGATGATCCATCAGGTTGTGTCCCAACTCGCCACTGGATGATCCCAATCCATCAGGCCAAATATCGGTGGCACTATTCATAAGAATGGCGGTGGAAGCTATTGCAGATGCACATAGGAATATAATTTTGGCATGGAACTCTTCCGTTTTATTTGTCTCAGCATCCAGGATTCGGATGCCGGTAGCCTTCTTTTGTTTTGGATCAAATATGATCGAATTTACAATTGAATGTGGTCGAATGGTCAGGTTCCCTGTTTTTTCAGCAGCCGGTAATGTAGATGATAATGAACTGAAATAAGCACCATAGGGACACCCTCTGCTGCAGAGATTTCTAAATTGACATTTGGTCCGTCCATTATGATCCTGAGTCAGATTGGCTACTCTACCCACAGACAGTACGCGATCAGGAAATTTTGCCAATACGGATTCCCGTACTTTTTTCTCAGCACAGTTTTGTTCGATCGGTGGGAGGAATTTACCATCGGGTAATTGTGGTAATCCTTCCGCCTGGCCCGAAACACCTATAAAGGATTCTACATGATCGTACCATGGGGCCAAGTCTTTATAACGAATAGGCCAATCTGTACCATGACCATCTTTTGCATTTGCAGTAAAGTCTATGTCGGAATGGCGGTAGGAATGTCTGCCCCACATAATCGATCTGCCCCCAACGTGGTGACCACGGATCCAATCGAATCGTTTGATTTCAGTATAGGGGATTTCAGTGTCTTTTACCCACCAGTGCCGGGTATATTGAGTAACCGTATAGCCAGTACGATTTTGTTTTTCATAATCTTTCAATTCTTCATTGGTAAGCCGCCCTCGATTTGGCACTTCCCAGGGAGCTTTGGCTGCTGTGGGATATTCGCCATGCTTCACCATTCTTCCTCGTTCCAATACCAATACTTTTAGTCCTTTTTCGGTAAGTTCTTTTGCAGCCCATCCCCCGGAAATACCGGATCCGACCACTATTGCATCGTATGTGTTTTCAGCCTTGAGATTAGAATCAAAATACATTCTTGGTTAGTTTATTATTATTTTGTGATAAATGTATGTAATTTTCAGGAATGCCGATGCCAAAAATTTGAGTTAGATTTGAATAATGTCGAATAGAATTTCCCTTATACTTTATTTGGTTTCAATATTTATAAGTCTCACTTCCATTTCATGTGTCAAAAATGAGACCCCTGAAAATTGTTTTGGAGATATTATAAAAGATACAACCAATTCTTTATGGGTGGGGTATATAAATATTTCCTGACTGTGGATCAAGGGTTGATCGCTTTCAAGGATGATGCCGATATACA
>JBGAVW010000073.1:0-21783 GCA_044227925.1 Saprospiraceae bacterium | reverse complement strand
GTAAATGGATAAAGTAATGGAATTGTTTACAGTTATCTGTGCAGTGGAAGTACATCTTGAACCTTGTGGAACTGCGGAAACTACCACAGCAACATTAAAAGTATAACTGCCGGCTATAGTCGCAGAAGAAATTGTTGGATTAGCTGTATTGGCATTTGAAATGGTAGCTGTTCCAGGCCCTGAAGTTTGAGTCCATAAATATGAAATAATAGTGCCTGCCCCTGTAACCGTAACATTTAGACCAAAGGGGAAACACGCATTGCTACCATTAACCGTAGAACCTGCGGTAACACCGGCACTTGGTTCAGCGGTACCACCGGCAGCTACCAGATCAGAAAATAAAATACAAACATTTCCACCTCCAGTACAAGCAGAATATTTTGTAGCACCTATATAAATATCCCTCGTATTGTTACATGGGCCACTGGAATAAATTGCAGAAGCAGGATCTGATGATGATGATGGGCTTAGATTTACGATATCCATAATGGCTCCGTCAGCAAGTGACAATGATAAACCATTATTGTTAAAAATGATTTGACCTCCACCAGCAATTACCAATCTATTTACTCCAGAGGGCAATGAGAGGTCTACATCAATCACCAAATCCACACCACTTGGGATTGTCATTGTTCCTGTACATCCGCCATATGTTGCCAAGAATACGCTGGCATTTATAGTGCTTGTTATAGTGCAGTCGGCTCTTAAGTTAGTTGAAAAAAATATCAAACATGCAAATGCAATTAATTTGTGAAGTATTTTCATAAATATGTATTTAGGTTAATGAAGGTAATTTTAGAGAATGTGTTTAAATGTTGGTTTGAGATCGAAAGTAAAAATAATCGTAAACTATTGAAAAACGTAGGATTAGGATACTTAAATTGAGCAATAGCAATAACTTTAACATATGTTAAGTCAAATAGGGAGAGGTATGTAAGCTGATTATCAAATAGATATTCCAGCTGAAACGTAATGTAAAGGCTTACATTTTAAACCATTTTGGCTTTTCTGGACTCCCGAAAATATTTGAGCGGTACCCAGAGCATACCAAAGCATTCGCCGTCTTCTTTGCCCAGGTGTTTATGATGCATTTTATGGGCCTTACGGATAGCCCTGAAATATATTGAGTCAGCATTTCGCAGCCATTTAAAACGTTGATGGATAAATACATCATGAATAAGGAAATAACAAAAGCCGTAGATCAATATCCCTAAGCCAATAAATGTAAAAAAGGTATACGGAGTCAGAAGGCCAGTCAAAAAAGAAAAAAAACTAGGTATCGCAAAGACTAAAAAAAAACGATCATTTTTTTCAAAAAAGGTATGAGTTCTGGCTTTGGGGTCATGATGGTCATGGTGCCATGACCAAAGAGCACCATGCATTAGATATTTATGGGCAGACCAGGCTACACCTTCCATTAAAATAAAAGTAAAAATGGTGATGACGGCAGGAATAATCATACAAACATGGATTTTAAAACATTATTTCTATACTCAAAGATATGATCTATCTGGTCAGAAATCAGCCATTTGTTGGCCCATTTTCCTATTCTTCCGAAGCCAACATCATAATGAAGTAAATCAATCATTTCTACACCGGCACCAACCTGTTTAAAATGATGTTCATGATGCCAGAGGCGATATGGGCCGGAGCGCTGTTCATCAATAAAATAATGATTCGTTTTAATATGAGTGATTTCTGTGGTCCAATGGAGTGGAATATGAAGAAATGGTGTGACAGTATATTCTATCAGCATTCCTTCGTACATATCATCCAATTCTGAAGTTAGGGTCAATTTTAACTCAGGAGGAGTAATGAGCTTCAGATTTTCAGGCCTGGAGAAAAACGACCAGGCGCGCTCCAGATCAATGGGCAAATACTGGCTCCATTTTTTTGTATTCATGATTATTCCACTTGTTTTAATTTTATTCTCATACTTGCAAATAACAGCAACGCCAGTTTGGTATAGTTGCTGATACGAATCCTGGAATGGATTAGTTTTTCACTTGATGTACGGTTTATTTTTATGAGCAATGCTTTGTAATATACATAAGCAGCATATACCCCTAATTTGCTGTTAGAGGGAAGTTTGCAAATTCCTATTCTTGCGACTTTAAAATCTTCTTTTATTTCACTTACTATTTCAGATTTGATATCCTCATCAAATGCCCGATCTTGATTCCACTGAGGAAAATACCTGCGGCCAAGTCCAATGCTGTCAGCCTTTATGTCCCGTAAAAAATTTATTTTCTGAAAGGCAGCTCCTAGCCTCCTGGCGTAAGGGGATAACTCTTTGTATTTATTTTTATCTCCTTTTAGAAATACCTGAAGACACATAAGTCCTACTACTTCCGCTGACCCCACGATATATTTTTCATATGATTCCCGGGTACATGAGGTCAGGCTCAGGTCCATCCTCATACTATGTAAAAATGCATCAATAAGTTGTTTTTCTACCTGATAAGTATTTATGGTCAGTTGAAACTGGTGTAATACCGGATTGAGACTGATTTTGTCATGTAGGGCCTTATAGGTTTGGGCAATAAAGTCATTGAGTAATGCTTCTTTGTCGTAATCATGAAAAGTATCTACTATTTCATCAGCAAATCGCACATAGGCATAAATGGCATAGATGTCTTTTCTAATGTCTTTACTTAATAAAGATATTCCCAATGAAAAAGAAGTACTGTATGATTTGGTAACGGTTTTACTGAATCCCTGGGTGATATGATGGTATAGCTGCAAACTCATCAGTGAAATTCTTTATTGATGTAATTGGCGACGATTTCGCCACTAATAATAGATGGAGGCAATCCCGGTCCGGGTACAGTAAGTTGACCACAATAAAATAGATTTCGAATTTTTTTGCTTCTGATTTTTGGCCTTAAAGGTCCGGTCTGCATTAAAGTATTGGCTAAACCGTAGGCATTGCCCTTAAAAGAATTATAATCTGAGATGTAATCCTGGTGTGCATATGATCTAACGAGTATGAGGTGTTTTTTGCAATCTATGCCGGTATGTTTGGATAATCTGGATAGAATAATCTCCAGGTATTTTTCTTTAATTGAATCAGTTTCAGCTATTTCAGTAGAAACCGGAATCAAGGCAACCAAATTGTGATAACCGACAGGAGCGCAATCAGGATCGGTAAGGCTGCTCGAGTTAGTATAAAATAAAGGATCGGATGGCCAGGAGGGGTGGTCGTAAATTTCTTTGGCATGTACATCAAAGGAAGCATCAAAAAATAAAGAATGGTGTTCAAGATTAGGTAAGATACGGTCAAAGCCCATGAAATAGAGCAGGGCAGAAGGTGCTAATGTTTTTTTCTCCCAAAATGAAGCAGTATACGAAGCATTCCCTGGGTCAAGCAGTTTTGATTCTGTATGATGATAGTCGGCACCGCTGACTACGATATCAAAATTTTCAATTTGATTTTGATTGAGACGAAGACTTATTTTTTTTGATTCCGGTGCTATACCCAATACAGGTGAATTGAAAACATACTTCACGCCATAATCCACTCCAAGGTTAAATAGAGCTTTAGATACTTCATACATTCCACCTTTTGGATACCAGGTACCCAATGCAATATCTGCATAATTCATCATACTATACAGAGCAGGTGTATTAGATGGTTTAGCTCCAAGAAATAATACCGGAAACTCCAGCAACTGTCGCAGATATGGATTCTTGAAATATTTATTTATATGCGAAGAGATGGAGACAAACAAATCCAACTGGGTACTTGCTTTTATCAGATCCCAGTCAATATATTCGTTAAATGATAGGGATGGCAAATACACAAATTTGCCCATTCCTGTTTCATATTTATGCCGAGCTTCTTTCAAAAATTTTTCTAATTGAAGCCCTGCACCTTGCTCGAAAGATTCAAAAAGCCGTTTGCAATCCTCTATATTAGCCGGCATTGAAGTAGGAGCAATATCTTTCCAGAAAACTTTATACCCAGGATCTAACCTTTCTAATTGATAAAAGTCTGAAGTGGATTTTCCAAAATGGTTAAAAAAACGCTCAAATACATCAGGCATCCAATAAAAACTAGGTCCTTTGTCAAAAGTAAAACCATCTATTTTGAGTTGAGAGGCCCTGCCTCCGGGCGTCGTATTTTTTTCGAATACTGTAACATTAAAGCCGTATTTGGATAATAAAGCAGCGGCTGTCATACCAGCATAGCCTGCCCCTATCACTGCCACTGATTTTGTCACGGATATCATAACAGTTAGCGTACCGGATTGTTTAATGTAAATCTGAAATTCCGGTAAATAAATTTTTAGTTAGAATATAGTAGATAAGTAAAATTACACACCATTTTAGAAATTCGAACTGTTTATTTGACAACAGTCTAAAGGTCAATCTTTTGGGAACTGACCAATATAATTTTGTGGCGTAATGTTTAGTAATTCCACTTTTATATTTTCACCTATGGGTAGCCCAGTTACGAAGGACTGAATATCGGATTTGGTGATTTCCATTTTTCCTCTTGTGAGGTCTTTTAATAATTCATAGGAGTTTTTGATTCCTTCTCTTCGTAATATAGTCTGGATTGCTTCAGCTACTACTGCCCAATTGGCTTCAAGACTGGATGTTAATACCGATTCGTTGATATCGATTTTGGTCAGTCCCCTGTGAATAGAGTTTATTGAAATCAAAGTATGTGCAATGGGGACTCCCAGGTTGCGAAGTACTGTACTGTCTGTGAGGTCCCGTTGCAACCTTGATACCGGAAGTTTCAGGGCAAAATGGTCAAAGATCGCATTGGCAAGTCCCAGGTTGCCTTCTGCATTTTCAAAATCTATAGGATTTACTTTATGTGGCATAGCAGAGGATCCCACTTCATTTGCCACTGCCCGCTGCTTAATAAACTGCATTGAAATATACATCCATACATCGCGGCAAAAATCGATTAGTATAGAGTTAATTCTGATCAAAGTATGGCAATAGGCAGCTAAAAAGTCATACGGTTCTATTTGAGTAGTCCATTTAATCCTATGCAAACCAAGAGTAGAAACAAACCGGTCACCGAAATCATGCCAGTCCACCGCCGGATAAGCAATGTGGTGAGCATTGAAATTGCCAGTAGCTCCGCCAAATTTGGCTGTGATGGGAGTTTCTTTTAGGATTTGATATTGCCCTTTAATGCGTTCTATAAAAACTTTTATTTCCTTACCTATGGTAGTAGGACTTGCGGGTTGACCATGAGTATGTGCTAACAAAGGAGTATGCATCCAGGCCACCGCTTTTTGATCCAATACTTCAATTAATTTTTCAATCGCCGGATATATTACTTTGATAGAACACTCCAATAATGCCAATGGTTGCGCGGTATTATTGATATCCTGTGATGTAAGGCCAAAATGGATGAATTCCCTGAATGGTTCCAACGGAGTGTTTTCAAGTTTTTCTTTGATAAAATATTCAACAGCTTTTACATCGTGATTGGTAATGGCTTCTATTTCTTTGATCTTTTGAGCATCCGCTTCATTAAAATTATCAATTATGCTGACTAGTAATGGCAAATGAGGCAAAGCGGCATTTAACTGTGGCAGGTTTTCCATACACATGGCTTCAAAATATTTTACCTCCACAAATACGCGATATTTTATTAATGCAAATTCTGAAAAAAAATCGGAAAGAGACCTGGTTGTTTTAGCATATCTTCCATCGATAGGTGAAATGGCCTTGAGCATAAGACTGTAAAAATACTAAATGAAAACGGGAATCGGGTAGAGGAGGACTACTCCGACATCTCGTTTTTTAAATACTGATATGTTTCAACCTGTGATCTGATTTGGGCAGATTTTGATTTTTTCCTGTATTCATTTATGGAATAATAATTCAATGACCTGGATTTGACATTGTCTTTCCATTGCAGGTTAATCAGGTATTTGATTTTGTCTTTAAGTTTCTCATTTAGAATAGGAAATGAGGTTTCGATTCTAAAGCTGAGGTTACGCTCCATAAAATCAGCGGAGGACAAATACACTTTTTCTTTTCCTCCATGATGAAATATGAATACTCTTGCATGCTCGAGGAACCGATCCACTATGCTGATCGCATCGATGTTTTCAGATAATTTTTTTTGCCCGGTCACGATACAGGATATACCTCTGATGATCAGTTTTATTTTGACACCTGCTTTAGAAGCTCTGTACAACAGCTTTATCATTTCCGGATCTTCGAGGCTATTGAGTTTCAGGGTCATAGATGCTGATTTGCCTTGTTTTGCTTCATTTATTTCAAACTCAATTAATTTAGTTAACTCTTCGCGGAGATTTACTTTACCAACTAATAAATGATTGAAAGGTGAATTTGGTTTCTGACCGGTTTCAAGATAATCAAATATTTTTTTTACTTCACTGGTATAGCGAGTATTTGAAGAAAAAAGGCCAAAATCTGAATAAACCAATGCCGTATCTTCATTAAAATTACCAGTACTTAAATAGGTATATGTTTTATATTTTGACCCTTCTTTTCTACGAATCCAGGCAATTTTAGAATGCACTTTTAACCCCGGGAAGCTATAAAATACTTTAGCTCCGGCTTTAGTAAGTTTTTCTCCCCATCTCAAATTGGCTTCTTCATCAAATCTGGCTTTAACTTCAATAAACACACTTACTTTTTTGCCAGACCGGGCGGCATCCATAAGGGCATCCATAATCCTGGATTCTTTGGCCACTCTATATTGCACTACTTTAATATCGGTGACGGTATCATCTTTTGATGCTTCTTCAAAAAAACGCATCACCGATTCATACCGCTGATAAGGTACATGGATCAGGTGATCTTCCTTAGAGATGGACTCAAAAACATCTTCGGATTGTTCCAGTGCATTATAGGGGAGAGGTACCAGAGGCGGTTCTTTCAAATGAATTTTACCAAAATCCGGAAATTTAAAAAAATCAAAATTATTGTGGTACTTACCCTCCGGTATCAGTGAAATATTGGGTATGAGAAATGTTTTCTGTAGTAATTTCAGCATATTTGGGGGCATGGTTCGATCATAAACTAATCTGGATACTGAGCCCACATTGCGTTTAACAAGGCTTTTCTTTATTTTATCAACCAAATCCCCTTCGTATTCATCCTCTATGTACAATTCGGAATCACGGGTAAGTTTTATGGAGTAAGCGTGCTTTAATTGAAAGCCGGGAAAGACATATTTAACAGCTATCCGGACTATGTCATCAAGCATCATGAGTTGATTTTCATTTTTACTTGAGGTTGGTAGGATTACAAACCTTGGTAGTTGATCAGAGGGTAGTCTAACTATAGCATACTGGTGTTTGTTTCGGGATGCTCTTTTATCTGTAAGGTGCAGAAATAAATATAATGCTCCGCTATTAAGAAAGGGTTTAACTTTTCCATTGATCAATAAAATGGGTTGAATATACGCTTGCAAATATTCTTTAAAATAATTGTCTACAAACTCAAGTTGTTTAGGTGAAAGATGCTCCGGAGATACGATGGTAATGCCATTCTTTTTAAGTTCAGGAATAAATTGTTTGTTAAATAAATTACTAAGTTCCTGTTGATGGCTGTTTACTGTTTTTAGTATGGACTTCAGCAATGCATCGGGACTGAAATTGAGTGCTTTTTTGGTTCCTTTTCCGGTTTTTACTAACCTTCTTATCTGGGCCACCCTCACTTTGAAGAACTCTTCAAGATTTGATGAGTAAATGGCCATGAATTTTAACCTGTCAAATAAGGGTACGTTTAGATCTTTTGCTTCTTGTAATACCCTGTAATTGAACAATAACCAACTTAAATCCCTTTCGTAAAAAGGAGCATTTTTGAGACTCATACTTTTAAATACCTACGGCACAAAATAAACGATTCGATTCATTTAACAGACTAATCTCCATATTAAATTTTACCTAAGATATCGTAGTGCTTGTAAACCAAAATTCTATACATTTTTTATTCTATCATTAGTAGTATAATTGGGTTTAAACAAGGGATTAATTCAGAGGATTTTTACCTTTGCCCCCTTTAAAATTAAAACAGAATGAATAGAATTAAAATAGTAGCTGGTAACTGGAAAATGAATACATCCCTGGATGAAGGGATTGCACTGGTAAAAAATTTAAGAGAAGGATATAATCTTTCATCCCCTCAAATGATTGTGATACCACCTTTCACACATCTGACTGCTGTAGCGGATATCCTGAAAGGAACAGTGATTGAAGTCGGTGCCCAAAATTGTCACCAGGAAACAAAGGGTGCCTATACCGGCGAAGTGTCAGCTGCCATGTTAAAATCATGTGATATACCATTCGTAATTTTAGGGCATTCTGAGCGAAGGCAATATTATAATGAAACGGATTCTTTATTAGCGATCAAAGTAAATTCGGCATTGACTCAGGGCCTGACACCCATCTTTTGTGTTGGGGAGCCATTGGAGATAAGAAATAAAGGTGAACAAAATGAATATGTATTGAACCAATTCATACACGGTCTGTTTCATTTATCCTCTGATGATTTTGAAAAGCTGGTGATTGCTTATGAGCCTATTTGGGCCATTGGCACCGGAGTGACTGCAAGCCCGGAGCAAGCCCAGGACATGCATGCTTTTATCAGAGAACAGATAAAAAATAAGTACGGTCAGAAAACCGCTGAATCTATTTCAATTTTATACGGTGGCTCAGTAAAGGGATCTAATGCAAAAGATATCTTTAGTAAGCCCGATGTGGATGGTGCTTTGGTTGGTGGAGCCTCATTAGATGTAGTGGATTTTTTAAAAATTGCAAACTCATTTTGAAAAAAAAACAGAAGCGAGCTAATTCATTTGCAATTAATTTTCAATCCTAGGGGAAAGGTAAATGCTGATCCTGGTCCCGTGCCGAAATAATTGGGATGAGAATGAAATTATGATTTGCTTTCCAATTTTATTTATAATTCATTCATATTACCATGTATCGATTGTAGAAATGGATCATTCTTATTTGGAAAGACTGGGGTAATTATAAACCCAGCATTGCAAAGCGATTAAATATCACTTACCCATGGCAGTAAATTCCGGATCTGAAATTCACTATTACCCAGTATCTCAAAATAAGTGTTAGCAAAGAAATTATTTAAAACGATGAGGTTTAATTTTTATTTTAACCGGGTGGAATGCAATACATTAATTTTCCATTTTTTGGCATTTTTTATCAATACCACAGTTTCCATCCATTTTACTAATTCTTCTTTTCCATTTCTTGTAAACCCGGATTGCAGGTAGTATGTGACCCAGGCTGATTTATTATGAATAATTGTATTGACAAATTCAAAATTATTTTTACGTTTAAAATCGGGTATAGATTTGCTTTGCATGACTTTTTTAAACAAAGTATCTAAGGTCCATATTTCTCCATATTCATAAAACCTCACCTCACTGGTGCAGTACTTTTTTAAAGCACCTGTATCGGCGATGGACAACGCATCAAACATATTTTCGATGACCTGTTGTACCATCAGCTGTTCTTTGACCACGGATTGTGACATTAGATTTTGGGAAAAAAATAGAATTATCACAAAATATATTAGTTTAATCATTCCGGTGCTGTTTTATAGTTTATAAATGATATTCAAGCTATGCCAGTTCTATCAATACTTTTTCAGTAATAGTGATACCTTAATTCATACAAAACAGAGTTATTTTACCCGATTGTATTTTTTTAATATATCTATGACCAGTTTATGAGGTAAAGCATAGGATGTATTGCCATTAATGCCTTCCATCGTATCGGCAGCCACCATTGCATTGATGATGGCTTCTTCTGTTGCTTGTATGGTGGCCTCAAACAAGGGATCGATTAAATCATTAGGTAATTGATTGATTTTCGTAAAAGATTCTCTTTGAAATGCTGTAGGATTAGCTGTAGAGAAAGAAATAAAGATATCGCCTGATCCATTGGTGCCTTGCCCGCCAACTATCCCTATACCCAGAGATACTCTTTGCGCTATTCGTTTTAATTGATGCGGAAGCAAGGGTGCATCTGTAGCGACAACAGCGATAATGGATCCATCACCCTCTTGTCTATAAGATGGTGCGGCTTTAAACACATTATTCAGAGTGTCTTTTAATTCTATGCCAATGGGTATTCCAGCAATAGTGAGATTTCTTTTTCTTCCAAAATTAGCTTGTACGAAAACGCCTAAAGTATAGATAGAATCTTGGATCCTCACTACTCTGGATGAAGTGCCACTGCCTCCTTTAAAACCAAGGCACATCATGCCTGTCCCACCTCCTACATTTCCTTCTTTAATTAATCCACTTTTGGCATTTTCCAATGCTTCAAAGGCATGGCTTTCCTTTACATGAAAGCCATAGATATCATTTAGAAACCCATCATAGGTTTCTGCTACTACCGGGTAAGTGTACCAAAAATCTTCTTTATACCATCCTTTTTTTACAAACCACTTTAACACCGCATCCCTGACTACCCCTACGCTATTGGTATTAGTAATCATTATTGGTCCTTCTAAAAAGCCGGATTCTGTGATCCATGTGGTGCCGGTCATTTCACCATTTCCGTTGAGGGAATACCAGTTTGCAAAGACAGGATTGTTATTTCTACCTCTGGGCAAAATGGCAGTAACCCCTGTCCTTACAGGCCCCTTGCCTCTTATGTTTTTGCCCTGACCGGATAGGATTGTACTGAAACCTACCTCGACCCCTCTTACATCAGTGATCGAATTGAATGTACCCGGTGTTCCATAAAATGGAATCCCAATATCCCGGGCTCTGGGTTTTTGCGCTTGTATTAAAAAAGGAATGAGAATTAAAATAAGACAAAGAGGATAATGCTTCATACTTCCCATTACCCGTTATTTGTATTTCAAGTATTTAACTCCAGAGTACATTTTCTGTTCTGTTTGGATATTTACTTTTACACTGCCATCCTGACCAAGTTCAAAACTGACTTTGGGAAAACCGGTTCCTCCGCCTTCAAATGTATTATTTCCTATATAATTCAGATTCACCATGATCATTCCATTTCTTTTCACAAACAAGGCATCATCAATTTTAATAAATTCGGTAAAATTGCCTTCACCCATATCGTATAAACCTGTGATTTTATCGTATACTTTGACATCCAGCGGTATTTCTTTTTTCAAAATCACATTAAACAACACTTCATTTTCGTCTGCTTTATTCTTTGAAATTTTGAGAATTCTATTTACAGCATTCGGTGCTGAAGCCCAAGGATCGGTTTCTACGTATTTGCCTTTTTCAAAATAGATCTGGGTTATCAAATCTTGTTGATTGGGCACAGATACACGCATATGTATGTGGGCTGGTCGCCACGATGACTCATCATTTTGATCCGCTTTGTAAGGTACAGGAATGATTGTTTTAAATTGGTATTTACCATCTGATTTTGATTTTTGCCCTGCACGGTATTTGTAATCGTCTGAGGCATTGTCATACACTTCATTTTCATCACAGTGCCATATTTCGATAAGCGCATTGGGAATGGGAGTTTTTCCATCTTGATTAAATACCGTGCCTTTCAGCACCAGTGGGGTCCCCTTAGAATTGGGCAGGATCAGATTTGATTTCATAGGAGCTCCTGGTCTGTAAAACGGGCCCAGGATATCGGTTGTCGTGGGATCATTACCTACATAATTATGACCATTCCAGTGAATTCCACCGATTGCGCTAACGCTTAATGCTGTCAATGATGTGTTTTTGATAAAAGATCGTCTTTTCATATACGTTGGTTAATTTGGTTTTAGATAGATAATTTTGTTGGAGGATTTAACTTAAATAAGCATAATTCAACATGAATGTAGGATAATTATCCCACTATATCAAGTTTGATCCCTGAGGTTAAAATCAAAAATATCCTTTTAGTATTATATTCCCGGCAATGAAATCAATCCTTTAAGTTGATTTCTGTGCTAAAAAACAAATCAAACAAAATAGTGGGTACACGACATTTTATTTAAAAAACATTTTTTGAATGCAGATAATAAATTTTCTCCATTTTTCTACAAAATGTCAGTTTTCTGCTTATATTTGAGGCTCAAACATATATCATATTTTTTTAATATGAATCAGTTGACCCAGCGATTTAAAGAATGTATCAAAATCCTATGTGAGCAGGAGAAAGTAAGATCTGCACGGCATTTTGCATTGTCGCTTGACTACTTACCCGAAAACCTCACCAATGTATTGCCAACACTGGATGCCAGCCATGATCTTGTACATAAAGCTTGTAAAATGTACGATATCAATATGAGCTACTTGGTATATGGTGAAGGTGAAATGTTTTTAAACAATGGAGTAAAAAATGATTTTCGGGTTCTCACTATAGTCACTGATAAACAGAACGATGAACGCATAGTACATGTACCGGTACCTGCCCAGGCAGGCTATGTTAGTGATCTGGCCGATCCTACATTTTATTCGGAATTGCCTTCTTATTCGTTGCCTGATTTTCGATTTAGCCAAGGTACGCATAGGTCCTTTGATGTGTCTGGCGACAGTATGGAGCCGGTGTTGGAAGCGGGTGATACAGTAGTTTGTAGCTTTATTGAACCCAGCCAGTGGATCCATGGAATCAAAGATGATCATATCTATGTAATAGTAACGAATACAGATATAGTAGTCAAACGAGTACAAAATGAATTGAGGAAAACGAGATCATTGTTTTTAATTTCTGATAATGATTCCTACCGTGCTTATCATATTCCTGCTGAAAATATAAAGGAGGTATGGTATGTAAGACTGCGTATTTCTCCATTTAACCATGGCAGGTATTACAATCCTCTGGAACAAATATTGCATTCACAGGACGAAACTATCCGTGAGCAACAGGAGATGATCCGATTTCTAAAGCAGACTATCGAAAAATTTAACCCGGTGGCCAGTAAGGGTTAATTTTGCAGTTATGAAATCCATCAAAATAAGTGGAACAGTTGAATTTATAAATCTGGCAACAGGCTTCTGGGCTATATTGGGAGATGATGGAGAGAAATACAGACCGGTACATATGCCAGATCAATTAAAACAAGAAGGAAAAAAAATAACCTGCAGGATAAAGCCAATAGATGAAGAGTTTTCAATAATGATGTGGGGTAAGCCAGTGAAAGTGGTAAGCTTCGAAACCTAGATGTTTATTTTTTTCTTTATCGATTTGTAATTAGCTCAGCTTTATCACATGTAAATATTGGGGATATGGCATCAATAAGTATATTTCCATTATAGGTGTACTGCAACTTTCCATTATAAAATGCTTCTATAATAATAAAATCAATATCCTTTTTTGGTTTGAATCGGATGGTGTAGGATTTCCAATCCAGATGGGATATGGGTATGCTTTCGTATAATTTTTGTCGTTTGTCGCAGCGATCACTTCCTCCCCAAACTCTTAAAATCGTAGGTTTATTAAAACCATTGTATGTCAAAGCCCGGGCGAGCATGAGTTTAAAAAAATAGCAGTTTCCTGTTTTTAAGGTTTGAGGTAACCGTTGACCTACTGATTCATAACTGCCATCTTTCCTGGTTATTAATCCCATATAAGTATTGCCATCTGCCGGCGCCAGGTACACTCCCCATGGACCGGGCAAAATATCGGGTGTAGTACCATCTTCACATTGAAGCCATCCTGTCGGGGTGACGGCATCTCTTGCTTCTCCTTCGTATGACGAATTAAAGAAAGCAGTTATCTGTCCTTGAATATAGGATTGGCAACAAAGCAAACTACTGATAAGAAAATACTTCAATACATTCTTTGATTTGAGGGGTATCCCGCTTTCTGGTAATGAATTAAACATTTATTAAAACTCTTATATAATCAGCAAATTGGCTAATTTTGTCCCACAAATTTACAATAATGGCAAAAGAATCTCCATCAAATAAAAAAGTTATCAGGACTACTGAAACAAAAAAAACAGAACCCCTGGTGGGTGCTTCATCTAATATCAGCACCCGGAGGAAAGTTAATTCGGGATTGACCAATACACCTAAAGAATTTACGTTTAATAAAGACAACCTAAAATGGATGGTCATCAGTGTAGGAGTCACGATATTGGGATATGTATTGATGATGGGAGGAAAGATGCCTAATAATGATACCTGGGATGAAAGTATCATTTACAGTTTTACACGCACGGTTATATCTCCTATAGTCATTTTGTCGGGTTTAGGTCTTGCAGTATACTCCATTTTTAGAAATCAGAGAACATCTGAGAATGTTTAAAATTATAATAAAAGGGAATATAAACTGATGGATTTTAACTGGGATCAGGTCAGTAATTTAGAAGAAGATTGGTCTGATGTCGAAGGCTGGCATGCAGGGAAAATATTACTTTTGGATAAACCTTTAGATTGGACTTCTTTTGACTTAGTTGGTAAATTGAAAGTGGGTCTTAAATACAAAATGGGTATCCGGAAAATTAAACTTGGCCACGGTGGTACTCTTGATCCGAAAGCCACCGGTTTAATGATTCTCTTGACCGGAAAATATACAAAGTTGACTGAAAAAATACATGGCCTGGATAAAACGTATATAGCAGAATTATTTTTAGGTGCCACAACACCTTGTTATGATACGGAAAGGGCAATTGATGCATATTATCCCACAGATCATATTACAGAAGAATTGGTATTGGAGGGTATTAAAAAATTCAGAGGCAATATAGTTCAGTATCCGCCGGTATTTTCCGCTGTTAAAATTAAGGGACGATCAGCATATAAGTCGGCACATAAAGGTATTGAAATTGAAACCAGGCCCAGAAACCAGATAGTGCATAGTTTTGAACTGCTGGAATATAATATGCCTTATTTAAAAGTAATGATTAAATGCAGTTCCGGTACCTATATTCGGTCTCTAGCTCATGATTTGGGTAAGGAGTTAAAGTCAGGAGCTTATCTGCATAGTTTGGTGCGTACAGAAATCGGGCACTGGAGTTTATCATCAGCGATGAATGTAAATGATGTGTTGGCAAAAATGGAAAGTTATACTTCACCTATATTAGTTTGATCATTGAGCATACTTCAGGTAAACGGATTAGTAAAAAAATTTGGATCACAGACCGCTGTAGATAATGTTTCTTTCAAGATTGATAGGGGGGAAATAGTGGGCTTTTTGGGACCTAATGGCGCAGGTAAATCCACCACTATGAAAATGATAGCCGGCATTTTAAGACCCGATGAGGGGGAAGTATATATTAATAACCGCCTGGGCAGTGAAGATGAAATTGAAATTAAAAAATCAATTTCTTATTTACCGGAACAGAACCCGTTATACTATGAATTATACATACGTGAAGCACTGGAGTTCTCTGCCAAAATGCACCGCATTAATCACATAACCTCACGGGTCAATGAAGTGATCTCAATCTGTGGACTGGAGAATGAAAAACATAAAAAGATCCAATCCTTAAGCAAAGGATATAAACAACGAGTGGGTTTGGCTTTATCGATCCTGCACCAGCCAGACCTGTACATATTGGATGAAGCTACCACCGGGCTGGATCCAAATCAAATCGTAGAGATCAGGGACTTGATCAAATCTTTGGGAAAAGAGCATGCCGTTCTGATTTCAACCCATATTTTGCAGGAAGTAGAGTCGATATGTAAACGATGTATAGTCATCAATAAAGGAAAGATCATCGCAGATGATGATATGAAAGCATTAAAAGTTAAAGCATCAGGTATCCCATCTGTGAAAGTTAGTTTTGGAAGCCCAATAACTAAAGAGTTTTTAGAATCAACATGGAGCAAAGTGTCTATGTTGGATAACGATACCTATACCATCAGTGATAACGATCCATTTCTTTCCAGGTCTGTATTCAGGTGGGCAGTGGAAAATAATATTGTCATAGATGAACTAATAAAAGAAAAACAAAGCATAGAAAGTGTATTTCAAATCTTAACCGGCAACTGATAGATGAAAGCGGTCTTTTTAAAAGAACTCCGATCGATGATCAGCTCATATAGTTTGATGATGGCTATTGCTGTGTTTTTTGTTCTGCTAGGTTTATGGCTTTGGATTTTTCCGAATACTTCCATATTGGATAATAAATTTGCTACACTGGAGACCCTTTTTAACCTGGCTCCATGGTTGTTTTTATTTATTTTCCCGGCCCTCACTATGCGATCCTTTGCTGAAGAGAAAGCAAATGGCACCCTGGATCTATTGCGAAGTAAGCCAGTGACTTTATGGGATATTGTGACTGGAAAATTCCTGGCTGTATTATCTGTATTATTTATCCTGGTATTAATTTGTCAGGTATATACATTTTTAGTTTTTCATCTTGGTTACCCAACAGGGAATCTTGACATTGGGGGTACAGCCGGTTCTTTTATAGGTTGGATTTTATTGGCAGCTTGTTATACTTCCATAGGTATATTTGCCTCTGCTGTAAGTGGAAGTCAGATGATCTCCTTCCTGTTGGCGATAGTACTTTGTTTTCTGCTGTACAGCGGTCCCGCATTCTTATCCAGTTTGCCCGTTTTTGTAGGGAATCTTGATTACATGATCCAGTGGATGGGCATGCAACCTCATTATCAATCCCTAAGTAAAGGAAGACTGGATTCAAATGATATTTTTTATTTTTTATTTGTTAGTATACTTTTTCTTTATGGGTCCACATTTGTTTTAAATAGATCGGGTTTAATAAATAAATGGAAAGCGTTTATTCTAAATCCGGTGATGGGAGCTATCATACTGATTTTGATTTTAGCATTATTTCCTGTTTTTTCAATTGATTTGACAGAGGATAAAAGATTTACCATTGGTGAAGAGACGAAATCATTTATCCGCAATGTAGACGATGTGATTTATGCCGAAGTATTAATGGACGGTAAACTTCCAGCAGCTTTTGCCAGACTGAGAAAATCAGCTATAGATAAGCTCCAGGATTTTAATAAAATCAATAAAAATATTCAGTATAATTTGGTTGATCCATTGGAAGGGGATAAAGAAATGATAAAATCAAATCAGGAAGCGCTGAGGAAAGATGGTATATCCCCGACACAACTAACAGTATATAATGGAAAAGATCAGGAAAAAAAGATTATTTACCCTTATGTTGTTTTTCATTTTGGTGAACGTATCATTCCTGTAAATTTACTGGAGGCAAGAGACCCCAGGGTAGATGAAGACGAAGTGTTAAACAATGCAGTTGCATTGTTGGAATATAAATTTGCCAGTGCTATCCAAAAACTTCGAATGAAAAAAAATCCCGTAGTGGTTTTTACCAGAGGGCATGATGAATTGACTCCGTTGCAGACAGCAGATCTGGAACGAAATTTAAGACCTGTGTATAGTACCGGCAGAATTACCTTAGATAGCGTAATTCAGATTTCGACGGAAATTGATGTACTGATTGTAGCCAAGCCCCAATCCGCTTTTTCAACACGGGATAATTTTTTAATAGATCAATATATAATGAATGGGGGCAAAGTACTTTGGTTTATAGATCCAATATTTGTGAATACCGATACTGTAAATGCAACCAATAAATTGAAACAGGATTTTATCCCTGTACCCTATGAATTAAATTTGGATGAATTGTTTTTTAAGTATGGATTTAGAGTGGAACCGAATATAATATTAGATTATGAGTGTTCTGCCATCCCTTTATTTTCAGGCTATAGTGGCAATACACCTCAATTTGAACCCAAGAAGTGGTATTTCCACCCCCTGATTGCTCCGGATTCACGACACCCGATTGTACGAAACCTGGACCGGATTTCTGTTTTTTACCCGGCCACTATTGATACCATCCGGACCAAAACCGAGGTTTCCAAAACCATATTGCTTTCTTCCAGTGCCCACAGCCGCACTCTGACCAGTCCATCACCGATAAATTTCGAAATGGTACGACAAACCATTACACCCGAACAATTTAACAGACCTGCTCAACCTGTCGCTATATTATTAGAAGGTGTGTTCCCATCTGCTTTTGAAAATAGAGTAAGTCAAAGTTTTGCTAATTCTTTGGCTCAAATAAAAACGGAGTTTAAGTCTGAAAGTAAGCCGACGAAAATGATGGTATTTTCAGATGGTGATTTACCGGGTAATGCCATAAGCAGCAGGGGAGAGCCGGCCCCATTGGGATTTAATATGTATGAACAAATTACCTATCCTGCAAACAAAAATGTTATACTCAATAGTATCGAATATATGATTGACGATAACAGCATCATGAATGCAAGGAATAAACAAATAAAACTCAGATTATTGGATGAGGCTAAAATTGAAAAAACCAAAAGTTTTTGGCAATGGTTTGCACTTACGGTCCCTGTAATCCTGGTATTCACTATTTTTTTATTGGCCGATTATTATAGAAAGAGAAAATATGCTCAGATATAGTTTATATTTTTCGATGATCATTTTGATTTCCTGCAAAGCAGATAAAGCAGATGTGGAAGAAAACTTCAAAATCAAGAATGTCAGTTCGATAAGCCGAATTGAAATTGACTCAAAGCGATTTGGATTACAAAAATTACATTTGAAAAATGCAGGTTGGTATTTAAATGACAGCATCAAAATAAGAAATGATGCAATAGAAAATATATTGAGAATTGTACCTTTTGTAAAAGTAATGAATTTACCCCCCAAGGCTGCCTGGGAACAGATGAGTAATGCGATCAGTACAGAGGGAGGCAAAATCAGATTCCTTAATCGCTCAGGAGAAGAAATTAAAGTCTGGCATATAGGTGGTACCACAAACGATGAGCGTGGTACATATGGAATGGTAGCAGAATCTTCAAAACCTTATGTGATACACGTACCGGGATTTGAGGGAAGCCTGGCCACGCGATTCTTTATGGAAAATATCGAGTGGCGCAGCAGGATGATAATTGATGAACATAAAAATAGTTTCTCTCATATTAAATTATCCTACCCGGAAAATGTGGAGTCTGGATTCGAAATCATTCAAGGTTCCGGCGGATATGTACTTTTTGATATCAAACACAATAAGAAAAATACTTCACAGGAATTGATCTCTACATACATAGATCAGATCAGGATGGTCGGTTGTGAAGGTATTGAAAATGATTTCAAATACAAAGACTTAGTCATTAATTCGGGGCCACATGCCATATTGGAGATAGGAATAGACGGTAAACCTATGCGTAAAATCGTTTTTTATCCAAATACCCTCGAAGGAGATGCAGACAAAGAACGAATGTTTGTATATGATGGAAAAGATTTTTTTTTAGCCCAGATTCGTATCTTACAAAAGGTTTTTAGACCGATAGATTATTTTATTGCCAAATGAAAACATGGCTTTTTGTAGTTACTGCGTTAGTATGTGCAATACTGCTCATTTCCTCTACCGAAGAAACCAAATGGGGCTTCTTTGGACATAGGCGTATAAACAGGTTAGCGGTTTTCACACTTAGTCCTGCAATGATGCCACTATATAAAACCAGCATTGAGTTTTTAACTGAACATGCCGTAGATGCGGATAAAAGGCGATATGCCGTGAAAGATGAAGCCGCGAGGCACTTTATAGACCTGGACAGGTGGTACAAAAATGGAGTATTGGAATGTCCTCCTCAATACGATGAAGCTCTCGCATTGTATACCGATTTTTTTCCAGTAGAAGCCACAAGTTCCGAATCATTAATCGGGCGGCGGTCGGTAGTGATCATTGGCAAAGAGAAATATCTAATACCGGAAGGAATAAATCACACGGATACTAATCTCCTGGTAGAGTTGAAAAAGTTCAGACATTTTATATCCAAAATACTTATTCCTCTTGCAAACCGGGAAGACAAAGTAATCCTGCAAGGAAAATTAATAAATGATGCTCTTCATAAAAGGATAGCGAAGGAAGATCAGACTTATATCTGGATGGATACTTTTTCAATACATGGTATTTTGCCATATCAATTACCTGACCGGTATAGAAAGCTGGTACAGGCATTTTCAAACAAAGACCGAAAAACTATTTTGCGCTTGTCTGCTGATATTGGTCATTATATCGCAGATGCACATGTCCCATTGCATACTACCAGTAATTATAATGGCCAGATGACGAATCAAATGGGGTTGCACGCTTTTTGGGAAAGTCGTATTCCCGAATTATTTGCTGACAATGAATATGATTTTATTGTAGGCAAAGCACAATACATAAATAATATCAATACCTATATCTGGGGAGTAGTGCTTAAAAGCCACAGTTATGTAGATTCTGTATTGCTTATAGAAAAAAGATTGTCTCTATCCTATCCCAGTGATCAACAATTTTGTTTTGATGAAAGAACCGGAACCATTGTGCGTACGCAGTGCGAAGCTTATGCAAAAGCATACCAGCAAGCTATGAAAGGGATGGTAGAATCCAGAATGAGGGATGCAATACTTTCGGTCGGTAGTGTTTGGTATTCAGCGTGGATAGATGCAGGTCAGCCTAACCTTTTTAATTTATCCAAATCAAAAGAACCGGAACAAGATCCCGGAGATGTGGAAATGGATAAAGCGTATAAAGGAGGTACTATCATAGGCAGACCCGAAAATTAAATTAATCAGAAATAGTTTATTCTGGCTTTTTTTAACTGCACAGCATTCCTCGATTTAAAAGCGATTTAAGATAATGGAGAGTGGACTAATGATTAAAAAAGTATCTGTTTCGGTTTGATTATATGAAGATAAACTGAAAATAAAATTCAGTATTTACATTTTAACCAGTTTTCTGCTCATGGATCCTTTTTCGCTTTGCAATATCACAAAATATATTCCTGTGGTCATCTGAGAAGTTGCATTTATTCTGATTTCATGTTGGCCCGATTGGAGCGAACCGAGGTTGTGTTCCGCAATCAGGCTACCGCTAACGGAGACTAATCTTAGTTTTACTTTTTTAAGATGGTCAGTTATATTAAAACGTACGTTAAACTGGTTATTGAACGGATTGGGATATATCAATGCATCATTAAAGACCAGTTGCTCTTTGAATGGTACCGTGCACCCCAGGGTTCTAAACTTTAGCATGGTGCGAAATTTACTGGTATCAGAATCACACAATGTTTTGGATTCCACAATGTAGTCAGTACATTTTTTCAATCCGGAAAGTGCCACCATAGAATCACGGGTGGGTAGGGTATCCCATTTTTGTTCACTCGCTTGCCTATACCTGATCATATAAAATAATTTAGGTATGATTTTTTGATAAAATATTTTGGCTCCGTCTTCTGATATCATAGCGGATTCCAATTCAAGCAAATCAGGACAATCAAACGATTTAGGTAAAAATTTAATATCATAGTCTTCGACCTCGCCAAAATCGAAAAATCCACAAGGAGTGGGTTTAATAGTATCAATTATACTGGATACTGCCTTGAGTGAAATTCTAAGCTTGGTAAGTCCGGTACTATCAATTTTTGTAATGGGCAGATAAATATTGGAAACTATATTCCCTGTTTTAAATTGATTTCCACTGGACCATACTAACTCAGCAGTGTCATCAAAATCTTTATCTTGATTCCGATCCATCCAAATTCGTATGTAATAGAAGTTGATACTATCGTTTGCCCTGGGAAATATTTTTAATAATGCCTGACCATCCCGGTTTATACTTGGGGTGAGTGAATCTACGCCTGTAAAATCACCATACCCCTTATTATCTCTGCTCCTGAACCGCATACCGTCTATCACAATGGAATCAATGAAAATTCTACTTGACAACGCCCCGCTGGCACAAGCCGCACAACTCGCCTGAATGGTATTGATTGCTTTAAGTATATTTAAATATCCACCACTCGCAACGGCAGATTTCAAGGTGGTGGTAGTATCCACACTTTTTAAAATGGCATTCTTC
>JBGAVW010000072.1:0-22312 GCA_044227925.1 Saprospiraceae bacterium | reverse complement strand
TGAATGGTATTGATTGCTTTAAGGATATTTAAATACCCACCACTCGCAACGGCAGATTTCAAGGTGGTGGTAGTATCCACACTTTTTAAAATGGCGTTCTTTACCATTAAAGCTGCTGCGGCCGGATTGGTAAGGGCCAGTTCATCCAGTATGGGACATTGGTTAGAATATAATAGACCAATAGCTCCCGTAACGATAGGCGCTGCAAAAGATGTACCGGCTTCAGTACCATACCTGTTGTTAGCTTTAGTAGTAAACACAAAGTCACCAGGTGCTGCCAAGTCAATGTTTTTTGATCCCTGGGCTGCGGCTCGTTTACCTTCTGAGGTGATGGAGGTCACTGCAAGTAAATAATCGCTTGGACATACTGAAGGCAGATCACCGGTACTATCCACATTTATAGATGTGCGATTGTCGGCTGCGGTCACATTTAATATACCGGCGGAGCCCAACGAGTCATATATAGCACACCACAAAGGAGCATCTGCGGCTTTTCCATCATCTATACCCCAGGAAGCATTAGACGCGACAATAAATGCCCCTTTTGCTCCATTAGTACTGTTGTACAATCTTCGTTGCTGAAGTACGTAGGCGTAACCAGCTATTACATCCGCCTCTTCTATTCCTTTGGACACATCGTATTTGATGTTGAGCATTTTTATATTCCAATTCACACCGGTAACTCCGGTAGTATTATTTCCTCTTGCTCCTATGAGGCCATTGACTCCAACTCCATGAAGTCCGCCATCCACCCCATCATTATGATCAATAATATTCCAGCCATAATAATCGTCAACATATCCATTTGCATCATCGTCCAGTTGATTTCCCGGTATTTCGAATTGATTCACATAGATATTTTGTTTCAGATCAGGGTGGTTGGTCTCGGTGCCATCGTCAATTACAGCCACTACTATATCCCGGCCTTTTTTGGTTTTGCCACCGGTAGTCTTATACCATCCGAGGTACGCTTTTGTATCTATATCTTTTAGTTTTCCATTTATACCGGTATTCTGCCATTGCCATTGCTTGTTGAACAGGGTATCGTTAGGATTTTTTTGCCTGAACGAAATAGTGTGATTGAATTGTGCCGAGATTGTTTTTTTGTTTGACCGTACCTTATTTAATACTTCATATTCATTAAATACGGTGTAATCAAAGCTGATTTTGTACCATGTTTTCTGAGCGGATAAAGAGATATAGTTAGCATTTGATTTTCGCAAGGGCGAAATTTTTGATATTAAATATTGAATATCTTGCTCGTTTTCTACCTGCACCAAAATATCTCCTTGTACCCGGTTGAGCTGTTGGGCAGTAGCAAAGCCAGTATAGAAAAGGATTCCTAAAACAATAAATAAATTTCTCATTTTACTATTTTTAATAGCTTTATCAATGAATTCGGAGGCCTGAGAGCTCCCAGCTTTTCATCAATGAAGCTTCATAATCTAATAATTCTTTCCAACGGGCATTTACTTTGTCATGTTCCTGGTGGGTCTTGGCAAGGTCAATAAACAATCTGTAGTGCCCGGCTTCCGACACCATGAAAGTATGATAAAATTCTCTCAATTCCGCATCTTCAAGGTGTAAAGAGAGCAATCGGAATCTCTCACAACTTCTGGCTTCTATCATAGCACAAATCAGGAGCTTATCAATCATTCTATCTTCCCTGGTACCTCCTTTCTTTTGGAACTTGAGCAATTCATTTACATAATCGTCATTTCTTTGAAAACCCAGTTTTAAGTTTTTATCTTTTAATTTTTGTAACACTGCCCTGAAATGACTCCATTCCTCTGCTACGATAGGAGCTACCGCTTCTACAATATCTTCTTTATCGGGATACAACTGTATAAGAGAAATGCAGGTAGAAGCTGCTTTTTGTTCACAATAGGCATGGTCCGATAATATTTCTTCCAGGCTTTTTTCTGCCAGGTTTACCCATCTTGGGTCTGTGGCCAATTTTAATCCTAACATTATTTTAAAGAATTTATGCAGGACAACTGTCTCGTGAAAAAATCAACATTGTATATGGTATAAATTTCAAATCCGGAAATTAAGTTTAATTTAATGGTATCTACTTCGGAAGACAGTAAAATTTTCTCAGATGGTTTGTCTATATTAAAAATACCGGAAATAATGCTCACTTTTTTGAACCTGTCTATTTTGCCGGAATCGAAACCAGAATTGATTAATCTCACTTCTTTGCCATTTACCAATTTAATCGTGATAAAACTTTTGCTTAGATTGCCGTAATAATCCAATGCCTGCTCGGAAGCTATTTCCATATTCAATTGAAGCAGGATATAGCCCGGTTCTCTGGCAATGAATGCCCATCCTTTAGAATAAGGGATTCCTTTGAGGTGTTTTTTTAATTCTTCAGGAGTATACGTAAATAGTATTTCCGGTTCCAATGCTGTTTTTTTCCGGTCCCCACCGACCTGGAAAATACATTCAGGAGTTAGTGACTGGTTCCGGGTTACAGATTTGTTTTTTTCAAGAGTTTCATCCGGTTTGAGCATTTGATTTTTTGAGACTGGTATGATCGAATCAGGGGTGCCCGGTGCTTTTTCCGATGCTGAAGTCTCTGTATTATTTAAACTTGAAGATGGAGTAAATTGACCCGGTGGCATTAAATTTAGTTTCCTGACCTCTGCCACTAGCTTGGCATCATTTAAGGATAATAAATTTCTGAATTTCCTGCTTGCCACTATCTTGTTTTTCAGCAAGCTCTGGGCAGATGAGAGGTAGTTTTTAGTATTTTCCAGTTCCGAGCTCAACCTGACCTTTTCATTTTTATCGGCAATAGATTTCAAATTGGCTTCGAGATGCTTTACACTGGATTCTAAGTTTTTTACTTCATCTTGAGCAGCAATTTGCTCTGTTGAAGCGGCAATAGCAAGTTCCTGTACATATTTCCTGATCGTGATTATCGATGTCTGATCGGTTTGGCTGTACGTGGGCGAAACTAAGATTGCCGCGCAGGCCAACCAAAGTAAATACATCCTTTTTTGAATAATCCGTGGTGTCATTGCTTTAGTTGAAATCATAAATTTACAGCCTATTCTTTAATTTTAATGCTATCCCAGAGGGGTTTAACTGGTATTGAATCATTCAAAATTATGTTTGTATCAATTGTAGGTTTGATGGGTTTTAACGGGACTTCAATAGAATCGTGAAGATATTGTTGTCTGATCGATAGAAAAAAAGAATCTACTGCTGCTTCTGCTTTTTGAAAAGCCTTTTGCCTGCAAATCGAATCTTGTTGAAGATAATATAATTTCATTCGTTCCTCTGTAAGTTCCAATGCTTCTTTTGGAATACCGGCTGTGTCGCAGGCACAAATCAATATCAGCCATAGGATGAGATATAGGACTTTCATTGAGTATGAATTGAGTCTAATAATATTTTCATTTCTTCCCATCTTTTAGCGTAAATGCTATCGTAAGCTATCTTAAAATATTCATTGGTTTTGTTCATACATAAACTATCTATTCTGGCCTGTTCCTTTATTATTCTGTTTTGTACCAGAGTGTCACTAATGCCTATCCAGGCTTTTACTGTGCGCGGGTTAGCTTTGTCACAGGAGTAAAAGGAGATCAACAGCAATGTGAACTGAAGGATTTTCCTCATTCTATCATTTTTTTTCTGAGTACAAAATTAGCCCCTAAATACACTTTCCGTACCAGTGGGTCGGCGGCTAATTCTTCGGCAGTGCCTTCCCGTAAAATACTACCTTCAAAAATCAAATAAGCACGGTCTGTAATGGACAGGGTCTCCTGTACATTATGATCGGTGATGAGAATTCCGATATTTTTTAGTTTTAATTTGGCTACTATACTTTGAATGTCCTCTACAGCTATCGGATCTATACCCGCAAAAGGTTCATCTAAAAGTATGAATTTAGGATTAGTAGCAAGGGCCCTGGCTATTTCAGTCCGCCTTCGTTCTCCGCCTGATAATGAATCGCCCAGGTTTTTTCTCACTTTGTGCAATCCAAATTCTGCTATTAAAGATTCTAGTTTTTCTTTTTGTTCGTGTTTACTTTGAGTAGTCATTTCAAGCACTGCAGTGATATTGTCTTCTACACTTAATTTTCTGAATACAGAAGGTTCCTGAGGTAAGTAGCCAATTCCTTTTCTGGCGCGTAGATACATGGGGGCATCCGTAATTTCTTCCTCATTTAAAAACACTTTTCCTTCGTTGGGTTTTATAAACCCTACTACCATATAAAATGTAGTGGTTTTTCCCGCTCCATTAGGCCCTAACAAGCCAACAATTTCGCCTTGTTTCACATTAATACTGATATCTTTTACTACCTGACGCTGTCCATATTTTTTAAACAGATGTTCACTTCGTAAAGTCATGGTTGTATCTTGGCTCATGGTTTCCAGATTATTTGTTCACGCAATTCCCAATTGGATCGCACATTAAAATTGCTTTGTATTTGTAATTTTTCAGGTTGTTTCTTGGTCCGGTAATTTCCTGCATCCCATATTCCATTATCATTATCATCCTGCCAAATGCGGACTTCGTAACCAGCCGGCATCAATGGTGCAAAAGTAAGAGTGACTGATTTTTTACCGGTTATCACTTCTTTTTTTACCAGTTTACTTTCACTTAACAGGTTTATTTTGAATGTTCTAACAGAATCGAGGTTGTCAATGGTGAGAATCATTGAGCCACCTTGTTCTTTTTGAAAACCTCTTAATTTAACTTTAATAGTATCTGCGTTTTTTTGGCCGGCATAGTTGACTATGGCACCCGGAAGTATGTTCAATGAATAGCTATGGCCTTCCGTGCAGGGACATAAAAAATTTACTTTTTGAGATTCGGGACCCAGGGAGGAGGTCATTTTAATAATTTGGTTTGTTGTATCATCAAAGGACTGCACCAGGCTGGAATCTATAATGCGAATGGGTGAATTAAATTCGATTTCCCGAATCGTATTAGGGGATAAGGTCTTAATTTCTTTGTATTCCGGATTTGCCTTTAAACTATCCGGTTGATTGAATCGCACCCGGTTGACAGATATAGTATCCATGATTTTTTCCGGATTAGAAATTTCAAGACTCCAGTTGCGGGCAGAAGGAGGGTCATAAAATACGAAGAATGTGTCTTTCGAAATCAATGTAGAAATGCTAATGGAATCATTCAAGGAAACTGATCTGAGGTCGTTTAATGGTAGATTGGATTGGATTTTTACTACACCGGCTCTGTCAAAATTGAATGCGGTAATCCTGGGCCTCACCTGGGAAATATAATAGGGGATGGTAATAGTAGTACTGTCTTCGCCTTCATCGATCCATCTGTCAAGGTATCCGATTTCTTCTTTATCCTGATCGTATAGGTAATTGGAGTTAGCATCGTTTAACACAAATATTCGATACGATGTGTCTTTGATGTTGGCAATAGTAAAGTTGCCCTCCTTATCGGTTCTTGAAAAATATACAGGTTTGGTTTTATAAACGGCTGTATCTGAGTCGGTGGTATACAACATTACTAAAAAATCTTCTTTAGTTTCTTTGGTTTGAGCATTAAATACTTTGCCGCTTATTTGACCTGAATCTATAATAGGGCCAGTACTGAATACGTACCTTAAATTTTTTACTTCATTGCTTTCTGTCAGATCTTTAATGGCTTCGCCAAAATTGATTGTATAGGTAGTATTGGCTAATAATTTTTCTCTGGGATCCAATGTGATAGTCACTCCTTTACCTTTAGGAACGATAGTAGGGGAGTATTGCAGAGGAGGAGAAACCACTATTTGTTTTTGTGCATTTTCAACTTTGATCCATTCATTAAAATACAGTTCGATTGATCTTTTTGTTTGATCAGGATGAAAATCTGTTTGTAACATAGGTGTGGATCGCAGGCTGTCAACTTTAGGTGGAGTAGTATCCCGGGCACCTCCATCCGGTTGGCCTATATTGGCACAGTGGGATAAAAGAAATAGGATAAAAGAAAAAAATAAAATTTGCTTCAACTACCGATTTGAATTAATTCGAATGGCAAAGGTACGTGATCAGACGGCAAACCGAGGATGGTATTTATGCAAAGTTTCTCTTAAATAATCGGTGTCCAGATGGGTGTAGATTTCGGTAGTAGTGATCGATTCATGCCCCAGCATATCCTGCACCGCTTTCAGATCCGCTCCCCCTTCGACCAGATGTGTGGCAAAAGAATGCCTGAATGTATGGGGACTTACCTTTTTTTTGATGCCTGCCATTGCAGCCAGTTCTTTTATGAGCGTAAATACCATGATGCGACTCAGGCCCTTCCCACGATGATTTAAGAAAAGTATATCTTCTGAGCCTTTTGCAATCATTTTCAAAGTCCTTCGCACCCCATTCGTATATAGTGCTATGTGTTTTAATGCCTCTGAGCCAATAGGTACTATTCTTTCTTTATTATTTTTACCGATTACCTTTATAAAACCAAGATCGGGATATATCATAGATATCCTGAGATTAACCAATTCGCTTACCCTTAGTCCACAAGCATATAACGTTTCCAGCATGGCTCTGTTTCTGACTCCGGCATTTGTGCTGTGATCTATCAGGGCAACCATGGAGTTGATTTCGTCTAAGGATAATACATCCGGAAATTTTTTAGTGAGTCTGGGCCCTTCCAATAATTCAGTTGGATCATCCACACATATATCTTCTATAATGAGGTATTTGTAAAAAGCACGAATCCCCGATCGTATTCTTGCCTGAGATCTTTCGTCCTGACCTGATTCGTCAATTTGTTTGATAAAACCTTCGAGATGATTTAATTTTACTTTTTCCGGTCCGATGCCCATATGCCTATTTTGCATATACACTGCTAATTTTTCCACATCACGCTCATAGGCTTCAACAGAATTCATTGATAACCCTCTTTCCATCTTCAGATAGGCTTTAAACCCAGTGATGCCCGAATGCCAATCCATGCTGTAAAGATATATTAAAAATTATTATAATATGATAGATAAGGCATTGGAATCGCATCGTCTGATCCTGTTTTTACCCTGAGACCTTTATTAAAGTGGTGAGTTGCTATCGAAAAATTAGTGGTTTACCAGGAAGAATTGGGGATAAAAAAAGAGATCGGTTCATACCCCCCAGCGAACCGACCTCATAAAGCACTAATCATTTTATTGATCAATACTTCGACAATGATACTGCATATTCCTTGCCAAACATTGCGATTTGGACCATCCAAACCATTTAATTAACTCATTTTTTTCTCTTTAATGTTTAATCCTATTCATCATCACCAGCTTACTTATTAAGAGAATATATATATATGATACAATTTTTTCGGTAAAATCAAATGGTAACCTTACTTCCATCTTATTTTGGTTCCAATGCATTTTTAATTCGGTCTGCTAAATCCTCTAAATGCATTTTAGATAAAGATTTAGGCCTCCTGTTAGAAGCCGCTACCAAAATTGGTCTTAGTGATTTTAAGTTGCTTTTAATCAAGCTCAAAACATCTGATTTTTTTGCATCTATCCTCCCGGGTATTACAGTACCAAAAACGGCAATACCAGGGCTCGCACCCGCAGGAGAAATGATCATATTTATCAATCTTTCCACATAGAATTTTTGCAGATTTCTTCTAAATACATCGATTTCCTTAGTTCCGGGTAAATCAGAGAGGATTGCATTTTGCAGATCATTGAGATAACTAACCACCGAATATGCTCCGGGATCTTTGATTGTTGCTTCTACCATTCGCTGTAGCCTATCCTCACTCAATAAGCTATTCACCGCCGGTTCCTGTATGGCTCTGATATTTTCCAGGCCATTTCCAGGTTGGATTTTGTTTAGTATTTTTTGATCAATTATCCATACAGGTGTAGTAAATACATGATCAACAATAAATTTGACTGCTTCTTTCTGTAATACTGAAGGAGTTGTTTCGTAGACTGGCAAATTTTGGTCCATGGATTTCGGGGTTTCATATATCCCACCTATATTTTTACTTACATGTCCAATGTATCTTCTGAACTGATCTACCACTGACTCATAACTCTCTTTCAACATTTCAAAATCCTGTCCTTCTTCTTTTGTCCATTCTGGAAGACTGTTAATGATCAGTTTAAGATTTTTTATACCGTAATCTGAGGCTTTCATGGCATTATCCCCGATATCCTCATTTTGAGCCCTCGGGTCATAGGGATTGATTTCTGTTAGAAACCAGAGTCTACGGTTAGGGAAAGCTTTCTCTTTGTACCATTTATTCAGGATCAAAGCATCTTCATTTTCATCCCTGGTGTTGTAAATGGACTTATATCCCCACTCTATAGCCCAATCATCATATTCGCCGATACGAGGAAATAAATTTGTGATGCCATCACCCGGCTGAGCTACATAATTGAAACGGGCATAGTCCATGATGGAAGAGGTATGACCGTATTTCTCGAGGTATTCTTTATCCCTGAGTTTCTCGACCGGGGTAGCGGTAGATGCTCCAAAATTATGCCTTAAACCAAGGGTATGACCCACTTCGTGAGATGACACAAAACGTATCAATTGTCCCATTAATTCATCATCAAATTCATTTGGTCTTGCTTTAGGGTCTACAGCAGCAGCTTGTGTCCTGTACCATTTTTGCAGAAGTTTCATCACATTATGATACCAACCAATATGGCTTTCCAATATTTCACCAGTACGCGGATCATTTACATTAGGACCGTATGCATTTTCAATAGGTGATGCAAAATACCTTATAGCAGAAAAGCGAGCATCTTCAAGTGAAATAGTGCTGTCTCCTTCCGGAAATTCCTCTGCCCGAATGGCATTTTTCCAACCAGCTTTTTCGAATGCCTTCTGCCAATCATTTACTCCCTGAATCAAATACCTGCGCCACTTTTTAGGTGTTGCCGGATCAATATAATAGACTATAGGTTTGGCAGGTTCTATTGCTTCTCCTTTTTTTTGTAGTTCTGCATCAATATCATTTTTGGGTTCCAATCTCCATCGGACAGCAAAGGTTGGATTATCAGTCCGTTGTCCTTCTTCATCAAATACGGTATAACCTGTTGCAAAATATCCTACCCTTGGATCAAATAATCTTTTTTTCATCGGTTTTTCAGGCAACATGATAAGCGAGGTATTCATTTCAATTGTAGCATACCCTGATGCAGCACCGGCAGGCAGAGTTACAGATTGAGGAGCACCAGGCGGAGTAGGGCCTGAAGGGGGAGGGGATACCGCATAAGTCTTTACTGTTTTAATTTCTATATTGATAGGATAAGCTTTGATGGATTGCAGATAACTTTTATCATTTTGCAATGCACCCAAGCGATATAATGTTTTAAAGGCATTACTATAACTTATGATTTGAGCGTCGGATACAAAATAATCGGAAATGTCAATTAATAAGCTGGTATCCTTTCTTATGGATTTGATTTCAAAAGCGGCGGCTATAGGATCGACATTGCTATTTGATACGGCTTTGTACATCGGGGCGGTGGTATCGGTGCTCATATTTACCAATGCTTTTGCTCTAAGAAATACTTTTTGCTCAGTACCCCTTTCAAAACGAAGCATTTGTCGTTTGATTTCTTCTCCTCCATATCCGGCGCCGGTAGGGGTACGAGCTGCACGCGTGATTGCCATCAAGTCTTTTCCCAACATCCTTAAGGGTATTTCAAAATAGTATTTATCATCTACTTTATGTACTGTAAACATTCCAACCTGGCTTACTGCTTTATTTGTAATGATTTCTTTAAATGCTTTCAATCCATTTTTTGGTGTTTCTGTCCTTGGGGATGATGAAACTTTGAGACTGTCTTTAGGTAGTTTGACACTGTCCGTCATTGATGCAGTACTGCCCGTGACGCCAGATTTGGTGATTCCAGCGGTACTTTTGGCTGGTTGTTGTGTAAGCACCAATTTTTTTGAGGAAGTGCATGCCATGGTAATCACAGTCAGATATGTCAAAATACTTAATTGGAAATTCATAGAGATTATTTAAAAATGAGGAGTAAAAGTAGGAATGAATTCTAACCTATTCTGTTTTTTCTGAAGTGCGCAGGGTGCACCAGACAGGAAGCATGTAAAAATAAAATTAAAATAATCAGTTGTGTCTAATATTGAATAAGATGTATCGATAAACCTGAGGGGAAGGTTAAATTTTTTAACTTGTAATTGAATAAATAGAGATAATTTTGTACCAGTTTGAAGCCGAAGCCTCGATTTGATGCAATCGATTGAATTATCAAGGATTATCTAAAATATGTCGAAGAATAAATCTGAAAACCTTCTAAGTGCTCTGCCTGGTTTTCACCTGACCAACCTGAATTATCACACGCTTCATCCGATTGGCCTTTATATGATCAAAGGGCAATATCACCTTTTTAGCAAAGTACACGATTTGCTTGCAAATGATCATACAATTATTCAACACAGTACAAGCCAGGACCTGATACAATGGAATAACCTGGAACCGATTCAAATAGTACCTGAAAACGCCCAGGCTAGTACATTTGTTTTTGATACAAAAAATGTCTCTGCATTAGGTGTGGGTTCAAAGGCCCCATTGTTGTTATTTTATACCATGACCAGCGGAACAAGCCAGGTTTTTTGCCAATTTAGTCTGGATGGTGGCATCAAATGGAATGCAGTACAAAAAAATGCAATATTGGATTTGAAAAGGGCTGGAGGTAAAGCACCATTTGTTTTTTATCATGAAGCCAGTGGAAAGTGGATCATGCTGATCACCTTGCCTGGAGAGTTTAAAGTACTGTTTTATTCATCTAAAAATCTCGTTAAATGGGAATTGGTAAATGATTTTGGGGGTCATCCTTCTTTTAAAGAAAAATGGGAAGTGGCCAGTCTTTGTCCGGCAACGGTGGTGAATGTACAGGGTAAAACCAAATGGATTTTAATGGTTACCACCAAAGGAGAATTCAGTGCAAGCAGATATTTTATAGGAGAATTTGATGGAAAATCATTCTTATGTGATCACGCGCTGGATTCTATGTTAAAAGTAGATAATGGTAAAGACTTTTATGGAGTCCAGCCCGGGCATGGAGTATTTCCAAAAAGGAATTTATTGATTGCTGCGGCGGAGAATACACATTACGACGAACAGATGCCTTCCAAGGGATGGAAAGGATTTCTGACCTCTCCGCGCGAATTTTATCTAAATAAAGAAGCAGACGGATCATTTAAGCTCTCTCAACAGTTTGCGCCTGAGTTGCAGGCATTGAGAATCAAGCACTATACTTTCCCCAAATCAGCCATCACCACCGAGCTTGAGTGGGATTTTGAATTGAGTTCGTATATGGAATTCAATTTAAAGTTGGACTCCAACAAAGGGTGCAACCTGGAATTTGACTTTGGTAATAAGACAAAATTGATTTTGACCTGGGATGTTGTAAAGCATCAAATATTATTGGACAGGACAGCAAAAACATTTGCTTTTCATCCTGATTTTAACTCATTGGAGACGGCCAACATAAGTCCAGGTCATGTGTTGGATCTGCACATAATACTGGATAAATACAGTATTGAAATCATTGCTGATCGTGGAAAAGTTGCTCTTACTTCTATATTTTTTGCAATGAACGACTTGCAACGATTTAGAATTATTGGCAAGCAATTTGCCGCCAGTGGTGATATCTGGATATTGAAGTCGGTGTAAAGAGGTCATCAATTTTTAAAATAGTACCATCGTTCTCTCAACCCTTTCCTTTACCTTTGCCGCCTAATTTAACTAATATAATATATAAATATGTATAGATCACATAATTGTGGAGAATTGCGGCTGTCGCATATTGGTGCAAACGTGACATTAAGCGGATGGGTGGATGCCAGCAGGGATTTTGGTGGTATGACTTTTACCGATATCCGTGACAGGTACGGTATTACACAAATTGTTTTTAATATGGACACCGATGCTGTATTATGTGAAAGTGCCCGCAAATTGGGTAGGGAATTTGTAGTACAGATTACAGGTGAAGTAAGAGAACGAAGTGCTAAAAATCCCAATCGCCCTACCGGAGACATAGAAATAGTAGCAAAATCTTTGCAGGTGTTAAATGCTTCTAAAATACCTCCTTTTACCATCACCGATAATACGGATGGCGGGGATGACCTTCGTATGAAATACCGGTACCTGGATATTAGAAGACAGCCCGTGCAATCTAAAATTATGTTCAGATCAAAACTGGGACTCGAAACCAGAAAGTATATGTTCAGTAAAGACTTTATGGAGATAGAGACTCCTTTTTTGATAAAAAGTACACCGGAAGGTGCCCGGGATTTCGTTGTACCCAGCAGATTAAATCCGGGACAGTTTTATGCATTGCCTCAATCACCACAAACATTTAAACAAATATTGATGGTAGCAGGAATGGATAAATATTTTCAAATCGTAAAATGTTTTAGAGATGAAGATCTCAGAGCTGACCGTCAACCGGAGTTTACACAGATCGATTGCGAAATGTCGTTTGTACACCGCGAAGATATTTTGAATATGTTTGAAGGGCTTACCAAACATTTGTTCAAAGAAATGCTGGGAATCGAACTGAGTGACTTCCCACGCATGGCTTATGATGAGGCAATGAAATCGTATGGTATAGACAAGCCTGATCTCCGATTTGGTATGCCCATTCATGAAATGCAGGATATAGTGAAAGGCAAAGGTTTTAATGTATTTGATGCTGTTCCATACATTGGCGCATTAGTAGTGGAAGGAAAGTCTGAATCGTTTAGTAACAAAGAATTAAAGGATCTCACAGAATGGGTGCAGAGGCCGCAGATTGGGGCTAAAGGACTGGTGCATGTAAAATATAATGTAGATGGTACATTTAAGTCTTCCGTAGATAAATTTTATACTCAGGAAGATCTCAAAGCCTGGGCAGACCACATTCATGCCAAGCCGGGTGATATGATTCTGTTGCTTAGTGGCGAACAAGAAAAAACGCGCAAACAGCTTGGAGAATTGAGATTGGAATTGGGTAGAAAACTGGATTTGATAGCACAGGGTGTGTTCAAACCATTGTGGGTTTTGGATTTTCCACTACTGGAATGGGATGAAACCGCAGGGAGGTACTTTGCAATGCATCATCCATTCACTTCACCTAAACCAAATGATATAGAGAAAATGGCAAGCAACGATAAAGAGGTATTGGCAGGCATCAGAGCTGATGCGTATGATCTGGTCATTAATGGTACTGAGGTAGGCGGCGGGTCAATACGTATACATGATCGGGAATTGCAATCAAAAAACTTTAAACTGCTCGGTTTTACACCAGAACAAGCATTGGATCAATTTGGGTTTTTATTAAATGCCTTTGAATATGGAGCCCCCCCTCATGGAGGTATTGCATTTGGTTTCGATCGTATGTGTGCTGTAATGCAAGGGCAGACTTCCATCAGGGATTATATTGCTTTCCCTAAAAATAATACCGGAAGAGATATGATGATAGATGCTCCGGGTGTACTGGATGAAGCACAATTAAAGGAGTTGAATCTTAAAGTGACTTTGTAGTGGGAGTTTAGATCACCGCAAATACTTTTTCAAAATAGGAACCCATATGTCATATCCGGCTTTATTCATATGTAATTTATCATCTATGAATATCTCTGGTTTAGGTAGACCATCTGCATTGAGCATGGCATCCCAAACATTGATAAATTTAAATCCCTGCTGACTACTGGAAAATTGACTCACCAACGTATTGAATTCTTTAAATTTTGCTGCTAAATGCCATCGAGAAGGACTGGGTTTGGCAGACACATAAAGGATTTCTGTCTTTGGCAAGTGGTTTCTGATTTCCACTACCAGGTTAAAGTATCTTTTGAATACTTCCATTGCAAGTAAAGTGGTATCACCGGCAAAATCATTTTCACCACAATAAATAAATACTTGTCTTGGTTCGTATTTGTATATGGTAGCTGAAGCATGGTTAAAGACATCTATTAATGTAGATCCCCCAAAACCCCTGTTGATTATTTTATATTCCGGAAACCGGCATTGAACATCTTTCCATCGGGTAAACGATGAACTTCCCACAAATACAATCTGGCCTTTTTCCTTCGGATGCAAACTGTCGTCTTTATTAAAAGCAATGATTTCTGAAGAATAAGGAATGGTTTGACTATGTGCTATTAGTATAACACACAAGGAAAATAAAATTGAAATATAGATTTTGTAAGTGCCTGGTTGATATAATCTATTATTCATTCTGCGAAAGTAAATAAATATTGAAAAAGGAGCGCAATCACCAATAGGGTAGTACCACAGGACACAAAATTAATTTATTGTTCACCTAGGAGTTTTTGCGCATCCACAAACTCCCTGAATGATTTTCTGTATGTTTCACCTATGGGTAGCGATTGACCATTGATTTCTACTGAATCCTTATGAATACTTTGAATCCAATCCAAAGCGATAATATAGGAGTGATGTATTCTTAAAAATTTATCTTTGGAAAGTACTGCTTCCAGGTTTTTCATTCTTTGAAGGCTGACAATTTTCTGAGTTTTTGTATAAATACTTACGTAATCTTTAAGCCCTTCTATATACAATATATCGTTGAGATTGACTTTTACCAGTTTGGTGCCATCTTTTACAAACAAGGTATCCCCTTTGGATTGGATTTGCTGAGGTTCGGCATATTTGCTGGTTACCCTTTTTTTGGCTTTGGATACAGCGACTATAAACCGGTCGAATAAAACCGGCTTGAGCAGGTAATCAGCCACATCGAGGTCATAGCCATCCAAGGCATATTCGCTGTAGGCTGTGGTAAATATAGTGACTGGTTTTTCTTCAAGTAGTTTCAATAAACTCAGTCCTGTAAGGTCAGGCATTTGAATGTCAAGAAACAAAATATCTACTGGATTATTTTGTAAAAACTGCAGGCCTTTGAAAGAATCTGAAAAACTTTCAATCAGTGTCAGCTCATCATCTTTTTTTATGTATTCTTCTAAAAGTTTTCGAGCCAAGGGTTCATCATCTAAGACGACACATCTATACATATTAATTCACGACAATTTTACCTCTAAGTTAGCAGTATATTCATGATCGGAAGCATTAAATTCAAGTTTATGTTTATCGGGATAATTTAATACTAATCTACGCTTCAGATTTTCAAGTCCGACTCCTGAATTGGAAGAGGCAGAAGCCCCGTTTTTTGTATTGATGCTGTTCTTTACCTGTAATGAAATGGTATTGGTGCTGCAATCCAGGCTTGCCTTAATCCAACTGGCCTGGTTATTAGAAACTCCATGTTTAAAGGCATTTTCCAAAAAAGGGATGAGCAATAAGGGCATGATGTACTTTGTTCCGGGATCTCCTTTAATTTCAAAATCAATTGGAGTATTATTATTAAGTCTTAGCTTTTCGAGGGAGATGTAATTTTTAATATACTCTATTTCTTTCTCTAGAGAAACGGTGTCATTATTGCAATCGTACACCATGTATCTCATCATTTGTGAAAGCCGGGATATCACTTCAGTGGTCTGAGGAGAATTGCTATAAGCTAATGAATACAGGTTGTTTAATGTATTAAATAGAAAATGTGGATTGATCTGATTGCGCAAAAATTTTAATTCTGCAGTGAGCTTTTCATTTTTGAATTTTGTTTTCTGCTCTTCCAATTCCTGCCATTCTGTAAAAAAACGTAAAGAGGCCACAAATGCCGAGACCAATACTGAAGTAACAAAAGAGCCAATCGCAAACCGGTTGCTGTAATAAAATCCTTCATGATGTGTATATCCATCTACGATAAACCGCTTTAATGGTATGTATGCTGCCAGCACCAAAGCAGCCATGATTGCAAACTCCAGGGAATATTTCATTCCACTTTTAGAATTAAAATACCTGGGTAAAATAATAAAGTAATTAAGGTACGCTACTACAGCCAGAAAAAGAGTATGAGACAATGCATTAATAAATATTTCCAGAAAGGGAATGTCTTCTGAGCGAGGTCTGTTGCTGATCTGATAAAAGAAAAATGAAAAATAAACCAGCCAAAAAAGCAGGTGGATAATTTTCATTCTATGTTTTTGTGCAAAAACTTGCATATGTAGTATTAGGTATACCAAAATTAAGCCATACCTGGGCCAAATCAAATGTCTTTATGGCAAAACAGATGTTTTCTCGACTTGCAGGTATTATTATTATACAAATCAAGTACTATTTTGAATTTTTCAGTTGCTTATGATTTTATTAAACCTTTAAGGACTTGTTAATGCCCTCTGAGAGAGACGATTAAATGCAGGTGATTGTCGAATGAACCAAATCTTACTTAAATTCTAATGGTATTTTTGAGTCCAAGATGCCAAAGCAATTAAATTTTATGAAAAACATTTTTTATTTATTCGTCCTCTTATTTGCAGGATTTCAAAGTATAGCACAAAACAGTAAGGGTACAGCCAGTGTGGATGGTATTTTGATAGACACCACCACTAAAAAACCTATCGAATTTGCCACTATTGCTTTGATAGACTTTAACAATAATCAGACATTGGATGGTACAGTTACAGATGAAAAAGGGGTATTTGATATAAAAAACATTGCGGCAGGGGCTTACTTTCTTGAATTTGAATTTTTAGGGTATACTAAAAAGCGAATATCCATCACCATTAAAGAAGGCGCCAAACTAAAATTAAATAAAATATTCCTTACGCAGGAATCAGTCACCCTGAAAGAAGTAACCGTAGAAGGTCAATCTCAGGTAATTGAAGAGAAAGTGGATCGTTTGGTGTATAATGCAGAAAAAGACATCACCAGTAAAGGTGGAGATGCTGCCGATGTGATGCGAAATGTTCCCTTGCTCACAGTAGACCTGGATGGCAATGTGAGCCTACGTGGTAGTTCCAATGTACGGGTATTAATCAATAATAAACCATCCAGTATTATGGCTGGCAGTGTGGCAGATGCGCTCAAACAAATACCGGCTGATATGATTAAATCTATCGAGGTAATCACCAGTCCGGGAGCCAGATACGAATCTGAAGGCTCATCAGGTATTATCAATATTATTACCAAAAAACAAACCTTGCAGGGTCTTACTCTTGGCGTAGATATCAGTGGTGGAAACAGGGGAGCCATGCTCGGATTGAATGGAAATTACCGTAGAGGCAATATGGGCTTTAGCTTACGGGGTCACGGTCGGGCAGAATATAATGTAAAAGGAGCTTTTGAAAATATCCAATCCACACAGACCTTACTCGGATTACAATCTACTACACAATCTGCCACTACACTCAGACAAGGTGCTCATGGTAATTATAATTTTGGTTATGATTGGGACATTACTAAAAAATCAAATTTCTCAGCCGGTATCCGATTTGGTACCAGGAGTGGATTAAATTTTCAGGATGATCTGCGTACGATAACCACATTACCGACCAATCCCATTCCATTAATCAGTGCCCGTAACGTAGATAGTAAGGATATAAATTTAAACTACGATATCAGTACTACCTACACCTATACATTTACTCCGGAAAAGGAGCTGAGTATACTGGGATTGTATTCCAGGAATAATAGGAATAATAGCTTTGAAGCAGATTTATTAAACAATATCGATTTTCAAACCATCACGGCAAGGCAAAAAAACGATAACATTAGTTTCAATGAGGAATCTACCCTGGAACTGAATTATCAAGCGCCTACGAGTAAAAGATCATTGATCGAATTTGGGGGTAAAGGAATATTCAGAACTGCTAATAGTGATTATCAATATTATTTTTCAGAGGGAGGTACAGGTGCCTATACTCTGGACGAATCCAGGGCATCCAATGTATTGGACTATACACAGTCTGTTGGTGCAGGATATCTCTCATATACATTAAGTACCCGCAATAAGTTTACCATAAAAGCAGGGAGCAGATTGGAGTTTACTGACATCAATGCTGCATTTGAAACAGGATCTGCCAATAAAATTCCATCGTATTGGAGTGTGATACCCAGTATAAATTTGTCAAAACCCGTATCCAAAAATGTCACTTTAAAAGCGGCATATAATAAACGCATCCAAAGACCAGGCATTCAGTTTCTAAATCCAAATATTAATGAATCAAATCCTACAAATATAAGTTTGGGTAATCCTTATCTGGATCCTGAATTAACCGATAACTATGAATTGAGCACCAGTATCAATCTTAAAGGGGTATTTCTAACGACAGCAGTATTTTACCGACATACCGGAAATTCAATTACCAGCCTAAAGGATACTTTTTCTGTCCGCAATCCTAATCCCGGAGTGGAAGGATTTGTTCCTGCTATACGGACTACATACCAGAATATAGGAAATGAAAATACCATTGGATTCAACGTATTTGGTAATGTCACTTTGTTTAAAATATGGTCTTTAAATGGGGGAGTAGATGTTTATAATGTTTCCCTATCGAATAACAATCCCAACCCTAACTATGCCAGCTCCAATTCAGGCTTAGTGCTTGGGGGAAGGATGTTTACAAATATCCGGTTTAAAAACGGTTGGGGCATACAAGGTGGCGGCGGGGGCCGTGGAAGACAGATTAATTTACAGGGTAATTCAGGCGGATTTATGTTTTACAGTCTTGGTTTGCGTAAAAACTTTAGCGATGGTAAAGGCAATTTCAGCATTTCGGCTGAAAACTTTTTCAATCACCCGTTCAGTCAGACATCAAGATCCAAATCAGCATTACTGGAGCAGTTAAACACCAATAGTTTTTATAATGCTGGTATCAGAGCAGGCATCAGCTATAGGTTTGGTAAAATGACCTTTGAAGAAAAACGTAAAAAATCGATTAATAATGATGACTTAAAATCCGAAGGCGGTGGAGGTGGACCCGGTGGTGGCGATAGCGGAAATACTGGAGACGGCCAAAATGCAGGAGGAAACAGAGGGGCAGGAGGCCAGCGCCCTGGCGCAGCAGGCATGCAAGGCCAGCGACCACAAAACACAGGCACAACCCAACCCGGAAGTACTATGCCACAAAGCAACCAACCAGGTCAGCAAGGAAGGATGGGTGGAAATACTCCGGATCCTAAAGTAATGCATGACACCCTAAAATTGAGTTCTGACCAGATCAAAGCATTTGATGAAATTGATCAAAAATACCGCACTAAAATGCGAACGATGATGGAAGAGAGTCGTGCCAATGGTACCAGCCGTGAAGAAATGAGACCTAAAATGGATGCATTAAGATCTGAACAGGAAGCCGAACTAAAAACAATACTTACCGAAGTACAGCTAAACTTGTATAAAAAGATATCGGCTGAAAGAGCAGCACGCTTTCAGCAAGGTAGCGGTCCGAGACAATAAGGGAAAAAGTTTGAATTAATAAATATAGAGTTCAAAAAGAGGGAAAGGGGTAACCGAAAGGTTATCCCTTACTTTTTTTATGAATATATTCCTTCTCTAATTATCAATTAGTTATGTATATACAAATAAAAATCTTTATTATATATTGATATAATGCATTTTATATATTGCACTAAAATGTAATATTAACTACATTCGCCTGAAATAATCTTGAATCAAGTTATAATATGGGCAAGAAAAAGTCAGGTAAACCTTTTTGGAAGAATATTAATTTTAAAGACGAGCGGTGGGGGAAAGTGACCGGCGTAGTGGTTATGTTTTTTGCGATCCTGTTATTTATCAGTATGGTATCGTATTTATTTACCTGGAGGTTTGACCAGGATAAAGTACTGACATTTTCGTGGAGAATTTTTTTACAGAAGGATCTTTCAATGGCCAATGCTTTGGGCCGATTTGGAGCATTTTTGTCTCACCAGGTTATTTATTGGAGTTTTGGACTACCCGCCTTCGGAATAGTTTATTTGCTGGGGATGTATGCATGGAAATGGATGCAACGGGCAAAATACAGCCTGGTGGTAAGGACTTTAACAGTGCTTTGGGTGATCATGTATAGCTCAGTATTATTAGAAAGCCTTTTTCGAAATGCTGCTTTCCCATGGGGTGGAGCGATCGGTGAATGGGTGTCATTGTATATTCAAAACTTTTTAGGAATAGTTGGCTTATTTGGTGTGCTGCTTATCATAATACTGGGTATATTGGTTTGGAATTACAATCCTGATTTTTCATCTGTGCAATTGCCAAATGTGCAACTCGCCGAAGGTGGAAATTCATATTTTAATCTGAAATCGGCACTTTCTTTTTTTAAAAAATCAAACACAGACCATACAGAGGGAGCGCAAGAAACTCCTTCCCCGCCTGTTCCAGAAGATAATCCAGTAATAACTCTCAGGCCAGGAGGTAATAGAAACGATATTGAATTTGAAGATCTTATACCAGGTAAACCGGCTACAGTAGTTTCTTTGGACGACGATCTGATTGTGAATAATGAAGCAGAAGGATATAAGCCTCAGTATGCTGATCTAAATGGATTGCGTGAAGATACCACTCTTGAATTTGAAGAAATTTTAGCAGCCAATAAAAGCCTTTCAAAATCGGGAGATGAAGCCCTTACACTTGAAATAAATGAACCAGTGTCAGAGCCTATAGCCGGAAAAGAAGAAATACACGTATCGGATATTGGGATTGTACCAGCAGGTGAGATTGCTGAGATTGAAAACAATGTTACTGAATTAGCAAAAGAAGTGGATTATGCCTCTTTAGAGCCATATGATCCGGATGCCGAATTGTCTAAATATCAAATGCCTTCATTTGACCTGTTGGCAGATTACTCTGATCAGAATGTAGAAATAGACCGCACTGAATTGGAAGCAAATAAAGACCAGATCATAGAGACCTTACTGCACTATAAAATAGAAATCACCAAGATCAGAGCTACGGTGGGTCCCACGGTGACTTTGTATGAAATCATTCCTGCTCCCGGAGTCCGTATATCTAAGATTAAAAACCTGGAAGACGATATCGCATTGAACCTGTCTGCATTGGGCATTCGTATCATTGCACCCATACCTGGTAAAGGAACGATAGGTATTGAAGTCCCCAATAAGAAAAAGCAAATTGTTTCACTAAAAGAAGTGATGATTTCGGAGAAATTCCAGAATTCCAAAATGGATTTGCCAATTGCATTAGGGAAAACAATATCGAATGAAGTATTTGTGGCCGATCTGGCCAAGATGCCGCACTTACTGATAGCCGGTGCTACAGGTCAGGGTAAATCCGTAGGTATCAATGCGATCCTGATGTCATTATTATATCGCAAACATCCTTCTCAGGTGAAGTTGGTTTTGATCGATCCAAAGAAAGTGGAATTATTTCCGTATGCAAAACTGGAAAATCATTTCCTTGCTTATTTACCTGATCAGGATGAACCCATTACCACAGAAACCAATAAAGTGGTTCACACCTTAAATTCACTTTGTATCGAAATGGATACCCGGTACGATATATTGAAAAAGGCTGAAGCAAGAAATATAAAAGAATATAATAAAAAATTCATGGCACGGCAGCTCAATCCACAGAAAGGCCATAGATACCTTCCATTTATAGTGTTGGTGATTGATGAGTTTGCCGATATGATTATGACGGCAGGTAAAGAAGTAGAATTACCGATAGGAAGATTAGCTCAGCTGGCCCGTGCAGTGGGGATACATTTGATCATTGCAACACAAAGACCATCGGTAAATATTATTACCGGTGTGATCAAGGCTAATTTCCCTGCGCGATTGGCTTTCAAAGTATCTTCAAAAGTAGACTCACGAACAATTCTCGATACCGGAGGTGCTGACCAGTTGATTGGTAATGGGGATATGTTACTGAGTGTCGGCGGTGATGCCATCAGATTACAGTGTGCTTTTGTAGATACTCCGGAAGTAGAATCGGTATTAAACTTTATACACGATCAGCGTGGCTTCCCCACACCTTATTTCTTACCAGAGTATACAGGTGAAGATGGCCCTGGAGGTGCAGATAAAGCAGTTTTGGAAGATCTGGATGAAATGTTGGACGATGCGGCAAGACTGGTAGTGCAAAATCAACACGGCAGTACATCTATGATCCAGCGCAGATTAAAACTGGGTTACAATCGGGCTGGTCGTATAATGGATCAATTGGAATTATTGGGCATCGTAGGTGCAGGTGATGGATCCAAGCCAAGGGAAGTCTTAGTACAAAGCGAACAGGAACTGATGCGAATATTAGAACGAATCAGAGGAGGTAAAGAAAAAGATACGTTATTTTAAATTGCTGCATTAGACGATATACCTACCGGCATACTATCCACCTTCAAATCTGATTCCTGGTATTTTAATCAAAGTCATTCGGTCTGGGTATATATTGGGTGCTATAATAGGAGCTTTAGTATGCCTTTATGTGGGATTTGGCCAGGCAGCTAACTATACTTTTGGGACAGCTTAAAATGCACTTATTGAAACTGAATCGAAT
>JBGAVW010000071.1:0-22918 GCA_044227925.1 Saprospiraceae bacterium | reverse complement strand
CACTGCCTCTTCTGCATATCGCTGCAATTGCAGATCGAGAGTAGTATGGATTTTCAAGCCATCTGTATATAAATTATAAGGCTTTCCATCAGCATTCGTATACTCTTTTAGTACTTTATTCAGGTCTAACCGTATCTGCTCCCGTATATAGGTAGCAATACCGTCGGTATGACCTTCGCGGTTATACTTTAATTTGAGTGGAAGTTTTTTGAGAGAATCCCCATCATGCTGACTTAAATATTTGTTGTGTACCATTTGGTTCAGCACTGTATTTCTTCGTGTTTCCGCTTTATCTTCATTTCGTAATGGACTATACACACCGGTAGCTTTTAACATTCCCACTAATACCGCTGCATCTTGTATTGATATATCTTCCGGAGTAGTATTGAATAGTTGCCGGCAAGCCACTTCAATACCAAATATACTATTACCAAATGCCACGGTATTGAGATACCAGGTGAGTATTTCCTCTTTATTGTAAATGCGTTCCAATCGTTTAGCGATCAGCATTTCCTTGATTTTATTGACCGGCATCGAAAGAAGCCAATAGTTTTTGCGAGGGAATAAATTTTTAGCCAATTGCTGGCTGATGGTACTACCCCCACCGGCAGATTCATTCGATAATAAAATTGATTTAATGATCACCCTGGCCCAGGATTGCATATCGATGCCATGATGTTTATAAAACCGCTGATCTTCGGTGGCTACCAATGCCTGGATAATATGAGTTGAGATGGCAGAGTAATTTACATTTGTCCTGTTTTCGATAAAGTATTTGCCCAGCAATTTACCCTGATCGTCTACCAATACTGATGAAATCGGGTTTTTAATGCTTTTAATTGTTAAAGCAGATGGCAGACTTCCAAACAATCCCAGCCTAACCACCAGAGAGATGAAAAATATGATTAGTAATACAAAAATCAGGAGCAATGCCGATACTCTGAGTAGCCTGGTTTTAAAATCGAGGCCTTTATAGGAAGATTCTATAAATGATTGGATAGTGGTAAGAAAGCCCAAATTCATGCCTTTTATTAAATAGATATTATATAATGTTTAGTATCTCAGTTTATTGAAAATTATCTTAAGATTTTCAAGGTCGTATCGAATCCAAGGCCGGTATAAAGGTCAAAAATAGCACTTATTTAAAAGTATAGTTTAGTAATTTTTATAATCTATAACTAATTACCAATCTTAGTGTTGTGAGAGGTAGGATATTTTTTCGACTAGATGATGGAAATCAAGCACTTAGCATTCTCTTTTTGGAATATATTCATCTATATTTGTCCTACCCCGGGCTTTTATTTTTAAATGAATTATTAAAGTTTAGCGTATGGCATTTACCTATTACAATTCTGTAGATGAAACCATAGGAAAGACACCGATCATAAAACTAAAAAGCATATCTGAACAGGTAAATTCTAATGTATATGCCAAATTTGAATCCTATAATCCCGGGCACTCTGCCAAAGACAGGATAGCCCTGTACATCATTAACAAAGCGGAAAAGGAAGGTAAGCTTAAACCGGGTGGTACCATCATTGAATGTACTTCAGGCAACACGGGCAGGTCATTGGCTATGATTGGTGGGCATAGAGGTTACAAATGTATATTTACCGTACCCAATAAAATAAGTGAAGAAAAGAAAAGAATTTTGGTGGCCTTAGGTGCAGAGGTACATGTATGCCCTGCCTCTGTAAAGCCGGAAGATCCAAGATCCTATTATAGCCAGGCTCAGTTTTTTGCTGATAGCATACCCAATAGTTATTTTGTAAATCAGTATTACAATATGGATAATGTGGATGCACATTATCATCTCACCGGCCCTGAAATTTGGGAACAAACTAATGGAGAAATTACCCATTTTCTTGCCTGTTCGGGAAGCGGGGGCACGCTCAGTGGCACTTCAAAATACCTGAAAGAGCGAAATTCAAATATTAAAATTATCGGCATTGATGCTTACGGATCAGTGCTTAAAAAATATTTTGAAGAAGGAGTATTCGATGAAAGTATCATCAAACCATACGCCCTGGAGGGAGTGGGAAAGAATATAATACCCAAAACATTCATCACTGATAATCTGGATCAAATGGTGCAGGTTAAAGATCAGCTGGCTATAAAACGGGCCATCAAACTTACTGCAGAAGAAGGATTAATGGTGGGACCCAGTGGCGGTGCGGCCATACAGGGGGTATTTGAAATAAGAAAAGATTTAAAGCCTACAGACCAAATACTGATTTTGGTTCCTGATCACGGCAGCCTCTATTTAAGTAAGCTATATGATGATGACTGGATGAATGAAAATGTCTATCACAAACCCAAGAAGAATAAATATGGTATACCTTCGTATCATAAGATGAAGAAATTGCTGAATGGTATATATGAGAGTTATAAGCAACCGAATTAGGCTGACTGTTTTTTTATCCTTTGAGTATATACAATCCACCGATGATTAAAGTCAATATAAAATACTGCAGTACTTTCCAGCCTGCATGAGCATTTTTCATCTCCATAAAATACCAGGAGATCAGGATAAATTTCAATCCACCTATTATAATCTGGAAAAAAGGAACTTCTGGCACATAAATCGACCAAACACTGACCAATTAACATACAATGAGGATGAAATACACGTAAATCAACTTCATCGAAATAAAAAATAAACAGTTGGAAATAGCAGCACCCAAACTAAATCACAAAAATGCCAAAAACCCGCAGCTGCCTCAATGTTTTCTTTACGAGTCACAGAAAGATTTTCATATTTGAGTGGCATTACAATCAGTAATATGATCAGTCCGGCCCATACATGTATATAGTGAAACCCGGTCAGGAACCAATAAAAATTATAAAATGTATTTTCCCCTAAAGTATGGCCGGCCAAAATAGATGTAGCATACTCATAAGTCTTTATGATAATAAATCCTAATCCAAGAATAATCGACCACTTAAAATTAGATGCAATAAATTGATTTTTCCCTTCGTGAATTTGTTTAATGGAAATTGCCAAAAAGAGACCACTGGACAAAAGTAAAATCGTATTGATAATGGGAAAATAAACCGATAATAAAATGCAAGATTCCCTAAAAACGGTGGCCTCTGATCTGGAATAATAAGTCATCGTTGCCATGCCTGCACCAAAAGTCAGCAGTTCTGTCAGTATGACAATTTGAATAAGATACCACCTGATGGATAAAAAAAGGACGGTGTATGACGAATTGCTTTATTGGCCATGTCTTATCTTTTCATACAACTTTATCAGTGAATGAATCAATTGATCGGGTGTAGATAAAATCTGATAGTGATTTTGTCCAAACATTTGCGGTAAATAATATCTGGCCTTGGCTTCAATAGCAATAGCGTAGGAGTTAATTTTAGCCTGATTTAATTCATAAAGGCTTTGTTTTACATCATGAATGCCATATTGTCCTTCATAGGTATCGTAATCATTCGGTTTACCATCGGAAAGCAAGATCAGCCATTTATTGAACGTATCTGTTTTGGTAAACTCCGTAGCTGCATGTCTTAAGGCACCACCTATGCGAGTATATCCTGCCGGTTGAATTCCCCCCAAATGGTGTTTTGCAACTTGCCAGGATTCTTTGAAGTCTTTGAGTATAGTATAAGATATATGATTTCTAGTTTGGGAATTAAAAGATGCAATAGAAAAATCCACATGGTATTCGTCCAATATTTCACCAAAAAGGGTGCTCACTTCTTTCGCCACATCTATAATCCTATTACCATCCGTGTACCCATCACTTGACAAACTTGCATCTATCAATAGTAAAATTCCCAGGTCTTTATTTTTTTTCAACCGATTGATAAATAAATTCTCAGATGGAGACATACCTGAATGCAGATCTACATAACGATCCGTGAGTGCATCGATATCCAGCTCAGATCCTTCCTTCTGTCTCTTAATACTTAGTAACTTGTTATGGTAGGAAGCCATCATTTTTCTAAGATGCATTAATACCAGGTGGTGTTTGGACAAGGTAGTATGATAAAATGCAGATCGATTGGCATTCAACGTACCTGGAAATACTTTTACATAATTTTCTTTATACCTTCTAATTTTATAATTCCATTCGGGATAGGCAATAGGTGTAACTTTAGATGTACTTTCTGTGGTTTCTATAATCTTTGAATTTTCTATAAACTCAGTTTGATACACAGCATGTGCGGGGTCATCTACCCTGACCGTCAGGTGCATATTAAGTTCTTCCATTGCATGATGATGATTCTGCAAGTCATCATCTCCATCAAAGTCTCTCCAGGTCCCATTAAACTCTTCGGCAGTTTCTACTTTTTCAAAATTGTGCGTAAGTACATAATCCTCCTGAGCCTTGATATCTACCTGCAGACTTTTTATTTCCTCTACCGCTTTGGCTTTCATTACTGATTTAGGATCCACTGAGTTCAGAGCAGCAGGAACAATATCCTCAGGCGACAATTCTGTACTTGTACCTACTAAAATATCCGACATCCATTTACCGAAAAACAAATGATTCACTTCTTCCAGGTCCATTTTTGCTTTTAGTGTTTCATACAGCAAATCAAAGATCCGATAAACACCAGGATATTTTTCGTTTAGCACAGCTAATACCTTTGGAGCATGTTGTATAGCTGCCTGCTGAGAAGCCAGAAGGTCACCGCTCTGCTGCTCATTTAATTGCCAGCAATGATTCAATTCGCGCTGAATAGTCATATACACAACGCGGTAATAATAAAAAATCAAATTGTCATTCTTGGTATCGAATAAGATCATAGATTGAGGCAAGAAGAAACTATTTCCTTTGTAGCCTCCTTCGTTATTCGCTGGATATATTTCGATTGCTTGTCCGCTGAATGCCCTGGCAACCAGTACGAGCCTGGATTTGATTTCATCCAGGATGACTCTAACTTCATTAGCTTCAGCCTTTGCTTTTTTTTTGGCATCAAAGTACCTAACTACTTTTGTAAAAATGAGTTCATCTATATCCATAAGATTAAATCAATAGATTACAAGTATCCGTCAATGCATCGATGATCTCAGGTTCATCTGTGAGTGGCTCTATAATGGCTACTTTTACAGACAATCGTTTAGGAAGGCCAGATACAATCAAACGTGCAGCATCGACCAACAATCTGGTAGATGCGGTTTCTGTCAGTCCAAGTTCTTTGAGGTTTCTTATCTTTTGCCCGATATCTACCAATTGCTTAGCTATTGGTTCCTCTATCCCGGATTCATTCATGAGTATTTCTACTTCCACCTTTGCATTAGGGTATTGGAAAGTCAAAGCCACGAATCTTTGCCTGGTAGATGGTTTTAATTCTTTATATCCTCTTTGATATCCCGGATTGAATGATGCAACGAACAGAAAATTTTCGTGAGCTTTTATTCTGGTTCCCAGTTTATCTATGTATAACTCTCTGCGATGGTCAGTAAGTGAATGTATGGCCACTATTACATCCGGTCTGGCTTCTGCAATTTCATCAAGATAAAGTATTGCTCCTTTCTTTACTGATTCAGTCAATGGCCCATCCATCCAAATGGTTTCTGATCCTTTTATTATAAATCTGCCAATAAGATCGGTAGCGGAAGTTTCCTCGTGGCAACTCACCGTGATCATCTCTTGTTGTAAGGAGGAGGCCATGTGTTCAATGAACCTTGACTTACCGCATCCCGTTGGACCTTTCAACAACAAAGGCAGACGACATTCATACACATGATTAAAAATTTCCTTCTCTTTACCAATGGCACGATAATAAGGAAGAGTACGAATGCTGTCGGACTGAATAGTATTAATCATTTATTTTACATTGTGGTGGCTAGGTTTTCCATTTCCTTTGCCTTTGGAAATAGTATGTTGTTTTCAAGGTGAATGTGGAGGTGCAAGTCCAATTCAAATTCATTGAGCTTGGAATACATAGCTTTCAATGTATTGCATGCCCACTCCGGTGGTGTATAATTATTTGTAAGTGAAGCTATTTCTTTACAAATATCGCCGGCTATATCATGTTCATGTTCCATCATTCTTATGGGATTTGCTATATATCCAAACTGGGGTAAGGGTCGAGGCATACCTGAATTGAATGCATGCACCATTTGCCTAACATAAGGGAATAGTACTTTTTCTTCCTTATGCATATGCAAAAGCAATTCTTCTTTAAGTGCATGATATAATTTCTCTATTTCAAGCAATAGAGGATGATGCACACCATGTACTTTAGACACTTTTGCTGTATAATCATCTAACAGCTGAAAGGCCTGTTTAATATAGGTATGGTGTGTATTTACAATGTAGTCAACTAAAAGATCAAGAGACCATGCCCTGTAATTTTGGGAAGGCAAAATTGAATTGTCCACATTCATCAATTCAACTATCAAATCATCAGTAATTAACTGCTTTTTTTCACATGCTTTTTCAATAGAAATACCGCCTCCACAGCAAAAATCGATACCGTATTTTTTGAATACATGCGCTGTCTTAATATTGGTACTCACTACTTCACCCACTTTATAATTTTTATCAATTTTCATAGTTTTATTATTAATTATATTCTACACATTAATTTTAAATATACTTATCCCTATAGTATAAAATCTTACACCCGAAGATCACAGGTTGCCATTGATTAATACAGATCAACCATTCTCAGATACCAATGCCTCATCGGATGGTTTTCCATATCTGATAAATTCATAAATATACATTCCTATTCCTATGGAGAACAGCGTTGCACATAAAACTAAAATTAAAAAATGGACTTGAATTTCTTTTTGTGTATCGCCAAATTCCAAACCCATTATACGTTCCATATAGACCTGAGATACACCGGCAGCCGCAAATGCTGTAGTCATTCCAATCATACCAATATTTGACAGCCAAAAAGCAGTGAGACCGCTACCCGAATCGTATAATTTTCTTCCTGTAAGATTAGGCATTGTATAACTAATGATGGCCAGCACAATCATTGCATAGGCCCCCCAAAATGCAAGGTGGCCATGCATAGCCGTCACCAGGGTGCCGTGGGTCCACATATTGACTTGAGGTATAGTATGAGCAAGTCCCAATAAACCGGCACCTGTAAATGAAACAATAGCCGTACCCAATGTCCACATCAAAGCTATTTTGTTGGGATGTTTCTTTTCCCCTTTACGATACATTGCTATGGCAAATAAAGCCATGCCAAGAAATGCCAAAGGTTCTAATGCTGAAAAAATACCACCTATTATCAACCAATATTTAGGTGTACCAATATAATAATAATGGTGCCCCGTCCCTAAGATACCTGAGATAAACGTAAGGCCTACGATTACATATAACCATTTTTCAATCACTTCTCTATCCACCCCAGTGATTTTAATAAGCAAGAAAGCCAAAATACCTCCCATGATAAGCTCCCACACTCCTTCTACCCAAAGGTGTACAACCCACCATCTAAAGAATGAATCCATAGTTTGATTATCAAACCATATCATGCCCGGTAGATATAATAATGCAGCAAATACCAAACCCATACTCAATACCAATGCTGTAGTAGTGCGTTTTTTACCTTTAAATAATGTAGCCAATATGAGCCCTAAAAAAGTCAGTACATTAATTACAACCAGCCAATCCAATGGTCGCGGAATTTCTAAAAATTTTCTTCCCTCCCAGTAGTTGAAGTGATATCCTACAATGGCGACAACTCCTACCACCGCAAGAGAAACCAGTTGTATATAAGCCCATTTGACACTAACTAATTCATGTTCCGCTTCTTCAGGTATAATATAATATGCTGCTCCCATAAAACCGGAAAGCAACCAAACGACCAGCAGATTAGTATGCACGGCTCTTGCTGTATTAAAAGGGATAAAAGCATGCAAATTGTCATAGCCCATATGAGCGAATCCCATAATAAAACCATACACTAATTGCAAGGTCAACAATAGCATCGATAAAGCAAAAAACCAATAAGCTACTTTTTGTGATGTATATTTCATGTTTATTAGTTTTAATTGTTAGGAGTTGATTTATACTTTGGCTTGGGAGGGAATCCGTTGAGATCGACCTGACCTACCCATTTGAAAAAAGACACCAGGTCATTGGCATCCGATTCTGAAAATTTGTAAGCTACCATTTTTCTCCCACGCGGTGACCATGGCTGAGGAGACATCAGTGCTATTTTAATATATTCTTCTCCCCTTCTCTCTATTACTTTCGTCAGTTCCGGAGCATAATATGCGCCTTCTCCAAAAATGGTATGACAGCCCATACAATTATTTTTTTCCCACAGATGTTTTCCTCTTACTACTTCAGGTGTAAGATTTTCCTCATGCGTTTTCTTTGGCACTTCAGTGCTCAGAGAGTGCCAGGATAGGCTCAAAAAGACTATAAATGTAAGTATAGTACCTCCGAGGAAAAAGGTTCTGGCTTGACTTTTAGATAACATATAAAATTTTTTATGGTTAATCGGACAATATTATCCAATTCGATTTCAAAAAAAATAAACTCTACAATTTCATTTCAGTTGGATTTTTAAGTATTAATTTATTGATGGTAATATTGAATAGAGAATGGTTTAGCTTATTTTTTATTTCAACATAACTATGATGGACCGGACATGGATGTACACCAGAGCATTGGGGAAACCCAAGAAGACAACCGTGACTAAGTCCATCTCCATCTATTAAAGAAATAATATTGCCAATGGTAAATTGAAAAAGTCCATGATTGGTAATTTCAAATCCACCCTTACCGCCTTTAGCAGATGTCAGTACTGCAGCAGAAACCAGTTGTTGCAATATTTTGGATGTAAATGCCGGAGGCGAATCAATTTCATCGGCTATACTTTTGAGTGGTATTTTTCCCTGATCTCTGTTTTTGCCCAGGAAAATCAGACTTTTAATCGCGTACTGACAGGCTTTAGAAAGCATTTAATTTTCAATTTTATCATTCAAATCTATATGGAATTACGTATTGGACTAATTTATCCAATTTGATAGAAATCAGTCTGCGACATGATTCAGGTCATTCAACAAAAGTTTGCATTCATATATATATAATTATGGTAGCCTAGGTTCAATATCAAATGTGATTTCACTTTCGTAAACTACTACAGGGTACTAAAAACATTGATGGGATTGAATTTTACTTTATTGTAAATCTTAATCATGATTTCTCTAAAATGTTCACCTGTAGGTATCAATAAAAATTGAATAGTTTAGCAATATGATCAGGGTGTACCTAATTGGAGGGATGTGAATCAGGCATCGCTGATCAGTTTTGTGGTATATCCATAGAAGGAATAATTACATGTGCCTGAAATTGATATCATTTTACCGTTACAGACATTTCCTTTTTATAATTTCTATAAAATAATAATGCTTTAATTCCCTCTATAAATCCGGTGTCTTTGGCATTGCTCCTGGCTTTCTTACTGATCCTATAAATTATTTTCCATTGCGCAAAGAGATCTTTATAGGCTTTGATGAATGTATAATTTGGATCGTACACATGTACCGGCTCTCCAAGCACGCCATTTAATTCCATAATTTTTACATTGCCCCTGATAAAATCCTCTTCGGAGTTGGCTTTAAGATCAAATCTGCCAAAATATATACCATTCAACCTCAACCCTATTTTTTTATAAGTCTCCACCAGTGGATTAGTAATTAAATACCGGGCATCTAAAAACATAGTGCCCCGGGAATGATTTCCAACAGACTCCAATAATTTTACTTCTCCTGCTTTCAAAACATAATCAAGAAGATCATGATGTTGCCTTTCAAAGCGTGGCATTTGCAAATAATACCTATCTGTATCAGCCATTAGTTCTCTGATAGTGCGATTTCCATCTCCGGTTACATGCATAAAATCTTTTTTACATATGGATGTAATGGCAAAACTATTAGGATCATGAGGAAAATGATGAAATGAAACGGTATATTCTTCTTTTAAATCGATAAATGACTGGACTATCATATCACATGGGAGTGTAGTATACCTATCCATGAATTCGGTTGGAGATAAAATCTGTTGGACTAAAAAACCGCGTTCTCCTATATCGGGTTTTAAAATTATTGGATAAGATATCCGATTGGTATCAATCATTTTTATTAATGCCAGTATAGAAGTGCCAGCTTTAGCCAGTGCAGTAGAAGGGAGTAATTCTGGATCAATATCCCGCAACATGTTATACTTAGATACTCCGAAGGCCCCTCCCATCGGGACACCAGGATTTACTTTTTTAAAGAATAAAAAATTAAATGATCTAAGTGAATAATATAAATAGCAAATCACTACAGGCAGGATGGCAAGTGACATGGGCCAATATTCCCATTTAGTCCATATGATTTTTTGTAGTCTAAATGAATGATTCAGATTTTTTATCAAATTGTTTTTCACATTAATATTCATTAACCATTTTCAATAAACCCCGGAAAATAATTACATACCGCCATCAACAAATATTGTGGCATAAAACTACAGGTATGATAGCCTAAATCAGGCATTATTGTACATTTTCAATACCGTATCTCTCAGATTATTACCTGCAGCAGAGAGTAAAAATCGAATAGACTGAGCTATGTGCTCCGGTTGTACCCAATCCGCAGGGTTGGAATCAGGCATGGCTACCCTGTTTTGAGGTGTGTCTAAGACAGAAGGTATGATTACATGTGCTTGTATATTGTGACCGGCACTGGTCTGATTAATTATTTCAGCTAAATTGATGATCATACTTTTAGAAATAGCGTAGGCAAACTGATCTTTAGCATCAATGACATGGATGGCAGGTCTGGCTCCAATAAAAATAAATCTTCCTTTGCCAACTCTTTTAAAATACGATAATAATGGTCGCACGATATTGTATGCCGTAGCAAAATTGAGCATGATCATCTTATCTATATCTGTCAGTAACGTATTTTCAATATTGCCTTTTTGCCATCCACCTACCAACAAAATCCCAGCTTCTATGGAATCATTGCTCTGTATTAGTTTATGCACATAATCTTCACTTGCGGCTTCATCTGTAAGATTGATAAATTCGACCCCGATATTTGATTTGTAACTATGCTCTGTAAAAAATCCTGGATCCTCACTTACACTAAGGGTAGCATGCAAATAATGATCCTTCGCCAATTCATTTGTAATTGATCTTCCGAGATTACCACCAGCTCCCGTAATGAGAATTGATTTCATTCTAATCCTGTTTGATTATAAAATACAGTAAAGATGCAGTATTTTTTCTTTAAAATGCACTATCCAAAAGTACAAATACCAACTCTTATTCTGACCTCAAACTCTTTATCGGATTGGTCCAGGATGCTTTCAAAGCCTGAGCCCCAACAGTTACAAATGCGATGCCTGACACAGCCAGGATGGCAATTGCAAACATCCACCAGGCAATATCAGTACGGAATACAAAATCCTGCAACCATTTATTCATAAAATAATAACTCATTGGAGCTGAGATAACAAAAGCGATCAATACTAAAATCAGAAAATCTTTACTGATCAGGGTGACTATATTTTGGGTTGTAGCACCCAATACTTTTCTCACACCAATTTCTTTAAGTCTGCGGGAAATAGCAAAAGAAGCTAATGCAAACAAGCCAAGGCAGGATATTCCAATTGCTAAAATGGCAAACCCTTTACATAAAGCTGTAAATTCAGTATCTTCTTCATAAAATCGTTGTATCTCTTCATCATAAAACTTACCTACGAAAACCTGTTCAGGAAACATATCGTTGTATACGGATTCAATACCGGCAATGGTCTGATGTATATTTTTCGGGTTGATTTTTGCACTGGCCATAAAATAAAACTTACTGTATGAAGTCATCAACAGGGCTTCCATAGGTTCGTGAGCTGAATGACTATGATAATCTTCCGCCACACCTACCAATCTTAGCGGGATGCGACCGCCCAGTTTTATAGTATTACCAATTACCGAATCTAAATTTGAAATACCCAGCTTACTCAAAGCTGTCCGGTTAAGAACTGCTTCACGGGCTGTATCGGAGGGTGAAAGCCAGGTACCTGAAATTAATTTTATATCATACGTTTTTTGGTAATCCGCATCACAATATTTTAGCGATATATTAAACGGGGCATCTTCGCCACCCTGATTTATAGCCCAGTTAGAACTCCAGGTATTACCTGATGAGGGCATATCCGAGCTAATACTGACATTTTCCACTCCGGAAATTTCCTTTAAGCGGTTTTTTAGGGTAGCAAGCTTGGATTGGGTAATACTGTCATTATTATAGCCAAAGGTATATACCAGATCTTTGTTAAACCCCAGATTCATATTCTTAATGAATGAAAGCTGGCTCAAGGCAATCACCGTACTTATAATCAATCCAAAGGCTATAACAAATTGTAAGACCACTAAAATTTTTCTCAACATTACGCCCGAACCTAATCCTTTATCCGAATCAGACCTGAATATTTTTACCGGTTGAAATGAGGACAATACTATAGCCGGATAAAGTCCAGCCAGTATAGTGACCAAAAAAAGTAATGAAATTAAAAACAAGATCATCCCAGGACCCTCAATAAGATTGATGTTAGCAGGCAATGGAGAAATGTATTGTAATAATGGTGTAGTAAAATATGCTATAATCAGTCCAAGGCAAATAGCAAATCCTACCAATAATGCTGTCTCAAATAAAAATCCCGACATCAGCGCTTCTTTACTAATACCTAATGTTTTTCTTATACCCACTTCCTTTATCCGGGTGACGGATTGGGCATTGGCCATATTGATAAAATTAAAGCAGGCCATAATCAAAATCAACATACCTATGGATCCTAATATCCATAACTTCTTTATATCCATTACATGACTACCAGAAGTACCGACTTTTTCATTGTAGTGTAGATCACTTAATGGTTGGATGATGTGTTTTGTCTTTCCATTATTTTTTGAATATTCCTCCTGACCGATACCAGCGAGTACCTGATTGGCCGCTGAAATCTGTTCCTGATCATGCACTAATGCATAAAATTGGTCATTGCTACTGATAGACCCCCAGTCTTTGCTGTAAAAATAAAAATCTCCATGTGTCCGATATGTCTCATAGGAAATTACACATGTAATTGGAAAATCAGTAGTGACCAGAGGATCTTCTATCACTCCTTCTACTTTCAAATAGGGTTGTAAATTATCCAGGATGATGCTCTTTCCCATGGCCTCAGCAGGGCTTCCAAAACATTTTTCTGCCAGCGTCTTGGTCAACACTATGGTATTCACATTTTTCAATGCAGAACGGGAATCTCCTGCCAACCATTTATAATCGAAAATTTCAAATAATCCGGGGTCTGCAAAAAATGCAACACTTCTCTCCTGGGTATTAAACTTTTTCAATGGCGGACCACCGTTAGGGTTGGGCACTGCAACTGTAGGCCAAACCTCCTTTATCCTGGCACTGGATTTAAACTGAGGTACATCTTTAATCAATAAATCAAGGGCAGGACCTGGAATTCCCTGCTGGACAAATTCCTCTCCAGTCCTTTTACTGACTCCGGTCATTATTACCCGTACAATATTTTCATAATTTTTAAATCCTTTATTATAAGATAATTCGTGAGTAATGATTTTATAGATGAGTAATACAGCGGCAATACCTACAGATAGACCCAATACATTGATCCCGGTATACATTTTGTTTTTAAGCAGATTCCGGATTGCCAGTTTGAAATTATAGTTAGACATAAGCGTTTGGTAAAATGATGATGATTACATTTAAAATTATTCTGTTTTAATCGGCAATTTCATTTGGTTACAATATAGATCACTCATTTTTCAAACTCAAGACAGGGTTGGCCATAGCTGCTCTGATAGAATGAAAACTAATGGTAAAAATAGTAATGCCTGAGGCAATGAAGGCTGCTAATGCAAAGACCCACCAGCTTATCTGGCTCCGATAAGCAAAATCCGACAGCCATTTATTCATAAAATAGTAAGACACCGGAATAGCAATTAAAATACCCAGGCCGACCAGCTTTATAAAGTCAAGAGACAATAACCGGGTAATGCTACTCACACTTGCTCCCAACACTTTTCTAACCCCGATTTCTTTAGTACGGGATTCTACAGTATATATGGTAAGACCAAATAATCCCATACAGGCAATAAAAATCGCCAGCAGAGCTGCTGCAGAAAATAATTGACCAAATTGGTTTTCTTTTTCATATTGCCTGTTAAAAAAATCATCCATAAAATGATATTCGAAAGGATTAGCATTAAAATATTTCTTATAGACTTTTTCTAATGCCGCTATTTTATCTGAAATATTATCAGTGGTCAATTTTACGGTAAGGTCTGTAGCTTTAGCCGGGTAAAAAATGACAGGCACTATCTGATTCTGTAATCCTTCATGGTGATAATCTTTAATCACTCCTATTATTTGCAATGTTCTTTCATCCCAGGTAATTCTGGTAGTCAAGGCTTCGTCCGCATTTTCGAATCCCAATGTCTGCATCGCTTTTTCGTTTACAATTATTTTATCATTATCATTCCATTCCACCTCAGACTCCAGGCTTGTAAAATTTCTACCGGATTTCAGATTGATTTTATAGGTTGATAGATATTTGTCATCTATCAGTACGAACCCAAATGGTTTATTTTCGTCTCCTGGTTTTGATTTTGGCGAGCTAAAACCTTCTGTTGAAAAATTATATCCTCTTCCGGGAAAACTACCAGATGTACAATAGTCGATCACAAAGTGTTGAGAAGCGATTTCATTTAAATAAGCTTCTTTTTTTTGCCTGAAGGTACTGTCTGTGATATCCGGAGCCGTAATTACAACCAGCTGATCCAGGTTAACTCCAAGGTTTTGATTTTTCATAAATCGCAATTGACGAAAAACAATGATCGTAGCTATAATCAGTGTAACGGAAATAGCAAACTGACTCACTACCAATGTCTTTCTTAAGATCACTCCACCGGCGGATTTAGATAACTTGCCTTTCAATGTTTGAATAGGGTTAAATCCTGATAAAGAAAGAGAATTATATATGCCGGATCCTTTAGATCCGATGAATATGAGCAAAAGACCAATGATCCAGGTATTATTTAAAAATAACGAAGAGAAGGAAAGATTTTTTCCCATTAAATTATTAAACAGCGGCTGCAAAAACATAGCCAGTACTATACCTCCGGCAAAAGCAAATATATTTACCATAGTAGACTCAATCATAAACAGCTGTACCAGATTTGACCTTGATGCGCCTACTACTTTTCTAACCCCCACTTCACCGGCTCTTTTTAAAGTATTAGCAGTACTTAGATTAATGTAGTTAAACCAGGCTATAATCAAAATCAAAAATGAAATACCGAATAACATATAGATATATCGTTTATTTCCGGTATGCTGAAGGTCATCAGATGAGGTTTTAGCTAAATGTATCGCCGTCAGAGGTTGCAATCTGAATACTATAGCATCTTTTTCTTTTTGAGCTTCTCTTCTCAATGAGGTTAGTTTTTCCTCCAATGACTTATGATCCGATCCCGGGCTTAACTCAAAGTACATATTTATGTATTGGTTGTCAATATTATCCAGGTCTGCCCATCCGTTACCGTTGAGATTAGCCTTGTTTTTAAGTGTCTCTAATGAAAATACCATGTCGTAGCGGATATCGGATTCATCACCAATATCTCTAAATACCCCACCGACGGTGTAACTGTGCTCTCCAAATTGATTGTATAGTTTTAGTTGCCTGGCCATGGGGTCTTCATCTCCAAAATATTTTTTAGCTGCTGACTGCGAAAGAAACATAACATCGGGTTTCTTCAATGCATCTGCTGTACCGGTTACCAGTGGGAAACTGAAAAAAACAAAAAAATTGCCTTCCACATACCCAATGCTTTGCTCACGAAAAGAAATGCTTTTTAAAGGATTTTGTACTATACCCTGACTACTTCCTTGCTCAAATCGACAATAATCCTTTACCTCCGGAAATCTGGATTTGATTTTATCAGCCCAGCCCGGTTCTACATAAGGCCAACTATTACCCTCTGTATTTTGACACAACAAACGATACAGCTGGTCTTTTTTTGCATGAAATTGATTCACACTTTTTTCAAGACTTACAAATTGCAATATCAATAAAAAGGTAGCAATACCTAATGCGAGACCTCCAATATTGATGAGTGAATAAATCTTATTCTTTACCAGATTTCTCCAGGCAATTTTAACGTAATTAAATACCATAGCTATTTTCAATTAGAGTTTCTATACTGTCTATAAAAAACATTTTCTGTTTACAGTCATATCTATGCAGACGATATGCCAATATTGTAAATATTTGATAATCATTGATTTAATATAATTTTACTCAATAGTGAGGTGTACGTTTTTGAGACAGTCGTTGTAAAAAATTCAAATCACAGACTCTAGAATTCTTAATGCGGTTTTCCATATTCATGATGGATTTTTTTTATTTACAAACTAAATTTTTAAAAGTGTACAGGAAAACCGTATTCCTGTTACCAATCCAATCGCAACACTGATCTTTGCAATTTTATCCCAATGCTAAAAAATTGGCTATTTATTCCCTGCGGAGTGACTTTATCGGATTGGCCAGGCTTGCCCTTACGGTTTGAAAACTCAAAGTTACAAAAGCAATTGCCAGCGAAATTCCAGCAGCCAACGCAAAACTAGTCCAACTGATCTGCACCCGATACGTAAAACCCTGCAGCCAACGATGCATCAGGTACCATGCCATTGGAAACGCAATCACTAATGACAATAAAATTAATTTGATAAAATTTTCAGATAAAAGGGTGATTAATCCGGAAGTAGATGCACCCAGGACTTTACGTACACTCAATTCTTTCATTCGTTGCTGACACGCAAAAGCTGCCAACCCAAATAATCCAATACAAGCTATGAATATAGCCAAACCTGCAAAAAATGTAAAGATGCGTTGTGTCTTCATTTCTGCATCGTATTGCCTAGAAATGGTTTGGTCCAAAAATTCATATTCCATCCCTCTATCGGTTACAAATTGAGACCATTTTTTTTCTATTTGCCCGATGGCCTCCTTAAGATTACCTTGCTTTAGCTTTACTGCTGTTTGAAAGGACACATCATTAAAACGGGAAGCATTAGTAAAGATAAGCGGTACGATAGGCTGATGAAGGGATTGGTAATTATAATCTTTAATTACACCGACTATTTGGTACCGATATTTATCACCACCGGGTGCATTCAAAAATGGTTCTTCACTGGTCAGGGTAGTTCCTACTGGATTCTTTAATCCCAATTCTTTCACTGCTGCTTCATTTAGGACCAAGGCAAGTGAGTCCGTACCATATTCATTGGAAAAGTACCTGCCTTCTTTTAATTCAAGATCAAAACAGGATTGATATTTTTCATCCGTAATAATACCCCTTCCTGTCATGGGTTCAGCAGAGCCAGGCAATCTCCAACTTATACCGAAATAATTATTATCACCGGGAAAAGCGGAGGCACCGGATACCGATTGCACCGAAGGCAAGGTTGACAATTCATTTTTAAATGTTTTAGTTCTGTCGCCAAGTAAATCTGTGCGTTTGATTATAATGGTTTGTTCTTTGTTGTAGCCTAGAGAATTACCCGTCATATAATTCATTTGTTGGTTTACAATAAGGGTACATATTATAAGGATCACAGATATTGCAAATTGAAATACCACCAGACCGTTACGAAGCATCAAGCCTTGAGCAGTAGAATTAAATTTTCCTTTAAGTACGGTGATCGGCCGGAAAGAGGACAATACAAAAGCAGGATAAAGCCCGGCAATTAATCCGGTAAAAAAAGTTAGGGAAGAAAATAATAAAAAATTAGAAGGGAGGAATAAGGAATTAAAACTCAAACCTGCATTGGAAAACGTATTGAAATAAGGGATTAATAAATAAGCCAGTAATCCTGAGAAAATCAAAGCACATACACTGATCACCACCGACTCCAATAAGAATTGCCTTACTAAACTATTTTTTTCAGAGCCAAACGTTTTGCGTATGCCCACCTCCCTGGCCCGCTCTCCGGAGCGCGCAGTAGACAGATTCACAAAATTTATAATAGCAAGAACCAATATAATTAAAGCTATCAACCCGAAAATATATATGGCTTTCAGACTGCCGTTGGGCTTTAATTCAGACTCCAGTTGGGATATCAGGTGAATTTTTTTGAGTGGTTGTAAATAATAACGATACCCATTTCCAGATGCATAAAATTGCTCAAAGGGCATAGCAAAAGAGGTAGCGATATTACCGGCAGCATACTTTCTGATGATATCTTCAAATTTAGATTCCACTCTTTTAAAATCACTTCCGGCATTCATTTTTATATAGGTATGTGCTGCAAAATTTACATAATTTTCAATTCGAAATGCCGGATTACCTGCAGTTGAAACTAAAATATCAAATTCAAAATGGGATAATGCCGGCCAATCAGCACATACAGCGGTTACTTGCAATGGTTGTGGATCAACGCCTTCGGGTAAAATTTGTTTGCCGATAGCATTTGACACCGAACCAAAATACTTCTTAGCTGTTGATTCAGTCATTACTATTGAATTAGGCCCGTCAAGGCTGGACTTCAATTCACCGGCAATCTGACCATGGTCAAAGACATTAAAAAAAGTGGAATCCACAAAAAGAACTTTGTTTTCCTCAAATCTTCTGTCTTCGAATTTATACTGTACGGATGAGCCACCTAAAAAATCAAAAAGCCTTACCACCGTGGCAACCTCCGGACATTCGGCTTTTATCGCAGCTGCATAAGACTGAGGTATATTAGAATACGAAGTAGACCTGCCCGGATATTTTCGATCTACCACTACCCGAAAGACATCATCGCCATCTTTATGAAAATCATCATAGCTTAACTCATGTCTAATAAACAAAACAATGAGCATGCATACTGCAATACCGGTACCCAATCCGGAAATGTTGATAAAGCTATACCCTGGCCTTTTTAAGATGTTGCGCCAGGCAATTTTGAGGTAATTGGTAAACATAAAGTTGTAAAATTTAATGGATAATCGAATATCTAAGTACATGAATTGAACCAAATATATATTTGATTGAATACCATATTGGTATGGCAATGGGTGATACCAATAAAGTGTTCGCTTTTGATACAGTGGATACGACTGGTTCGCCAGGCTTTATCATTTTATTAGATTCACCCTAGGGCAGAGATATTTAGGAGAACCAAGCAGGGAAGTTAAAGTTAAAACACAACCTCAAAACAAGAGGCTGGAAGACCTGCAGAATTGAATAAATTAAGATTAGAATCATTTTTATACCCAAAACGAAATCCTTTGATAAGTTGCCCGCTTTTAATAACTATTTCTATTGATTTATCTTTCACCATTCCATAGACAGGAATCCATTTACCATCACTGGTCATTACTTCGATTTCATTAAGTGATCCACCTTTTGCAAACAGGCCTTGAGCATAGTCAAAAAAAATGTTGATTTTATCTCCATCTATTTTATATGAGGAATAAGCAGGGCCCGAAAACAAAATATCTTTCATACTATAATCTCTGTTCAATGCCCATAATGCCAATCTTCTTCCCACATCCACTTTATTCTTTGGATGGATATCCTTTAAATCGCCTATATCAGAAAGCACTGCCATACCGGTATGGGGTACCATTTCCAATACTTTTCGTTCCTGATCCCGAATCACTGCACCACTTACATTATCTGTTCCATACCCGGCGAATGGAGCAATCTGCGCGATATAAAATGAAAAATCAATTCCCCAGAGTGATCGCCAATCCTGTATCAAAGTAGATAGAGCCCTGGCATAATGCTGACCATTGACAGTATTGCCTTCGCCTTGATACCAAAGTGCTCCTTTTATATGGTATGGTGCCAATGGAAAAATCATACTGTTATATGCCCGGCCAGGCTCATGAGGACCCCAGGGTGCTGGTTTCAAAAGTGTTGCATTTTCTTTTAAAATTCTGTCATTGGCGATGGAAGAGGCAGACATCCATATTTCCACCGGAGTACCTCCCCAGGATGAATTGATGAGTCCAACAGGAAACTTTGTTTTTTCATGGATTTCACGACCAAAGAAATAGAGTACTGCACTAAAGTATTTCATAGTCTGAGGAGTACATACTTCCCATTTCCCGGTGAGTAATTGTTGCGGCTCACTTGCAGTCATAGTCCCTGTACTAAAAAATCGAATTTGTGGAAAATCAGCTTTGGCAATTTCGTGCTCTGCATTGGTAATGCCACTGCTGGCAGTCCACTCCATATTGGACTGTCCGCTGCCCAACCAGACTTCACCAATCAATACATCATCAATTACAATGGTATTATAACCTTTGATAATAAGTTGATACGGACCTCCTGACCGAGGGGTCTTGATTTTTAAATTCCAGGCCGATTGATTGTTTACTATAATTGAATATTCCTGTTTTGGTTCCCACCCGGGAGCAATAACAATTTTTTCATTCGGTTTAGCCCATCCCCAAATAGTCACCTCGCTATTCTGTTGTAATACCATATGATCACTAAAAATGGCCGGCAAAATCACATTGGCATAAGATAGAATTGCTAAAAAAATACACACAAAAAATAAAACTACTTTTTTCATAAAACTGATCATTTACCAAGGTAAATCTACTAAAATCAAATGAAGGATATTGCTTAACTTTATATAACAGTCAATAGCATTACATCATTTTTTAATTACCTAAAATGAATAAACTAGTTTTAGCAAGTTTACTCGTACTGGGTACCGTAGACCATCGCATTTTTGCTCAAGTCAACGATCCTTGTCTGGCTCCGATTCATCTGCCCATACATGCAAGGTCTGCTGCCCAGGGAGTAGTAACTAAACTTAAAGATAAAGCGCTGGTAGTTGAATACCCTTCTGTATATGAAGTGCACAATAAACCCGACACCGTAAAATACCCAAATATCAGAATACAACCAGTGGTATTTGATGTACCCAAAGTATTGGATGATATTAAAAATTTTGTAAGTAGTGATAAAGTAGATTTTGTGTTGTTCTTTTTTCTGCAAGAAGTACCTGGATGGATAAACAGCGGAGGAAGATATAAAAACCTGGCACAAAATATTGGCCTACCTAATACAACTTTAAATACCTCTCCTATAGCGTGGCCAAGGTTAAAATCTAATCCACATATGAATGATGTGGATTTTCTTTCAAGGACGGATCCGGCTTTGCCAAACTATGGATCTACTCTTACTGTTTTTCACGAAATTGGCCATTTGACTTCTGTATTCTTTTGCCAGGCCTCGCCCGGACCAAGAGACTGGAATAAAACTATGCCTGTTGCTCACCTTGGTGCAGCCTCATCACACTGGACATGGAATTACATTAAAGAAAACAATGTGATCTGGCCCGGGATCATGTATAGCGGTGCTACTGCTCCCATTTTTAACGCATTTGATCTCTATGCAATGGGTCTCATGTCCTATGAAGAATGCAGTAAACAATCGTATACTATATATGAAGATCCTGACAAATCTAAAACACATAAATTAAAATTGGATGATCTTATATTTTCATTGATGCAAGCCGGAGGCAATATATACAACGCCTCAGGAAAAAGAATACCTTCTACCGACCCTACGATGGCCAATTTAAATGTGCTCACCGTAATAGTAAAAGGACAGGATGAAAAGATGAGCCCTAAAGACTCCAGCCTGATAATAAAATTAGTAGACGAGATACCCCGCGATTGGAATATCGCAACCTGGGGCAGATCAAAGATGACCTCGAATTTAAATTTTACTAATGCAGTACAGATATCTACAGCACAACAGGATGTTCCTAAATCACCAATAACTATTTATTGGAATCAATCAACAAATAAATTAACAGTGAAATTACCCTCTTTACAGGAGCGCCAGAGAACAAGCATAACCATTCATGATGTACAAGGCCGGTTAGTAGCCATAAATAAAATTACTCAAATTTCGAATGAATTATCGGTTCCGGACTTCACGGGAATTGCAATGATTACCGTATTTAAGGATAATAAAATTTGGGATTCAAAAAAAATATTTATCATAAACTGATTAAAAATTAAAAACTCCCTTTAAACTCAATTTTAAACGGCGATGCCGGCAGGCCCAATTCATTAATCAGATTGCATATCGGAAAGGGCGACCATGCATATTTTAAACTTTTAAGTTGAATATCTTCCGGTATGGGAATCTTTAGTATTGATTTTACAATCTCAATATCTTTTGCTTCCAAGATTATTTCCCGCGTACCGGATTTATTATTACCATATAAATAAAATCCCTTTATATCTGGTGCAACCTGGCTATTTGCTTTCAATTCATTAGCATGATTAAAATAAAGGTAAAGCCCATCCCGATTAAATTCACATTTACTATACTCAGGACCAGCATATTCAACATTCCTATGATACGATTTTGCCAGAGCTACTAATGACAATCTATACCCAATCTGCTTTTTTTCTCTGGGATGCACATCCAATGAATCGCCGGTATCAATAGTCACCACCATACCGGAATTTTCTATCGATTCAGATAATCTTCTTTGACTTTCTCTAAACTCAGGCCATCGGCTGCGATTTGAAATTTTTGGTAATTGCACGGTATAAAATGGGAAATTTCCCTGCCGCCATACAGTGCGCCAGCTTTTTACCAGGGATGTAAAAAGTGCATCGTGTATCTCAGGATGAGTAGCGTTTGATTCACCCTGATACCAAATCACCCCTTTTATCCCATATGTAGCTACAGGGACAATGCCATGTTTAAATAAAAATGCCGGAGCAAATGGATGAAGGAATGGTTTCACATTGGCATTCAATCCCAGATTTTCAATTACTCTTTCTTTCACCCATGGATGTACCTCCTCAGCAGTTTCTAGCCATGTTTTGCCGTGATTATTTCCAATAAACTGTACCAATTGTGGATGCGATGCCAAGGCCATGGA
>JBGAVW010000070.1:0-22973 GCA_044227925.1 Saprospiraceae bacterium | reverse complement strand
TCTTTTCGAACCTGCATTTTTGAATAATATAAAAAAAAGAAAGGATAAATAAGCTCAGGTAACTAATCAATCCAATTATACCTGTCTCTGCCCAAATTTCAAGATAATCATTGTGTGCACGTGTAAAAATTACATTTTGAGTTTGCAATCGGTAAGCCCCCTCAATCCCCTTGGACGGAAATACCAGTTTCCAGTTTCCGGCACCATATCCTCTTATCCAATGATCGTTGATTAATTGCGCGGTTTTATACCATACAAACATCCTCTCAGATCCACTGCTGCTTTTTAAATAGGTAGCAGGAGACAACTTTATTAAATCCGATTTAGTACCACCAAGACTGAAAAAAAGTATTAAAGCGAATAGCATGGCTCCTGAAACTAAAAAGATCATTTTGTTCTTTATCCATATCCATGCAGGATTTTTAGTAAAAAAAATATAACCCGCCAAAAGTCCTAAAAATAAGACCAATGCCAACATCACCGCCCTCGATTGCAATATCAATATCACCGACAACTGCATCACCATAACCCATGATATCCATTTCGTTCGATTGCCAGAAATAAAGTAATAGCTATTGAGACCAAATAAAAGAAATAGCAAGGATGCAGTAAGATTTTTATGTCCGGCCCATCCGGTAATCTCATAAATATTATTATTGTTTATACCTGTTTTCAAACCAACCATAAAGAATTGAGAGATCACCACAGCCATAACCAACACGCTACACAGCGCCATCATTTTGTGTAAGAAGTCTGGATGAATCTTCGGTAATATAATTCTGAATAAAACATAAAATACATAAGCTAACCCTATCGATTGTAAACTAAAATACCCTGCAGAGGGCAATAGTGACCAGGTAAGGGAAACTGCGGTAATGCTATAATACACCAGGAAAGCAATATCGAGCAGCCCGATTTTGTAATCCTTGTCTTTAACTAAATAAATGAGAGCCCATAAGCCCAAAACAGAGAATAAAAAGAAGCGACCAATCAAATATTCATCCAGTAGACTCCATGTTCGGCCAACAGCGATAATAAGTACAAAAAATCCAAAAAAAAGGTTTGGTTTGTATAAAAAATTGGATTGAGGTGAATTATCTATATTTGGCATGATTATATACTATTTTGGACGGATAGACTTTGGCATGATTTCAAGTACCACAAAAAACCCCATAGATGAAATTTCCAAGCAAGTGATATTGCCATTGTTGTATTTCGATATTTTTTCATATCCTTTGAAAGTAGAAGAAATTATAACTTACACCAATCATTCTGCACTTACTATTGAAAATACATCCGCTGCCCTGCAGAAACTGGTCGAAAATAAAATTTTATTCAGAATCGATGATTTTTATTTAATTTCCAACAACCCGGAAAAAGTAACTGAAAGAAATGCAAATAATGATTATGCCATGCGATGTATGCCAAAAGCCAGGAAAATGGCAAAGCTTATTTCGTTATTTCCGTTTGTACAATCCGTATGCATATCGGGTTCACTTTCTAAAAATGTAATGACAGCAGAAGGCGATATCGATTTTTTTATTATAACTACCCGGGAACGGCTTTGGATCTGCCGTACCCTGCTCATTCTTTTTAAAAAAATATTTCTTTTCAACTCACATAAATATTTTTGCCTTAACTATTTTATTGATGAATCTCATCTGCAGATAGAGGAACAAAACAGATATACAGCTACAGAAATAGTGACCCTAAAGCCAATGGTAGGCGGTACTCTGTACCGGGCTTTTATGAAAGAAAATAAATGGGCTACTGATTTTTATCCCAATTTTCAACCTATTTCGCTCGAAGAGATCCATGAAATCAAACCTACTCTTATTCAATCCCTTACCAGCCTGGTATGTTTTGGAAAATTCGGATCTACCATAAATGTATTTCTAATGAAGATGACGCTATCGTATTGGCGTCGAAAATTTTTATCCTTTGATTCATCCCAGTTTTTACAAGCCTTTAAATCAACTCCCTATGTGTCTAAACACCATCCAAACAACTTTCAAGACCGGGTAATTAAAGCCTTCAGGTCACAAATACATAATTTTGAAATCAGCAACCAGATTAATTTCAATGAATCCGTCGGCTGACAAGAATATAAGACCCCGTGTATTATTCTGCCCATCGTATTTATACCGATATGATGATAAACAATGGAAAGATCAAAAACCTTATCCACCATTAGGTACCTTGATTGCCGCTGCCTTTCTTCGCAACCATGATTACCCGGTTCAGCTCTTTGATACGCATATGGCGAATCATCCTTCTGAAATAAATAATTACCTGGAATCGGATACTCCGGAATTTGTTGTAATCTATGATGATGGATTTAATTACCTCACTAAAATGTGTTTGTCTGCGATGCGGCAGGTTGCGTTTGATATTATCGGTTATTCTAAAAAAAAACAGGCCACCGTTATTGTATGCAATTCAGATGCAACTGATCATTGTGATTTATACTTATCCAATGGGGCAGATTTTGTAGTGCTGGGTGAAGGAGAACTCAGCCTGCTCGAATTATTAAATTCAATTACATCCGGAGACCATGCAATATCAAAAATACCCGGGATCGCGTATAAGATAAAGGATAACCTCGTTAGGAATATTTCAAGACCCATCATACATGATTTAGATCAGTTACCTGATGCTGCCTGGGACCTCGCAGATCTGGATGTATATAAAAAAATTTGGACCTCAGCCCATGGTTATTTTTCATTGAACATGGCTACTACACGAGGTTGTCCATTTAAATGCAATTGGTGTGCTAAACCCATTTACGGTAATCGTTACAATTCGAGATCAGCGGTACGAGTAGCCAAGGAATTAAAATATCTGAAAGAAAAATACGGTGCTGAGCATATATGGATGGCAGATGATATATTTGGATTGAATAAAAAATGGATGACCGAATTTTATGCTGCTGTCGTGGATCTCGGGGTGACCATTCCTTATAAAATACAGTCGCGTGCAGATTTGTTAATACAGGAAAACTATGCGAATCAGTTGAAAGCAACGGGCTGCGCAGAGGTATGGATCGGGGCTGAATCAGGCTCGCAAAAAATATTAGATGCCATGGACAAGGGTATTACGGTCACCCAAATACATAAATCAACTCAACTATTGCAATCAAAAGGAATACGAGTAGGTTATTTTCTCCAGTTTGGATATATCGATGAAAACCTGGATGATATAAAGTCTACAGTGAAAATGTTAATGAACAATATGCCGGATGATATCGGTATATCTGTATCTTATCCATTGCCGGGTACCCTATTTTATGAAAAAGTAAAATCTCAGTTAGGACCAAAACAAAATTGGAAAGATTCAGATGATCTCGATATGATGTATCATGCCCCCTTCAGTCCGGCTTTTTATAAACAATTACACAGATTGGTGCATAAATTATTCAGATTAAAACAAGGGTGGCTAAACTTCCTCCATTTGGTAAAAGGAAAAAAGAAACTGAACTGGAATGTGTTGAAATCCATTGCCTCCATACTGTACTACCTGCCGGCAGCTGTGGCAGATCGTTTAAAATTGCTTAGATTGTATACATCTGCCTGATGATGAAACCTGAATTTGATGCCATAGCTGAAAATTACGATCAGTCCTTTACAGATTTACCTATAGGCAGACTCCAGCGTAATCAAGTACATCGATTTTTAGACCCGATATTATTAACTTTAAAAAGTAAAAATGTATTGGACCTGGGATGTGGGACAGGGGAAGATGCGATTTGGTTTGCCAGGAAAGATTTTGTAGTGACGGCTATTGATTATTCTTCAGAAATGATACAGGTCGCAAATCAAAAATCTTCAGCAAAAAATCTCCATTCCAAAATAAAATATTATCCGCTTTCAATCACCGAACTGGAGCAATTACCGGATGATCTTAAATTCGATTTGATATTCTCTGATTTTGGAGCTCTGAATTGTATTGACCCTTCGTTCTTAACGACATTGTCACAGAATTTGTATAACCGGCTCGAGCCTCATGGACATTTCGTGGCAGTAATTTTAAACCGATTTTGTCTTTGGGAAAGTTTCTATTTTATTCTAAAAAGAAAATTCAAGAGAGTGTTCAGGAGAATAAACTCTGATGGAATAATGGCTCCGTTGACAAAAGATATAAAAATTAAAACCCACTATCATAACCCGGGAGGATTTTACTTCTTTTTTCAACAGCATTTCAAAAAATCAGGATATTCACCTATTGGTTTATTTGTACCGCCATCCTATCTTACATGGTTTGAAAAGCAAAAAAACATTAAATGGTTAATTTTTTTAGACAAACTGGATCAACTGAATCCATTTAAAACGGTTTCCAGTTATGCAAGCGATCATTTTATTATTCATATGACCAGGAAATAAAATGAAGAAAGCGAATATCCTGGATCACTATGCATTAAAACATATGCCCTTTTTACACGGGGGAGGCAGACCCGCAACAGATCAAATGATATCATTATTAAATCTGAAGGGAACGGAAAAAATATTGGAGATCGGCTTCGGTACCGGTGCCACACAAGTCCGATTGAAGAGTCTGTATCCGAAAATTGATATATATGGGCTGGAATTATCCTCTATCATGATGGAACAAGCCAGGAAGAGATTTAAATTTGCAGGATTGGCGCCCATTAATTTACAATTACTTGATCAGGGTAATCTCAAATTTCCATATAACACCAACTCATTTGATGTAGTGCTGTATGAATCGGTATTGAGTATACTGTCTCTGGATGAAATAAAAGAAAATTTAAAAGAAGCAAAGCGGGTGCTAAAACCAGGTGGCATCCTGGCCCTGAATGAATCCATTTGGCTGGATTCGATTATGGAGCATGAAATTATAGAAATAAACAAATATTGTAAAAACAAGTTTGGAATTCACCTGGCACAACAAGAACTTCATTCCATCCAGGCCTGGCAAAATCTATTCCTGGCTCAACAATTTGAAATGGTACAAGTCGTAGATATAAATATCAGGTTTAAATTAAAAACCCATAGCCTGAAAGACTATTTATCCATGTTCTTTAGCTATCTTGGCAAAGTAAATCCTACACAAAGTGGAGCAGGAAATGTATATAAAAAGTCAATAAATGAATTGAATCGCACTCTCTTTCGAAATAAAAAATTTATAGAAGCTAAAATCTTTTTAATTAAATCAACCTAGATTTTATACATTATTCAAAACTTAAAGTAAATACCTTATTTTTAAAATTTATTGCTTTGGTATCTACCCAACAAAAAAATGAATCCTAACGATTTGAAAATAGTAATTACCCATGGGTATTATATAAGAGACGACGAAAAGGAGAAAAGCATAATGATGCCTTACGTTCCTCTGGGGTTATTATATATCAGCGCATGGCTAGAAAAGCATAATTTGAATCATGAGGTATATGACACCACATTTAGCAGCCAGGTTGAACATGTCAAATTCATTACCGGATATCGACCGGATATCATAGCCATTTATACAAACCTAATGACTAAGATCAATGTATTGACCCTGATCCGGCATATACGGTCTGCCGGCAGTGTATCCAATTCTTTGATTGTATTAGGAGGGCCTGATGTGACGCATAATCGGGAAGAATACCTTTCAAATGGGGCTGACTTACTTATTATTGGTGAAGGGGAAGAAACTATGCGGGAAATAGTGGAATTGTATGCGGAAAATAAACAAAAGCACTTTGCTCAAATACATGGTCTGGCTTATAAGGACTCTACAGGTTCAGTAATCAGCACACCCGTAAGGGAAAAAATAAAATGGTTAGACGAAATACCGTTTCCCAATAGAAAAAAAATAGACATTTTACCCTACTTAAAAACATTCAAAACTCATCATGGGTATTCCAGTTTGTCTATTTCTACACAACGCGGTTGTCCATATAGTTGCAACTGGTGCAGTACTTCAGTATACGGTCAATCTTACAGAAGGCGTTCACCTGCCAATGTATTGGCAGAAATCATCGAAATGCAACAGCATTATGCTCCTGATCAATTCTGGTTTGTCGACGATGTATTTACTATTAATTTCAACTGGATGAAAGAGTTTGAAGAATTAGTGCAAAAAAGAAAAATAGCAATACAATATGAATGCATTACCAGGGCAGACCGGCTTGATGAAAATATCATTGACCTATTAAAAAACTCCGGATGCAAAACGGTATGGATAGGCATCGAAAGCGGCTCTCAACAAATACTGGATAATATGAATCGTCGGGTACTTGTAGACAAATCGACTGAAATGATTGTATTGGCAAAACGTAAAGGGCTAAAAGTAGGAACATTTATCATGTTGGGGTATCCCGGAGAAACGGAGGCTGATATCATCAAAACGCGTGAATTCTTACGAGTATCCAGCCCCGATCATTTTACCATTACTACGGTGTACCCTATAAAGGGAACCAGGCTGTATCAACAAACCATGAATGATCATATTAAAGGCAATTGGGCCAGTACCACGGATAAAGACATTAAATTCAACATGACTTATCACAAAACGTATTATGATTTTGCTGTAAGATGGATTGTAAATTCAATAAAATGGCATCAATCTCAAGAAAAAAAGGATATTCCATTTGTAATGACAATGATGTGGCGACTCAAAATCGGTATTTCCAGATTTGGGATGATTCTTACCAGAAAATTAATTTAAATCATGGAGGGGATACCAAGTTTATGGAAACTGCGGAAATCTACACATGAAGTTGTATATTTATCTAAAACCATTTCATCGGATTTTGAAAAAGAATACATTAAACTTCGCAGCTCTGAAGGGTGGATATACCCAGACGAAATAGTCCTGACCCTTCCGGATATTAACAAATCCGCTGTACATGCAACGGAGTGGAAATATAGAAAAATCAGTGCAGAGAGAATACTGAAATATCTTGAAAGAACAAAAGCTGAAAATATCCTCGAGTTGGGATGTGGAAATGGTTGGTTTACGAATTTGATATCAAAAAGAAAAAAATCCATTACAGTAGGTGTAGATATAAATGAAACTGAATTGATACAGGCAGCAAGACTATTCTCCAATGAACACACTTTATTTGTGTACGGAGATATATTTGAACCGGTTTGGCCCACAGGTTGTTTTAATATGATAATTCTGAATTCCAGCTTACAGTACTTTCCAAATCCTCAACTCCTGATTACTAAATTATTACGTTTGCTGACCCCTAACGGTGAGATTCATATATTGGACAGTCCTATGTATCCCAATATCAAACAGGCAGAAATGGCATCGACAAGAAGTAAATTATATTTTGACTCCATTGGATTTACAAATCAACTAAAACACTATCATCATCACCCCATGAATGTGCTTTCAAATTATAAACACAGTGTGATGTATGATCCGGCAAACTGGCGATATATAATTGAAAAATACATTACGTATAAATGGACTCCTTTCCCCTGGATTTGCATAAAAAAATAAAAAATTGGGGTATGATTATAATACAGCTTACCGGCTTATCCGGGTCTGGAAAAACCACTTTAGCCAATGCAATGAAACTGCAACTATCCATGCTTGAATATGAGATTGAGATACTGGATGGTGACGAATTGCGAAAGACTGTTTCCCGGGATCTTGGATTCAGTAGAGCTGATCGCATTGAAAACAATTTAAGAATCGGCAAATTGGCATTAGAAAAATGGAAAGAAGGTAAGCTGGTGATCGTATCGACTATAAATCCATATGAAGAAAGCAGGGCCTTTCTCAAATCTCAATCCCCACTGGTTTATACAATATGGATCCATGCCTCAATTAAATCATTATTACTTAGAGATACGAAAGGCCTATATAAGAAAGCACTTCATCCACCTGATGGATCTCCTGCAATAAACTTATCCGGAATAAACGATCCGTACGAAATACCTGAAAATCCTGACTTAATTATTAGTACCGACAGCGAGACGGAATCTGAATCTATCCTCCATTTAAAGGAATTTATTCTTTCCAAATTAAAACGGACATCCTAGCTTCATGATGATAGAACGAAAAAAGAAAAGGACTTTTTTAATTTTAGTAATACTATTGCTTTCAGTCAGGTTTTTTCATTTCAATGAAGAAATTGATGGGCCTCATGATTGGAGACAGTGTGATACTGCCAATTATATAAATGATTTTTATAATAATGGTATTGATATTTTTCATCCTACAGTGTGTTGGATGGGTAATCGTGACACCGTGATATTGGAATGTCCCTTGCCCGAAGCACTGGTAGCTGGGGTATATAAAATGAGCGGTCCTTCTATTTTGATTGCACGGCTGGTTTTTATCTTTATTTTTTGCATTTCTGTATTCTATTTTTATAAAATAATAATCAGTTTATTCACCGTTGAAATTGCAGAATTGGCTACCCTGTCTTATATGGCATTACCACTGAGTCTGTATTACTCCAGAGCTATACATATCGATTTTAGTGTGGTAGCCTTGACTCACGCTATGGTTTATTATTTTATCAGGGGAATACAAAAACGCAACGGGCTGAATGTAGTCCTTAGCAGCCTGTTTTTTTTGTTTGCTGTGCTGATTAAAGCACCGTATGTATTTTATTGGGCTTTGCCTTTAGGTTTTGTACTATTTTCAGAAAAAGCCATAAAGTGGTTCATGCCATATTCCCTTTTGTATTTAATGGGTTTATTTCTCTTTTACTTATGGCAACGACATGCTCACGAAATTAATAGTCTGTCGCCAGATTTATTTTATATTTTAGGATATCGCCACATGACAATGAGTGCAGGTTGGTATTTTGGTACCATATCCCAGAGGGTGGATTTATATTCTTATTGGGTTTTGTTAAAAAGAGGGATTTTTGAAGTCGCAGGGATCGGGGGCATTTCGTTCCTCTTACCCGGGTTATTTCAAATTAGAAAACAGCCTTATTTTATCATTGTGCTATTATGGATTGCTGGCATTGTACTTTTTATATTCACTTTTTTCAATCTTAATCTGGTGCATAATTATTATCAAATTCCTCTTTTGGCACCTGCGGCAATACTTTGCGCATTTGGAATCAATAAAATCTATTCCAGGTATTCTATTCAAAAATGGTACCTGATATTCATTTTAATTGTTCTTAATGTATTCTATTCCCTGAAAGTCTATTATAAAATTCCAAAGGATGAAATCGAAATTGCCCGGATAATAGAAAAATACACGGAAGAAAAAGACCTTATAATCGTAACTTATAATTCGATGGACTGCAGAAATCCAAAAATATTATATCGTGCCCACAGGAAGGGTTGGAGTGTAAATGAAATGGCATTAAATGCAAAAGTAATAGAAAGGTTGTTTAAGGAAAACCAGGCCAGATACTGGCTCTATGTAGGCTCCTCTCTACCGGATAGCAAAATGATTGATTACCTAAGTTACCAGAGCCTAAAACTTACCATACCTTTGCAACAACAAATGAAAAATGTATACATTTTTGAACTCAAATAAAGCCGCTCCGTTGCAAGAAAGTCTGTGGAATATATTCAAATTATCTCTCAAACAAGGAACACCCAGGTACTTAATTGATGTGTTAGGAAAATACCGCTACAAGCTCAGTAAATCTAATTTTAATGAAAAGAAGATAAAAGAAATTTTCAAAGAAATATACAAAACAAATTATTGGAAAAATAGTGAAACCGTATCCGGACCCGGCTCCACACTCCAATGTGCAAGCACGCTCATACCAGAACTTACCAAATTATTTTCAATTTATGACATCCATAGCCTGATCGATGTGCCGTGCGGTGATTTTAATTGGATGCAAAAAGCCGATCTTCAGTCCATCCACTATCTGGGAATGGATATAGTAGATGAAATAATTTTGGCCAACACACAGAAATTTGAGTCAAAAAATATAAAATTTAAAATGGCAGACATCACAACTGATCCGCTTCCAGCAGCAGATCTTGTCTTTTGCAGAGACTGCCTGGTACACTTCAGTTATCATGAAATAGACAAAACATTGGTCAATATCAAAAAAAGCGGGACCAGGTATTTGATGACCACCTCCTTTCAAGTGCCTGTTTTAAATTATGATATTCATACCGGAGATTGGCGACCAATTAATCTGGAGCGCCCTCCATTTAATTTTCCTCCTCCCCTTTATTTAATTAATGATAGTTCACCTGAATATTTGATAAAAAACAATTTGAAGAAAATACTTGGTCTTTGGAAAATTGCTGATTTATAATTAATGAGAGTACCTTTTTCAAAATACGAATATCAATTACTTATCACTCCTGTAGTACTATGGATAATTTTTCGGTTTGCCGGCCTGGATGGTACCACAGGTCAGGATTCGTATGCATATACCACGTTTGCTGTTTCCCTGCAAGAATGGCTGCACACTGGAATCAAACCCAACGCTTTTTTTTGGCCCCCGGGATATCCGCTCTTAGCAGCACTACTAAGCCTGGGCATTTTACCTGCTTCTATTATTTTACAGTTTGTTAGCAGTATCTCACTGGGGGTCTCTCTGGTCTATCTAAAATATTTACTTACAGAATTGAACCCGGATATCAAAAACGATAAAAGTGTCTTTATTTATTTAGTGATTTGGGGAATGTTTGCACCGTATGTATTCCGCAACTCGCTGACGAATACATCTGATATGTTGGCTTTCTGCATGGTCTCGGGTACATTATATCATTATTTTATGTATTTGAAAAGGAGTTCATTTATCGATCTTATTTTTGCCACTGTCTTTATATCATATGGTATTTTCACGAGATACGTGACCATACTTGTTTTTTTCCCATTCGCAATTCACATGATTTGGCATTGGCTAAAAACCAGTCATTCGCTAAAGCAAACCATGGTCTTATTAATCCCCATTTCTATTCTTGGACTACATCTATATTTAACCGATGTACATAACGGTCTGGTCTCACATCCATTTTTAACCCACTGGAAACTTTCACATTTTTACCATTCCCGGTTTTCCACACCCGAAGGTCAGCTAGATTATCTACTTCCTAATATACTATTTGTTTTGTATCCGGTATTCCATCCTGGTTTCTGTATGCCGGGTATCTTGTTTATTATAAATGGTATACTAAAATTCAAAAAGCAAAAATACCAGAGATTTACCTTGATAGCAAGTTATGTTTTATTTGGTTTGTTTATGGCAGGAAATTATGTCCAGAGCCCCAGGCACCTGCTGGGTATTTATCCTATCGTGCTGGTCCTTTGCTTTCATGGATTTTATTTATTCTATAAGTGGTTTTCTCCCAGGGCGTTCAGCACGTATATAATGATTGGCATCTTGATTTTACAGTTCCTTTTATGTGCACGTGCACTTTATCCCACTATAAAGAGAAACCGTCTGGAAAAAATAATTGCGACAGAGATCAATTCTTTTATTGCTGATCAGCACCATCTCCTCTATAGTTTTGATATAGACATTGCTTTACAATACCGACAACCGGATTTACATATTCAAAGCTTGTACGATTCAATAATTAGGACATATATTCCACAGTCTTTAGTATTAATAAATGAGCAAGCCTGGAGCAGACAGTGGCAAGATAAAAATCCCATGATCAATGTGGTAAACCTTAAAAAAAATCATCAGTTAACTAAATTGAAAGAGTATCATGGTGGTTGGAATCTTTATCGGATAGAAAAATAAAAAATGAGACGATACCTTATAGTACTACTTGTATACTCCATCATCACTCCGTTGGTATTTTTAATACTATTAGAGGTCGCCTACCGCTATCAACTTTTTGATTTCTATCAAGCCGAGCTGAAAAATCTCAATCCTGCTTTCCAACAAAAAAAGAACAAAACTATTTTAATCTGTGGCGATTCCTTTAGCGCTGATCCTGCCTCTTATGTTTCGGTCCTAAGAGACAGTCTTCCTCAATATAATATCATCAATGCAGGTGTGCCGGGAACGGGGATTCGCCAACATGCACTATATCTTCCCCGAAGAATAAAAAAATACAAACCAGATGTGTTTATATATCAATTTTATGTTGGCAATGATCTATTTGATATACGGCATCCGTATCAATCGGACAATATTTCTTTCTTGAGAAAGGCGTACTGGTACTTCTCAGATAAATTTATAAGCCTGGCATACCTCAATTTTCGATTTGCCGGAATCAGATACCCTTACCTGGATGATGCAGGAGGCCACTATCGGGCTAAATCTTCTGGGCCTTTTTCAATTGAATCATATTCGAAAAGAGAAAAATTTAATTATAGAACTGAGCCTTATTTAGTAGAAAATACCCTATATTTAAAAAACGGCCGAGACCGGGACTGGGACTTGTTTAAATCAACTTTCTCTGAATTAATTGACAGACTGGAGGATACCGTAATTAAATACATCATAGTATTACCTCATGAATCTATGCTTTCCCCATCTTTGCGAAAAAAACACGTTAGCCTGGGAGCCCGGTTTTCATATCCGTATAGTAAAAACTACCCTTTACTTCATGAATTTCAAACTTTGTGTAAAAATAAAAAAGTAAATTTTATAGATTTTACTCAACCTGAAATCGATTCATCTTTACTGGAAAAATTATTTTATCCCAATGATCCGCATTTGAATACTCTGGGCCAGGCCGTGTTAGGAAATAAATTATTCAACGAACTTAAAAAATGAATTCCATGCACCAAAAATGGATTTAATACCTCAGCGCCATGTACATTTTAGGGATATCTGCCTATTTTCATGATTCCGCCGCCGCACTTTTACTGGATGGCCGTGTATTGGCTGCTGCTCAAGAAGAAAGATTCACCAGAATAAAACACGATTCCGCTTTCCCGGTAAAAGCTATACATCAATGCCTTGCCACAGCTAATATAGGAATGGATGAAATAGAATATATAATTTTCTATGAAAAACCGTTTTGGAAATTTGAACGCATACTCGATTCCATAGTAAGCACTGTACCATTTAGTTTTAGACAATTCCACCTGGCGATGCCGCTTTGGTTTAGCAAACGACTGTGGATAAAGTCAGAAATTCAAAAAAAACTTGACTTTAAAAAAACAATATTGTTTGCAGATCATCATTCCTCCCATGCAGCTTCAGCGTTTTATACATCAAATTTTGAAGAAGCGGCGGTGCTGATAATAGACGGAGTCGGAGAAGAAAGTACTACGAGTATAGGTCAATGTAAAAAGAATAAAATCACCTTATTGAAGCAACATAAATTCCCACATTCACTGGGTATGTTGTATTCTGCCTTTACTCAATATTGCGGATTCAAGGTAAACTCCGGAGAATATAAATTAATGGGTATTGCTCCCTTAGGCAATCCAAAGTTCAAATCATTGATATATGATCATTTGATCACCGTATTTGATGATGGTTCTTATTACTTACATATGCAGTACTTTGATTTCACAGAAGGACTGCAAATGATCAATACATTATTTTTCAACCTATTTGGCAAAGTGGCCCGAATACCGGAGTCTCCCCTTACTCCATTTTATGCAGACATTGCAGCTTCCATACAAGAAGTATTGGAAGAGATTGCATTAAAATTGGTGCTCCAAGCAAAAAAAATTACGCAACTGGATAAAATCGTTTTTGCTGGCGGTAGTTTTTTAAATTGCAAAATGAATCAACGAATTGCAGAAGCCAAAATTTTTGACGATCATTATTTTTATTTTAATCCCGGTGATGCCGGGGCTGCACTGGGAGCTGCCTATCTTGCCCATTTTGATTATCTTAAGCATACCAATCTATTAAACCAAAATCAAAGTCCGTACCTAGGTAGTACCCTTTTTCTAAACCTTTCTGAGCACAGTCTGGAAGAAAAATTAAATCAATACAAATTGTACTACATAGCCATTAATGACAACCTTTCTTTGATAGCCAACCTGCTCTTGGAGGGACAAATTGTCGCTACAGCAAATGGACCTATGGAATACGGACCCCGTGCGTTAGGTAACCGATCTATTTTAGCTGATCCACGATCGGCCAAAATGAAAGATATTTTAAATGAACGAGTTAAATACCGTGAAAATTTCAGGCCCTTCGCACCCATTCTTTTGGAAAATCAGGCCTCGAGATTTTTTGATTTAAAGAAAACTAAATATGATACCATGATGGTGACGGCTTCCGCGTTACCAGAAGCATTTAACATAATGCCAGCCGTAATACATACAGATGGCACCGCCAGAATACAATTGATTTCCTCTGAAAAAAATGCTTTTTTACATTCATTGCTTAATGAATTTTATTCCCTTACAGGATGCCCTGCCTTGATTAATACTTCATTTAATATCCGCGGAGAGCCTATAGTGGCCAATCTGGAAGATGCGTTGCATACGTTTTTGTATACGGATATCGATGCCTTGATACTTGAAAATAAATATTTAGTATTGAAAAAGGGTAATCTTGACAAGGCACGAAGCTTAATCCCTCAAAAGGCTTTTCAAAATGATTAATCGCATCAGACATATTTGCAGCCAACATTTCTCCCAAAAAGAAGGATGGTTGTTTTTAATAGCCTGGACTGCATTGGTATGTATTAGCTATCTTGAATTTCGTTCAAGACAAACCGAATGGGACTTTCCCTGGTGGTTGCTTATTGGTTGGTCTCTGTTTTGTATAGCTTATCTTACCTTGCCACAGTGGAAATTAATATCCATTCGATTCTGGCTCATTTTGACCAGTATATTATTTACAAGTATATTTAATCTGGTGCTTACTATAGTTTATTTCCTATTTTTAACTCCGATTTACTTTATAAAAAACAAGGTGTTCACAGATAGAAAAACAAAAAATACAAACTGGGTAGAAAGCAGAATTGAAAACAAGGATTATACAAGCATGGGATGAGCAAGGTTAAAATAATATTTGATTTGGTAAGCTATTTATGGAATAGAAAAAAGTATTGGTTAATACCCATCATCATTATATTGGCCTTATTTGGATTTATTATTGTTATTTCAGAATCATCAGCCGTAGGATCATTTATCTATACCCTCTTTTAAATAGAATTAAGTGAACTACAAAAGAAATGGCTCCCGAATTTATTTTATGTCCAACCTGATTATTTCCGGGAGTGAATAATATTTTAAATTTTTAATACAACTGTGTGAAATATGGCCCTTTTATAGATTTGTTATCATTTCAATCTCATTTAAAACTCAGACAAATTGGATCTGAATGCAGCTGGTGTTTTGATGCTGCTGTAGAAGGGGTAGAAGCGCGTTTTGTATTTCAGTAATCTTCAGTATCTTTAAAAAGTAGGTTTTAAAATTACGAATGACAAATAAAATAATTTTATTTAATCCGCGAAGTGCTAATTCAAAACATCGCATCCCCAATAGTATACTCCAGGTAGGTGCCTCCATTCATGGAAAGTACGATTATGTGTTTGTCGATGGAAATATGGAGAAAGATCCATGGTTGGTCATTGAAAATTACTTAAAGACCGGTGATTTCAAATATTTTGGCACAACCGTAATGCCGGGCCCACAATTAAGTCAGGCTATACCCTTCAGCGCCAAAGCAAAAACCATTTGTCCTGAAATTATAAATATCTGGGGTGGTTATTTTGCAGCCAACCAATATAAAACAGTTTGTGCCGCGCCTTATATTGATTTCGTAATCAATGGCCCTGGAGATAAAGCTTTCCCTGCCTTATTAGATGCATTAGAAACAGGAAAGCCTTATGAGCTTATACCCAATTTGATTTATCGAAGCAAAGAAGGCAAAATCATTCAGACTGTGAAAGATCAATTACTTAATCAGGATGAATTACCTCCCTTGCCATATGATTATCTCAATACATTTTATCCTATCCAAAAATACCTGGGAAATACCTTTTTGGGAAGTCGCACCATGGCCTACCATTCCAGTGTCGGATGTCCATTTAAATGTTCGTTTTGTGCAGTAGTACCTATATACGAAGCGAGATGGAAAGGGAAAAGCGCTCTTCGGATATTTCATGATGTAATACAACTAAAAGAAAAATATGGAGCCAATGCAATAGAATTTCATGATAATAATTTTTTTGTTTCAGAAGGTAGAGTACTGGAATTCTCTACATTGATGATAGATCAAAAAATGAATTGGTGGGGAGAAGCACGAATAGATACTATGGACCAATTTCAAGATGCTACGTTGGAGATCATGCGCAAAGCGGGCTGTCGTATGATTTTTTTTGGTGCCGAAAGTGGTAATGATACCATATTAAAAGAAATGGATAAAGGTGGCAAACAAACTGCGAAACAAATAAAAAGTTTTGCAGCTCGGATGAAAAAATTTGACATTATACCGGAATATTCGTTTGTTCTGGGAATGCCCGCAGATAGTCCTGAAAAAGTAATGAATCAAATAAATGCTGATATTCGATTTATCAAAGAAATAAAAGAGATCAATCCCGATACGGAGATTATTATTTATATCTATAGTCCTGTACCTACTGAAGGTTCTGAATTGTATAATCGGATCACGGCTGCAGGTTTTTCTTTTCCACAAAAATTAGAGGATTGGCTTTCACACGCCTGGCTTCAATTTGATCTACGCAAAAATCCGTTGACTCCCTGGCTTACTACAGCGATGGTGGATAAAATAAAAAATTTTGAAACAGTTTTAAACGCCTATTACCCTACGGTATCGGATATAAAACTTTCCCTGTTTCAAAGACGGTTGGTTTCAAAAATATCAAGTGTGAGGTATAATCAAAATTTTTATCGGTTCCCATATGAGCTAAAGATTCTGCAAAAGCTTTGGCTTAAATACCGCCAACCTGAAATAGAGGGTTTTTAAATATGCAAAAGCATGATTAAACTATTAAGAAAATTAAGCCAACCCCTGGTATGGCGATTGTATAAATGGTATTTGTCAACTCCGAAGTGGTATTATTATAATGATATTCAGGTCAGAATACTTCCTACTGTATTTCACCCGGGATGGTTGATAAGCACAAAAACATTACTCAATTATTTATCTGGTTTCGAGTTGAAAGGAAAAAAAATACTCGAATTAGGCGCAGGTAGTGGTTTGATTTCAATAGTTGTAGCCAAGCTCGGGGCCATAGTGACAGCATCAGACATAAATCCTCAAGCCATACAAGCCATCAAAGAAAGCACACTACAAAAAAAATTGAATATTTCCATAATTGAGTCAGACCTGTTTAATAATATAAAGGTGCAGGAATTTGATTATATCATTATTAATCCCCCCTATTTTCCAAAAGATCCTGTCGATTATTGGGAAAAAGCCTTTTATTGTGGCTCAAACTTTGAGTATTTTCATCAGTTATTTGAACAAATAATACCATTCCTGAGTCAGAACACTAAAATCATTATGATACTTAATGAGCATTGTAACATCGAAGCCATTCTTGATATTGCTTCAAAGTACACATTATCCTTACTTCTGGTAGAAAGTCCGATACAATCAAGGGAAAAACAATATATTTTTGAGATTTATAAGAAAACCAACTAATCATTAATTACATGAATGTATTGTGGATAAGTCCTGGATTCGCCGCAGATGAAAACGATTCCACCTGCATACCTTCGCTCCAATTGCTGGCATTGGCTCTTAAAACAAAAGAAATTAACCTTGATATACTCACGATAGGCTTTCCTTTTACATCTACACCGTATACCTGGAATTCAATTTCAGTAAAATCAGGATACGGGGCAAATGGAAAATGGTTTAGATGGCTCAATTGGATCAGGGTATATCACCATGGATTAAAATTACATACAGAAAAAAAATACGATATAATACATAGTTTTTGGCTTGGTCCTGCATGGTTAATTGGAAAACGGTTAAGCAAGAAATGTAAGTTACCTCATATCACCACTCTTATGGGGCAGGATGCATTAAAATCAAATAAATACAGCATCTTGCTCACTGCGACTGACATAAAAAATATAGTGGCCGTGACCACATTCCAGGCAAATGAATTCTACAAAGCACATCATCAGATGCCCTCTAAAATAATTGAATGGGGTATTCATCCCGATGAGTTGATCATTAATTCGAATACCGAGAGGAATATTGATATTATCGGTTGCGGTTCATTTATAAAACTAAAAAATTGGACCCTTTGGATTGAAACTGTCTCTGCCATTATAGAGCAGAAGAAATCTGTAAAAGCCCTCATCATAGGCGACGGACCTGAAAAAAGCAAAATAATCCATCTAATACATTCCCTTGGCAAACAGGATAATATTAAAATACTGGAAACGAAACCCCGTACAGAAGTATTAAATCTGATGAGACAAGCAAAAATCCTATTTCATACCGCATCTTACGAATCCTATGGTTTCGTATTATTGGAAGCATATGCCATGGGCTGTAACATTGTAAGTACACCTGTAGGCATTGCTGAAAAATTAGGTAGAACAGGTGTGACCAAAGAAGAATTAAAAGCACTGTTGTGGGAGAGCCTGGAGATGAATTTAACCACAACTGTATCCACACCACCTACTATTTTTAATACCGCCAATAAGTATATCGAGTTGTATGGTAATACCATCGGCTTATTTAAAAACAAACCTCCTCATTAATCTATTACGTATGGGAAGCCAGCGTAAATAATTCAATAAAGCAGCATGTACCTGAAAACGAATTTTTCTACTAAGCCCATCCATCATATCCAATTTTAGTTTGTATTTTAATTTGGCAATAAATACACGAATTCTGATTTGAAGAGATAAAACAATGTGTACCGGGGCTAAAGGAAAGCCGAGAATTTTTAATTCATCTTTCATATATTCATTTAGAAAGAGGAGTTCTTCGAATTGCATAAGATGGAATGACCTATGTATTCTACCGGCATGTACCGGCTCATTGAGGAGTGTATGGATTTTTTGCATATCCTCCCCTCTCTCTGAAAATTCTTTTTTATTCTGATAGTCTAACATTTGAGGCTCAAACTCAATACCTAAAAAACTGCATATTTCTTTTAATACAACCTGGGGGTCCAGTATTAAATCCTCATATTTTACAAATTTATATTCAGGCTGGTTATTCTTTTTGTATTTCAGAATCGTATTTAAATCTCTTTTGATGATTGGCCTTACCCATTTCAGAATATCTTTTTGTGATAACGGCGAGTTACCTAAATGTTCAGCATTTTCATAAATGGAATAGATCACATCCATTGGATGTCGCAGCAATATTATAAATTTACTCCCGGGAAAAGCTTTTTTCAATTCCAGAATGTATGCCAGGTTTTCCGGTGTTTTTTCCCCATACAACTCAGCGCTTTTTTCATTCACAAAATCCCGGATAACAGGGTTAAACCAATCCGTTGTTTTGACCGGAAAATCAAATTCTCTGATTGCCTGAGCAGCAAGACATTCCGTCATGCTGGTTTTAAAAAAAGATACCCTGTCGTAAATGTAATTGAGTAATAACAAGTGCTTCCATTTGTTTTTTACTATTTCAGAAGCATTTAGTCGCCATAGAGCTAATCCAGTTGCCATTTCAGGACAAACCCTGACTTTTGAGTGCTGATCCATCATCTGCTCCAATAAAGTAGTACCTGACCTCGGTAAACCTAAAATAAAAAAAGTCCGTACTGGTTTATTTTTCGGCATGTATCTTTAATCTGTAGGATAACATAGAATTAAAATAAGAATTTAATTTCTCCGGTTTTGAATACATCTTATTAAAAGTCTCCGACTTCATTCGAGCATCCTTTGCCAGGTATATTTTGCCCTTATATTTTAATACAATATGATCCAGCCGCTCGAGAAATTCAAATATCCCGTTTGTAATTTTAAAATCAAGTGCCAATGTAAAGCCTTCTTCAGGAAATGACATAGGTGAATATGAAATTTTTTTTCCTAATCTTTTTAAAGTACACAATACAACCCAATGGTCTGAATTTTGTATCTCCTTTAACACAGCTTCAATTCCTTCAAAAGACAAAGAAATGGGCAAAACAAATTGGTATTGAATAAAGCCATTTTTTCCATACCATTTGTTCCAATCTTTAATGTTATCCAGTGGAAATAAAAAAGATTCGTAGTCTACAAGACTTTCTTTTTTAGACCTTTTGATGAAACGAAAATACAACCAATTGAATGTCCTTATAAATAGGCGATTCATAAACCATGAAGGCAAATCAAACGGCATCGTAAATGCAGCCTGGTCAGGCGTTGAATTTCTTTTGGATGTGGGATCAGATTGACCCCTGATTTCAGCAAAATCCCCAGTCTGAAATACAGAGTTAATTTCGTTTTCATTAAATGAAAAATAATCAAGCCAGGCAATGGAATATTCAGACTTGGTCTGTATAAATGCATTGAGCAAATCTTTCAAATTATAATAAATGGATACGTTTTTTTTTACTAGTTCCGAGGGTATACCCTTTAATTTAATTTTGGCTGTCAATATTATTCCCGTCAGTCCCATTGCTCCAAATGTGGAATAAAATAATGACGGATTTTTTTCACGTGAAACGTGTATAATTTTACCTTCTTCATTTAGTAATGTCAATTCCATCACATATTCGCCAAAAGAACCTCTTCTGACATGATTTTTGCCATGAATATCTGAGGCAATGGCGCCCCCCACCGTTATGAATTTGGTACCCGGCACTACATGTAAAAATAAATTATATTGAACTGCTAATTTTAAAATAGAATCCAACAGCACTCCGGCCTGGACTGTAATCGATTGACCTTCCGGATCAAAAGTTAAGATAGAATTGTATTTTGAGGTACTTAATATGGTATCAAATAAAGATGCATCTCCGTATGACCTGCCTGCACCTCTTGCAATCAGTGAATCAAAATTATTTACGATGGACACTATCTCTTCTGTAGAAACCGGCTCACTGATTTCTGAGAATATTTTCGGATAGTTATTCCAATTTGATACTACTTTTTTCAATAATGGAATTTTAATATATCAGTAAAAAAAGGCTTCCTATCCAAGCAATAAATATGGTTTGGAGTAGAAGATCCTTCCAGATAATATCTGTAGGATACATCGACACATATTTAACCAAAATCAGATACAAATACCTCCCAAGTCCCATTGCCACAAAAACAGATGAAAGATATAAGCTATTACTCAATCTTGTTTTTATTTCCGGCGAAAAACAATAAGTCAAATACAAGAGGAAGATTATGCCTGCAACTATATATAAAATCGTCTGGAGAGGGAGTTTCTGATAAAAAGAAATCTTTTCATGTGATACTATATCAATCTTTGAAAATTGAATTACATCCGCCATTCTTTTAGAGAGCCCCAGGAAAAGAGCGAGGAAAAAAACCATACTGATCAACCAGGGAGACAATACCACATGTATTGCTTCTGCACCTGCCCATATTCTTAATTCAAATCCCAGGCAAATCACGAGTATATCTAAAATGGCTATTTTTTTCAGGTAGAAGGTATACATGAAGTTTATGAAAATGTACACGATAAATGGAATCCATATACCGATAATGGTCACGCCAATTATTAGTAATAAAGATAAAATAAAAATCATCCGATACATAAGCGTAAGGCTTAGCCTGCCAGCCGCATAGGGTCTGTCTTTATTATTGGGTGTATGCTTATCCGCCTCTATGTCTTGCAAGTCATTAATTAAATAAATTAAAGAAGCGGATATGCAAAATGAAATAAAAGTTAAGAAAAGATGAACATCGGTAATACTTTTATAGATCTGCAGCGTAAAAAAAGCAGGCACGAAGACCAGCAGGTTTTTTATCCAATGACGGATCCTTAATTCTTCAAGATAAAACCTATACGTTGGCATACTAATTACGAACTAAGGTGTAAAATAAAAAAAGGCAGACTCTTTATATAGGATCCGCCTTTTTATTATCCATTAATAATAGTCAGGTTATTCTTTAACTATTTTAATATTCTCTATTTTCTTACCTGATTTTATCTGCAAAATATAGATTCCTGAGCCATATGGTTTCATGTCGACCACGGTTATATTTTTACTGTACTTCAGCATCATCTTTCCTTGAGCATCAAATAAAGTGATACCCTCAGGTAATGAGCCATCCGTTAATACGATATTCAATTTTTCTTTAACCGGATTAGGAAATACTGTTGCAGTAATATCCACAGATCTGTTTTCTAATTCCACTAAAGAATTTTTGGTTCTAAATTGTGAGCTTGCAAACGCACTGGAATTGGCTGTACAGTTGGCAGACACTCTCCAAGAATACACTCTTCTTGTAGACAATCCTGTCCAATTGTAAGTGTTTGTATTGACAGTAGTCAGTGTAGTCCACGTGTTGGTAAATGAATTCAAATATTGTACAGTATAGCTAATAGCACCCTGAACCACATTCCAATTCAATGTAGCACTGTTTCCTGTAATATTAGTAGCCGAAAGGCCTGTTGGGGCCAATGCACATGGAGCAAAAGTATTGAATGTGGAATTGGTATACTTGCCCAGATTTCCTCCGGCACATTTTCCTCTTATCCTCCATTCATATATTTTATTAGTTGTTAAGTTTGAAAGGGTAATCATGTTGCCGATAATATTATTAACTGAAATCCAGCCTCCGGAAAATCTATAATCCAGGCTGTAAGATTCAAACAAAGGATTCAAATCCCATGCTAATTTGACGGATGTAGATGAAATATTTAAGGTATTGAGCCCTGTGATGCCCACATTGGTTACCGTACTCACCACCACTCCTCCTGAGCAAGCAGTACAGGTAGCAGCTATATAGTTATCATCCGCAATGCCATCGCAATCCTCGTCTATACCATTACAGTTAGCATCAGATGCACCCGGATTGATACCAGCATTGGCATCATTGCAATCCAAATTATTTGATACATATCCTGTTGGAGCGGTACAGGCCAGGATGGATAGATTTGGATTTCCATATCCATCTGAGTCTGAATCCAAATAAAAACTTTGCGCTCCTTGTGTACCTGTACAATTTTGGCTACTTGCCGGCTGGGTATTGGGATCGCATAAACTTCCGGCTACTATATTCCCATTTTCATCTATACAATTGACCGTTCTGGATTGGGT
>JBGAVW010000006.1:0-135638 GCA_044227925.1 Saprospiraceae bacterium | reverse complement strand
ATCACTCTCCGGTGTCAGACCAGATCCTAAACTAAGAATAATTGTAGGTAGTGATTCCATAAGTTATGATCCTCATCTTGCTTTCAAATTAAACAGAGAATATGCAAAGTCTATCATGAGCCTGGACACTCTTACTTATAATAGCGATTCTATATTTCTTGCCAATGTCCCTGGCTTTTACATTGGACAGGCTAATCCCAATTTCAGGATGATGAATTTTAATCCTAATTCTGTATACAGTAAATTTACGATTTATTATACTTCGGGGGGCAGTGCTAAGAATTACAGCTTCCCATTTAATCAAACGCAGATAGCATTCACTTCTCCCCGTGTACCTGCCTGGAAACATACGTTTTCACCACGAATTAAAGAAGCATTAAATAATAAAAAGAAAGGCGAGGAGCTGATTTATTTACAATCCATGGCCGGTTTGAAAGCCAAAATTGAATTTCCAAATTTAAAACTCGATCCTAAAGCCATAATTAACAAAGCAGAATTGGAATTTACGGTTATTGATCTTCCAGGTGATGATAAGACTATTTATCCTTATGCCAAACAATTGGCTTTATATGTAAAGGATACCACCACAGGTGAAGATAATTTTATTTCTGACCAGGGAGGGCTAAGCAATTATTCCTTTATGGGTGGTACATTGGCCAGTAAGACCGTAAATGGCGAAACCATAAGCTACTATGTATTTAACGTTTCGAATCATATACAAAGGGCATTAGCTGGCAAGGTAAAGTCTGAGCTTTATCTTGGTATAGCCCCTGAAAGCCTAAACCAGGTTATTCCTACCCCGGTGAATCTATCCAGGGTTGTATTGGGTGGCCCTAAACATCCTGTAAATCCTGCAAAACTTAGAATCAGTTACACTACTTATTAAATAAAATAATATCTATTTTTATAAAAAAATGGAATACAATTCAAATAAAGATCATTTACTTTTTCCAGAATATGGAAGAAATGTGCAAGAAATGATACGCACAATCAGAAATGAAGAAGATAGCTTAAAAAGGCAAAAAATGGCCAATGCTATCGTAAACCTTATGATTCAATTATCCCCTTCTCCCAAAAACGGATTTGATGTAAAACCAAGGGTTTGGAAACATTTTTTTGCTATCGCCGAATACAAAATAGATGTAGTTTCCAATGAAGGAATTACGTATACTGCCGAAGACGAGCCAGTAAAGCCAAGCCGCATCAGCTACCCACCGAATAACGAAACCTACCGACACTACGGCAATCATGTAAGAAAATTAATTCTTCGCGCTGCAGAAATGGAAGACGGCCCAAAGAAAAATTATTTTATTTCCCTGATCGGTTCGTACATGAAAATGGCGTACAAGACCTGGAATAAAGACCATTATGTAACCGATGAAGGTATTTTGAAAGACCTGATAGCCCTTTCAAAAGGCAAACTAAATATTGGTGATGAAACCTCATTGGATGTATTGAGCAGAAAAGGCAAAGGAGGGAATCTCCAGCCCGCCAGCTCAGAATCCAGACCCTTCAGGCAACAAGGCAGATTCAAGGGCAGAAATAACAACAGAAGATTCAATGGGGGCGGTGGAAATAGGAATCACCGACGCAGATAGGTTACGGTCTTTTATTTCGAAATCGTTATTTTTCGGGTTACCTGAGCTGAACCGTTTTTGTCTACCAAACACAGAAAGTAAAGTCCTGGACTTAATACTTCATTTACATTTAGATTTTCGACACCTCTAGGTAAATTTATACTTGATACGGTTTGTCCAAGCTGGTTGTAAATAATTATTTTCCTATCGTACAATTTGCCATCGGTGTTAATATTAAATACACCATTGGTTGGATTAGGATAGACATTAAATTTAGCAGTACCTGATATTCCAGCCACAGGAGTAGTACTCTGTTCAGCGATCGAAAAGGCATCAATTCCAAATTCAAGTATGTTTCTTGAATCAGTTCCGGCCGGTTCAAATGCTTCAAAAATGATTCTGATATCAGTGAGATTGGAAAATTTTTTATTATCGAGCTTGTAAGAATATTTTTTCCATGCAAGACTATTTGGACTCAGGCTGTCAATTAATACTGTATCACGGCCAAATACAATAAACACCTTTTGGGTCCCGATTTTTATAAGCGAATCCAGGAGATTAAATCTGGCTGTCCAGGCATAAAAAGATAATATTGGAGACTGGAATGGAGCTAGATTAATAGTCGGGCTTACAAGTCTGGTAAATCCATTGTCCACATCTGCACCACTGACCGCAGTAGATCCATTACCGGTAATCATACATTGATTACCAAGATCATCAGATAAATCAAACTCAGGATTGATAGTCATATCACCCAGATAGGTACCTATGGGCTCTGCCCTTCCCCAAATGCCGCTATTGGCAGAGCTGTTAGCAGACCATCCAAAATCAAAAATAAACTGATCTTCATATCCCTGGTTTAGCTCTACTACTATATTTTTATTTACACTAACTGTGAGGGTTACTTTTTGAACTGCATATTTCCATCCCCATGAACCGCATATCAAATCCCATTCACCTTCAAATACTGTATTACTGGCAAAACCATCTGCATTCGTGTTGAATTGTAAAAATTCCTTGGGACGCTGTAATACCACCTGACCTGCCACTGGTAATTTGGTAATCCTGTCGATTAATCTAACCTGTAATACGGAGATTTTCAGGGGTACAAGATCAATTTTAATATCAGCTACACTACCCTGTGCAAACATCACATCCATCGATTTTGTTTGATAACCGATTTTGGATATGGTAATTTTAATTTTTCCTGTATATGGCCCTCCTGTTTTAAAACTCCCATCATTTTTAGTCTGCACTTCAAGATTGGACTCTTTTTCAATTTTTATAATAGCATCTGCTAGAGGTAATTTAGTGATTGAATCTGAAACCAAACCTTTTAAATAATTGGCCTTTACATACGTGGGTTTTACTACAAACAAACCAAATTCAATATCGGATGCTAATATATTTCCACTTGGAAGATAGGGATACACTCCCCAACATCCATGAAAATCACCATCCCCGGCCGGATAAGTATCAAATGCGCCTACTTCAACCAAATGCCCAGGATCTGATGCATCTACAATGGTAAATCCATCTGTGTAATACGAAGTGACTAAAAATCCATTATGGTACAGCGTATTATGAGGTATTGTACTTCTGATTTGAGTAGTTCTGCTTCGGTATTTATCTAACAGAGTTATATTAAACAAATCATCCACTTTATAAGACTCTACAAATGCATTAGCTCTTTCATCTGTGGTAAATGCATACCTACCATCATCAGAAAGCCAAATATTATGCGTAAAAGCATTACCTGTGCGCTGGCTGGCAAGCTTTTTTGGGGATAGTTTATCTCTGACATCCCATACCGTAAACTCTCCTGCAATGATATCTGCAGACCAAAAAGTATCTCTTCTTGCAAAACCATCGTGGGTATAGTTAGAATTAAATATTCCTTTGAATACAGGATTGTCCGGATTTGTGTTAAGGTCCAACACTACGACTCCCTGATGAAAGCTACTTCCGGTCAAATAACAAAACCCTTTTTCATCAATAAACAAATCGTGAGATCTATCTATGGTGCCTGCCTTTTTTACATTCAATACTTTGTCGTCAACGGTGACTATAGGTTTCCAAAATACAGAAGTAATCTCTTGTGGTGCTTTGGCCATATTTATGATCAATACCCCATCGGCACCTCGGTCTGCAACCACATACAATCTGTTTTTCCATGATTTGATTTCACGCCATGAACTATTGGCACCTGCAATATGCTTTAGCAACACCGGTTTCTTTCCATCCGTCACATCGAAAATAGAGGTTCCCGTTGTCCGGCCAATTATTGCATATTCTCTTTTGGAGCTATCCGCATAGCCCCAGATATTAGCAGCGTTATCAGGAAACCGGATGTTGGACAGTAATTCCGTATTGTAATTTTGTCCCTTTGCCATGACAATGCCCAAGCAAAATAAAATGGTTAATTTCTTCATTCTACTTTATTTTTTTTTGCTGACCAGCATCACAGTCAGTCTGCTTATGGCAGTCATTTCTTTGTTTTGATTATACATTTCTATATTCCATACGTGAATGGTCCTTCCGATTCGAATGGGTTTTACAATACCGGTGATAAAACCATCCGTTACTGACTTGAGATGATTTACATTTATTTCCACACCCACAGGGACGACATTGGGAGTATCTATACACAATAATGAGGCGATACTACCAAGGGTCTCAGCAAAAGCAGCAGAAGCGCCACCATGTAAAATACCCATGGGCTGCCTGGTTCGGTGATCTACCGGCATTACTGCTGTAAGGTAGTCTTCGCCTATTTCAATAAATTCTATTCCCAGGTGTTGTGCCAATGTATTTTGGCCACGTTCGTTTACCTGATCCACAGAAGCCGCAACCTTGAATATCGAAGACATGATGCAAAGGTAAGCCTAAGCAAGTCAATAAACCTTCTTATTGTTTTTTTCAAGGTCAATATATTGTTGAATTTTATCCAGTTGGCTGGCTTCAAATTCAGGCCAGGCCCAGGGTTTCCACCAGGTCCATTGCCGCTTAGCATAGTTTCGGGTATGCTGTTTTATTTTATTTATAGCTTCTGATTCACTTAGCTTCCCTTCAAAAAAATCAAACCATTCGGTATACCCAACCGTTTGCAAGGCTTTGAGATGTTTATATGCTGATAAAGAAAAGGCTTCTTGCTTTAACCCCTTTTCTACCATGAAATCCACTCTCTCATCTATTATTTTATACAATTCTGTTCTGTCTTTACTTATGAATACCGGAATGACTTTGAAGTTTCTGTTTTTACTATTTCTGGCCCTAAGAGATGAATATTTTTCTCCAGATGACAATGAGACTTCCAAGGCTCTCAGGATGCGCATTGGATTATGCAGGTCTACTTCCGCAGCATACTCAGGGTCCACTTCGATAAGTCTCTGTTGGATAAATTCCAATCCATATAGAGTATACAATTCACTTAATTCTTTTTTTATTTCCGTAGAAACCTGAGGAAACTCATCAAATCCCTGGATCACTGCTTTTATATAGAGTCCCGTACCTCCCACCAAAACTGCAGTTTGGTTTCGCTGGAAAATAGAATTAATTACATTCAATGCGTCCCACTCATAGAGCCCGGCATTATAATCCTGATGTATGGAAACATGGCCAATTAAATGATGTGAAATATTCAGTAATTCTTCCTTAGTCGGTTTATTAACCCCAATATTCAATTCAGCGTAGACTTGCCTGCTGTCCGCATTTATGATTTCCGTACTGTACAGTTTTGCCAGGGCTATAGCCACAGCTGATTTACCGGCAGCTGTGGGTCCCCCCACCACGATCAATGATTTCTTTTCTGGCATAAAAAAGTAATTGAAAATAATACCTTTGTGACAACTGTATGATATATTTTATTATCAGGCCTATTGTACGACTGACGCTCCGGATTTTTTTCAGCAAAATTCATATCCATCATATTGAGCGAATCCCTCTGGATCGACCGGTATTGATCTCCAGCAATCACCCTAGCGCATTTTTAGAAGCCTGTCTTTTGGCCACTCATTTTCCAAAATCACTTCATTTTCTTGTGAGGGGCGATATTTTTATAAATAAATTTGTCATCAACCTTTTAAAACAAGTACATCTAACTCCGATATATCGTGTTACAGATGGATTCAAAAACCTGAGAGCCAATGAAAATACTTTTAATGAATGCCATCAACGATTAAAAAATAATGAAGTCATCGTAGTGTATGCTGAAGGAAATACTACCCAGGAAAAACGGCTCAGGCCCATACAAAAAGGGTTGGCCCGTATTGCCTTCGGTGCATTAGACCGCTATCCGGATATGGATCTCTGCATAGTACCCTTAGGAGTAAACTACACTCATCCAAATGATTTCAGGTCGGAAGTAATGATCGAAGTGGGAATGCCCATTACCTTACATGATTATTATCAACAATACAAATCCGATTCAATACGAGCCATTTCAGAACTCACTCAAAAAGTAGAAGCTGAAATGAAACCCCTGGTAATACATATAGATAAAGACGAGTATCTGCCATTGGCTGAAAAATTATTCCTCATCAATAAAGCTAATTCAAAATATCCATTTTTACCGGTAATCGATAGATCAGGTGAACGGTTTATAAAGGACAAGGAGGCTTCTGAAAAGATAAATAGAATGACTGATTTGGACCGGCAAGTTGTGTTGGAGAAACTGTCATCTATTGATAAAATCACTGCGAAACCCGGACTGTTTTCAATCGTTGCTTTTATAGGTAAATGGATTAATAACGTGCCTTTTATTCTTGGCTATGCTATAACCAAGGCCAAAGTAAAAAGAATCGAATTTTTTGCATCAGTACTCGTAGGTACTACAATGTTTTTATACCTGTTTTACCTGGTACTGGTAGCCATAGTAGTAAAGGTATTGGGAGGTTCCATTCTGCAAGCGTACACCATGCTCTTCGTTTTTGGAATATTGTATTTATACCACTACCACACCTTAGAAAAAATTCGATTATATAGAATAAAACAAATTGCACCTAAATTGGATTAGTTGATTCATTCCGGCCGTTTGTTAACATAGATTTAATTTTTTATTAAAGGATATAATGTTAACAATGAGCAACTAATGAGCTATTTTTGCGGAAAATTAAAAATTTTATATAATGAAAAGAATTTCTCTATTATGTATGTTGTTTATCGCAACTACCTTGACTTTAAGTGCACAAATCCGTACCCCTTCTGCAAGTCCAGGAGCTAAATTAGAGCAATCCGTTGGTTTGACTTCTATTATAGTGGATTACAGTCGCCCAAGTGCCAAAGGCCGTAAAGTTTTTGGCGACCTGGTTCCTTATGGCCAATTGTGGCGTACAGGTGCTAACCAAGGCACAAAAGTTACCTTTAATGATGATGTAAAAATTGATGGTAAAGAATTGAAAAAAGGCAAATATGCTTTATTCACTATTCCTGGCGAAATGGAGTGGAAAATCATTTTTCACAAAAATGCTGATCTAAATGTTCCGGGAGGTGCTGATTACAAAGAGTCAGATGAGGCTCTCCGAATTTCCGTTAAACCTTCAGCTATGACAGCTATGAAAGAAACTTTTACTGTGGAGTTTGATCAATTAAAAGATGCTGGTGTGGAAATGTATATAGCATGGGAAAAAACCAGAGTAGGTTTCACTATTGATGTAATGACTGACGGGAAAGTAATGGCTGGCATCAACCAGGTAATGTCAGGACCATCTGCTAATGACTATATGGCCGCTGCCAATTATTATACCAGCTCAGGTAAAGACATCAATAAGGCTGTTGAATGGGCTGCTAAAGGGGTTAGTATGGGTGCCAATCAATTTTGGAATCTTCGCGCTTATAGCCTCATTCTGGCTAAAGCAGGAAAATACAACGATGCTATTGCTGCAGCAAAAGAATCATTGACCAAAGCTACCGAAGCCAAAAACAATGACTATATCAAAATGAATGAAACTTCTATTGCAGAGTGGAGCAAAATGAAGAAATAAAAATTAAAATTTGAGATCATATTAAAAAAGGCCGGTAATTGCACCGGCCTTTTTTATTTACAATAATTTACATTGGTTTCTAGAATTTGATCATATACCCCAGATTCAATCCAAAGCCATAGTTTCTGGCTTTAAAATCAATCACCGTATTATCAATGATCCTGTTGAAACCATGCATATAATTACCAGAAGCGATGATACTACCATTTCCCACCGGTAGTGCTATACCGGCACCTGCATTGGCACCCAACTCAACACGATTGTAGATTGGATCATTTAGGTTAATATCAGTTCGATTTATATTAAAGTCAATAAGCATATTTGCTCTGGTCTGTAGATTGGCATTCAGGGCATAACCTACCGTTGGACCAGCAAAAACAAATGCGTTGATTCCATTTTCCTCTCCTAACTTATATTTCAGATTAAGAGGTACTTCAACGTAGTTGATATTGGTGGTAGCAGTGACACCTATATTGATGGGTACATTCAACACATTGGTACTGATCCCTTCTTTCCACATAAATCCTTTTTCTTTATATCCAATACCTGAAACTACACTAAATCCGTGTCCTATATTTTGATTCCAAAGAGCCTGTACCTGCAGTCCGGTATGCAATGTCCTGTCTGGGCGAATAGAATTATCTATCCCTTTTAATGTAATATTGGAAAAAACCGGACCTATTCCAATTTCCAATCCATTTTGTGTAAATGCAGGTATCCAGATGCTCAATAAAACCGGGAGTAAAATGTTAGTTTTCATGATATATTTGATTTGTATATATCACGCTGGGGTACAGTTAAGAATTGTTAAATAGAAGTTAGGGATTGCATAAAGTTTTTATTTTGTTCATTATCAGTTTTGGCTGACATTCATAAAAAAAAACCCGCCTCATCACTAAGGCAGGTTTTTATATTAAAATTAGTTTAGTAATTTTTACAACCTATTTTACACTCAATAGAATTTGAAAAAATCTCTTTTTCAGAAATAGAAGTATATATAAATTGATTACGAACCCATGCGGGATGGTTACAATCTCGATGCAACAGCATCCCAATCTATTACATTGAAAAAAGCGGCCAAATAATCCGCTCTCCTGTTTTGGTAATGCAAATAATACGCATGCTCCCAAACATCAACACCCAGTATTGGACTGCCTTTTTGCTCAGCTATATCCATTAGTGGGTTGTCCTGATTAGGGGTGCTTGAAATAAATAATTTTCCATCAGCCCCTTTTGAAAGCCAAGCCCATCCACTACCAAATCTGGTCATACCTGCCTTTGATAAAGCATCTTTAAAGGCATCAAATGATCCAAAAGTTGCATTGATGGCATCACCTATGATTCCGGTCGGTACTCCCCCTTTTCCCGGTCCCATGATTTGCCAAAAAAGACTATGATTATAATGTCCGCCACCATTATTTCGTACTGCCATAGGCAATTTAGAAATATTGGCCATTATTTCTTCCAATGATTTGTCGGCCCATTCAGTATTCTCTATTGCTGCATTAAGGTTGGTTACATATGCCTGATGGTGTTTTCCATGATGGATCTCCATGGTTCTGGTGTCAATATGGGGTTCGAGTGCATTAGTTGCATATGGAAGTGCGGGAAGTGTAAATGCCATAATAAATTAATTTTTTAAGTTTATTGAATATATTGATTAAATAACAAGATCAAAGGTAATAAGTTGAGCTAATCTTTTTAAAATATTGATTTCCCTTTATTTAATGCATAAAATGGAAAAAATCGCCCGGTGTTTTTTTTGTATTTCGTATACTCTGGAAATTTTTGAATCAATAACCTTTCTTCATACCGGGATTTAAAATAGAAAAATACTATTAAAGCAAAAGTTATTAGAAGTTTCCATAAACTGTGGTAATAAAATCCAAACCCAAGCCCCATAAGAATAATACCGCTATATATTGGATGACGCATATATCTGTACAGACCAAATTGTACCAGGCTACCAGTCTTTTTAGGACTGGGAAAAGGGCTGAGATTGGTATTTAGCTGTAACAAAGAGAGTACTAAGATTATACAACCTGAAATTCCAATGATCAGGCCCATAGGTTTACCATATGCAGCGGTAATTAAAAAACCATTTATACGAATAGGTATAAAATAAAGAAAAAACAAATTCAATTGTATTAATACATAATATAAGTCCTTCTCTGGCAGCCTCTTAATCATAATGATCAAGACATGAAAATAACATAAATAAGTGAATATTCGATAGTTTTAATCTCCCGGTTTTTGTTGTGAAATAGCTCACATTTAGACTAATATACTTCTATATATATTACTGATAATCAATCAACTAAACAAACCTTTTGCTTGGCTCAGAATGCCGACTGATCTTGGTCAGGGCGATTATTATTTAAGATTACCCCTTCAATTGATGGCTATCAATTGCTGCCATCAGCACTGCCCTTTTCTTTACATCATAAAAATCATTGAAATGAAAATCTTAATTCTTACTGCATTCGTAATCACTCTGGCCTACCCTCTTAGAGCACAGGAATCCTATAAAATGGCACTGAATTCTGTGGTAATAAAAGGAACCTCCAATGTTCATAAGTGGGAGGAGAAAATAGGTCAACTAAATGGATCAGCCACTGTACTCATTGAAGGTGAACAAATCACTGGATTGTCAGAGGCCCATTTTGAAATTCCGGTAAAGAGCATTAAAAGCTCTAAGGGAAGTATCATGGATAATAAAACCTACCAGGCACTGAAGTCAGATGAGTGTGCTACTATTCAGCTCAAACTCCAAAAAGGAAGTATAGCCGGTATTGACTTGAAAGCTACTGCTTCACTGACCATAGCGTGTGTCACTAAAACGGTGGATTTGGTATCTACCATAAAACCGCTTGGCAACAATCAGTTTGAGATTGCCGGGAGTAAAAAACTAAAGATGACGGATTTTGGGATCAAACCTCCTACAGCACTGTTGGGCACCATGGTGACTGGAGATGAAATTACGATCGAGTATAACATTAAACTTATAAAATAAAACTCATTATTCACAATAAAATAAAATTTATGAAAACTTCAACCTTCATGCTAGGACTGGCACTAATGCTTACCACTTCTATCCTGTTAAGCCAGGAAGCACAGATTCAGTATTCGAGGCCTTGGAATAAGGATGGTATAAATGTATTTGAACCTTCAAAGTCCACTGAACAGCCAGAATATACCGGTTTCAAACTCAGAATCGGTGGCTCTTTCACTCAGGATTATCAGGCCCTTACCAGTACCAATAAACCGAGCAAGTCAGCTAATTTTTTATATGGCAGTATTAAAGCTGAGGATTCTACAAAATCCAAATTAAATGGATTTAATCTTGCCATGGCCAATCTCAATTTTGACTTTCAAATTGAAGATGGTATCCGAGTAAGCCTGGAAAACTATATGTCATCAAGGCACCACTCAGAGTTCTGGGTAAAAGGGGGCTATGTACAGATAGACAAACTTCCTATGTTTGGTAGCCCTGATTGGTTTACCAAGTATTTCAGAGTTAAAATCGGCCACTTCCAACCAAACTATGGAGATATGCAATTCAGACGCACTGATGGTGGTAACGCAATGTTTAATCCTTATGTTGAAAATTATTTACTGGATGCATTTACCACAGAAATAGGCGGAGAAGTATATGCTTTTCCAACTAAGGATTTGATGTTCATGGTAGGTATGTCATCCGGCTTTATCAATGGTAATATTGTGAAAACCCCAGATGCTATTAACAGCAATGGTGTAGTGAGGACAAAGCGTACCCCATCTATTTTTGGTAAAGTAGCATATGATAAAAATACAGAAGATCTCCATTTCAGATTATCCGTATCCGCTTACAACAATCCGAATAATCAACGTAATACATTGTATGCTGGGGACCGCACAGGATCACATTATTTTGGTGTAATGGAGCCTGCTACAATAAATGGCTTACCGATTTCTATCGGTACTAGCCCATCTGACCCTAAGACACAGGCTGGTCCAAACTTTACCTCAGGCAGATTCAATCCTGATGTAGCCAATAGGGTAATGGCAGTAACTATCAATCCATTTATAAAATACAAAGGTTTAGAATTTATTGGAGCATATGAAATGGTAAGCGGTAGTAACTACGCCGATGTAAAAGAAGGCAAATGGCTAAAACGTGAATTTACCCAATATGCTTTGGAAGCCAATTATAGATTTCTTAAGAATGAACAAATCTACATCGGAGGCCGATACATAGGCATGAATGGGGAGCCTCGAGGAATTTTAAATAACGGTACCCAGGCTAAAGTAAAAGTCAATCGATTTTCTATTGCCGGTGGATGGTTTCCAACTAAAAATTTATTGCTGAAAGGTGAAGTTGTGAATCAAGTATTCAATAACTTCCCTATTACCGACTACAGGTATGAAGGCAAGTTTAATGGGTTTGTTATAGAAGCAGTTGTAGGATTCTGATTTTTATTTCATCCGGGATAATGCAGTTAAATGCATTACCCCGGTTTTATTTTTGAAATAAATTAAAAATATAAAATGAAAGGTTTAATACTATTTATATTGATGTACTGGATATATCCATCAGGCGACAAAATCAGCTACACTGGTGAATATAAAATTTTACCTCAAAGTAAAGTGTATCTGGCAGGTACTTCCAATGTAAATAAATTTTCTTGTGATTGTGTCCACGACTTTGAAAATCAAGTATTCAAAGCAGATGCCATATCTGATGGCGAAATGGACTTTATCAATACACAAATGCAATTGGCTGTAGAGTATATCGATTGCAAGAACAGGAAAATGGATAAAGACCTTCAAAAAGCGTTAAAATCCGATTTATACCCAACGGTCAAAATCGAACTGAGCAATATCAAAATCAGAAATACTATAACCCCAATCTCCTGGAACAGGATACAGGCAACCGTATTGATCACCCTTGCAGGAGAAAAAAGAAAATATGAAGTCGATGTAAAAGCCAAACAATCCGAAGGAAAGATCTTGTTGACGGGGTCAAAATCCTTAAGAATGACTGAGTTTAAAATTGTACCACCTCAGGTTTTATTTGGTATGATAAAAGTAAATGATGAAATTACATTTCATTTCGACCTGCACGTAGAACTCTCTTCAAAATCAATCTAATAATTAAATTAACAGTATACAATATCTCTTTTAAAAATAAAAATCATGAAAATCATTGCTCTCAAAGTCCTTATATCTGGGTTAACCCTGCTAGTGATCAGTTATCTCACCTTATTTCTCCTGGTCAAATTAGTTCCTTCCCTGGCGGAGCAATATTATGATCCTATGTTTAGCCTGGAAGGGGAAAAATCATGGATGTTTTTTGTACACCCTTTTATTATTTCATTTGCATTAGCTTGGTTTTGGCTTCGATTTAAGACATTATTTAAAGGCAATTTGATTATGCGCGGAATAGAAGTTGGCCTTTTCTACGGTCTCATTGCCATTTTACCCAGTATGTGGATGATATATAGTGCATTTAATGTCACCCTGTTTATGGTTATCAGTTGGGGCATATATGGTGTCATCCAGGCAATGGTTGCCGGCATCATTTCTGCACGCCTTAATCCCTAACATTGATATTGATTAGAAGTTAATCGAAAAGAAGATCAAACAGGCTGATTAATCAAGAAGTATGCATATCATGTTTTCCTTCCCACGGAACTAAGTCGTATTTAGAAATTTGAATAATATCCTTAAAATTTTGCTTAAATTGGGAGCAAAATAATATTAAGATGAAAAAATCATCCGTCCCCGGAAATGCTATGGATAGACGAAAATGGTTTAAAACAAGCCTTGGCATAGCCGCAGCATCTGCATTCTACCATTCTTTGAAGGCTGATGAAATTAATTTTCATGGCCGGATACACCCTCACACTGGAAGGTGGATGATGGATGAATCTTTTTTTGCTCCCAGCCAAATCACTGCAAGGCTGAATAGTAATGAAAATCCGTTTGGACCGTCTGAAAAAGCTAAAGCTGCCATTGTCGAAGGATTTAAAGATGCTAACCGATACAGCCGCAATGTAGCAAAAGCACTCAAAGAAAAAATAGCTTCATATGAAAATGTAAGTCCAGGACAGATATTTCTCTGTGCAGGCCTTTCTGAATTATTAAATATGCTGGGATCACTAAATGGATTACAGCATGGAGAAATGATATCAGCTCAGCCTACTTTCGACCTCATGCCTGCTATGGCTGCAAGCCTCGGTGGAAAATGGACTAAAATTGCTTTAAACCAAAAATATGAGCACGATCTGCCGGCAATAGAAAACGCCATTACTGCAAATACAAAACTCGTGTATATCTGTAATCCCGGCAATCCCTGCAGCACCAAAGTAAATCCTGATGAATTAAAAGAATTTGTAGAGCGTGTAAGTAAAAAAACTTTGGTGTTTATAGACGAAGCATATATCGATTATGTACCGGATAAAGAAAAGAATACCATGACAGGAATGGCATCCATGAAAAACGTGCTGATTGGCAAGACCCTTTCTAAAATTCATGGCTTTGCCGGTTTGCGCGTAGCCTATACCATTTCATCTATAGAGCAGGTAAAAGAGTTTGAAAAATACCACACCTGGGACTTTAGTCTATCGGCTCCGGCTATGCATGGTGCTATTGCCACATTAGATGACGAAAATTTTAAATCCTATTGTGTAAATAAAACAATTGAGATTAGAACCAATACGGTTAAATCGCTGGAAAACATGGGCTACTCTCCCCTGCCCTCGTACACCAATTTTGTTATTTTCCCTATATCTAAACCTGGATCAGAACTGGTAAATCATATGGCCAATAATGGTGTAGCACTCAGATCCTGGAATTTTGATAATAAAAACTGGTGCCGGGTCAGTATTGGTACCCAGCCGGATATGGATTTGTTCTTACAAGCAATGAAAACAGCATAACCCTATTTACGAGTAAGCATTTTAAGAAATACGATTGGAATTGGGCCAATTGTAAATCGCAAAATGGTAAATTGTAATTTTTAGCTGCTGGCTCTCAAAACATATTCTTTTTTAGCTTCATTCAGGTCTGCTATAGCCTTATCTACTTTTGGTTTCTCTGATTCAAGTAATTTGACCATTCGGGTGACTTTATCCCTGGTGTTGAGTGAATTATTTAGTGCATTATGGATCTTCTGCTGTATAATCCAATCCGTAATCAAGTTATCAAAAAACACATCAATAAACCTATTGAATGAATCGAGGTGCAACTGGAAATCTTCAGGGATACGGCGATAGACATCCAGTAGTTCTTTTTCAAATATTTTTAGCTGACGATTGGCCTCGTAAGCCCAGTCTTTAGCTTTGTCTATGGCTGTATATTTCAGGTGATTGCTCATGGGATTTCGACCACTCATATCCCACTGACCCCAGTTGTGAGCTTGTTGCAGACCGGCAATCACATTATCCAGGCTTTGTAAGGCTGTCGAGCCTGCTTTCACAGCTTCATTGATATCGATTATCATGCGTTGCTGGGTTTCGATCTGAGCATATATCTTTTTCAGCTCAAGCCCTGCATTACCCTGCATATTCATTAGTTCCAATTCCTGCTGTTTGCTTAGTTCGTCCAGTCTTTTTTCAATTGCAGGCAAGGCATCTATTTTTTTCTTTAACAGATTGTATTCAAATTCTAATAACTCTAGCGATTTTTTTACCTGATCGTACTTAAGTGACGCCTGCAAATACTCCTGGCGTTCTTTTTCCATTTGAGTCTCTTTACTACCTAATACCTTGTAAAACATGGTTTTAAGTCCCAGTTTTTCAAGGTTTTCCACATCGGCATATTCTTTTTGTACTTGTTGGTCCAACGGAATCAGGTCTTTTCTCATCTGTTCTATTTCCGGTACTATTTGTACTATCCTATCCTGCACTTTTTTAAGGATTTGCTGATCTTCCAGCAATTTTCTAATTTCTTCAGCTAAAGCATTCATGATTATTAAAAATTTATGACAAAAATGTCAAGAATTATATCTACAAATTTAACATGTAAGCCGAATCTCGGGCAGATAATTTATTTTCAATTATGGATTATACATTTATTGACAAATATTTTTTTTACTTATTAATAATTTCTTAATATGAGAGTTGTACTTTTGCCGCGAAATCAAATTCAATCAATCCAAAAACAGATTTATATGAAATCTCTCACATTCAGAAGATTACCTCTACTACTCGGCGCTCTAATGCTATTTGTGGTTGCAGGTTTTGCTCAAGTTACAAGCGGTTCAATATCAGGCGTAGTGTTTGATAATAATAAAGAGGCCCTGATTGGTGCTACAGTGTTAGCTGTACATACACCATCAGGCACTCGATATGGAACCTCTACCGATGAACAGGGGAATTACATTTTACTCAATGTACGTACCGGTGGACCTTATACTATTTCAGCTACCTATGTAGGATACCAGGATTACAGTCAGGAAGAAGTATTCGTATCACTAGGTAGCAATACTGTGGTGGACATTAAAATGATTGAAAGCTCAGTTACAATAAATGAAATTGTAGTATCATCTGCAAAAAATGACATCATTAGCTCCAAGAAAACCGGTGCCGGTGCCACTTTAGGCCGAGAAGCATTAGAACGCATGCCTACAATAGGAAGAACGATTAATGACATTACAAAACTAAATCCGTTTTCCAACGGTAGATCTTTTGGAGGTCAGGATAACAGATTGAATAATTTCACAATAGACGGTGCCGCTTTTAACAATGGATTTGGACTTGGAAATGAGGCTCAGGCAGGAGGTAGAACAAATTCCACAGCTATATCGCTAGATGCACTTGAAGAAGTACAGATTAACATTGCACCTTTTGATGTAAGGCAATCCGGTTTTGCCGGAGCAGGTATAAATGCCGTTACCCGATCCGGTACAAATCAGGTTTCCGGTTCTGCTTATTTTTTTAGAAAACAAGACGAATTAATAGGTAATAGCGTAAATGGCATTACATTCACTCCTTTACAAAAACCCAATACTTTCGAAAATACTGCAGGTTTCAGACTTGGATTTCCTTTGATAAAAAATAAATTGTTTATATTTTTAAATGGTGAGCAAAACAAACAGGCAGCACCTGCTACCACCTGGTTTGCTAACCGTCCGGGGGCTACCGGTCAGGTTTCGAGAACTACTGCTGCTGACCTGGATAAATTGAGTGATTTCATGAAAACCAATTTCAACTATATTACCGGTCCGTACGAAGGATTTAACAATGAAGTTTCCAGTAGAAAAGGCCTGGTAAGGTTAGACTATAATCTAAATGATAAAAATAAACTTTCTATACGATACGCACATCACGATTCGGAGTCGGATGCTATCATTAGCAACAGTACCTCTGCCGGAAATGGAAACAGAACCAATAGTGCTACAGCACTTTCATTCCAAAACTCTGGTTATATAATTCAGGACAATACCCGATCGATCGTAGGGGAATGGAACTCAACTCTTGCAAAAAGAACTTCTAATAGTTTATTGATTACCTATAATAAGCAAATAGAAGATAGAAAATACAGAACCGATTTATTTCCTACCGTAGATATACTAAACGGTGGATCTACCTATACATCGGTTGGATTTGACCCATTCACACCAAGCAATAAATTAAATTATACTACCCTGAATATTACAGACAATCTTTCATATCAAGTGGGCAAACACAATTTTGTATTTGGAGCCGCATTCGAGGCATTTAAATCTAATAATTTATTTTACCCTGCTTCTAATGGAGTATATGTTTATAATTCTTTAGATGATTTTTATGCAGCAGCTAATGCTTATAAAGCCAATCCCAATAATACAACCAGCCCGGTAAATGCCCGTTTTCAATTAAGATATTCCGCACTGGCAGGTGGTATTGAACCAATCCAGGTACTAGAAGTCAATAAGACCAGTGCATACATCCAGGATCAATTTTCAGCCACCAAAGATTTAAAACTTACTTTTGGTGTAAGAGGAGATGTAATTGCTTTTGGAAATACTGCTTTGGAAAACAAAGTCATTTCTGCTCAAACCTTTAGAGACGAGAATGGCAATCCTATGAAAATAAATACAGGGAATTTACCTAAAGCTTCCCTGAATTTTTCTCCAAGATTTGGATTTAACTGGGATGTAAATGGTGCTCAAAATACTCAGGTTCGTGGTGGTACCGGTGTTTTCTTATCCAGCCTCCCGTATGTTTGGATATCTAACCAGGTAGGTAATAATGGAGTATTAACTGGATTTTTAGATCAGAGAAATACAAAGGCTTATCCATTTGACCCCAATCCTGCACGATTCAGACCCACCGGAGAATTGGATCTTTCCAAACTCACTTTTGATATCAATGCAACCCAGGAAGATTTCAGATTCCCTCAGGTATGGAAATCAAATATAGGTATAGATCATAGGTTAGGTGGGGCCTGGGTAGCATCGGTGGAGTTTTTATACAATAAAACCCTGAATGCAATAAAACATATTCAAGCCAACCTGGAACCTACTACTAATAAATTTTCAGGACCTGATACCAGACTTAGATATTTAGGTTCAGGAGCCGCAAATGCTGCAAAAGCTGACTCATTAAACAGAATAAACGATAATGTAGTGAGTGCTTTAGTATTCAGAAATACTAGTGAAGGGTATTTTTACTCCCTTACAGGTAAAATTGAAAGACCACTGGGCAGAAAATTTGGTGCAATGCTTGCGTATACTTATGGCGTAGCAAAGGATCTTGCAAATGCTGGCGCAACCGCATCAGAATCATTCAATAGCATTTTCGCGGTAAATGGCAGCAATAAACCAACATTGGCATATGCCAATAATGATTTGAGACATAGAGTGGTAGGTTATGTGAGTTATGTAATTAACTATGGAGGTAAATTAGGAGGAAGCACTGTGCTCTCTTTGAGTGGTATCGCCAGCAGTGGATATAAAGTTTCTTATTCTGTATCCGGTGACCTTAATGGAGATGGCGTGACAAATAATGAATTAATATACGTGCCTAATAAAGCCTCTGATCTCAGATTTGCCGACATCACAGGTTCAGCTCCGTTTACTGCAGCGCAACAAGCAGCAGCTTACGATGCCTATATAGATCAGGATGACTATTTATCCACCAGAAGAGGCCAATACGCTGAAAGAAATGGCGGGTATTCACCTTGGTTAACCAGATTTGATTTATCAGCAGAACAAGAAATATTTATCAAAATCGCCGGTAAGAAGAACTCATTTAAAGTAAGAATGGACTTATTCAATGCTGGAAATGTACTCAATGATAAATGGGGAGTAGCTAACTCTACAACTGCTGCAAACAGACCATTGAATTTTGTAAGAGTTGACCCTGATGGAGTACCTGTGTATAGATTAGCAACCCAAGTAATTGATGGTAAAACAGTCTTATTAAAAGATTCTTTCACCAAAAGTATAAATACAGGTAGTGCCTGGGCTATGCAATTAGGTGTTCGCTACACATTCAATTAAAACTTATCGTATCTTAGACAATATATTTATTGAACCTAGTATCAATAAATTACGAAAGGTCGCGTCGGGGGGCGCGGCCTTTTTTTATTTTCTGGATCAAGGTATAAAAATAAAAAGGCCACATTCCAAAAAGAGAGCGAAGCCACTCTGCTCACCGATCCTGATAAGTATTGATTTGGATTTAAACTTTCGCACTTCCACTTTAAGCGTCATTGGTGTGAGCGGAGGATGGATAGGTATTATATTCTTCTTACAAAGAAAATGAAAAAGGGTGCACACTGGTCCCTATAACCTTTATTATCGATGAAACATTAGTGAACGCACCTAAGTTTATCAACAGTATTGATTAAATCCAGGCTTTAGTTTATGTTTCCATTCGAAACAAAAGCACCAGAATCAAAAAAAATGGTATCGACAACCTCTCTGAAACTATTTTTTCTAATAATTACCTCGTTCGGTTTCAGGCTTCCCCGAATCAATTATTGCAATCGCTGTATTTTCTTCTACAAATCATCCCTCGGATCATATATATCCTTTCTGTACGGTAGCTTAAGGAAATTAAATGTACCCTGGCTGGCAAAAATATTAAATGAATATGTACCACGATCTGGCTGGTAGCTAAAAGTCATTTGCCAGCAATGCAAAATGCGGGAGAAGCCAATGTCAGGATAGGTAAGGCCTTTATTTTTAAAATCATAGCCAATATTTCCAATCGTTATTTTCCAATTTTTAGTAAGATCTATAGAGCCCTGAGTGCTTATAGTATTGGTAATTATTCCATTTTTTGTCTTGTTTGTCAGCGGATCTCTGATTTCACCAAAGGAGAGATTATGACTAAAGCCAAATCCTTTAAACATTTGCCAAAAAGTCTCCGGACTTTCTTTCTTTTTAGGTTTTGGAGTATCATCTCCCTCATCAGTAGTCACAGGTTCTTCCTTTTTCACCGGTTGTCCTTTCCATTTTGAAATCAGATTTTTGATATCTTCAAAACTAAAATTAGTACCCAGATTGATATTGAACTGATCAAAACGAACAGGAAACTTCCCTTTTTTTAACCGGGTAGTCTTGTTTAAAAAACCGAGGGAGTCTTTATCATAAAATGACAATCCGGAGTTTATAGAAAGGGTACTTAATCCTCCGAAAAGCCTGGTAGCACCTCCGGTAGTCATTGGCGACCATTTAAATGAATCGGCAACAAAATTGTAAAAACCATTTACATATACATTGTCAAACAGCTTGAACTTTTTGTCTACAGAATCTTTTTTACTAAAATATTTTCCCTCAAAAATATTGGTAAATCCATAACTGATACCCAACCTCGTAGGTTGATTGGAAATTTCATCATAGGTCATTCCCTGAAACTGAGAATAAAATCGTCTGGTATAGATAGTATCTCTCCCGGATATAATTCGTTGCCGGTATGCCCCCAGATATGGATCACTGGAAGGGCTATATGCCAGGGCAATATTGGGTCTTACTGTATGCCTGAACCCTCTCAATGGACCTTTTTTAAATTTCATGGTTCCATATATTGCAGTATTTAATCCGATGGCCACATCCAGTAAATGCGCAGCTTTAAAACCACTGAGGGTATCGTATTTCTGGCCAAACTCATCGAGTTGCAGTGAATCATACCGGATGGACCGCATATTCCATATTTCCCTGAAATTAATAGAAGGTGCCAGATTAAAATATTTCATCACCCGCAGATTGAGATCGGTACTGGCTACTTGTTTTACTCCAAAAGTTCCAACAAATGAATTTAAGGTGTTATCCGTAAAAAAATCATTTTCTTTGGCTTTTATCAGGGATTGCACACTCGCATTATAATTAAAAGATATTTGCTCATACCATTTTTCATCACCAGCTTTAATTTTTCGCTTAAATGGGTAAATACGCTGCATCTGAAAGTTAATATTAGGTAAACTCAAGGTAATGGAAGAATCCTGTGTATTGGAAGATTGATTTATGGATGCAGAAAATGTAAATGGTTTTCCGGGAAAAGTGCGAGTATAATTTATATTTGACGAAAGGTTATTGTTCAATACATTTCGGGCATCATTAAAATTATTGCGTTGAAATCCGTTGCGTTGAAAATTTACCGACGCTGAAAAATTATGATAAGGGTTGGCCTGCTGCGCCTGAGAATGCCTCCATTGGATAGCATATGATTTATTGGGATCGGTTTTGCCTGTTTCGGCATTTTCAAATAAGCGGTTAGAAAAAGCTAATAAAAAATTGCCGCTTCGTTTGTATCGCTTATTGTAATTGCTGCTAATCTGGAGCCCCCAGCTACCCCGGGTGTATATATCTCCTTGTACACTGAGATCAAAATGATCACCCATGGGTTGGTACCATCCCACATTGCGTAGACCAAAGCCCAAAGTCTGTGAGTATTCATAATCCCTGGGTATGATCAAACCCGAACTCCTCTTATTCGTAACAGGAAAAAAACCAAATGGCAACCAGAAGGGGGTTGGTACACCCATAATTTCCAGATTGGAAGGCCCGATCACGACCATTTTATCTTTTATCAGTTTTTGTTTGGTACTGCGGATACCGAAATGCGGATGCTCAGCATTACAACTGGTGATGATGGCATTTCTATTATAGATGATATCGTGTTGAGTAGTGTCTTTTGGGTCACCTCCAATAAATTTGGTTACCGTACCCCGGATGAATAAATCTGTATATTTAGTTACCGCTTCATCGATGATGCCTTTACGGGTCCGGAAATTGTACCGCATTTTTTTTGCATCAAATTCTTGCTCACCGTCGGAAAAATGGGGTAAGCCAATGATCTTACCTGCACTGTCCGGGACACCTTCTGCATAAGCGATATCATTGTCCATATCCAATCGGATCCGTGCAGCTTTCAATTCATAGCTCTGATACTTTACTACTGCGTTTCCAAATAAATAAAACATTTTCTCATGAGCATCAAGATAGGAACTATCCTCACTGGAATAAGTCACATCGGCATCAGGGGCATCGGGGGAAATAGGAATATCCAGCGAGTCTTTGGAAATGGTATCCGACTTGATTTTAATAGTATCTTGTATTTCGCTTGCGTTACGGGCAGGCAATTGCCTTCCGGATATCTGACCAAAAGTGGATGCAGAAACCAAACAAAATAAAAATGATATACTAAAATAAAACGACCTCAAATCTTCGGATTAAAACGGTGAATAGTCTCAGAATGCCTTCGTATTAACGATATTTAAATTGAATTCTTAAATGGATGCAAAAATAGAGGTATTTACTGAATCCTGATCTACCCTTAGCTCCGGATCTAAAAAAATTGAAACTGAATTAGATTAACCGGTATTGCCTGGATTTGGGGCCACGTTGCTTTATCCTGCTTTATACTGATGGCTATGCCCATTCTAAGTAGAAAATGTACGCTATTGTGCTATGAGCAGACATTATTTAGTCATTCTTTTCCTATATCTTTGTCCTTTTCTATGTCGAAAGAAGTACGAATAGCCCTGTTGGCCATATTTTCAATAGCCATCCTTTTGCTTGGATATAAGTTTATCATCGGTAAAAGTGTATTGGCTAAAAAACAATATTTTAAAGTAAAGTATAAAAACATTGACCAGCTCCAGGTGTCCAATCCTGTGATGATCAATGGATTTGAGGTAGGCGCTGTGAGTAAAATATTTCTAGATCCGGCAGATAATGTCACTCCGATTGTAGAACTCGAAATCAAAAAAGATATTAAAATACCAAAAGATGCAAAGGCTGTATTGGCAAGTGTGGGTTTAATGGGAGGAAAAGCCGTAGAAATAAAATTTAATGGTGTATGTACAGACTGCGCTAAGAGCGGTGATTATCTGGAAGCAGGGGTAAAAAGCATGCTGGATAATTTTGTGAGCGAAGGCCAAATAGAAGGTTATACTGAAAAATTAAAATCCAGTGCACTTTCTATTTTTGATACCCTGACTGGAGAATCCGGTAAAAAAGAGATAAAAGAGAGTATTCAAAATTTTGAAAAAACGCTTCAAAACCTGGCCAATAGCACCACTACATTGAATAATTTACTGGCCCGTAATACGACTAAAATAGACAAGCTTTTGACCAATCTTGAAAGTGTGGTGAGCAATATCCAAGGCTCCAATAAAGAAATTCATTCGATTCTCAAAAATTTTGATACCGTATCCACTCAAATCAAAGAAGGAGATGTATCTAAATCCATCAGTGAATTTAATGCTACTATGAAAGAAACTAAAGGAGCTATCAGCGAATTAAAAGGCACATTAACCACGGCAGAAAAAACAATGAATTCTGTCACTTCATTGATTAAAAAAGCCGAATCCGGTGATGGTTCAGCAGCCAGGATACTAAATGACCCTGCATTATATCAAAATCTGAATGCCACCTCAAAACAACTTTCCTTGCTGCTGCAGGACTTGCGATTGAATCCCAAACGTTATGTAAATGTTTCCGTATTTGGCAAAAAACAAAAGGATTACACAGAGCCAAAAGATGATCCGGCAATAGATACGGTCGAGATCGAAAAGCGCAATAAATAAAATTTATTAAGAAAGACTAATTTTCTTTTTTACCTCCGGATTTAATGCCGTGCCTTCAACATCTGCCTTTACAATTATATTAAATTCGGATTTGGCATTTTTGCTGAGTTTCATCAGATTGGTAAATTTTTTAAGCACTACAGACTTTGCTCCCAATGCATCTATTTTGGATAATTGTGCATTAAAAGGTAGTCGGAAATCAATTATTTTTTGCCCGTTGGATGGTATTGAAATGTTTTCCTTTAAAGAGATCTTACCCCATTCGTAATCATTGGTCCGTAGATCTTTACCACGACCGCGCTGATAGGATTCTATCAGGATTACGGTCAAACTATTGATGACCTGGGCTGATTTGGAGTGCAACCGAATACTTCCATGGATGGATTGTTCATGCAGTGAAAATGAATCAGGAATTTCCAGATCCATTTTTAATCCTTCAATTCCAAAATATAATTTTACTTTTCCCAGCATACGAGTTCAATTTATTAATTCAATATTTTTTTTGCCAACCATCCTTGTGATAAGGGCTTCAACCATTCAAATCTCAATTTTTCCTTGGTGTCAATCAGGTGATCAAAATACAAATGATGGATATTTAAAGTACCCGCAGCCAATTCAGATTTTATTTCTTGTATGGAGAGTCCCATCACCTCATTGCCCTTTTTTATAAATATTTTATTTTTAAATAAAAGGGAAATCCCGTGTTCCCCTTCGGCATTTTGGATAAATCTCATTAATTTATCGATAGAACAACCACTGGCACCATATGCCGATTCGTCTACACTGACCACTGCAAACTTATTTTCAAATACAGCGGCGCTGGCCTTGAGGGCAGTATTATGGCTGGTCCATTCATTTACAAATGATTTGAGATCATTTTCCAAAGCCGTCGCTTTTTGCGAAGATATATCGCTGTTGATGGGAAATATCCATATGCGGGAATAATCCGGTAATGTTTCAAAAGGAATATACATAGGGTACAAAGTTACAGTCTTTGCAATATCATCTCAGCTAAATCATATGCCATTACGGTCTCGTGTTTATCTTTTGACTTCAGGCCGTCCGTGATCATAGTAAGGCAAAATGGGCAGTTGCTCACTACTTTATCCGTATTTTTATCCAATACTTCTTCTACCCGCTCTGTATTGATTTTTTTATTCCCGGGTTCATCTTCCTTAAACATCTGAGCACCACCAGCTCCACAGCAAAGTCCATTTGATTTTGATCTTACCATCTCGTCAATCTCTATATTCAATGCTGCCAGCACTTCCCTGGGTGCTTCGTACACACCGTTTACCCTACCCAGATAGCATGAATCGTGATAGGTAACTTTATCTGCCAATGAGTCTTTGATTTTTAACCGACCTGTTTTTAAAAGATCATTGATAAATTCGGTATGATGAATTACCTGATAAAAACCTCCCAATGCAGGGTATTCATTTTTCAATGTATTAAAACAATGAGGGCACGTAGTCACTATTTTTTTAAATTCATACTGTTTCAGGGTTTCAATATTCTGGATCGCTAACATCTGGTATAAAAACTCATTACCTGCCCGACGCGCCGGGTCTCCAGTGCATTTTTCTTCCTCGCCCAGAATAGCAAATTGCACCCCTGCAGCAAACATTATCTCGGTGAAGGCTTTGCTTACTTTCTGGGCCCTGGCATCGTAACTTCCTGCGCAGCCAACCCAAAATAATACTTCGATTTCATTACCATCGGATTTGTTTTCAGCTATGGTTTTAATTTTATTCATGTCCGCAATATTTAAAACTTGAGATGTCTTACAGTTTGCGCATTATTCATCAATTGTTTTAATGAATCTATTCCTATTTTAAGATGTGTCTCCAGATAATCTTTAGTCACTTTTTTATCGCCTTCTTCGGTTTTTACGCCTTCCGGTATCATGGGTACATCCGAAACTAATAATAAGGCCCCGGCCGGTATATGATTTTTAAATGCGGTGATAAATATGGTTGCTGTTTCCATATCGATACCCATACATCTGAGTTTGATGAGATATTCTTTGAATGAATCATCAAATTCCCATACCCGCCTGTTGGTGGTATAAACAGTCCCTGTCCAATAGTCACGCTGATATTCCCGGACTGTGGTGGAGATGGCTTTTTGCAAGGCAAATGCCGGCAGTGCAGGTAATTCCGGAGGAAAATAATCATTGCTGGTACCTTCTCCACGAATGGCTGCAATAGGAAGAATTAAATCACCCACTACGGTCTTATCTGACCTCAGTCCACCGCATTTACCTAAAAAAAGGCAAGCTTTGGGTTTGATAGCAGATAATAAATCCATAATCGTGGCTGCATTGGGGCTTCCCATTCCAAAATTAATAATAGTAATATTTTCTGCAGTGGCACTATCCATAGGTCTGTCACCACCTTCTACTTCTACATTATGCCATTTTGCAAATAATTCTACATAATTATTAAAATTTACAAGTATGATGTACTCTCCGAATCGATCGAGGCTTACTCCGGTATATCGCGGGAGCCAATTTTCAACTATTTCTTGTTTTGATTTCATTGATCTGGGTAAAGTTGGATGCAATTTACATCATTTCACATAACTCCGCAGGAGACGAATAACGCTAAAGATGTACTTCGAAATTACCTCTTGACATTTTCGTTATTCGATGATCCGGTGTATCCGCAAAATTAATATATTATAAAAAATCGTAATATATTTTATATATTTATCCTGACAAATTAGAGATCATGAAAATAGATCATATAGGCATAGCCGTAAAAAACCTTGCAGTAGCCAGAGAAGTGTATAGCACATTATTGAATGAAGAACCATATAAAAAGGAAACTGTGCTATCCGATAAAGTGACTACCCTTTTTTATAAAGCCGGTGATTCAAAAATTGAATTACTTGAGCCTACAGATCAGGATAGTCCAATCCGGAAATTTATTGAAAAAAAAGGGGAAGGCTTGCATCATATTGCCCTGGAAGTGGAAGACATTCATATAGCCATGAAAGAATACAAATTAAAAGGATTTTCTTTTATCGATGAGGCACCCAGGGCCGGTGCTGACAATAAACTCATTGTTTTTATGAAACCTAAAGAATGTCATGGAGTATTAATAGAATTGTGCCAATCCATGTAGATTTGTGTGAATGCTCGATTTTGCTTTTTTAGCCTTTGGTGGAGTGCTGGCCGGCATCATCAATACACTGGCCGGAAACGGATCTGTGATAACCCTTTCACTTTGTACTGAATTAATCGGACTAAGCCCTTCGATTGCAAATGGCACCAACAGACTGGGGGTATTGACCCAAAGCATCAGTGGTGCAGCAACGCTATATAGAAACAAAAGATTAAATTTAGAACACACCTGGCCGGCTATGATTACAGTGATCATCGGTGCCCTTTTTGGAATTGCTCTGGCAGTGATGATTGATGAAAGTTCGTTTAAAAAACTATACCCCTGGTTTTTGCTTTTTATTTTCATTGTATTATTGTTAAAGCCGGAAAAATGGATTCATGAACAAAAGGATATTAAAGCATTTTATCCATTTTATATTTATCCTGTATTGTTCATAGTTGGAGCATATGGTGGATTAATCCAACTCGGTGTGGGGGTATTTTTTCTTGCAACCATGATCATGCTTGGCAGACATCCGTGGAAAAATGCAAATAATTCCAAAATTGTAGTAGTAGGTATTTTTACGGTAATTGCGGTAGCCGTTTTCGGATTCAGCGGATACATACATCTCCCTACAGCAGTGGCCTTGGCCTTTGGTCAGTCGATCGGTGCCTGGATAGCAGCTAAACACCTGACTCAACATAAGCAGGCACAAAAAATCAGTTATTATATTTTACTAGCTGTCACCGGATATACCATCATCAAAAATTTTATTTTTTAAATCATTCTTTTAAAAGAATCAACATATAGGCATACATTTGCTAAGTATGTGTAGATCGCTATATTACATATTTGTATTTTCTACTATTTGGATGGCATGCACTCCCGGAAAGAGGTCAACCATGCATCGTAAAATTGATAAAAAGATACATCAAAACGCTTTACTCAAAAGAGTATTGGACAGTTTTGAAAAATACGAATCCCAGGTAATATACACGCAGATAGACAGGGATAAAAACAACAATCCTTCATTCAAGTCCTATTACTGGAACCATCGCCCACGGCACTACTTTTATCCAGCCAGTACGGTAAAAATGCCGGTAGCCTTGCTTGCAGCTGAAAAAATAAACAAGCTTAGAAAATCAAAACCGCAAATACATCTATTTAGTCCATTGAAAATAATGGCAGCCCATTCACCTCAGACATCTTTCTATGCTGACAGCACGAGTCCCAATGCAATACCCTCCGTAGGCCATTTTATTAAAAAAATATTCATTGTAAGCGATAATGATGCATATAACCGGCTTTATGAATTTATGGGACAACAGGAAATAAACCAACGGTTGCAATCGCTGGGATATGATCTGCACATCCTGCATAGGTTGGATGCCCCTGAATTTGACACGGAATCAAACAAATACACCAACCCTGTAGAATTATATGAAGAAGACTTGAATTTGTACAGCCAGGGTGAAAAATATAATAATTTGGATCAACGAATAACGGATCTGACTAATTTGAAAAAAGGCATTGGGTATATAAAAAACGATCTCCAAATAAACGAACCATTTGATTTTAGCTCTAAAAATTATATTTCCCTTCAATCACTGCATGCAATGATACAGGCAGTATTATTTCCAGAATCAATCTCTGAAGATAAGCGCTTCAATATAGCCGATCACGATATGGAGTATATCCGTACTCAAATGTCTAAACTTCCCAGGGAAAGCAAATATCCGTTGTATGACTCTACTCATGCAGATGGGTATTGTAAATTTTTTATGTATGGAGATAATAAAAAACGAATACCAGATTTTATACGCATATTTAATAAAGTGGGCTGGGCATATGGCTATCTCACTGATGCTGCATACATAGTAGACTTTAAAAATAATGTTGAGTTCATTTTGTCTGCCACGATCAATACCAATACCGATGGGATTTACAACGATGGCAAATATGAATATGAGACCATAGGCTTACCTTATCTTTCAAAGCTGGGAGCCCTTTTTTATGATTTTGAATTAAAACGAAAGAAAAAACACATACCTGATCTTTCAAAGTTTAAATTGAACTATACTGAATGAAAAAAAACAAAACACATATGCCTGATCTGTTTTCGTCCAATGATAGAAGAAAAATGAGAGATGCTTTCTATAAAGCGTTGCAAGGGCTCACCGAAACACAGCTAAAAGCAGTGAAAGACATTGATGGGCCGGTGATGGTTTTGGCAGGTCCGGGAACAGGGAAAACCCAGGTTTTTGCTGCCCGGTATGGTTATATTCTGGATGAAACCGATACCAATATCAATCAAATATTATGTCTTACTTATTCTGAAGCCGGTGTACTGGCTATGCGGGAAAGATTGCTTCAGTTCATTGGGCCTGCAGCGCATGAGGCACATATTTTTACTTATCACTCCTTTTGTAATAAAATTATCAATGAAAACCCGGAATATTTCTTTGATTTTAAAAAATTTAAACTTGCCAGTCCATTACAGCGGTATGAACTGATTGAACAAATATTACTTGAATTGCCCGATGAGAGCCGTGTAAAGCGAATCATTGGGGACCGCTATTTTGATATCATACGGTTTGACAAACAATACGACAATTTAAAAAAGGAAGAAAAAAACGCAAACCAAATCATCCTGCAAACATTGGAATATGTAGACAGAATGGCCGAATTGCCAGACTATCAATATAAAAAAAATAGTGCCCAGTTAAAAACTACCTATTACGAAGATAAAGGCAAATTTTTGCGAACTATTGATGTATTGAAGACATATACCTCCTATCTGGAAAAAATGAAGGAGAGACAATGGATAGACTACCACGATATGCTGTTGGAGGTAAAATCCGCTTTTATCAAATACCCTGATCTGTTATTGAAATACCAGGAGCAGTATTTGTATTTTTTGATTGACGAATTTCAGGATACCAATGCCATTCAAAATAATATTGTACTTCAACTTATCAGTTATTGGGACGAGCCTAATTTGTTTGTGGTAGGTGATGATGATCAGGCAATCTACCGTTTTCAGGGAGCCAACGAGCAAAACCTGATACAGATTTTTAAGAAATACCCCGGTATAGATGTCTATTGCATAACTGAAAATTTCAGATCTACCCAAAGTATACTCGATTGTGCCAATGATCTTATAGAAAAGTTACCTACCGGAAGATTAAAAGATTATTATTTAGACTTACCTCCGGGAACAATAGAGAAAATAAATAAAAAGCTCATTTCATCCGATGCAGCAGCAGGCTCACAGCCGCCTGTAATACGTTCTTTCATCAACCCACAGCACGAAACACTAGCCGTATTTAATTATATCAGGGAAAAACACCGAAAAAATGAAAACCTGTCTGATACTGCCATACTTAGTCGCCGTATAAAAACCGTTCAGGACTTAATCTATCTACTGGAATTGGAAGGCATCCCCGTAAGTTTGAAACTTGGAAAAGACATACTGGACCAACCGTTTATCAGGCATTTCATCCTTCTATTAAAATACTTAAATGCAGAATATCATGAACTTTCCAGCGGGGAAGTCTATTTGATGCCATTGTTGTACCTTCCGTATTGGGGATTGGAAAACGACGACATCGCTTTAATTGCTTTTCTGGAACGAAAAAACAGAGACAGAAAATTACTGGTTGAAAAATTAGCAGATAGAGCGGCCTGGCCGGATGCACCTTTTAAAAACAGGGAATTACTGATCCAATTCATTGAGAAATTGAAAGAATGGCAAAAACAATTGCCCCCCGTAAAAACACTGTCTGCAATTGTGGAAGAAATTTTTAGAAGCTCGGGACTTTTGACCTGGGCACTCAAATCTTCCGAGTCCACATGGAATATGAGATGTATTAATACATTATTCCACCAAATAAGATCTATCAGTCAGCATCAGCCACACATCACCCTTTCAGATTATTTACAACAATTGGAAAAAATGGCCAATTTTGAGATACCCATAAATCTGGAAGCAGGATATACTACCTCCAATGGAGTACATATACTCACGGCGCATGCTGCTAAAGGACAGGAATTTGAATCCGTATGGATTATGAACGCACAAAAGGCAGATTGGGAAGGCTACAGTGGTCAGGATCAGCAAGCTTATAAATTACCTGATCACATCACACAAATAGAACAAAGCAAGCAATACAAACCACTGGATGAAAGAAGATTGTTTTATGTAGCTATGACACGGGCGAAAAAAAATCTTACTATCTCCTGGCCATTGGTATCAGACAGTGAAACAGAAAAGACCACAGCCCCTTCGGATTTTGTACAAAACACTGTAGAGTTTCTAAAAACTACTGTACAACCTGAATCAGTGGATGAGCAACTATTAATAGATAAAATGATTTTGATCAATAGGAAAAAGTCCATTGAGCCTGAGATATTCAATCACCATCTGATAGATGAATACCTCACTGATTTTGTAATGACGGCATCGGTATTAAATTCATATCTCGATTGTCCACGTACATTTTATTTTGAAGAAATATTGCGTGTGCCTCAATTGGATAATGCGCATATCGGGTTAGGCACCAGCCTCCATCAGGCATTGCATGAGTTTTTCTTTCAATATCTTAAAAACAATGGTTTTGAGATTGACTATTTAGTGGAATTTTTTATCCAATCATTAAAGCGAAACGAATGGCATTTTACTATTGATGAATACAACGGACTGATCCGGAAATTTTCGAAACAACTTCCCCTGTTTTTTGAACAAAATAAATCCATCTGGACCGATGTAAAAGAATACAAACTTGAATATTTTATAGATAATGTACATTTAAATGGAATTCCTTTAAAAGGCAAAATAGACCAGGTAATTTCTTATGGCAGTTCTGCCGTTTTGATAGACTTTAAGTCCGGCCAGGGTGATAGCTCAGGAGCCAAGCAAAAACTACCCGCCAGAAGTGGAAAATCAGAAGGTGGCGACCATTGGCGTCAATCCTTGTTTTACAAAATACTTTTGGATTTAGATAAATCAACCCAGTGGAATGCACAAAAAGCAAATATTTTATTCCTTCAGGCCGACAAACTGGACCCTTCCAAATTTACCAATAAAGAATACAGCTTTACCAATGAAGATCTGGTCTATATGGCCAATCTGATCACTGATGTCTACAGTAAAATTAAAAATCATCAATTTGAAATGGGCTGCAATAAGCCTGAATGTGACTGGTGTGATTATTTAAAAGATAGAGAAATCATCAGAACCAGATTCTGACCTTCAGCAATTTATTTTAAATTTTGAATGAGAAGGACAAAAGACAAAACAGCAGTAGCCTGTGACATAGTATCAGCCAATACCTTTGACCAATTCACTTTAGCCCTGGGTACACGCCTTGAAACTCCGTTGGAATCTACTATAATCTCATCTCTGCTGGCCCTCGCTGAACGGGGTGGTTTGGTACCTACTTTTACTATCGAACCTTTATCTACTTTGGGATAAACTTTAAATAAAAAATAATCCTTTGTCTTTGCTATCTTTCCATTAGGCAACTCCACCGTTATCCGGGATGTGGAGCCCGTTTTAGCTACACCGGCAGCAAACTCATCGACATAAAACTTTGCCCTTTTATTCGGTATAAAAGCCACGTTTACACTATTATTAGCTCCAATTAATTTTTGCTGATACAATTCAGCAGCATCGGTAGCGCCCTGTACACGGACAAAATCTATCACCTTGGGTATAACCAGACGATCTCCTTCTTTTAAGATGAGATTATCCCAACTTGTAGGTTCCTTGACTGCTTTGGTCATTCTAAATACAATATACCCTATGTCATCCTGGGACCGATAAAGTGTAGCTCCTTCCAAAAATGCCTCTGCACTTGGGCCTCCTGATCTTCTTAATAAGTCGACCACAGTTTCATTATCCTTTATCAGGGCATAGGTGCCAGGAAACAACACTTCTCCCTCTATGTTTACATTCTGTTGTAATTCAAAATCAGGTACCGTACGAACTTGTACCTGATCGAAGGGCATCAATTTATACTGACCTTCATTATTATCGGTGATAACATCACCACGACGCAATGTGAGAGTAGCCACTACAGTCTTAGTAGGTCTGTTTTCGTCCAACATCACTCTGAATACTTCTATCCGGTTGGTTGCAGCCTGCATCGTAAAACCGCCAGCCAAAACAACCAAATCTTTTAATGTAAACCCCGGGCCATATGCAAAGCTTCCGGGCTTGCGCACACTACCTGAGATTGTAATAAAAGCTTCATCATAAAAAGATCTGTCATTGTAGATTAAGATATCATCTCCTGGTTCAAGTATTGGATCGTCAGCACTTCCCGGATTTGCAATGGCCTTTTGAGTGTTAAAAACAACATACTCTTTTTCTACAAAATTGTTTCTATTGATTCTTTTGATATAACCAAACTCAAGTGCATCCGGAGCTACGCCACCGCCCATTGCGATCATATCGGATACTCTATAGCTTTTATTTGGATCGAAAGGTACACGAACAGATTGGCGAATGGCCCCACCAGCCGTGATGTATTCCTGATCGATGTACATAGACAATGCATAAATCACCAGCCGATCCTGGGGCTTTAATTGAATATTATTTGTATCCGATCTGTTCTCCAGTATTTTACTGATGTTGATTCTTTGCATAGCAACAGTGCCATCATCGTTTTGTCTTTGTAAAAAAGACAAGTCGGTTTTAGCCCCTCTCCTCACCTGGCCTTTTTCTAACAGGTCATAAATGCGCATACCCTCAATTAGTTGATAGGTACCGGGAGTCTCAACTCTGCCATCTATCGTAACTATTTGTTCGGTTGGTAATGGAATATTTTTTATAGACACCACATCACCACCTAAAAGTTTAAAATCGCTTTTTACATTGACTAATTCTTTATACGGGACATCTATTATTTTTTCCTTGTCATCAACAAATCTTTTTACCTGAATGCTTTTCTGGTATGCATCTTCTCTTAGCCCGGCAGCATATTGGATCAGTTTCATTAAATCTTCATTTTCTAATAATTCGTATTTCATGGGCCTTCGTACAGCGCCCGTGATAGTTACTACTTTCTGAGCCACGGGAATGTGGATGATGTCGTTTTGCTCGAGATAATAATCCTGTGAAACGGCAGGGTTATTTATAAATTCATAGATATCAATATTTTTTACTGTTTTACCCCGTATGAGTTTAATGTTCCGAACACTACCAATCCGGTTGGGGCCTTTGGCTGCTACCAATGCGTTGATGGCTGTGTTGGTTGCAGGCATATTAAATGTTCCGATTTGTTCTGCTTCACCATAAATATTTACACCTATCTCCCGACTAAAATCGATGGTCATTTCAAACTCATTCGGTAAGAATACATAATAATTATTCAGATTTTGGCTGACAATTTTTTTTGCCTGTGCATAGGTCAATCCTTTAACATAAATTCTTGGATAATTACCGGGCTGAATATATCCCTGAGGATTTATCTCCAGGTTTTTAAGGTCGGCTTTGGATCGTCCAAAGATGTGAATGTTTAAAATATCCCCGATCCCCAATACATAGGTATCCGGAGGTTTGATGTTTTCCGATTTATTATAAAGCTGTATACTTTTATTTTTAAATATTTCTTGCCCGTAAACCAGGTTGGAGATATCTACTGGCTGAGATTTTAAATTGCTGGCCGTATTGGAAGTCTTAGTGGTAGTAGCAGCAGGGATATAAACTATGCTGTCTTTGTAGACAATATTGGGTGAAGGATCATTAGGCTGCAGCTCTGGTGTTTCGGTAGAGTCATTTGCATTTGGGGCAGGTCTGTTTCTGCTCACCTGAGGGCGAACAGTGGTGTCGTTGCTTCTAAATTGGCCTGCATTGGGATTGTTCAGCCCTTTTTCTGCTTCGATCTCAGCTATGGCCTGCTCTATTGCAGATTGCAATCGTATGGCTTCATTTGCAGACAGGTTTTGTATATTATCCAGAAAGACTCCTTTTTCGGCTAGCTTATCCAACAGTTCTTGTTCTGTAATTCCTTTTCTTGCTAACTCACTCGCAGCGGCGCGCTGAGGATTTAATAAATTAGGTACTTGCCCAAAAGTGCAGACAGGTATGATAAAAGCAATGGAGAGTATTAACAGTATAGTTTTATTCATTTACTTTTTACCGGTTTTGATATTGTTCTTTGTAATACGATTGATAAGTACCGGAAGTCACACCTTCTAACCATTCTTTTTCCTTCAAATACCAATCAACTGTAATTTCCATTCCTTTTTCAGGCATTATTTTGGGTCTCCATCCCAATTCATTTTGCAACTTAGTAGAATCGATGGCGTAACGCATATCATGACCAGGCCTGTCCCTGACAAAACTGATCAGTTTTTCGGACTCACCTTCGCCTCTGCCGAGTTTGCGATCCATGATCTTACACAACAATCGCACCAATTCGATGTTTTTTATCTCATTATGACCACCTATGGCATAGGTTTCACCCATTTTTCCATGATGCGATATTAAATCGATGGCCTCCACATGATCCTGTACAAAAAGCCAATCTCGTACATTAGTACCTTCACCATATACCGGGATAGGTGACCGCTTTAAAATATTTTGGATTACCACCGGTATTAGTTTTTCCGGAAATTGAAAAGGGCCATAGTTATTAGAACAATTGGAAATGATTACCGGAAGATGGTAGGTATGATGGTAAGCCCTCACAAAATGGTCAGAAGAAGCTTTTGACGCCGAATAAGGTGACCTGGGATCATAAGCAGTATGTTCTGTAAAAAAACCCTCCAGCCCCAGGCTTCCAAATACTTCATCCGTAGAAATATGATAAAATAATTTTCCCTTGGTATCCTTCCAGTTTTTCTTAGCAAGAATGAGTAAGTTGGCAGTGCCTAACACATTGGTTTTGATGAATGACAACGGATCCATTATAGATCGGTCTACATGTGATTCTGCTGCAAAATGAATGATCCAATCAGCGGGGTACCGATCAAAAGCAGATTGCAGTGCTTTTTCATCTGTAATATCAGCCTGCACAAAATGATACCGGGGATGATCTGCAATATCGCGGAGATTAGCTAGATTTCCAGCATAAGTAAGAGCATCAATATTTACTATCTTATACCCGGGATACCTGTGCAAAAAATGTCTCACTGCATGAGACCCGATAAATCCAGCTCCTCCAGTGATCCAAACCGTTTTTGATTCTAAACTCATGCTAAGGCTTCTTTAAAATATTGAAGTGTATGTTTAAATCCTTCCGATCTATGCACCTTGGGTTCCCAGTTCAATATTGATTTGGCTTTGGTAATATCAGGTCGACGGGTTTTAGGATCATCCACAGGCAACGGTTTATACACAATATTCGATGCTGTCCCAACCAGCTTTTGAACCTCTTCGGCGGCTTCCTGCAACGTGATTTCATCCGGATTTCCAATATTTACAGGCAAATGATAATCACTCAATAATAGTCTGTAGATCCCTTCGATCAGGTCATCAACATAACAAAAAGAACGGGTCTGACTACCATCTCCAAAAACAGTAATGTCTTCACCACGGATGGCTTGTGAAAAGAATGCAGGTAAAGCCCTGCCATCCTGTACTCTCATTCTGGGGCCATACGTGTTAAAAATTCGTACGATTCTGGTTTCAAGTCCATGAAAATTATGATATGCCATGGTGATGGCCTCCTGAAATCGTTTCGCTTCATCATACACCCCCCTGGGTCCTATTGGATTTACATTGCCCCAGTATTCTTCCTTTTGTGGATGTTCAAGCGGGTCACCATACACTTCGGAAGTGGAGGCTATCAATACCCGGGCATTCTTCACTCTGGCAAGACCTAACAAATTATGTGTACCCAGTGATCCTACCTTTAGGGTTTGAATGGGCATTTTCAAATAATCTATAGGGCTGGCGGGTGAGGCAAAATGAAGGATATAATCGATATGCCCCGGTACATGCACAAACTTACTCACATCGTGGTGATAAAATTCAAACTGTTGCAGCTTAAACAGATGTTCAATATTTTTTTGCGAACCCGTAATTAAATTATCCATACCAATTACGGCATCACCTTCTTGTATAAACCGGTCACACAAGTGCGATCCCAGGAAACCGGCTGCTCCTGTAATCAAAACTCTTTTTCCTGCCATCTTTTTATTTAGGAGGCGCAAATATAAATCATAAAGTGGTGACAATCAATTTTTTTTGAAATCTTTAATACAGACTAAACCTTAATTTTGACTGTTAATATCCAGCCCTCGAATATATTTGCATGATGTATTACCAAAACCTTTTTTGATTGAAAGTTTCTGTTCTGGTCTTTTTGTCTCTTTTCATCATAAGCATTTCCTTTGCTCAGGATAGCTTGCGAACCAACTGGTTGGTGCAATTGGGATATGGTTTCCAACTTGGTATGGCGGATTTTAATGACAGATATGGCAGTCATGGCAAACTTGAAGTAACGGTGTTAAAAAAATTGGGTAGCTGGGAAGTGGGGCCATCCTATGAATATTTCTTTGGCTCTACAGTTAAAGAAGATGTATTAAAACGCTTGCGCACCCCCGAAGGGGATCTGATCGGCGGAGATCATCAACTTACTCAAGTAGATTTTCGATTAAGAGGTATGCTGATAGGACTGAAAGTAAATAAAGAATTACAATTCAAAAATACTGCCCATTCTATTCTTTTCGGGATTAAGCCAGGTTGGCTGATGCACTGGATTAGGTTTCAAAACCCTGGTAATAGTTTTGAACCCATAAATGGAGTGTATAAATACGGCTATGATCGATTTTCTTCCGGATGGGCTATACAAGAAAATATGACCTACCGTTACCAGAGTGCGAGCAAACTTATTAATTTCGAAATAGAGCTTAGCTATACTCAAGCCAATACTGTATTGAGAAGAAATATTCAATTTGACCAGCCCAATCTTGGTCACAGTAAACAAACCGATGGTTTGCTTGGGTTTACAATAAAATGGATACTCCCGATTTTAAAATCAAAAGACCCTAATAAAATCTATTACTGATCATTATGCATATTTTATACAATGTATTATTAGAAACCTTAAAAAGCATACTGAAAATAATAGGAAAATTCAATCCTAAGATCCATTCTTTTTTATTAGTCAGGGAAAATCAACAAGTACCTGCTCATCTGGATGGATGTATTTGGGTTCATTCCGCTTCACTGGGCGAATTTGAGCAAGGACGGCCCGTAATTGAAAAAATAAAATCGAATTGGCCCGATAAAAAAATCGCTTTAACTTTTTTTTCGGCATCAGGATATAATGCACGGAAAAATTATCCATACGCAGACTGGGTTGGTTACATGCCTTTGGATACCAAAAAGGATTCAACACACTTTATCAATATACTCAAGCCTTCGCTAGCCATCTTCGTAAAGTATGAATTCTGGTATAACCATTTAGATCGATTGATCTCTGATCGGGTTCCTTTCATTTACATTTCAACCTTTTGGTGGAAAGGTCATTTCCTGCTAAAACCATGGAACCAGTGGCTTATGAAAAAAGTAAAGAATGCAGATGCCATTTTTGTCCAGGACCTTGAAAGTAAAAAATACCTGGAACAAACGGGGTATTCACATGCAATAGTAGCCGGTGATACACGTATCGACAGAGTACTCTCCATTCGCGATCATAGCGATCCACCACCATTATTCAAAAAGTTTAGCTCGACAAAGCCATTATTCATCGCAGGGTCTACCTGGCCAGCGGATGAAAAAATAATTAAAAAATGGTATGAACATAATCCGGCATTTAATTTAATTATAGTTCCACATGAAATATCAGCATCTGCCATAAACGATACAACCGTACTACTATCTGAATATTCACCCATTTTATACTCTCAGTGGAATGGGGAAGATTTTAATATCCTGATTGTAGATAAAATTGGATTATTAAGTTTAATCTATACATACGCGACTATTGCTTATATCGGAGGGGGATTTGGGAAAGGCATTCATAATACACTGGAGGCAGCAGTATATGGCATACCTGTCATTTTCGGACCGAATTACCAATCCTTCAAAGAAGCCTATGATTTAATAAAAATAGAAATAGGTTTTTCAATAAATACCGACACGGAGCTGAAAGAGGTTGTAGATTCATTGTCTGGCGAAAGATTAATGAATATTCATACCCAGGCGAATCAGTATTTTAATCAAAACAAAGGAGCTACTGAATTGATTTTCAATTATTTAACCAAATTTGTTAAATGAATATTTAAAAGATTAAACTGAATAGCTATCTTTTAAACATACATCCTGACATTTTGTCACAAAACACCTTTATCTTTGCATTCAATCTAGTATAAAAAATCCATGTTTGAACAAGCTACCGAAGAAAAAGTAATTGTAGAAGAAAGGCAAGGTGAAGTATTTGATAGTCAGGCACCTGACCAGGAAAATGCAAAGCGATTTTATATAGAAAGTTACGGTTGTCAGATGAATTTTTCTGATTCCGAGATTGTAGCTTCCATTTTAGGGGGTGAAGGATACAGTGCCACCAGAAACCTCGATGATGCGGATTTAATTTTATTGAATACCTGCAGTATTAGGGAAAAAGCTGAAGAGACTATACGTAAAAGGTTACGCACTTTTGACAAAATAAAAGACGACAAACCCGGTACATTGATTGGAGTGCTCGGGTGCATGGCGGAGCGAATGAAAAAACAACTGTTGGATGAAGAAAAATTAGTAGACCTCGTAGTAGGACCGGATGCTTACCGATCGCTGCCCCATCTGATCTCCGAGGCAAATGACGGAGTCAAAGGAATGAATGTTTTTTTATCCAGGGAAGAAACCTATGCAGACATCAGCCCGGTAAGGTTGGATAGTAACGGAGTGAGTGCGTTTATCAGCATCATGCGAGGTTGTGATAATATGTGTTCGTTTTGTGTAGTCCCCTTTACCAGGGGGCGTGAAAGAAGTCGTGACATGTTTAGTATCGTATCCGAAGCTGCATCATTATTTGATAAAGGATTTAAGGAAGTAACCCTGCTTGGTCAAAATGTGGATTCTTATAAATGGACTAATCCTGAAAATGGGGAATATGTCAATTTTGCAAAACTACTGGAAAAAGTAGCTCAAATACACCCTGATCTCAGGGTTCGGTTTTCTACTTCTCACCCAAAAGACATTACTGATGAAGTACTGATGACTATGGCTGCCTATGAAAATATATGCAAATACATTCACTTACCTGTTCAATCTGGTAACAGCAGGATTCTCGAGCTGATGAACAGGACTTACGATAGGGATTGGTATATAGACAGGTTAAGCGCCATTCACAGACTATTACCTGACTGCGCATTATCATCAGATGTGATCACTGGTTTTTGTAGCGAAACAGAATCAGAACATCAAGACACATTGAGCATCATGAGCCTTGCTAAATACAGTATGTCCTATATGTTTGCCTACAGTGAGCGGCCAGGTACATTAGCTGCAAAAAAATACCCAGATGACATTCCATTAGAAATTAAAAAGCAAAGGTTGAGTGAAGTGATTGCATTACAAAATCAGCTTTCTCTTGAAGGAAATAAAAACGATATCGGAAAAATTTTTAAAGTACTGATTGAAGGGAATTCCAAAAAATCTACTGAAGAATGGAAAGGCAGAAACAGTCAAAACAAAATGATTGTATTTCCCAAATCGGGTAATTATAAAAAAGGGGATTATGTATATGTAAAAATTGACGATGCGAATAGCGCCACTTTATTTGCTCACATTATTTAATCGTGTATTTTCTATGGCTAATACTAATATACATGCAATAAAAAACAGATTTGGAATAATCGGGCATTCAAAAGAGTTGGAGCGAGCCCTGGAAACGGCTATTCGTGTTGCAGATACTGACCTTACAGTATTGATTACCGGTGAAAGTGGTACCGGAAAGGAAATCTTTTCTCAGATCATTCATACCCTAAGCAAAAGGAAACACAACAAACTCATCGCTGTCAACTGTGGAGCTATCCCACCGGGTACGATCAATTCTGAATTGTTTGGACATGAAAAAGGTTCATTTACCGGAGCTACCGGAGATCGGAAAGGGTATTTTGAAACTGCGGATGGCGGTACTATTTTTTTAGATGAAATAGCTGAAATGCCGCTGGACACCCAGGCGTATTTACTTCGTGTGCTTGAAAGCGGTGAATTCATCCGTGTAGGATCTTCAAAGTCACAACGGACAGATGTGCGAATCATCGCTGCGACCAATGTAAATTTATTAGAAAGAATTCAAACCAATCGGTTTAGAGAGGATTTGTATTATAGACTCAGTATAGTGCCCATCCATGTTCCTTCTCTCAAAGAAAGACGAGCCGATATCCCCTTGTTATTTAAGCGGTTCTCCATTGACTTTGCTGAAAAATACTCTACAACACCTGTAGAGTTGGATGAAGATGCAAAAGATCTGCTTTTACAATATCATTGGCCTGGAAATGTTCGTGAACTCAAAAATTTTGCAGAACAGCTGTCGGTGCTATCTGAGGAAAGATTGATTACTAAATCTGCACTCATGCAATTGATGCCAACATTTAATACAAATCAGCTTTCATTAATCCCAGGTAAAACTGCGGAATCCAAATTCGATGAAAGGGAGATATTGTACAAAGTATTGTTTGACCTGAAAAAGGATATGAATGACCTGAAGGGTTTATTTTTCGAGCTCATCAAACGCAATAACCTGGAAATGCCCGATCTAAATAATACTTCCAGTTTGGCTACGTGGGCAGGTGACACCCGGCTTGATAAATCATTTTCCCCCGCCCCGCTCCGAACCTATACTTCTGATTACAATGAAAATGCCGTGCACAAACCGGTAGTGCTCGATAAAAATGAAAACCTGGCCTACGACAACAAAACAATAGTGGTGGAAGAGCCCCTTTCTATAGAGCAAATGGAAAAAGACCTGATAGGAAAAGCCCTGATTAAACACAAAGGTCGCAGAAAAGAAGCTTCACAAGAACTGGGCATCAGTGAACGAACACTTTATCGTAAAATAAAACAATACGATCTGGAATGAAATACATCATCGTGTTTTTGACCTTCAATGTCCTCGGTTTCCTGGGTTGTTATTCATTTAAAAGTACTTCCATCGATGCTGCCATAAATACCTTTTATGTACCCTTGATGGAAAACCGCGTAGATAATGGACCGGCCACGTTAGCCATCACTTTTACCGAAAAATTAAAAGATAAAGTCCGAAGCCAATCCAGATTGCGATTTCAGGATACAGACCCTGATCTGAGTTTTATCGGCACGGTAGAAGCTTTTAATGTTACTTCACAAGCCCCCACATCTGATAATATCAGTGCTTTGAGCAGACTGACCATTAGTATTAAGATCGATTTTGAAAATCGACATGATGAAACAAAAAACTGGAGTCAATCCTTTTCTTATTTTCAGGATTTTGATGGCCGAACCAATCTGCTGGATGTACAGGAAAACCTTATCAACACCATTTCGAATCAGATCGCTGAAGATATTTTTAACCGCGCATTCGGAGATTGGTGATCACTCACCTGCCCCATCGGAGCATTTTTACAAATAAAAAATATTTTTTTTCACTATATCACAATAATTCCTGTTAAGACCCTGTTAAGTATTCGTATCAATTAAATAACCTGATCCTGATCAGGAATCAATCAAAAAAAGTTAAACTGGAGAAAAACCCAAAGAAGCATTTTGGTACATAAGTTGGTTCAAGCAAAGTGGCCGGCTCTAAGTGAGTGGCCACTTTGTCATTTTTACGAAAATGCAATCTTTATCCTCTTATTCCATGCTCTGTTTCAACTCAAATGTTAATATTTTCTGTTGATTGTGAAATTGATCAAGTCATTTAGCCCTGTTCTGGCTTCTGATTCCGGAAAATCCATCAAAGCCATTTTTGCTTTATCTGCATATTCATTCATTATCCTATTGCTGTAATCGAGACCTCCGGAATGCTTTACCTGGTCTATGATCTTCCTCACTTTTTTTCGGTCATCACTATGATTACGGATAGTATTGATGATTTCGTTTTTTTCAGATCTGGTCACTTGTTTTAAAGTGTAGATCAAAGGCAAGGTCATTTTTTTTTCTTTGATATCTATACCAGTGGGCTTTCCAATATTATCATCACCAAAATCAAAAAGATCGTCTTTGATCTGAAAAGACATGCCTATCCACTCCCCTATTTGTTTAATCCGGGCTATGGTCTCTTTATCTTCAGTAACAGAAGCCGCTCCTGCAGCACAGGAGGCTGCTATCAAAGACGCTGTTTTCTGTCTGATGATTTCGTAGTAAACCGATTCGTCAATATCCAGTTTTCGGGCTTTTTCGATTTGTAATAATTCACCTTCACTGAGTTCCTTTATCGCTTTATTAAGTATATACAAGACTTCAAATTGCCGTTCCTGCAAGGCCAGATTCAATCCGGTCGAAAATAAATAATCGCCCACCAATACGGCTATTTTATTTTTCCAAAGTGCATTTATCGAAAAAAAACCCCTTCTTTTCATGGAGTCATCTACTACATCATCGTGTACTAATGTGGCTGTATGGATGATTTCCACGAGGGCAGCAGCAGTATAGGTAGCCTGATTGATTTCATTAGCCAGTTTTGCGCTAAAAAAAACAAACATAGGCCTTACTTGCTTCCCTTTTCTTTTTACCAGATAATAGGTAATCTTATCCAATAAAGAGACCTGACTTTTCATTGCCTTTTTGAAGTATAATTCAAACTCTGCAAGTTCTTTTTCGATCGGCTGCTGGATAGTTTTAAGATTCATCCCTTATTTTAAAAACCCTGTGCAATATACCAATATTCAAATTGATGCGTTGTATCCGAAAAAATATATAAAATTGAAAATGGATTGCCAGGTAAGGTGATTTGCCCGTACTTTGCTACCGGTCAGTATATCAATACTTTATAACTACTTAAAGACTTTACATTAAATTTTTGGATAATATATTTATTTAAATGCTTTTATACCTGTTTATATTTTTAATTTTGTAGCTGTTGCATGCTTTCTTTATTTAAAAAAAATAGCTTTTTCAATAGTATGATGCTATTGGTGTATGCAACCATCCTCAATATCATCCCATCCCTGGCCCGACCTGCTCAGTCCGATATTTTTGGATTGAAGGGGATATCGGCAACGATCATTCACATTTTGGTATTATTTATTCAGGCTGCTTTTATTAACCGGATGATTATAGAAAACAGGCTGCACCGGGACATCATGCTTTATCCCGGGGTGTTTTTTATTTTATTTTCATCTTTATTGCCTGCCCACTGGAATTTCAGCCATATTCATATTGCCAATTTTTTTATAATATGGGGCATATTCGAGTTATTTCATATTTACAAAACTACCAATCCTGCCGTCCACATATTTAATGCCTCTTTTTTAGTAGGCATTGCTTCCCTTTTCTGCAGCCCTATGATTTTTTTTCTGTTTTTATTATTTATTGGAATTACCAATCTAAAAAAAATGGAACTGGTGCATCCTATACAAATAGCAGTAGGAGGAGGTGTACCCTGGTTTTTATACATCACCTATAAGGTATGGAAAGGAAATGAAGGAGAGATCATAGACGCCTTTTTACCTCATTTTGGTACTACTTTTTTTAGTTTTAAAGGTGGAACCATGAATACCGTTTTTCTGATTCTTTTTGCTTTAGTAACCTTTTTTTTGTTTTTGTCTTATAATGAAGTCAGAAAAAAGAAGCACATCCAGGCGCAGAAAAAAGTAGATATTTTGTACCTATCTTTGATTACCTCTATATTGGTAATGGTATTTCACGGTGATCCTGGAGGCTTGATTTTTATGATGCCTTTTATTGGTATCTTCGTAGGGCTGCTGGTTTCTCATATTACTAATACTTCTATATCGGAAATGATTCATTTATTCCTTTTTATCGGGGTGTTGGTGATTCAAATTTTATCATTATTTAAAATCGTTTAAATGCAAAATCTCAAATTTGGAGTAGTTGTGTTTCCAGGATCTAATTGTGACGATGATTTAGTCCATGTACTCAGTGAAGTCTGCAAAGTGCAGGTAGAAAAAATATGGCATAAATCACATCATCTACCTGAGGTCGATGGTATATTTTTACCCGGGGGGTTTTCCTACGGTGACTATTTAAGATCAGGTGCCATTGCAAGATATGCCAATATCATGCCTGAAGTCACCCATTTTGCTAATAAAGGCGGTTTTGTGTGGGGCATTTGCAATGGCTTTCAAATATTGTGTGAGGCCGGATTACTGCCTGGGGTGTTGCTTCCCAATCAGGATCAAAAATTTATTTGTGAAAATATCTATTTAAAAACCATCAGCGTGGACAGTATTATTACAAATGAATTGATGCAAGGACAGGTATTAAAAATTCCTATTGCTCATGCAGATGGCAGATATCATGCCGACATGCAGACGCTGAAAGAATTGCGAGAGCATGATCAAATCCTTTTTACATATTGTGATTCAAATGGACTTCTTTCTGAAACAAGCAATGTCAATGGATCTATAGAGGCTATAGCAGGTATTTGTAATAGACAACGCAATGTCTTTGGCATGATGCCTCATCCTGAAAGAGCAAGCGAAGAAATATTAGGCAATACAGATGGTCTGGGTATGTTTAAGTCAATGATGAAACATTTTGAATCAGTGATGGCATAAACTAACCAGCTGCAACCAGTTTTTTCAAAAATGTCCTCACTTCCTGTACCGTGTCCAAATGGTATTTAGCTTTTGATGCGGAGTGTCCAACTTTAATGGTCACTGCATTCTGTGGCATCACAGCAAAAGTATCTTCATCTGTCCAGTCATCCCCAATGGCAATATGAATATCATCAGGGTTTTTACTTACAAACCTGAACGCGGTAATTCCTTTATTTACTTCCTGGTTTTTTACCTCTACCACTTTATCACCTTCCAGCACTTGCAAGCCTTTTGAGGCGACGAGGTATCTTAGATGTGACATGAGCTCACGCGACCTTAGCTCTCCCAATCCCACTTCCACACCTCGGTAATGCCATACTAACCCATAATTTTTTTCTTCAATAAAAGACCCTGGAGTACGGTCTATATATTGCTCCATCAGTTTTACTATTTCTGGCTTCCATTGATTTCTCAGATTTTCTTTTATGGTCCACTCGAAGCCATGTTTTCTGGTCCATACACCATGTTCTGCAATGAGAGTAAAGGGATATTTACCCATCCAGTTTTCAAGTGTCTGGTGAGGTCGGCCGCTAATAATGATCACCTGATTTTTAGAATCTTTTGCCAGTTGTTCAAAGATATCGGACAATTCCTCATCCGGCATACAGGCAGAAGGGTCTACATTAAAACCGGTCAATGTTCCATCGTAGTCAAGAAAAATAATTCGGCGGCTTGCTTTTTGATATCGGTTGATGATGAACGGCAAATCATGTTCATCTATTTGTCTGGTAAGGTAATCTTCTTGCTCCTGTTTTATCTCTATTAGGCTTTCCATAAAAATGCGAACCCAGTGATGAATATTATATTTTTTAAGAGTAACCTGCATTTTAGTCAATCTTGTGCTTTGTTCCAGAGGAGACATAGTAAGTGCCTGGTAGATGGCATCTACAAATCGATTTTCATCAAATGGATTGATTAGGATGGCATCTGATAATTCTTTTGCAGCTCCGGCCATTTCGGATAAAATAAGTACGCCTTTTTTATCCACTTTAGATGCAATGAATTCTTTTGCCACCAGATTCATACCATCCCGAAGCGGAGTGACCAAGCCTACATCTGCAATTCTGTAAAACGCAGATAGTTTTTCCATAGGTATTGATCTGTAGAAATACAGTACCGGAGTCCACTTCATATTGCCATGTGTTCCATTTATCCTGCCTACCAATTCATCCACTGTCTCTTTAAGTTCTTTATACATTCCTACCTGATCACGAGATGGAACAACTACCATTACAAGGGATACTTTTTCTTTAAACTCAGGATACCGGTATAAAAACTCGTCAAATGCACTTAGTCGTTGAGGAATTCCTTTTGTATAATCCAGCCTGTCAATGCTTAGTATCAGACGCTTACCGCCCAATGCTGTACGATACTCTACTTCCTGTGAGATAGTTTCTGCTGACATGGCTGACTCCGCAAATTTTTCATAATCTATACCCATCGGGAAAGCATCTACTTTTACCCTGCGCTCTATATTTTGTACATATTGATTGGAAACGGAAAAGTTGGTGAGTCGGTTTACAGAACTCAGAAAATGCCTCATATCATCATAGGTATGAAATCCAATCAAATCCGCACCCAATAAACCACATAATAGTTCTTTTCGCCATGGCAACATCCTGAACATTTCAAAAGATGGAAACGGAATATGATTAAAATAACCAATGGATATCCTTGGGAGTCTGCTCCGCAACATTTCAGGCAATAACAGCAGCTGATAATCGTGTACCCAGATGGTATCTCCTTCTTTGATATACTTCACTACGGTTTCACAAAACTTAGCATTCACAGCTACATAGGACTCCCAGTATTTATCTTCATACACCACCAACTGCGGGAAATAATGAAAATTGGGCCATAGAACTTCGTTTGAAAATCCTTCATAAAACAATTTAATTTCCTGTGGTGTCAGGAATACGGGAATCATATTTTGCAAGGAAAGTTCGTACTCCGTTTGAATCTGCACGGTAACATCCTCTACATGATTACCAGGCCAGCCGATCCATACATTTGTTCCTTGTTTGTATACTGATCCCAGTCCGGTAGCCAGGCCACCTTCACTTGGTTTATATATAATAGAGCCTGCATCAGAGACCTCGATTTTTACAGGTAGCCTGTTGGAAATAATGATTGTTTTTGACATTTTTACTTATAGAGCGTTAAATGAATAAAAAAAATCAAAAATTTTCATATCCATTTTTTCCTTTTAAAATAAATCAAAAAACCAATGGCTATCATGAACATAGCTAATAATACCATATAATACCCATTCTTCGTTTCCAGTTCAGGCATATGCTTAAAATTCATTCCATAAATGCCAACAATAAAGGTGAGAGGAATGAATATTGTGGATATGATGGTCAATATTTTCATTACATTGTTCATACGATTACTGATTTCAGTCTGATACAGGTCATGTAATGAATTCAGCATATCCTGATAGGTTTCGGACATATCAGCTATCTGGATACTGTGGTCTGCCAGATCCCTCAAATAAACATCGGTAGATTTATTAATAATCTGGTTTTCCGTACGGATAAATCTGTTGATTACTTCCCGCATGGGGTAAATGGATTTTCGAATTCTGATAATCTGAATTTTTAGATCGTGTAATTCTTCTTTTGAAATTATACTTTCTTTCAAGTGCAATTTTTCATCTATCTCAGATAGCTTTTTTTCAATATAGTCCAACGCATCGTAATAATAATCTACCACAAAGTCTATAATGCTGTATGCCAGGTAATCCGATCCACGTTGCCTCACCCTGCCTCTTTTATTCAGTAACCTCTCCCTGATAGCAGCTAAAAAATCATCAGCATCTTCCTGAAAGGATATCAGGAAATTAGGGCCAAAATAGAGGGTCACCTGTTCTTTGATAAGCAATCCCGTTTCCTTATCGAGTTTCAAAGCCAGCAAAGTAATAAAAATATTATCGTCATATTCGTCCAACTTTGGTCTTTGGTCTACATCCAGTATATCTTCCAGTGCAAGGGGATGAATATTAAATTTTAATGCTATCTGTTCGATCAACGATGGTTCATGTACACCCCGTACATCCAGCCAAAGTACTTTATTGTTTAGCGTCTCAGAATTAACAGACTGATAGTCCTTTATTTCTTCAATTTGGTCATCATTGTATACATAGCATGTCCACTCAGTCGAAAAATTAATTTTCTCTCCGGTATAAACAGGGGTACCGGGAGGCACTCCTACTTTTCGTTTTTTACGAGGCATAGGCAATGATAAGAAAATATCCGTTAGCTATATACTATTTAGCCGACGAAATTAAAAACGGTATAGACCAGATAAAATTTTAAGCAAACCTTTGAGTTATACTGGGTTTCTGTTAAAAAAATTTAATACAAGTTAATCTCCTTTTAAAGTCAGACCCGGATCAAACATGTTACGCATTATGAAGTTAGATTTGTAACTAATCACAACAATTAAATTTATGAAACCTACAATATTCAGTCAATTTGCCTTAGCTCTCTTAGTGAGCCTGCTTGTCCTGGGAGGGTATTCTTTATGGAATGGTTCCCGAAAAAATATAGTAATAGAACATGTGGATAGCTCACCTGTACAAAAAGCTTTATTTACCCTCGATGATCAGGGCAACCCGGTTCCGCTTGACTTTACCGGGATTGCTGAAAAATCAGTCAGTGCCGTAGTGCACATAGTATCTACTTCCGGTATTTCCGGTCAAAAAGCTGAAATCTATGAGGATCCCTTTGGCAGAAGATTCCGAGTACCTAATAATCCAAGCGTGGGTTCCGGTAGTGGAGTGATTATAAATGCAGAAGGCTTTATTGTGACCAATAACCACGTGATTAATGGAGCAGAAGATCTCGAGGTGACATTAAATGACAAAAGGAAGTTTAAAGCTAAATTAATAGGCTCTGATCCTCAAACAGATATAGCCGTAATTAAAATTGATGGAAATGACCTGTCTACTTTAAAATTTACGAATAGTGATTTGGTGAAAGTTGGTCAGTGGGTACTTGCAGTCGGAAATCCTTTTAATCTTACTTCTACAGTGACAGCTGGTATTGTCAGTGCGAAAGGCAGAGACATAGCATTAATGGATCGCTCTCAGGGAGGAATAGAATCTTTTATACAAACGGATGCAGCTATCAATCCAGGCAATAGTGGTGGTGCATTGGTCGACCTCAATGGAAATCTGGTGGGTATCAACACAGCCATTGCCAGCAAAACAGGTAGTTATGCCGGATATGGTTTTGCTGTACCGGCGAATATTGCAAGCCGGGTCGTATCGGACCTGATACAATATGGAAGTACGCAGCGAGGCTACCTGGGTGTTAGTGTGGCCAGCCTTGAGAGTCCGGATGCTAAAAAGCAAGGTATAAAACTTACAGAAGGGGCTCTGATATCCAATGTGACCACAAATAGTGCTGCTGAAAAAGCCGGTATCAAACCCAATGATGTCGTGATTGCGATAAATGATCGTAAAGTAGCTTCCAGTGCAGATTTATTAGAAATAGTTGGAAGTCATAGAATAGGAGATGAAATTAAAGTAAAGATTAACAGAAGTGGTACGGAAAAAGAATTTAAAGTCAAATTACAAAATCTGGAAGGAACGGTAGCATCACTTCGTGCACCAGAATCCCGGGATGAGTTTGCCCTTTCACTCGGTGCTGATCTAAAAGAACTCGGAAGAGAGGAAGCCGCTGAATTGGGATTAAAAGGCGGAGTGGTTGTAGATAATCTCAGACCAGGCTTACTGGCAGACCATGACATGGAAGAAGGATTTATTATCACTCATATAGATAAAAAGCAAGTGACCAAACCATCGGAAGTAATTGAAATACTTCGAAAAAATATTGATGGGTCATTAATTACCGGAGTTTATCCTGGATCCGACCAACGAATATTCTATGGCATTGGACCCAGATAAAATATTGATAATTTTTTTGATTGATTGTGTAAGGCCGGCTCTATAGTCGGCCTTTTTTATTTGGCCATTGCGGTTGCAGTAATGTATATATTGTTGTCAATAACTGAAGTTCCAAACCAGTCATTAAAGTATCTTTACCATTAGGTCGTCGATATTATGAAAATGGCACTTATGGACGACCTCCTGTCCTAAACTTCAATGCAATTTTGCATACTCAAATTGGCATACACCCAGGGCCACGATGGCTCTAAAGGGCAAGATGAAATTGACTCTTATTGGATTAATCTTGCTCAAGGTGAAGAGGGGGACAGGTGTGATTGGTTGAAAGATAAATACGGATTTTCCTGACAGGTGGTACCATCAATGCCGGGCAGTTTACTCTTCGGTCCGGATACAGGGACAGGGTGATGAAGGCTTTTTTAAAAACTAAAAAAATTGACATCAAAACTCTATTAAAAGCTTAAATTTAACTTATGAAAAATATCATTCTCTTATTCATTTCAATTATAATTATCTCTTGCTCACCCAAAACATCGTCTATAAACAAAACTTCAACAATGTTATATACTGTCACTCCAGATGAAAAATTAAAAGAACTTGGTGTAGTAATACCCAAAGCAGGTGCTCCTGTGGCCAATTACGTAAATGCCGTACGTACCGGAAACCTGGTATATACTGCCGGCAAGGGACCTAACAGACCTGATGGATCATTAGTAACCGGCAAAGTAGGCCAGGATCTCACCGTCGAAGAGGGATATGAAGCTGCTAAGCTTGCAGCCATCCAATGCCTGGCAGCATTAAAGGATGAAATTGGGGACCTTTCCAAAGTAAAGCGAATAGTAAAAGTGCTTGGAATGGTAAATTGTCCTGCCGATTTTAAAAATCAACCCGCTGTGATTAATGGCTGTTCTGATTTTTTAGTCAAGGTTTTTGGTGATAGAGGGAAGCATGCCCGAAGCGCAGTGGGTATGGGCTCTTTACCAAGTAATATTGCTGTAGAAATAGAAATAATAGTAGAAGTTCAGGATTGAATTTCACAGATGGTATCTTGAAAAAAAAAGTAGTCTATCTAGTTTTATTTAGCTCAATATTTGTTGGAATAGGTCTGGTTACCTTGCCAGACCCTCAATCAGAATATGCTAAAATACTATTTTCAAGTGATGGGCAATTATTGGGTGCCAGAGTAGCAAACGACCAACAATGGAGATTTAAACCATTGGATACCCTCCCGTTTAAATATAAAAAAGCATTAGTAACATTTGAGGACAATTACTTTTATTTTCATTTTGGAGTCAATCCTGTCAGCATCTGTAAGGCATTACTGATCAATTTGAAGTCCGGAAGTATAAAAACCGGGGGAAGTACCATCAGTATGCAGAACATCAGGTTAAGGAGAGGTTTTGATAAGAAAAGAAATATTTCGAACAAGCTTATAGAGATTTACTGGGCATTAATATTGGAATTAAAATATTCAAAAGATCGGATTCTTACCGACTATGCCAGCAGAGCACCATTTGGCGCTAATGTGATTGGGTTTGAATCAGCTTGTTGGCGTTATTTTGAAAAACCCTCAGAATTAGTAACCTGGGCTGAAGCCAGTTTATTGGCGGTATTACCAAATAGCCCTTCACTAATGCATCCTGGTAAAAACAGAGGCCAACTTGAAATCAAAAGAAATGCTTTATTAAAAAAATTGCTCTCAAAAAATATAATAGATTCTGCTACGTATCACCTTTCCCTTTTGGAAGAAATACCTTCAGCTCCTAAAACTCTGCCGAGTACAGCACCTCATGCATTAAATCATTTGATTCAGGCTCATCCGCAGCAATCTGATTTCTTTTCTACGATACAATATTCACTTCAACACCAATTAAACGAATTAGCATCCTGGTACTATACTGCGTTAGCAAACAACAGAATACATAATATAGGAATCGTTGTAGCCGAAACGGAATCAGGCAATGTGTTGGCTTACATCGGCAATGCACCCAATACCATTGAAAGTAAAGATGTAGATCATATTCAGGCTCAGCGAAGTACAGGCAGCATCTTAAAACCCTTTTTATATATGGGTGCTCAATACAGAGGGACCATCTTACCTGGCACATTGTTATTTGATATACCATCGGTAATCGATGGCTACCAACCAAAAAACTTTAGCCTCCAACACCAGGGTGCTGTACAAGCTGATGATGCCCTGATTCAATCCCTGAATATTCCATTTGTATTACTATTAAAAGAATATGGATTGGAACAATTTCATTTTGATTTGAGAAAATTGGGTATCCGTGGGATTTCAAAACCAGCAAGTCACTATGGCTTATCGCTAATCTTAGGAGGTGCTGAAGCTTCGCTCTGGGATATTACAGGAGCATATGCATCCTTGGGGCGTAGCCTCCTTCACTTTAACTCGAATGATCACAGCTATGTTAATTCTGATATCAGACCTTTTAATTTAATTAAAGCGAAATATGCTGGCAAGGCTCAAATTAGTAATGTACCCGTCGTATTCAGCAATGCCTCTATATATAATGCATTTCGGGTAATGCAGGATGTTCGGCGACCCGATGAGCTGGGTAATTGGGATTCATTTGCATCACAAATGCCTTTGGCATGGAAGACCGGGACCAGCTTTGGTTTCAGAGATGCCTGGGCTATTGGTGTAAATGCCAAATACACTATCGGGGTCTGGGTTGGTAATTCATCCGGCGAAGGTCGACCAGGGCTCTTAGGCATAAAAGCAGCTGCACCGATTTTATTTGATATTGCCTCCAAACTGAGTGATAAATCGAATACGGTATTTGCCCCCCCTCTGGATGAATTAATTGAAATCCCCGTTTGCAGTAAAAGTGGTATGAAACCATCAGATTATTGTGAATCCATAGATACGGTGACAGTCTGCAGACATCAAAACATCAGCATGCCCTGTAATTTTCATAGACAAATTTTGATTAATTCTAAAGGAAATTTAGTAAATCAATCCTGTGTATCCACCGGCACATCTAAAAAAAATATTTTCACTTTACCTCCTTTGGCAGAATTCTATTATTCACCGATGCATGCTGAATATGAAAAAATGCCTTTACCGGATCCCTCCTGTATAGGTACATCAAATCAATCCATGATGAATATGATCTCACCCGAAAATAATAGTGCAATATATATCCCGAAAGATATAAATGGATTACCTGGTAAAGTTGTATTCCGGCTGGCACACAGAAGACCGGAAACTCCTGTACATTGGCATCTGGATGATAATTACTACACCACTACACGTACATTTCACGAGGTCTCTTTTAATACTTCTCCGGGTGATCATACTATGACTATAGTAGATAGTTTTGCAAATGAAATTAAACTCCAATTTAAAGTCTTAAGCAAATAAATTTTTATTTACTTATTTCCATTTACTGGTTTGGTTAAGTAACCCTATATGCACCACTAAAAACAATTAATTACTACTTTAGCATTTTATGGCATCGCAGCACCGGTATTTCATAATCAACAAACCATACGATATGGTTTCTCAGTTCACAAGCAGTCATGCTGTACGCTTACTCGGTGATCTGAAATATGCATTTCCCGAAGGCACGCACGCCATAGGCAGATTAGACAAAGATTCTGAAGGATTACTCCTGCTCACTACAAATAAAAAAGTAACCAAACTCTTGTTCCAGGGTCCAATACCTCATGAAAGGACATACCTGGTGCAGGTAAGTCATTCCGTAACCGATGAAACAGTGGAAAAAATACGCAAAGGGGTCACTATTGAGATTAAAGGCGGGATTGAATATGCAACATCGGAATGTAAAGTTGAAAAAATAATCAACCCAGTATCACTTTATCCATTTGCTACAAATCAGAATGCATATGAACCGGTCACCTGGTTGACAATTACGATCACGGAAGGAAAATTTCATCAGGTACGAAAAATGACTAAAGCGGTCAGGCATAAGTGCAAAAGACTGATCAGGCTAAGTATAGAAGACCTCTCATTGGATAATCTGCAGCCCGGTGAGGTGAGGGAAATAGAGGAGGAACTATTTTTTACAAAATTGAAAATCAAAAATTGGAAGTAATGATGACTATAAGCTCAGTTGAAAGTTCACTTGGTTAAAGCTAACCAAGCACACAGTTTACTGACTTTGTCCGTGCCTATAATATCCACTTTTCGCTTACGTAAATAGGCCCATGTATTTTCAGTATCGGGAGTTGCCCAAAATCGCAGTGGTTTTTTGATAGTGTGCACACGATCTATCAAAGCCAAAATCCTTTCATCTTCATGGATAGGGATAGAATCCGAACCATCCCAATTGCTGTAATTTTTAAAATTTGTACTCACCAATGCAATCCTCTTTAAAGCATTAGTATCGTACTCAACAGTAGGCCTGCCATCAAACCAAATGTAGTCCGGATAAGTATCCCATATAGAAGGCAAAGGCATACTTCCACTCAACACTATTTTTAAATTATTTCTGCTTGCAATGAGGTTAGGGTATGAAATCAGGGCCTGAACTAAAACAGGAATGGTTAGCTCTCCATTGGTTTTTAGATCAATCATTAATACCAACGATTTAGAGGGCTCAGGATAAACCGTACCTCCATTAAATTTTATTTTTGCTGACAACGAATCAAGGTAGCTGTTTTGCAAGGTCCTAACAGGATCTATTTCATCTGGCTCATGTGCAATAAATAAGCTATCGTTGCGCAAATAAATATCTGCTTCGATATAGCCTACTCTATTATGGTAAGCATTTGTGAATGGACTGATTTGCGCATAATCATTATGAGAGAATACCACAGAATTAGTAGAATCGTGAAATTGAGATTTACAGGGGAATGAAAATGAAGAAATATAAAACAAATATAATATCAGACTATTCATTTTATTAAAGACTATTTTAGTGTACGCTCTTTATAAGCCTGTATGGATTTAAACACCGGGCTTTTTATTAATGTAATGTTACTTAGATAAATTCAATATCCAATGTTTTCGACACCAGATCCAGTAAAAATTTTTCTGTGTAATCTTTGTTTTGATTCTGACCAAAATCGGTTAAGCCTGGTAAATGATATATAAAATATTCCTGAGCATGGGCCGTTTCCAATATGGTACTGGCCAGAGAGTGAGGAAAAGCATATTCGGGGCTAATTTCTTTAATTACAGCAGCAATGAGCTTGCAGAGGTCTTTGTAGGGCTGAAATACTTTCTCTTTATTTATTTCATTTATCTCCTTTACTAAATATGTTTTACTGCTTTCAGAGACTACAATTTCGTGTAATGCTTTTTTATTTAAATTGATATCACTGGATAGGTCTGGCAATTCGTGAGTCAAGAGCCGTATAATAGCTTTTAACTTGGCTGTGCTGCTCTCTGCAGGTATTTGAAAGGTGACGAGGTATTCTAGGTAGGACCAATATAAATTAATGATATAGAGAAGCAAACGATGCTTGTTTTCAAAATAACGGTATACACTTGCTTCTGTGGTTTCGATCTGCTGGGCTAGTTTTTTAAACGTAAAGGATTCAAAACCAATATCGTGGATTAGATCTATTGCATGAGATACTACCTGACGGCCCAGATCTGAGGTCTGAGGATCCTTTAGAAATATTTTATCATTTAGCTTAAAATGCAGACTGTAATTCACCACATAAAAGTAATTACCAAAAATAATAAGTAAGCATATCATGTCAATTTTAACATACTATTAATATTGATAGTAAAACTATTGTTTTAGATAATTTGTATATTGTATCACAAATTATTACTATCAATATGGAAGTTTCAATCCTGGACTCGATTTTACCACTAATGACATTGTTATTCCTTGAAATCATTCTGGGTATAGACAATGTCATTTTTATTTCAATAATCGCCGACAAACTACCTGATAATCAAAGAAATAAATTAAGGTTACTCGGACTTGGCTTAGCCATGATCATGCGCTTGCTTCTTTTATTGGCAATTTCTTGGATTATGAAGCTGGACCGCCCTTTAATAACTGTAGCATATTTTGAATTCACAGGTAAGGAGCTGATACTGTTGGCAGGTGGAATCTTCCTGTTATATAAGAGTATAAAAGAAATTTATTATGAGACTGAGCACAAATCTGAAACAATCGAAAAAGGAGCACCCCAATCCTTTAATTCATTGCTTTTGCAGGTGATTGCCCTGGACCTCGTATTTTCAATAGATTCGATTATTACTGCAGTAGGCATGACAGAAAAACTCTGGATTATGTACCTTGCAGTGATCCTATCCATGTCTTTCATGATGTTGGCCTCCAAGCCGATAGTAGATTTTATCCGAAAACACCCCTCATTTAAAATTCTGGCGTTGGCTTTTTTAGTTGTTATCGGAACGACACTTGTAGCAGAAGGGTTTAACTATCCGATTCCCAAAGCTTTTATTTATTCTTCACTCGCTTTTGCGCTATTGGTTGATCTGTTGCAAATCAGAGCTCATAAATCGAAAAAACAATTATAAGGTATGGCATCAAACACTAAAGATTATAATTTTGGGTCTGCTCTGCTCAATTTGGTTAAATTACTCAGGTTGGAAAAGGAGGAAATCATTGCCATTTATTGGATTGCTGCTTTTGCTGGAATATTATATTTGGTGATCCCATTAGGTATTCAATCCATTATCAGTTTTGTAATGGCCGGCTCCATTTCCACCTCCATTATATTATTAATTGTTGTAGTAGTTGTCTCCCTTATTTTAAATGGGGCGTTGCAAATTAAACAACTAGAAATCATTGAAAAAATAGAACAAAAATTATTTGTGCGTTATGCTTTAGGATATGCCGAAATATTGCCCCGTCTGGACTTACAGCGTAATGATGAATATTACATGCCGGAGCTCGTAAACCGATTTTTTGAAATTTCAACATTGCAAAAAAGTATCTACAAACTATTATTGGAAGTACCAGGTGCAGTGCTTCAAATTATCCTGGGCACCTGCTTACTTTCATTTTATCATCCGTTTTTTATCGGATTTGGATTTTTTTTATTAGTACTGGTATTTTTTATCATCCGTATTACCAGTCCAATGGGATTTCAAACAGCTATGAAATCCAGTGATTTTAAATACCAAATCGGTGATTGGTTAGAACAAATATCAAGAAATATCAAACTGTTTAAATATGTAAACCATCATAATGTGCACTTATTAAAAACCGACTCCCTTGTTGCACAATACCTGGAAAATAAAACGGCCTATTTCAAAATACTTCGCATCCAATATTGGACACTGATCGCTTTCAAAGTTTTGATTTTCGCGGCCCTTTTCCTGCTTAGCATTTTATTATTATTAAGGCAAGAGATCAGTGTTGGTCAGTTTATAGCGGCTGACATTGTCATACTCGGAGTTATCAGTTCTGTTGAAAAATTTATTCAGAATTTTGATAAGTTGTATTTATCAGTGACTTCTCTGGAAAAGTTGAATAAAATCACTAATGCGCATACTGAACACTCCGGAAATATGATGTATGAGCCAGCCACTCAGGGTGTTAAAATAACTTTTGATAAAGTAACCTTCGCTTACAATCCTTCTCACAAGGTTTTCGACAAATTGAGTTTTGAAGTCAAGCCTTCGGAGTGGGTACAAATTACCGGGCCAAAACATTCAGGTAAAACATCTTTAATTAACCTTGTGTCCGGTGCTTACAGTGAATACACCGGAAGCATATTACTAGACGATATACCCATGTATAATTACGACCTGAACTCCATTAGAATGCATACCGGAATTGTATTACAGGAGGATACCTTGATGGAAGGTACTATACTTGAGAACATTGTTTTAACTAAAGATAGGATCTCGATGCCCTGGTTACTTGAAATCTCTAAGGTTACCAAGCTGTATGAATTTATTCAAAACCAGCGTGATGGTTTCGAAACCATGGTTTTACCTTACAAAAAAAACCTGCCTTCATCTATTGTGATGGCCATATTGCTTACACGTGCCATCTATCACAAGCCAAACTTGCTTTTATTGGAGGATCCATTTAGCGGTTATACTGCTACTGAAATCCATCGCCTTAAGGATTTTATTGTAACCCAATTTAATCCAACCGTAATGATAATACAAAATGACCAACAGTCTATTTCCATAATTGAAAAAATCATAGATACTGCGTTATGAAATTCGAAAATTTTTCCACTATCTCCACATCAGAAATGAAAGCCAACAGTAGCTTAAAATCATTTCGAATGATTATGAAGATCCATGAGCGGATGGCAGTGTTAAAATGGGCTAAAATAGGTATGCTTTTGGTTTTAATTGCTTCATTTCTACCCTGGACCCAAAGCCTGGATATATATGGTAAAGTGAGCTCTCTTCGTCAGGAAGACAGACCTCAAAAATTAAATAGCATCATACCCGGGAGAATAAAAAAATGGTATGTGAATGAAGGTGCTTTGATTTCAAAAGGAGATACTATTTTACAAATTGCAGAAATCAAAGAGGAATATTTTGATGTGAAATTACTTGATAGAATCAGGGAGCAATTAAACTCAAAAATAAAATCACAAAATAATTATTTATCCAAAGCAGAGACCGCCTCTGCCCAATACGAGGCTATTAAAAAGGCAAGGGATTTAAAAATGCAAATTCTGAACAATAAAATTGAGCAACAAAATGGGTACATCATGGCAGACAGCATTGCCCTTACAGCCAGTAATACCGAATTAGAAATTAATAAAAGGCAAATAGAAGCAGCTAAAAATATGCTGGACCAGGGTGTCATTTCACTTGCTGAATATGAAAAGCGTAAAGCAAACCATCAAAATGCCATATCCAAATTGCAAACACAGCAAAATAAATTATATCAAAATAAAGGTGAGCTTGCAAACTTATTATTAGATCGTGATCAAACAAGGCAGGAATACAATGATAAACTGGCTAAGATAGAAGGCGAAAAGTATTCATCATATTCAGATGCCGCTTCAGCAGAATACGACATAGCAAAATTAAAAAACACTTTTACCAATTACGAAGAAAGACAAAAATGGTATTATATCATCTCACCCATAGACGGCCAGGTGGGTTCAGTAAAACAAGCAGGTATAGGGGTGATTATAAAAGAAGGAGATTTTATAGCAGAGATCATTCCTGATATACATCAAAAAGCAATCGAAATATTTATTGACCCGGTTGATATACCCCTCGTGCACATCGGCCAAAAAATACAATTCGTATTCGATGGATATCCCGCCATGCTATTTCGAGGCTGGCCTCAGTATAATTTTGGTACCTTCAGCGGTGAGATCAAAGTCATTGAAAAAACCACATCAGCCAATGGAAAATTCAGAGCATTGGTTACTGAAACGGTAACGGACCGCAAATGGCCGCCACATTTAAACATTGGAACCGGCGCAAAAGGAATCGCCTTATTAAAAGATGTACCCATTTATTATGAATTATGGAGAAAGATCAATGGTTTTCCTGCTGAATTTTACACTCCAGATAAAACAACAAAATAAATCATGAAGACCATGATTGACAAGATCAGATATTTAATATACCTGGTTTGCTTCTCCAATATATTGATATTACCAGCACAGGATTCGGTTATTTTTAAATATGAAGACTTCATGCAACAGGTGATTCGATTTCATCCTTTGGTCAGACAAGCTGATTTACTGGTACAAAATGCCCAAATAAATCTCAATATAAGTAAATCATTTATGGATCCCCTGCTGAATGTCTCTTCAGATAATAAGTACTTTAATAATAAATCTTATTACAGTTATCAGGAAGGCAGCATCAAATGGCATACAAAATCTCCTGTGGGTTTGTCAGCAGGGTGGTCTCAGAATAGCGGCGAAAATATCAACCCTGAGTTTAGTCCTGGTAGCTTTACCTATATGGGACTTGAAATTCCTCTCCTGCAAGGATTAAGTATAGATAAGCGCAGAGCCACTCTGATTCAGGCTAAAGAATTTATTCTCCAATCTGACGCTGAAAGACGGATCGCCATCAATCAAATATTGTATCAGGCTACAGCAGCCTATATAGAATGGTGGTATGCCCATCAACAATTCATGATCATGGATCGTTTTATTCGGAACCTGGAAAATCGTAAAAAATTATTAACCGTCAGCTTTATGAATGGTGATAATTCTGTTTCTGACACCTTGGATCTGAATACGCAATACCAGAACTTTCTTATTCAGCAAAACACAATACGATTAAATTATGTGAATAAAGCCATCCAATTATCAGCGTTTCTTTGGAATGAAAATATGGATACCGGAATACTGGCTGAAAGCAATCTCCCTGATTCAAATTTTGAATTTACTCTTGCTCCAACAGATTCCCTTTTTGATTTTTTCCAGGATCAAAATCCGGTACTTGAAGTCTACAACTCAAAACTAAAAATATTAGCTGTAGAAAAAAAGCTGAAGTGGCAATCCCTTCTACCAAAACTGGATCTAAAGTCCAAATTTTTTGGAATTGACCGTACGATTCCTTTTTATTCGTCCAATTATCCTGTGAATAAAAATTTTCACGTGAGCATGCATTTCGGTTTTCCTATTTTTAGAAGAGAAGCCCTGGGGCAATATCAATTAACAAAAAATAAATTAAATGAAACTACATTATTAAAATCAGCTAAAGAAAGAGAGTTGATTACCAAACTTGAATATTATTTAAATGAAAAAAACCAATACCTTACCCAATTGGACCAATTAAATCACCTCAGCAAAGATTTGAATTCATTATTGGAAATGGAATATGTAAAATTCAGACAAGGAGAATCAAATGCTTTATTACTAAATATCAGAGAGCAAAAGCTGATCGATGTCGAATTAAAAAAGCCTGAGGTCAAAGCGAAATTATTGCATGTGATTGCAAAGGCCCGGGAACTCAAAATGGATTATAAAAAATAACTTTAATGATTAGCTTCAATTAAAACTAAAGTAATTTAGACCCATAGCCTTTTTTACAATCCCGTATTACTTCATTATATAACTTTCAAGCTCCTCCATTTTAACTGGAGGGTATTACAACTGTATGCCCTACCCTGTTTTATTTAAAATTTTAAACAGGGAATGCAAGTCGGAAATGATCACATATTTCTGACTTTATCACTAATAGATCAATCCCTATTTCCTTCTCCCGGTAATGGTTAACCACTTTATCTGATCCAACCCACTTTTTATAAAGTAAGATAAATTTTGAAAAAATTTAAACGTTTATATCCGGAGGTTAATCAACAAAAACGCATTTAATAACTTGAGTTTTGAACCAAATACCCTGGAAGATTTGATGCGCCGTCAATAGCTGTTTGAGGCACAGGAAAGATCCTCTTGCGTTTATCATTATTTGTTTTCTCTGTCCATGTACCTTCATACTTACCAAATCGGATCATATCTGAACGGCGGAGCATTTCCCAGTAAAATTCAAATCCTCTTTCCCTGTACAGCAATTCCAGATTCATGCTGGTCAAAGCAGGTGCAGGTTTAGTACGGGCCGCCCTTACAAAATTTACATCTGCTAATGCCCCTGCCTGATCACCTGATTTTCTAAGCTTTGCTTCGGCTCTCATCAAATAAACATCAGCTAATCTAAGCAATACAATATCGGCTTCACCAAAATTTCTTCCGCTCACAGACTTACTGCTAAACTCATATTTCTCTACACGATATCCTGTGTTGTAATTACTTCCTTCAACAGTAAAGTCAATTTTTTCCGTAAAATCCACCGCAAGTGTGGGCTTGGTCCTGGTAAGATGAAATAATTTGCCTACCTTAAATTTTCCGTCTGCACATTTTAAAAACACACCATTCACGCGCAACAAACCATATTGTTGACCTCTGAGAATTCCTCTATTAATTTTAAAATCAGCTGCAGCTACACAAGAGTCTGCGGGATTGCTATAAATAGATAAATTTTGTTTGTAAAATCTTGGATCTGCCACTGCAGGATCTACTGATCCATAGGCACTGGTCCATGTTCTATAAAAATCTGAAGTGATACCTGGTCCGTCTGTACCGTTGGCACCAGTAAATGCAGGCAAAGGAAATTGGTCGCCAGAAAGAGAAAAATAAGCAAGCCTGTTGTGACCATTCAAATCAGGCCGTTGGTCATGTGCAAAAATCAACTCCTTATTATCGTGATTATTGTTTCCAAAAATATCGAAGTAATCGGCCGATAATTTATATTGATTTGAAGCTATGATTTTATCACAATATTCAATTACCTTATCCATGTCGGCTGCAGCAAAAGTAAAATTATCTGCATAAATATCTCTGTACACACCGGCATTCAAATGCAGACGGGCTAAGAGGCCATAAACCGCATTTTGAGTTAATCTGCCTGGTCCCACGGAATTGTCCAAATCATTTATTATTGCATTAAACTCTTTAATCAAATAATCCACCGCCTCTGTACCGCGTATTATTTTAGATACAGCGCCAGGATCTGCTTTTACAAAAACCATCCCAAACAAATCAAGGGCCAGCATATTATAATATGCATTCAATCCCCTTGCTTCAGCCAAATAGGTCTTCACACTGCTTGCTTTTAATGTTGGCAAAACATTCATTGCTGTTACAGCCCGGGAAATTCCCTGAAGAATATGACCCCAGGTATTGCGAACATTGGGATCGGTGCTGGTAGTCACATGTTGATGCAGTGATATATATATTCCATTATCACCCCAGTCTGTACCACCCCGATAAGGCAATATAGCCTCGTCAGTTGATATTTCCTGTAGTGCAAAATAATTGGTATGGGTAAAGATGTCTGTAAATTTTCCGTAAACCGGTGCCAAGCTACCGTTTGCTGCATCCTGGTCTGATAGATTAGATGATAAAGTTTCATCCAATACTTTTTCTTGTAAATCAGTACAGCTTTGGATCCACACGATACTCAAAGCAAGACCAATGAAAGATATAATTTTTTTCATATTGAAAGAGTTTTTAAAATGTGAGTTTAAGGCCAAATAGTACAGTTTTGGCTTTGGGATAACTTAAATAATCGATGCCATAAGATGAAATGCCATTTATGCTTCTATCTGTGTTCACTTCCGGATCATAGCCGTTGTATTTGGTACTTAACCAAAGATTGGTACCTGTCACAGATAAGCGTATACCTGAACACCATCTGGAAAGATTAAGTAAAGCAGGTTTTAAATTGTATCCTAATGATAAATTATTTAGTCTGAAATAACTTCCATCTTTAAGATACCTGGATGATACAGGCGCGGCATTATTAGTAGATTCTGATGAAAATTCCAACGCTTCAGGGGTTACATTGACACCCTTTGACAACCGCAATTTATAAAAATTGGAATTTGCTGTATTATCATAAATTTTATTTCCTGAGATACCATTAAAGTTAATAGATAAATCCAGCCCTTTATATGCGAAGGTGCCAAACAGACTATAAATCGAAGTAGGTAAAGCGGTACCCAGGGCTACCCTATCTTTATCAGAAATGATGCCATCCCCATCCACATCCCTAAACTTACTCAATCCTTTATCATCTATACCAATAAATTCTTTTAGGTAAAAAGTACCGATTGGTTCATTATTGAGATATCCATTTATAGTAGCTGAGGTAAGCCCTGATCCGGATGCATTACCCGAAGGTATTACCGTGTACGGGCTGTTACTCACTTCATTATCTATAAAACTTGCATTCCCACCTATTGAATATTGAATTCCATTACTCAGGCTTTTTGCATAATTCAACGAAAACTCTAATCCACTGTTGGTAATCTCCATATCTTCCACATTGGTCCAAAAGGTACCCGCAGGCTGTACCGGATCTGCAGGTATTACTTCCAACAAGATATTATTAGAAACTTTATTAAACCAGTCTACTGTCCCCGAAAGAGCTCCTCTGAAAAGATCAAAGTCCAATCCAACATTAGTCTGATCCGATACTTCCCATTGAATATCGGGATTGGCTAACCTGGAAAATGTGGTACCTGCCGGGTAAGCTCCTGTAGCAAATAAAGGATAACTAGTATTTGCACTCACCTGAGAAGTAAACGCAGCAAGGGTAATCTTGGGTGGGATTTCCTGGTTACCCGTACGGCCCCATCCTGCTCTCAATTTGAGGTTACTAAAAGGAGATGATTTCATAAAAGATTCTTCAGTAATACGCCAGGCTGCCGCGAAGGAAGGGAAAATTCCATACTTATTATTTGCTCCAAACTTAGATGATCCGTCTGCCCTAACGGTGGCTGTAACAAGATATTTATTATGATACTGATAAGTTCCTCTTCCAAAAAAAGATTGCAACTCATTAATATTGGCACTACCTATAGGTCTATTATTTGCTAATGTCAGCTCTTGACCCAATCCAGGATTGTAAATAGGTTCAATATCTGAAATGGGGAACTTATTTATGCTACTTCCTCTCAATTGTCCAAAAAACTTTTGGTATGAATGTCCAACCAATGCGCTGATATTATGTATATCATTGTTGCGTTCATAGGTTAAATAATTTTCGATAAGTTTATTATTGCCGGTATTGTAATATGTTTCAAGACGACCGTCTCTAAGAGGTACAGCATTTGGCAATGATTGATTGTTAGTGGTATAGTTAGAATTATCGATACCAAAGTTTAATTTATAGGTAAGGCCCTTGATTATATTAAATGATGGTGAGAAGTTACCTATAATACGTGTACCTGTAGTCAGGTTCTTTTCCAATGCCAGTGTGGTCAAAGGATTGGAGGCTGTAACATAGGCGGCGGGTTTACCCTGAGCATCATAGGCTGGATAGGTAGGATTATTTGAAATCGCATCACCAATCAGGCCGGAAACCGATGGTCTCAACGTTTTATTGTACGTAACTCCAAGATTGACATCCAGATGCAATCTATCCTCAAGAAACTTTTGAGTTACATTTAATCGTCCTGTATATCTTGTATTGTCATTTCCTTTGATGATACCTTCCTGATCCTGGGTACCAAACGAAGCATTATAGGCGAGTTTATCTGCACCACCTGCCATATTTAAATTATAATTCTGGGTTAATGCTGATCTGGTAATGATCTTTTGCCAATCTGTATCTCCACCCAGGTCCTCTAAAACCCCTCCGACTGCCGGAACTTGTTTTTTATATTCTGCTGTACTGAATATGGGTAGCGCTCTGGTAAGTGATGATAAACCAAGACTGGAAGAAAAATCCAGTACTGACTTACCGGCCTTACCTTTTTTGGTGGTAATCAAAATTACACCATTGGCACCACGGGAACCGTAGATAGCGGTTGCCGATGCATCTTTGAGTACATCTATTGATTCTATGTCTTCGGGATTAAGAAAACTAGCTGGTCCGTTTATAGCCAAACCATCAATTACATACAATGGATCACTGCCGGTACGTACCCCGCCAGGGCCTCTTACTGTCACGGAAATAGCAGCATTAGGATCGCCGCTAGCTGTAGTTACATTTACACCAGCTACTTTGCCTTGCAATAATTGTTCGGGTGTATTAATGATCCCCTTATTAAATTCTTCTGTGCGCAATGATTTTACAGCACCTGTGACATCTCTTTTATTTATAGTGCCATATCCGATCACGACTACTTGCTCTATTTGAGCAGCAGCAGAAACCATGACCAAATCAATGATGTTTCTACCATCAATATTTATTTCCTGGGTCTGATATCCGATATATGAAAACACCAGCGTGGTCACATCATCAGGTAATTTTAGTTCGTAATTTCCATCTGCGTTGGTGATGGTGCCCACAGTAGTATTCTTTGCTACTATAGAAACACCGATCAAGGGATCATTATTTTCATCTCTCACCGTCCCTGTAATGGTTTTATCAAATACATGAGCTGAACTCCCCAATATGGGCAGACACCACAAAATCCATATGCACGTGGAGCGGATAAAATTGTGCATCGTTTTCTTTATCATATCTTAATTTTTTAAAGGTTGAAATTTAAGGTTAACTTAATTATAAATTTTGTTTTAAAAGTAGATAAAAATTTTCAATTTTCGTATTTATCCTGGTCTAACATATTTTTTAAAGGATGGTCGCACATTTATTTCATCAACATTACAAAAGGTAAAGACCTGAACTAATGAAATGTACTTATAAAATTCTGAGGCTTGAGCAGAACGAAAAAACAATATTTCAATAGTGCATATGAAATAATTTACTATATTGATTCTGAATATTATGAATAAACTTCACTTACTTGACTACTTTGTATTTTTACTTTATTTCATATTGGTCTCCTCTTACGGCTATTGGGTATATCACCGTAAAAAATTTAAGACAACCGATACCAAAGACTTTTTTTTAGCTGAGGGCTCTCTTACCTGGTGGGCCATTGGGGCATCATTAATTGCCTCCAATATATCTGCAGAGCATTTTATTGGCATGTCAGGATCTGGTTTTGCTATTGGCCTGGCCATCTCATCGTATGAATGGATGTCGGCAGCCACCCTGATATTGGTTGCTGTATTTTTTATACCCATATATCTCAAAAATAAAATCTATACTATGCCGCAGTTTCTGTCGCATAGATATAATGATACGGTAGCCACAATTATGGCTGTATTCTGGTTATTATTATACGTATTTGTAAATCTGACATCCATACTTTACCTTGGATCGTTGGCTGTATCCAGCATTTCAGGTATTCCGTTTTTTTATTGCATGATTGGGCTTGCTCTATTTTCTATCTTCATTACATTAGGAGGCATGAAAGTAATCGGATATACTGATATAATACAAGTAGTTGTATTGGTACTTGGTGGTTTGGTGGTAACCTATCTGGCGTTGGATATGGTTTCGGACAGATTTAATGGTAATGGAATTATTGATGGGCTATCATTATTAAAAAGTAAAGCAGACGATCATTTTCATATGATTTTTTCACCCGGGCACAAATACTATTATGAATTACCCGGTATGGCCATTCTCTTTGGAGGAATGTGGATAAATAACCTGAATTATTGGGGGTGTAATCAATACATTGTGCAACGGGCTTTGGGAGCCGATCTGCCCACTGCAAGGCAAGGTATATTATTTGCGGCATTTTTAAAGTTATTGATTCCACTTATCTGTGTGATACCGGGTATTGCCATGTATGTATTATACAGTGACGGGCTTTTTGCATCCGAAATGATGAATGCATCAGGTGAGGTAAAACCCGATCAGGCATACCCTACATTAATGAATTTATTACCTATCGGCCTGAAAGGCATATCATTTGCCGCACTTACTGCTGCTATAGTAGCATCTTTGGCAGGAAAGTGCAACAGTATAGCCACTATATTCAGCCTGGATATTTATAAAAAATACCTCAATAAAGAATCCAGTGAAACCCAGACAGTAAAAATAGGAAGGTGGTCGATCTGGATTGCATTTGCTATTGCATTATTAGTAACTCCCCAATTAAGGCAATTGGACCAGGCATACCAATTTATCCAGGAATATTCTAATTATCTCACTCCAGGCGCATTTGCATTATTTTTTCTGGGTATGTTTTGGAAACGAACTACCTCACTTGCTGCCATTACAGCCGCAGCATTAGCTATACCTTTAGCCATTGCATTCAAATACATTCCGGATACCCCGATGCCCTTCCTCAACAGGACCGGCTGGTGTTTTCTCATTTTAGTCATACTTATGGTAATTATTTCTATTATGGATCCCAAAAGCAAAACCAATCCGAAAGGACTTGAAATTGACGCAAAACTCTTTAAAGTCGATAGTACCTTTTTGATTTGGTCTTTACTTATTACCGGTATCCTGATCGGGCTGTATACCGCATTTTATTGATCCATAATATATTTTAATCAGGATGAAAAGGCAGCCAACTCAGGCACCTTAGATTCCCTTTTAAATTGAATTATAAAAAAAAGGGTAATTGCCCATGATAAGATCAAATAACCGGCCATAAAATTGGTAAGTAAAGAAACAGATCCAAACCAACTGCCCTGAGTAAATATAAAATAAAATCCAAGTAACAACTTTAAGGACTCAGGTATCCACGCATATCGATTTCTATCCATCAGATCAGTATATGCATAGACCATAATGAAAATAAACAAGCCATACCAATAAATATGAAATGGATTGACTTTATTTATCGAAGCTATATTTCCAAACAAAAATGATGTAATCAATAATAATACCACCAATTGTACCCAGACCCAAATATGCATGAGTAAAGATGCTTTGGTATCATATTTTTCAAAATGATATACATCACTGATTTTATGGATACTAAATCTATTCACCACATCAGCAGGTCTCCAACCGGTAGGCATAAGCCATATACGCAGTTTATCTTTAATTGATTGTGTATACCATGCATCTCTCAAAAGTACGGCCAAATGCTGAAAATTGATTTTTATGGGGTTCCAGGTGCGTACAGGTCGGGTGATGCCATATACACAAGGTATACCCGGTTTTTCTTCCTGATAAGTACCAAACCATTTATCCCATAATATAAATATTTGTCCATAATTTTTATCCAGGTATTCCGGGTTAATTGCATGGTGGACTCTGTGATGTGAGGGGGTCACTATAATTTTTTCCAGCCAACCCATTTTACCAATATGCTGTGTATGGTACCAAAATTGAGCGAATAAATGGATGGGAGCTACCACGGCGATGACCTGGGAGGGAACTCCTAAAATGGCAGCAGGGAGTAATAAAAAAGTAAATATTCTTACAAATACCGAAATGCTTTGCCGAAGTGCACAAGCCAGGTTAAACTCTTCACTGCTATGATGTATAATATGATTATTCCAAAAAAAATTGTATTGGTGGGCAATGCGATGCACCCAATATCCGGAAAAATCTAAAGCCAGGAATGCAATAGTATAAACCAGCAAGGATTCTTTTATATGTACCAGGGCCCAATGATCTACCATCCATGAATAGCTGATGATTCCAATGCTTAATCCAAGTACATCTTTTACCACATTGGTTACCCCGGAACTGAGAGAAGATACCATGTCGAGATTCCGGACGGTGTCTTTTCCTTTCCATGCACCATATGCTTTTTCAAATAGTACTAATACCAAAAATGCCGGCATAGCAACGAGCAGTATTTTACCATATGTTTCCATCGCGTCAATACAGATTATTATCAAATTTCGGAGTTCAGTTTTAACTCCACAAATCTTTTTATTTGTGTTTCTTCCAGCACTCCTACTATCAATTCATCTTTAAATACTGGTATTAGATTAAGCCCGCTGGTCTGCATCTGGTGGAAAATGGTTTTAATTGAATCATTCACATTTGCTTTATTCCAGCTGGTATTCATAATCTTATATACTGGTTCATTACCCAGGTTGTTTTTAAGGCAATATACAATTCTGTTATAGGGCAATACCCCTGCCAAACGATCCTCTTCAAATGCCAGATAATTATTTTCAATTCCCTTGGATGCCAGATCTATAGGAGCTTGCATGGTCTCATAAACCTGGATTTGATGTATATTTCTATCCATTAATTCCTGAGCAGTATACGTGCCTAATATAGATTCCCATTTGACTTGCTTTAGTTCTGTGCCCGCTGTAACAAAAATAAAAAATCCAACAAGGCAGAGCATCCAATGACCTTCCGACACAGCATAAAATAAAAAACCTATTGCACAGATCTGCCCTAGCCTGGCAGCAAGTAGAGTAGATTTTAATCGTGGCCATTTAAACGAAAGTAAAGCTCTGAGTATCCTGCCTCCATCCATGGGAAAGGCAGGAATAAAATTAAATAATCCAAGAATAAGATTTGATTTTAAAATCAATGGTAAAAAATCATTATTATATTTCCAAAACTCAGGTGAAAAAAACATACCTATATTGAATACAGAATAACCACCGAATGTAAATAAATAAATCCCTATGAGGATGACAATACCAAAATTCACCGCCGGTCCGGCTATGGCTATAAGCAGCTCTTGCATTGGTTTTTCACTAATACTTTCCAGCCGTGCTATTCCGCCAATAGGAGTGAGGAGTATATCACGGGTTTTGTTTCCAAACTTTCTGGCAGTCAATGCGTGACCATATTCATGCATTACCACGCAGAGAAAGAGTATCAATACATAAAATTGTAAAAACAAAAACCCTTTCCAGGGCAGTTGCTCCAGCCATGCATTATACCCTACCCATAAAAAAATCAATAAAAAACTCCAATGAAGCCTTATGGGTATACCGGCTACTTTTGCAATTTGAATTGTGCCTTTGTCAAACATTAGTATATGGCAGGATAAAGATTCCCTTTTAACAGGTCTCGTGAGATTACCATTTGTTGTATTTCACTGGTGCCTTCGTATATCTGCGTGATTTTAGCATCTCGCATCATTCGCTCTACATGATATTCCCTCACGTATCCATACCCCCCATGTATTTGCACAGCCTCAGTAGTTTGTTTCATAGCCATTTCAGCAGCAGCATATTTGGCTATGGCAGCGGCAGTGGCATATTCCCGTTGATTGTCTTTTAACCAAGCCGCACGGTGTACGAGCAGTCTCGCGCTTTCTATCTCGCTGGCCATTTCAGCTAATTTAAATTGAATAGCTTGATGGTCAAATATTGGTTTTCCAAATGCGATTCTTTCTTTGGAATATTTCAATGCCCTTTCATATGCACCCTGTGCTATTCCTATTGCCTGGGCGGCAATTCCTATTCTCCCCCCATCCAATGTATTCAATGCAAATTTAAAGCCATGACCTTCTTCATTGATCCGGTTTACTTTGGGTACAATTACATTTTCATATGTGATGGATGTAGTGTCGCTGGCACGAATGCCCATCTTATCTTCTTTCGGGCCTATAGTCACTCCTTTCCAGTTTCTCTCCACAATAAGAGTATTGATTCCTTTGTGACCAAGCATCGGATTTCCATTTGCAAGAACGAGATGTATATCGGAGCGATCTCCATTGCTGATCCAGTTTTTAGTCCCATTTAGCAGATAATGATCTCCTTTGTCCTGGCAGGTGGTTTTCAAATTGGCAGCATCACTTCCGGCTTCCGGTTCGGACAAACAGAAGGATCCTATCCATTCACCGGTGGCTAATTTTTTTAAATATTTATCTTTTTGGTATTCATTGCCGTACAATTGCAGGCCATGGCAAACCAAAGAATTATTTACAGACATTATTACCGCTGCCGAAGCATCTATTTTGGCCAGTTCTTCAATTGCCAAAACATAAGAAATCATATCCATCCCCCCTCCTTGGTATTCAGTATGTACCATCATGCCCATGAGACCGATAGCAGACATTTCATCGACCAGGTTCTTGGGAAAAGTCATGCTCTTGTCTCTTTCTATTACCCCCGGCAATAATCTTCTCTCTGCAAAGTCCCTGGCAATATCTCTTGCAGAGAGCTGAATTTCGTTTAAATCAAAGTAATGCACAAATATGTATTTTATTATTCTTAAATGGTTTTAATTCTGATGAATAAATGAAAGATAAGCAGGTTTGATGATATCCATTACGGTAGCAAAAGGCATCACCTGCAATCCCCAGGTCTCAAATACCTTATCAATATACTTAGATTGGCCATCATTTAATATAAACCCTTTATCTTCTTCATTTGAGCAATAAAACTGTATGGCATATGCCGGATTTTCCTGATCTATAAATTTCAATTTACATACCTGAAACTCATGAAAAGAGCCTCGTTTCATCACTAACGGTATGAAAACATTTTCCATCCAGATTACGGCTTCAGCCTCAATGATGGGCTCCATATTCAATGTCACATTGTATACAAACATTTGCTGAATCTAATAGTTTTTTATAAATGTAATGGAATGGAGTTGCTCATTAAAATGGGTAAACTCAAAATTATAAAACAGAATGGCATAGATCATGCCGTAGTCTTGTTTATACAATGCAAAAGCTTTGGCATATTTTTTATCCGTCAGTGTTTTCTTGGGATAAAAGCTAAGCTCACCAGCCCAGTCTGCATGCAACGAATCTTCTATAATACGCTGTGAGAAAGACTTAGTCCTGATCCAATGAGTATCGTCATTTACAGCTATATTGGCTATTTTACTAACAAAATGAACTTCCGGAAATAGTATTTTGGTCCGATCATTATCAGGATAAATTATGTATTTAATTTCTGCCGAATCCCGCTGCGATTCAACACAAAGGTCATACTGCATTTTACCATTTTCACACAAGGTTACTTTAAACCAATTATCATCAGCAATTGTAATTTTAGCCCCTGCTTCATGGAGCTTATTGGAAAAATCCCGTGTAAAACTAATCTGGGCCTTACTGGAAATCACACCATAAACAAATAAGAATATATGTATAAATCGAAGTATCACGGTAAACCACAAAGGTACGGTGATAAATACTAAAAATCGGTTGAATTAGAGAAATCAGATAAAACTCAAATCAATCCTTCTTTAACCAGATCATGTAAATGTATCATACCCATATACCTTCCAGCCTGAGTCACTGCTAATTGACTGATATTGTTTTTGCGCATAAGTTCCAGGGCATCTATAGCCAGGGCATCTGTTTCTATGGTTTTTGGTGCAGCATTCATAATGTCACTGGCTTTTAACTTACTGAAATCCTCTGTCTTTTCGAGCATCCGTCGCAAATCACCATCAGTGATGATACCTGCTATTTTTCCGTCAGCATCGGTGATGACCGTTGCCCCTAATCTGTTTTTTGACATGGTGAGGATCACTGCATTTAGTTTATCATGTGGCTTATTTTCGGGTCGGCCATGCATTGGGTATACATCATACACATGAAGGTATAATTGTTTGCCCAATGATCCGGCTGGATGAAATTTTGCAAAATCCGCTGCAGTAAAACCTCGTTCGTACATGAGACAGATGGCCAAAGCATCGCCCATTGCCATTTGTGCAGCTGTGCTTGCAGTGGGTGCAAGATTATTTGGATCTGCTTCCAATTCAACAGGCGTAAATAATACATAATCTGATTGCCTGGCCAGGTAAGATTTTTTATTGGCTGTAATAGAAATGATTTTACAGCCTATTGATTTTACAATGGGCAATAATAATTTAATCTCTTCCGTCTCACCACTTTTAGAAATGCAACAGAGGTGATCATTTTTATCGAGCATACCAATGTCACCGTGCAAGGCATCCGCAGCATGTAAAAATACTGCACTGGTGCCCGTGCTATTCATGGTAGCCACTATCTTATGTCCTATCAATGCACTTTTACCTATCCCTGTGACCACCACCCTGGATTGATTTGAAATTATACTTTTAACAGAATTTTCAAGGTTATTATCTAAATGTTTTGTCAATGAAAAAAGCGCATTTTGTTCTATTTCTATGCATTCACGAGCGATATCTAATAAGGACTTTTTCAATTAAATAAAATTTTGTAATTTCGGCTCCCTTTTTAAAAGCTCTAAGGTACACATTCGTTTTGGATTGACTCTCTACGATCAAAATGAATGTTTGAGCTAAAATAAAAGATTTCATTATAAATAAATATTCGTAAATTAACAGATGTCATGAGTGAAATCACCGTGGAAAAGAAAACGGCAAAAAAAACCAAATCAGTAAAACCAACAGCTACCTCTGTTGTCATTCCTTCCTCCAATTACACTTCTAAGGAGCTTCAAGGAGCACTTCAAAAATATTTTGGCTTTGATCAGTTCAAAGGGGAACAGGAAGAAATAATTCAAAGTGTGCTTGCAGGCAGGGATACTTTTGTAATCATGCCTACGGGAGGTGGAAAATCAATGTGCTATCAATTGCCTGCCCTGATGTTGGAAGGAACAGCAATCATTATTTCCCCGTTGATAGCTCTTATGAAAAATCAGGTAGATGCTATTCGTGGTTACAGCCAGGGAGACGAGATTGCACATTTCCTTAACTCATCATTAACAAGAACGCAAATAAAAGCTGTAAAGGACGCGATTACCCAAAAGCATACTAAACTTCTTTATGTGGCACCGGAGACTTTGACTAAAGATGAAAATCTTGAATTCCTTAGAGGGGTTAAAGTATCACTCATTGCAGTAGACGAAGCACATTGTATTTCTGAATGGGGTCACGATTTCAGACCCGAATACCGTCGTATACGTGAAATGATCGATTCTTTGGGACATTCTGTACCTGTAATGGCATTAACCGCCACTGCAACTCCCAAGGTCCAATCGGACATAGTGAAAACACTGGACATGAAAGAACCAGGAGTATTCAAATCTTCTTTTAACAGAACTAACCTCTATTACGAAATCAGGCCAAAGGTAAATAAAGCTCAGACCATTAAAGAAATCATACAGATATTCCGTACCCAACCCGGGGCTTCCGGAATAGTATATGTGCAGTCCCGTAAATCCACAGAAGAGTTGGCCACGACGCTGGAAGTAAATGGAATAAAGGCTGCCCCGTATCATGCCGGCCTGGATACCAAACTCAGGGGAAAAATCCAGGACGATTTTTTGATGCAGGAAATCGATGTGATTTGTGCTACCATAGCATTTGGTATGGGTATAGACAAGCCCGATGTACGATTTGTAATCCACTATGATATACCAAAGAGTATAGAAAATTATTATCAGGAGACCGGTAGAGCAGGAAGGGATGGGTTGGAAGGCCGGTGTGTCGCATTTTATTCAGCCCGCGATATAGTTAATCTTGAAAAATTTTTACGGGACAAAGATGCTGCCGAGCGGGATATGGGTGCACATCTGCTGGATGAAGTAGTGGCATTTTCCGAAACCGCGGCTTGCCGAAGAGTATTTCTGCTGAACTATTTTGGTGAAAACTTCGAAGATAAAGATTGCCACAAAATGTGTGATAATTGCCGGCATCCAAAAGAAAGGATAGAAGTAAAAAATGAAATGAGACTGGCTTTGCAGGCTATACAGCAAACAAAAGAAAATTACCTGGTGAGTCTTATGGTAGAATTCATCACCGGTAAAGCCACTAAAGAAATAAAGGATTTTGGCTTTGATGAATACGATTTGTTTGGCAAAGGAGCTGACAAAGAAGCCATATTCTGGCATTCCATCATGAGACAAGGTATACTGAATGGACTTATTTCAAAAGACATAGAACAATATGGGGTACTCAAACTAACTGAAGCCGGAAAGAAATTTATATCTAAACCTACTTCTCTTAAAATTGCCATCAACACTAATTTCGAAGCATTGGCTGAAGCAGATGAGGAAGAAGCAGAGGCCAGGGTAGTCGCACTGGACCAGACACTGTATAAAATGCTGGATGATATGCGAAAGCAAATGGCCAAGCAATTAAAAGTCCCCCCCTATGTGATATTTCAGGACACCTCTTTACAAGATATGGCTACTCAATATCCAATCACACTGGATGACCTTACCAAAGTGAATGGGGTAAATGCAAGTAAAGCCCAGCGCTACGGAAAAAAATTTGTTGAAGTCATAGCTAAATATGTAGAGGAAAACGAAATAGACCGTCCAGATGATATACAAATAAAGCAAATTGCCGATAAATCAAAGACTAAAGTAGCCATCATTCAATCTGTTGACCGTAAAATGCCGCTGGAAGATATTGCCAGGACAGCACAATTAAAAATGGATGAACTAATGGATGAAATGGATATCATAGTTTCTTCCGGCACTAAGCTCAATCTCGATTATTATCTTGAAGACAATGTAGACGAAAGTATTCAGGATGAAATCTATGATTATTTTATGACCGCCGACAGTGACGACCCGGAAAAAGCATTTAAGAAACTGAAAGAAGAAGATATTACCATTGAAGAAATAAAATTAGTAAGACTTAAATTTTTATCCGAAATGGCCATGTGACGAATGTCCGAAGTGGGAAAAGTAGAAGTCAAAAGGTCGCCCTTCTTTAACTTCTAACTTCCAAGTTTCCAACTTCTGTTTCCTGACTTGTATGAAGAAAATCTGGATTATAAACGGCCCAAATCTAAACCTACTGGGAAAAAGAGAACCTGAGATTTATGGGACCAAATCATTTTTAGACTATTTTGAAGAACTCAAATTGATGTTTCCTGCAGTTGACTTGCAGTATTTTCAGTCAAATCATGAAGGAGCTATACTAGACCATCTCCAGGAGATAGGCTTTGGAAATAGCGATGGGCTGGTATTTAATCCCGCTGCATATACTCATACCTCGATTGCCATCGGGGATTGTCTGGCTGCCATCAAATTACCTTGTGTTGAAGTGCATATTTCGGACATTTACCAACGGGAAAGTTTTAGACACCATTCGTATATCAAACCATACTGTGTCCATAGTATTGTTGGCCAGGGACTGGATGGCTACCGTCAGGCTATTTTAAAATTAATACTAAACTAGCCAAAAGAGTCAGAGATTTTATTTTAATTTAGGAGCTGGAATAATCTTAGTACGAACGGTGATATAACTTTTCCTCTCTCACCTTATCATGCTTTGTCTAAGGACTTCTGCTTTATTCTATTAAAATAAAACATGATACCACAAAATTTAATAGACAAAATAGCATCTTTCAATACACCGGATGATTTAAAAAAAGCCGGAGTATATCCCTACTTCAGACCAATTGAAGAAGCAAATGATACAGAAGTAATTATCGATGGAAGGAAAATATTAATGTTTGGTTCTAATTCTTATCTCGGTTTAACCAATCATCCAAAAGTAAAAGAATCGGCTAAAAAAGCAATTGATCAATACGGTACCAGTTGTTCAGGTTCCCTTTTTTTAAACGGGACATCCAAATTACATATTGAGTTGGAAGAAAAAATTGCCCGCTTTGTCAGAAAAGAGGCAGCTCTCGTATTTACCACCGGCTTTCAAACTAACCTAGGAATCCTTTCAGCTCTTACAGGACGCACTGGAATATTGATTCTTGATGAATTAAACCACGCTTCTATTATCGAAGGTAGCCGGCTCTCATTTTCCAGGGTGCTCAAATTCAGGCACAACGACATGGATGACTTAGCCAAAATAGTATCCGGTCTTCCTTACGACCAGGTAAAAATGATTGTTGTAGATGGTATATTCAGTATGGAGGGTGATATTTGTAATTTGCCTGAAATAACCATGCTTTCCCAAAAATACAATTCAATGGTCATGGTAGATGATGCGCATGCATTTGGAGTACTGGGGGATCATGGCAGAGGCACTGCTGATCACTTTAATCTTAACAGCGAAGTGGATATCATCATGAGTACATTTAGTAAGTCACTTGCATCGGTAGGAGGATTTGCTGCTTCTACCAAAGAAATAATCAACTACATCAAACACACCTCGCGTCCTATGATTTTCAGTGCGAGTATTCCTCCTTCGGGAGCAGCGGCTGCCCTGGCAGCTTTGGAAATCATGGAATCAGAGCCGGAACGATTACAAAACTTATGGGCAAATACGGAATACTTATCGTCCCATCTGAAACAGCTGGGATTTACTCTCGCCCATACGGAGTCACCAATAATTCCCATTTACATCCGTGAAAATGACTTGACATTTAAATTTAATCAAAGGCTTTTTGAAAAGGGGATATTTGCCAATCCGGTTGTTTCACCTGCTGTAAAAACCGATTCGGCCTCAATCAGGATGACTGTCATGGCTACCTATACGAAATGTCAATTGGATACAATAATTGAAAAGCCTGGGGAGGTAACTCATGCACTAAATGTCTTTGATTTAATACTTTCAAATTCTTAACCACTTCAATTCCTAAGATACATTGGCAATAGAAATAATACTTGTAAAAACCAAAAAAGAACTTGACCAATTTATTGACCTTCCCCATGAAATTTATAGGGAAGATCCTCATTATGTGCCTATGATGTATATGGAACAAGAGGCCCTTCTAAACAAAAAGAAATCACCTTTTTTCGAGCATAGTATTGCCGACTACTTTCTGGCAAAAAAAAATGGTCGCCTTGTAGGCAGAATTGCTGCAATAAAAAACAACAACCATATCAAGTTTACAGGAAAAAATGAAGGTTTTTTTGGCTTCTTTGATACGATACATGATTATGAAGTAGCCGCCGTTTTATTGGATAAAGCCAGTTCTTGGATCCGCCACCAGGGGATGAACAAAATGATAGGTCCGGCAAATTTTTCCACCAATGAAACAGTAGGTTCATTAATATATAACTTTGAGGAATCTCCTTTTATAATGAATACGTATAATTTTTCATATTACAATGATTTTTATGAAAAATACGGCTTGAGAAAAAGTATTGATTTGCTTTGTTACGAATTGATTCCTGATGAGATGGATGAAAAATGGATACCATTTGGAAGAGAACTGGAAGCACGATTAAATGCCAGAGGCTACTCCATCAGGAAAGTAAATATGAAAAAATTTAAAGCTGAGTTAGATCTGTTTTTACCCATATACAACCAATCCTGGATAGCCAATACCGGCTTTGTCCCAATGACTGTGCGCGAAGTAAATCAAATAGCAAAAGATCTAAAACCTATAGTGGACCCTGACTTTATCTATTTTGCTGAAAAAGATGGAAAACCGGTAGGTGTTTCCATTACAATACCTAATATCAACGAAATTCAGAAAAACATCAAAAAAGGAAGATTGTTACCCACGGGGCTATTTAAAATTTTATTTGGCTTAAAAAAAATAAAAACAGTACGAGTCCTTGCATTAGGCACCCTTCAGGAATATCGCAAACTTGGAATAGATGTTTGTTTTTACGTACGCAATATACTGACTGCTAAAGAAAAGGGGATCAAAAGAGCAGAAGCTTCTTGGATACTTGAAAATAATGCACCAATGAATAATGCCCTCCTGCACATCGGTGGCAAAGTATACCGCAAGTATCGTATTTTTGAAAAAGATCTTAGTTAATCGTATAAAATGCTTAAGTGGTTTAAAGTATTCAGTCTTCTCGATTGGATAAATTTGGCATTCATAATTGTATTGGCATGTTTTTATATTTATTTTAAAGAATTAGCTTCCAATTCCGGGTGGATCATTCTAATCTATTTGATGTCCTTTTTATTCATTATATGGATGATCGTATTTAGAAACAAAGAATCAAAAAATAAATTCTATACACCCGTACTGACTTTTTATCCTATTGGAGTGTTGCTATTTTTGTTTTCATCCCTATCGCTCACATCTCACTATTTTAATTCAAGCCATTATGATGCACAGATGGCGGCATTGGATCAATCCTTCTTTGGAGTTCACCCTTCTTTGCAGATAGAAAAGTATAGTACTGTCTGGCTTACCGAAATCATGTATATTTTTTATTTTTTGTATTTTCCGTTACCCTTACCCTTGTTATACACCTTGATGAAAAGGAATAAATTTATGGAATTGGAAAGGATGCTTTTTACTTTTTTTGTTTGTTATTACGGGGCATTCCTTAGTTATTTTTGTTTTCCTGTCAAAGGACCAAAATTTTTCCTTGCAGATAAATTTACAAAATCACTGGATGGTATCTGGCTTTCAGACCCCATTCGTAACCTCATCCATGCATTGGAACCGAGTAAATTAGATTGTTTCCCTAGTATGCATACTGCTATATTGTTAATGGTAGTATTTACCGCTTTCCGAGTATATAGAGCCTATTTTTATTGGATTATTTTCCTTGTTCCAGGAATTCTGCTTTCGTTGGTGTACTGCCGATACCATTATATTGCCGATATTATCGCCGGTATCGCCTGGGCTTGTTTTAGTTATTTTGCAGGTGGATACCTGTTTGATAAAATTAAAAAATATAGTATTCCTCATTTTGGTACCACCTCATGAAAAAATGGCTTGATACAATCCAATTCGTCAAATCCGATGTGCCCTATTATATTATATTGGTTTCAGCACCCATACTCTTGTTGATATACAGATACTTTTTACAGGCGGAGCACTTCACAAGATACGTTCATCTTACACCTGGAACTCAAAAAATGAATTCACATCAGGAAGTAATCTACCAATTTGCTGCTTTCTTTATATTAACATTTGTAAGTCCTATTCTATATCAGGTAATTTCCAAAAACAAAATATCATCGAATATGGGATTACGATGGGGAGATGGCCGGGCGGGTAGTATCATTTTGATTTTTTCTATTCCAATCCTAATGATTATATCCTATATCTCGTCTTACCAACCCGCATTTCAATCAGAATATCCACTCGCTAAAAATATTATATCGGATCATCAGTATATTTTTATTTATGAGCTTGCCTATGTAGTTTTATATTATCTCGCATGGGAATTTTATTTCAGAGGATTTTTATTATTTGGATTAAAAAATAAATATGGGCCAATGGCTGCCATATTAATACAAACTATTTCATCTTCACTGGTACACATTGGTAAACCGGCAGATGAAGCAATGGCATCTGTACTTGCAGGCCTGATTTTTGGGGCAATTGCCTTGCGCACGGGCTCAATTATATACACATTTATATTGCACGCTGTTTTAGGGGTAAGCCTGGATCTGTTCATTATTTTCAATATGCATTGATGGTAAAAATATTGGTTACCGGAGCAAATGGATTCATAGGATCACATATTGTTGAAAAATTAATTTCCAACGGGTACGACACTACAGGTCTGGTAAGAAAATCATCCAACTTGCGCTTTATTCAACATATGCCGGTAAAATTAGTATATGGAGATGTAACCGATCTGCAAAGCCTGACCATCGCCTTTGAAGGCATAGATATCGTAATTCATAATGCCGGTATGGCCTCGGATTGGGGCAATTATCAAAATTTTGAAAGAGTAAATGTGCTGGGGACAAAAACAGTTGCCAAAGCCGCGTTGCAAAAAAAAATAAAAAAGATTGTCTATCTGAGCTCCACCGCAATTCATGGATTCGGGTCAAAATCCATCATGGATGAATCATCGCCCCGAAATCATAAAAACTTTCCATACTCCAAATCAAAGCAAATTGCCGAAGATTTTTTAATGGATTTTGGTAAAAATAATTCTATTGATGTCACCGCAATCAGACCAGGAAATGTATATGGACCAAGGGATCATACTTTTATGAATAAATATGCCGAAGCAATACAATCCGGTAAAGCTGCTGTAATCAATCACGGATCAGCTAAGACATGCCCTACCTATGTAGAGAATCTTGCCGATGCCATCCTATTAGCTTGTTTCCATCCGAATGCACAAAACGAAACTTTCATTATCACCGATGGCCTTGATATTACCTGGAATCAATTCAATAGCAAAATTATCCAGAAATTAAAATACACCAGGCCATTACCTTCTTATCCTTTTCATCTGGCTTATGGTTTAGGATGGGTATTGGAATACTTATTTAAATTAGTAAAATCAAAAAAACCTCCGTTAATAACAACATATCGTGTTCAAAATGGAGGTCTTAATTATAACTTCAGCATTGATAAAGCCAAGTCAATGCTAGGATTTGAGCCAAAGATAGGGTTAGACGAAGCTATATCCAGGACAATAGATTGGTATATCCAATCTAAAAACGATTAATCCACAACCCTGCTTTTTTCAATTACGTGACTGTACCAGTAGGCTGATGCCTTAGGTATTCGCTTCAAATTCTCATCTATGTACACAATACCAAACCGTTTATCATATCCAAGAGCCCATTCAAAATTATCCATCAATGACCAGATAAAATAACCTTTTACATTAACACCCGTATCTATTGCATTCTTTATTTCAGTGAGATATCCTTTAAAAAATTCTATCCTATCCAAATCGTCCACTGCCCCGTTGACCAGTGAGTCGTTAAAAGCACAACCGTTTTCAGTAATGAATATTTCGGGATGATCGTATCGATGATCTATCCATTCAAGCAATTTCCTGCAACCCCAGGGGACTATAGCCCATTGCATGCTGGTCATTTTCCAGGCAGGATCTACACTAAGGTTGATGTCTTGATCTTCGGATAGGCCGCCATTTCCATATACACTCCCGGCATCCTTTGTATTGGCATTGGCTGCCAACATTGTGGTATAATGGTTTAATCCAAAAAAATCTGAAGATCCCTTAATCATTTTTTTTTCATCTTCTGTAAATGTAGGAAGCCTATGCCCCAGCCTCTGTTTCATTACCTCGGGATAATCTCCTTTCCAAATGGGATCGGCAAACCAGGCAAGAAAAAACTCCAATCCACGCTGAGCTGCATCAAGATCTGATGGATCATTGGTCAAAGGTTCCCGCCAATCGCAATTATTGGTGATGCCAATCTTTCCTTGCTGGATCAATTGGAAATCGGCTCGATACTTAGCAACAGCCTTAGCATGGGCTTTGATAAGATTATGTGCTACTATATATGGATAATCTTTTGAAACCTTTCCGGGGGCAAATACACCATGTCCGTATCCAAGTATTGCCACTACCCATGATTCATTAATGGTGATCCAATTTTTTACCCGGTCGCCGAAATGGGTAAAACATATTTTGGCATATTCTGCAAAGGCATCACAGATCTCATCACTCAACCATCCGTTCATTTCAAATTCCAATGCAGCAGGTAGATCCCAGTGATACAAAGTGACCCACGGTATTATTTCATTTGCTAAAAGTTCATTGATCAGGTTATTATAGAATTCTATTCCTTTTGGGTTTACCTCTCCCCTACCGGCAGGTAATATCCTGGACCAGGATATGGAAAACCGATACGCTTTAAGGCCAATTTTTTTCATCAATGCCACATCCTCTTTGTATCGGTGTACATGGTCACACGCGACATTGCCATGTTCAAAATTTTTAATCTTTCCCGGGATCATAGTAAACACATCCCATATCGATGGCCCTTTACCATTTTCGTTCCATGCCCCTTCTATTTGGTAAGCAGAGGTCGCACCACCCCAGATAAAATCAACAGGAAAACAGTCATTCTTTAATTTCATAATTGGTAATTATGGTATTCAGATCAGAGATTTTCAATTTCAGCATGGGAAAGCTAATTCCGGAATTCGGCATTCCAACATTCGAATTCACCTTATCATTAATCCTGAGGCAATTTGTCATACCAGTTTTTCTTTAAAATCCAGGTACATACTAATGCAATCAAAACAGATATCACAAACGGCACTGTTTTAAGTAAAACTAAATAGATAGGAAAGATTACCAGACAGGTCTGCCATAGTACACCGATCAAAACATTGAACATGTCCCTTTTAAAATCAGTATTACCAACAAATCCCGGATTTTCCGCTACCACTTTATCATGAATAGGTTTCCAAAATCCCCATGGTCGCACGTTTTTATAAAAAGCTTTAAGTACATTTTCCTCCGTGGGAGGTGTGGCATAGGTACCCAGAATGGCACAAATGCCGGAAATGAACAACATCAATGGAAATGTTTTCAAATCTAATACTCCAGGGAAAATAAATCTAAAAGACAAGGCACATACCAATCCACCTACCATACCCCAAAAAAATCCAGATCCGTTAAACCGCCACCAATACCATTTTAATACATTTGAAACTACATAAGAACCGTAGGCAGCAGATACTATCCATTGTAATATATCATTTACATCTTTTGCATTAAAGCCGATTACAAAACTGATGAGCACCATCATCAAACCGGCTATCCAATTTATCGATTTTATTTTCTCAGGTGCCGCCTTAGGATTGACAAATTTGAGGTATATATCATTTACTATGTAAGCCTGGGTTGCATTAAGCGTTCCGGCAAAGGTACCCATGAATGCTGCTATCAATCCGGCCAACAATATACCCATTAACCCAACTGGTACAAATTGGGATATGGCCGCTGGTAAAATTTGCTCAAAATCAATATTACCTGATGTATTCGTCAGATTTAATTGATTGTAAAATACCAATGCCAGTACTGCGAAACCTGCAATCATAAAATAACGGAACGGCATTAGGATTAAACTTACAGAGCCACTCATTAAAGCTGCTTCGCGGGGTGATCTGGCCGACAATATTTTTTGCATATCGTATGTCGGTGCCGGGCCAGCCAATGAGACCAATATTCCTTTAAAAAGCATCATTGTAAAAAATATGCTGAATAAATTGAAAATCTCATATCCATCACTTTTAATTTTACTATTCACTTCCGCTATGATGTTAGTCCAGTCCAAACTAAGTGTATTCCCGAAAAAAGGATTTATCCAGGAATCTGGTACCACCAAATTACTTTTAGCCAGCGCCCCCATGGCAATGATACCAATGATGACCCCGGAAATGGCCATAAGTGAATATTGAATTACATCTGCCCATACTATGCTGAGCATACCGCCAACCAGGCTGTAAAATATAGCAAATAGGGTAAAGCATATTCCATAAAAGTGCGGTACATATTCCGGTGAAATGGTAAATGGCAAATAAGGTGATACTGCAGACCATGGGATAAAAATTTCAATAAACTTCCCGATGCCAATAAACCCATATGCCAGGTACCCCAATCCCAATATGATAGCAAAAATTACTATTACGATATGGGATTGCATAGCCCCTTTTCCTGTAAATCGGGAAGTCAACCATTCGGCGCCGGTAGAGGCTCCCGAACGCCGCAACCAAATGGATAAAAACACCATCAGGAATATTTGATTAAAAACGGGCCAAAGCCACGGAAGCCATATACTCTTTAAACCATAAACAAATAATAGGGTCACTAACCACACGGTGCCGCTGATATCAAACATCCCCGATGCATTAGACAACCCCAATAAATACCAGGGCAAGGTATTTCCGCCCAACATATACGCCTCTTTGCTTTTGGATGCTTTTTTGCGCAACAAGAGTCCTATTACCACAGTGGCACTCAGGTAAATCAGAATGATAATCAGGTCAATCGTAGAAATTTTCATTTACAGGTTTTTATTCAATCAAAATATAAAAATAACTTAACATTTGATTCAAGCAAAGGCTTTTGCATGAACATTTATAGATCCTCATTTCTTTATTTCACAGTTCTACTGGTAAACTGGAAATTAGCAATACCATTTAATAATGGCATTCTATTTTAATTCCTTTTTCTGAATTTAAAAATTTTACCCGGAGCTTGGGAATTAACCAACCTAAGAAAAGCTTACTCTTTTACCACTATTAAAACTTGCGATCAGTCCTTTTTTTACCGGGGTATAAAAACATCAGTTTAATTAAAAAAATAATTACACCATTGGTTTCCAACCAGGCTGATACGTTCTATTCCATAGTTTCATAGCCTCTACATCATTTTTTATATGTCCATTTTTGGTATCACAGTGTAGTGTCCTACCCACGCGTTGAGAAATATTGGCCTGATGGCAAAGGAGCACACTCTTGGCAGCATCCACTATAGGTGCATTTAAAGTTTGGTTGCCCCTGATGGATTCTATAAAATTATCCAGGTGAAGTTTATCCAGATTAGCGGCGGGGCTTACTTTGTTTGCTGCATCCACTACCACTTTGCTATCTACTGTATCCATTAGCTTATTGTCCAGATCATACACTTTATAGGAGCCGCCTCCGTCATTTACAAGGGTACCTTTATCACCATGTACTATGAATCCGCGACCACTCCCTTCAATTTGATAATCGTTACAACTGCGTCCTTCCCATACAATACTTTTACCACCTTCAAATTCCCATCCTGCTACCTGTGTATCGGGAGTTTGCCAATCATCTTTAGCCGCATATCGCCCTCCTGTACTATTCACTTTATTCGCATAGTCCACTCCTAAAAACCATCTGGCACAATCCACTTCGTGAGTACCATTATTGCAAGCTTCACCAGTACCCCAGTGCCAAAACCAATGCCAATTATAATGAACCAAATTATCCTGATAGGGTTTTCTAGGGGCTGGACCTTGCCAAAGTTCAAAGTCGAGAGTCGCAGGTATTGCAATTTTATTTCCAATACCAATTGGTTTTCTCTTATTGGTATACCAGGCTTTTACAAAATAAGGATTACCAATCAATCCTTCTTTCACCCGTTGTACCGCAGTCTGTAACGTTGGATAGGATCGCCGTTGGTTACCCATTTGGATTAAAGGTTTATATTTTTTTGAGGCCATTGCCAGCAATTCACCTTCTCCGGGATTATGCCCACATGGTTTTTCTACATATACATGTTTTCCATTGGTCACTCCTAAAATGGCAGCCGGGGTATGCCAGTGATCCGGCATACCAATAGCAATGGCGTCTATATCTTTTATCGTTACCAGCTTTCGTATATCTTTGATCACAGTTGGTTCTTTCCCTGTAGCTGCTAGTGATTTGATACCATTGGCAATAGCTTTTTCTTCTACATCACAGATATAAGCTACATCTACGTTGGGAATTTTGGAAAAATATTCTGCTAGCCATGCTCCGCGGCTATTGACACCAGCCACTGCCATTACGACTTTATTGGAAGGAGCCTTTTGCCCATAAATGGAAAATGGCAAAATACTGATACCTGCAAATGCACCACTATGTTTAATAAAAGTTCTTCGATCTATTTTATTCATTTTATTATTCATTTATTCTGTTAAAAGTATAAAAATAAATCAGATCTTGGTGATGGAAATTTTATAAACCAAGCATCATCGTCATGAAAGCGCTTACGTTCTTAGGTATTCAATCTATTGGTTACGAAACTATTCCTGATCCGTCAATTGAAGTGCCTACAGATGTGATCGTAAAAATGGATCATTGTGCCATTTGTGGTTCTGACCTTCACATATATCATGGAAGAGAGAAGGGAATAGATACCCACACGTGTATGGGACATGAGTTTACCGGTGAAGTGGTGGAGGCAGGCAATAATGTAAAATCATTTTCGATAGGAGATAAAGTCGTCAGTCCGTTTACTACAGCATGTGGATCATGCTTTTATTGTAAAATCGGATTGAGTGCCCGATGTGTACAAAATCAAATCTATGGATGGAAAGAAAAAGGTATCGGATTGCATGGGGCTCAGGCTGAATACATCCGGGTGCCGTTAGCAGATACTACCTTGATTGATTATAGGCCTTATAATTTGAAATCAGAGGATGCCCTGCTTGCGGGTGATATAATGAGTACCGGTTATTTCGGAGCCAAACTATGTGCTATTAAACCCACCGATGTAGTTGTGATTATTGGCTGTGGACCTGTCGGGTTATTGGCTGCTTTTAGTGCTGTGCAATTTGGGGCAAAGAAAGTATATAGTATTGATACTGTGGAATACAGATTAAGTGCAGCTGCAAACTTTGGGGCAATCCCGTTAAAATTAAATGCAGATACGGTACAGCATATCAAAAGTGAAACCGAAGATCGGGGAGCTGACGCAATCATTGAGGCTGTTGGTAATGAATCGGCGCAGCAGTTAGCATTTGACCTGGTGCGACCAGGAGGCATCATTAGTACTATTGGCGTCCATACCACCGATAGCTTTGTTTTCAAACCGGCAGATGTATATAATAAAAATATTACATATACCAGTGGTCGATGCCCGGCCCGGTCCCTGATGCCGGAAATACTTCCTATGATCGCCAATCATAAAAATATTTTATCTTCCATTTTTACTCATAAAATGAAATTATCTGCTGGAGTAAATGCTTATGAAATATTTGATAAAAGGCAGGAAAATTGTATTAAAATTTTACTGGAACCTTAATATTAAAAATAAGGCCCTTCCTCTGAATAGACTTTCAACCCTGGTTTATGCTTTTCCACTGCCTGGATCACATCCCTTGTAGTTTTGGTACCGTATAAGTATATTTCCTTTAGTGCAGGAAATTTTAATAGATCGATCAAAGTCTTGTCATCTACATCTGTAAAAGAAACATTGAGTATCTCCAGGTGTGGCAGCCGGGCCAAATACAACAGTCCAAAACCTTTTATTTTGGTTTTTTGAAGGTAGAGTTCCTTTACATTTTCCATTTGACCAATTAAATAGAGATCCGCGTCATCGATCTGACTACTTACCAGTGAAACTTTTGAGAAACGATCAAGGTAAGGTTTTAATTCTTTAAGCTTTCTGCTATCGAATGGGGCCGGGGGAAATGTATTGGATAAAGTATATAGATTATTTTCTTCAGATTCATCCTTCTTGATTTCTACTTCCAATTCTTTAGCCTGGAACAATAAATCCTGGTGTATTTGGGCTTGGGTATATTTTTCCTTCTCCAGGTTTAATTTATATTTTTGAAGTGCAGGTCTCATTTGACTGATACGATCTTTTAAAGGGGCGTATGTGATATGATCAGTCCTCAGGTTTTCGTATGCACCTGATTGAATCCAAAATTTAACCAAAGCTATTTCATCACGGGTCATATTTATTTTCCCGGCAGGGGGCATATGATCTTTAGCGGTATCCGGCAACATGATTCTGCGATAGATTTCGCTTTTAAAAGTATCTTCTTTTGCAATCCCTGCGTTTCCACTTTCAGCCTCCTTAAACAAGTCTGCGTAATTAGTCACTGACAATCCTCCTTTTGGCCGGGTAGGGTTATGACAACCCCCACATTTAAACTCCAGTGTCGGTTGTATCACATCCTTAAAAAAATACGAGATCGAATCGTCAGTTGATTTTTGTTCTGAGCGCGCAGTAATTAATGGTAAATAAGCGGTGAGGTAATCTTTGCCATGAGTAATGGAAGCTCCCTGGTGCCCGGTAAAAATCAGCGTTGAATTAGCAGCCAGTAAGGATAGAATATAAAGGGAATAAAATTTAGAGGTTTGACTATACTTTAAAAATAAACCAAAAGAAATGAAACTCAATGCACCGGTAATCAATGCATTTCTATAATGCATGTCCATTAACATACCAGAGTATTCACCGGATGAAAACAATAAAAATCCGGTTTTGATGGAGATGACAATCGAAATAAGGGCAATGATAAATCCAAAAAATAAATATTTAAAATCAATATCAACATTTCCATAGAGCCTCACCAGTTCAATCAAAAACAACAAACCCAGCAAAACAATTGGAAAATGCAACACCAATGGGTGCAACCGGCCCAATGAAAGAAGAATAGGGGATTGAATATCGGCTGTAAAATTGATAAACAATAAGAACAACAAGCCTACTCCAATGCAGATCCATACCACGAAAGGCTTTTTAAATACTTCTGCTAATTTCTGAATCAATGCTATCGGATATTTGAAAATAAATATACATCAATTAAAACTATACCTCATATCATTAGCTGGCTCATGGTAGATGTACTATCTCCAAATTGATTCATTTCTATGCCCATGGTATGCAACATGGTCAGGTACAAATTGGCAAGCGGAGTTTCTTTTGCAAACGACAGGTTTTGGCCTTGTTTTATTCTTCCACCTCCCCTGCCGGCAAATAATACAGGCAAATTTCGTGGGGCATGCCTATTGCCATCCCGAAGATCCGATGTAAATACCACCATAGAATTATCCAATAAGGTTCTATCCGCTTCTTTAATACTTTTTAGCCGATTAATAAAGTAAGTGAATTGTTCCACATGCCATGCTGCTATTTTTGCATACTGATCCAGCAGCTCGGGTTTGTCCATGTGATGAGATATATTATGGTGATTGCCGGTAACCCCGGGTAAAAATTTAAAATTCCTGTTGCTAACAGAATTACCAAACATGAATGTGGACACTCTGCTGGCATCAGCCCAAAAAGCCAATACATTGATGTCCAGCATTAATCTTACTTTTTCGGTAATGTCTACACCTGCATACATTTCCACATAGGCACCTATACTTTGATTGAGTCGGATCAATTCCTTTTTTACATCATTGGTAATATTCTCAGTCAATCTTTGCCTGTTCTGTTCATTATTCAATCTCTTTTCCACACTATGGATGGATTCCAGGTATTCAGATAGTTTATCCTGATCCGATCGGCCCAGGTTTTTCTTCAGATCATGCACATCCTCTTTTACTGCATCGAGGATACTTTTTCTCCAGGGGTCATTTTTGATTACTACACCAGGTACATATGGTTTAAAGAGTCTGTCAAAAGCCATTCGGGGATCTATCTCCTTTGACATGGGTTGCTGAGCAGTCTTCCAGGAAATACTCGATCCATACAACCTGGTAAATCCTACATTGATATCCACCCCAGTGGTAATTTTATCCAGGCCATATTCCAATGAAGGAATGAAAGTATCATCTCCAATTTTATCTGCTATAATCTGGTCTACTGATATCCCCCCGCTGCTGATATTGTCACCTACCGTCTGTTTTATTGGCATACACGTAAGCAAACTTGCAGACTTGGCATAATGACCATCGGCCCCTTTGAAAATTGAATTTTTATTCATCAGTTCTCCCAATACAGATACTTCTGATTTTAGATTTTTTAAAGGTGCCAATTGCATAGGCAAGTCATAATCACTACCTATCTTAGCCGGGTTCCAGTGTAAGGGGTGTACGCCATTGGGCATATAAAAAAAAGTTGAACGAATAGGTGCACTTCGATTAGGTGCAATCTTAATACCCGGAGGAGTCATTGCCTCTAAAAAAGGTAGTGCAATGCATGCTCCTGTGCCTTTAAGCATTCTTCTTCGGGATATATGCCACTTCTTTGCCATACTTGATTAAATTTTATATACTCTTTTTTTCAAAATCATTAATCTTAGTCAGGAAAACATAACTTTTTACAATTTCTGTTAGAAAAGCCTCAGGATTAAAATTGCTATTTAATAAGGTATTTTCCAATGATTGCAGTGCTGGTTCATCGGTGAAGATTAAAGTCCTTCCCAATGCATAAGACAGCATTTTTACAGAGAGGTTACGGGCGAATCTTGTTTTATCTTCCATCAAAATCCTTTTTAATTCCGCAGGCCCGTTAAATTTTTTACCATCCTCAGTGACTCCTGAAGCATCTATACTTACTTTCTCGTATGTTTCCCTCCATTTTCCGGTAGGATCGTAATTTTCCAATCCAAGACCTAAGGGATCCATTTTCTCATGGCAGGATCTGCATTCCTCACTCGCCCTGTGTAATTCCAAAATTTTTCTCAGACCAAGTGCTTCATGTACCTTTTTATCATCGGTAAGCGGTGAAACCACATCCGGCGGTGGTGGTGGAGATACACCCAATAATTGTTCCATCACCCATTTGCCCCTGATCACTGGACTGGTACGCAATGGGAATGCAGTAGAAGCTAGCACAGAACCCATGCCCAATACCCCTCCTCTACGGTCATCATGCAACATAACTTTCTGAAAATCCATATGGTCGATACCCTCTATGCCATAGTAAGTGGCCAGCGTCTTATTAAGAATGGAGTAATCACTATTGATTAAATCAAGAAAGTTCTTTCCTTTAGTGAGCACGTAGTAAAAAAACTCTACGGATTCAGTGTACAAATCTTTTCTGATCTGCATATCAAATCCGGGGAATTTATCTTCATCCACCATGGGCTCATCGTCTAATAATTTTTTTATACCCAACCATTGAGAGGCAAAACTTTCTGCAAACCGTTTTGCTTTTGGATCAGCCATCATTCGTCTAACTTGTAAAGCCAATACGGAAGTATCCTGCAATTTGCCTTTATGAGCCAAATCGAATAATTCCTGGTCAGGCATACTATTCCATAAAAAATAGGACAACCTGTTAGCCACTTCAAAATGATTTAGTGGATAAGGTATATTTAATACAGGTTCCTCTTCTATCTTATATACGAAATTGGGTGAAACCAACATCCCCTTTATAACCTGTGCAATACTCAGATTAAATCGCTCTGGGTTTTTTATTGCTGGCTGGGCATAATAGACTTCATTAAATAATTCTATCAAATGGTTTTTATCATCGTCCTTTAAAAACTTCCGATATACTCTGGATGCCAGAGGCAGTATCACTTTTTCAGCAGCAAATTGAGGGTTATTAAGGCCGTGATATTGCACATCAAAAATAGATTTAAACCATGTCAGGAGAGCTGGTAAACCAGTTGGGTTAAATTTAAATGGTACCAATTTGTTCCAAAGTACTTTATCATTGTAAATTGAATCAACTATAATGTCTGCAGCATCGTAATATCTTTCGAGCTTTAGTGGAGTGACAAACAGTGCCCTACCCTGATTATCAAACCCTGCCCCGCCTGACCCATCAGAAGGAAAAAAATGAGGAGTGTCAAAATCAACTCCAAAGAGATCAAACACGGTATTGCGATATTCAGAATGGCTCAACCGTCGGATGACCACCTGGCCCGGGGTTTTCTTTTCAAGTGATGATTTCAGTATTTTATCAATGCCATTTACAAGTATAGTGTGATCGGCTGCAGACATCGCAGGCTCAGTTTTGGGTGGCATGCTCCCCTTTTTTATGACATCCAAAATTTTCAACCAAAAAGCACCGTCCTTTATTACTCTCGCCTGTTCTTTGTAATTGTCTATGTTTACGTTTGCTTTTGGCCGGTTGGTATTATGACAGCTAATACATCTTTTCTCCAGGGTGGGCCTGACATTTTTTTCAAAGGAAAAACTATCCACCGCAGCTCTGCCGGCTACACTAACAAATAGAATAATGGCACAGGTATAAATACTTTTTCTCAAGGAAAAACTTTTTAATATTAAGACAGATAAATATACGCAATCGATTTCATTCCAAATAAAGAAATTACAAAATATCTTTGCCTGGCCATGTCTAAACCGATAGAGAAAACATCATTTGAAAAAAGAATCTATTTTGAGGAAAAAATAGAAGGATATTTTGAAGAATGTGACTTTAACGAATGTGATTTTACTGATGCCACATTAGAGAACTCGAGCTTTGCCAATTGCAGATTCAGCCAATGTAATTTTAGCAACACCAGAGTGATCCAGACCAATCTGGTTGATTGCCACTTTATTCATTGTAAAATGGTTGGAATCAACTTTGATTTGTGTGAGAAGTATTTTTATAAGCTTCATATAGAAGATTCCTCGTTAGACTATGCTTCATTTTATAATCTCAAGCTGAGATCATCAAAATTTAAAAATTGTACCTTTAGAGAATCTGACTTTACCCTGACTGATGCCAGCTCAGTGGACTTTGAACAATGTGATTTTACAGGGGCTCATTTTGAGAATACCAACCTCGAAAAAGCAAATCTTCACACTTCCCGCAATTATTTAATAGATCCGGATACAAACAAAATTAAAAAAGCCAGGTTTTCAGTGCCCCAGGTCTTGGGTCTTTTATACAAATACGATATTGTAATTGAAGAATAAATCATGAATGCGACATTAGTAATAGTCTGATTGAATGGAACTTACATCAAAATCCTGTATTTTTATAAATCATTTTCAATGGAGAACTATACCTAAAGTATAATTTAAAGGAATACCATTTAAAAAAAATCAATCCCTATGGAAACCTATGATCATGCAAAAAATATCATACTATAATGAGAAATAAAAGACATTACATTTATTATCTCTGTTCTACATGCGACAATACTATTTTTTCTATACAGCAAGCATATATCATGTCTCGTATTGGGTAGTTTTTCACTTCACCACTTATCGACACAGATAATTTATCTTTTTGAAATTTTTCAGGTAAATAACAAGGTACCAATCGGGTATCAATGGTATTTTGTTCAGTAATAAAATATTGATTTTCAATTAAATATATGGTGGCCGGGGCATTGGTTATTATTCTCAATGTTTTAGATCCGTCGTTGCAGTCAGGGTCAGATTCTTGCGTTGTCTGGCAACTGAACATAACAGCAATGCAGAGGAAAGTTAAAAATAAATTCATGTCATTATACTAGCATTCTCAAGTACTAACGAAAGGTTCAATTAAATGGTTTGTATTTAGAGCACAAGGCAGCTACTTTATTCCCTTTTAATTTTTAATTCCTTCAGGATTTCCTCGGTAAGTCTAATCTCCGTATTGACTTTTTGCTTCCCTCCATCAATTAAGGTGAGCTTTACGGGAGTACCGCTAAAATCCTCCGAAAGTTCTAATTCAAATTCACCTTTAAGATCCGTGGTATCTCTGGCTCTGGCATTGATATCCACTATAATCCCCGCTGCTGGTTCATTATTATCATTATACACCACCTTGCCTTTCCAGCTTATGTATTTTTTTTCAATTACAATAGTAGGAGCTGATACTGGATTTGGTTTTTGAATGGATGAATAAAAGGGTTTTATTATGAAATATAAAATTATTGCCACAAGAGGAACCAATGCTGCATAAACATAATGTATTTTGCTTTTAACAGGTTTACCACTAGTTCCTTTTTTTAGTTTTCCTGCTGCAAGGGCTTGTTCTTCAGTGGGTATGGAAAACCCCTCGTTAGCAAGGGCATAGATTTCCATCGATTCATCTACATTTTTAAAGGGAAAAGAACCAATCTTAATTATTTTAAATTCCGGTTGATTTTTAACCTTATTATATATTTCTTTTGAAAACAATATGGCTCCGGCCACTCCCAGAGTCTCAATTCTCGAGGCGATATTGATGCCATCCCCATGTACTTTCCCTGATTCTTCTTCCAATATATCAGCAATATGGATACCTACCCGTATATTTACTTTGGGATCCTCCTGCAGTTCTTTTTGTATACCCATCGCGCATTTTATCACCGCATAGGCACTTGGAAGTATACTCATGCTGCCATCACCCATATCATTTTTTACCTGCCCACCCTGCGCTTTCACATGCTTTTCTACCACCGCCTGGTGTCTTTTTTGCATCACAATGGCCAGCATTTCGTCATGTTGCATCACAGCAGTATATCCTACCATATCAGTAAACATGATAGCCGATAATTTTCTGGTAAAATTTCCTTTGAGCTCGATACCCGGAGTCGACATATTTTCCTTAAAATTAAGCTTATTGCATCTATTTCAAAATACAGTCCTATTTTCTTTCATGATTTTAAAATGATTGAGGGACGATAAGGATAAAAAATGAGGTTATAAATTAAATTCAAGCCCTAGCAGACGAAAGCTTGTACTTTTGTTGTTAAAGTTTAGACTTAATTCCATCTAATTACACATTAGTATACATGAAGATTATCCAAATAGTTTGTTTATTTCTGTTCCCATTGTCCTTATTTGGGCAAAACCTGGTTACACTCAAAGGTAAAGTAGTAGAGATAAAAGGTGATAAAACGGTAGGTGTACCCGGTGTAACCGTGAGCGTAAGTGGTGAAAGCTATGATATCACAGGACAAGATGGCAGCTTTAAATTAATCGCCCCAAATGGACTGGATTATATCACTATTGCGATCAAAGGTTCATCCAGTCCTATGATTTCACCATTCGAAGGCAAAGTATCTCTTCCACCCCAAAATGATCCTATCGTAATAAAGCTTTGCAATGAAAATAATGAAAGGCTTACCAGGAAAGTAGCAGAGTTAAATAGTAAAATCAAATCATTACAAAAAAACCAAAAACTATCCAATCAGCAAATAGAACTATTACAGCAGACCATGGTGGATACCATTATTTATTATCAAAATATGGTAGAATCGCTCACCGGAAGCAATGACAAATCAAATAGTGATAACACTGCCCTAAGGGAAAAAATAAAACAACTGGAAGAAAAAAATACAGTTCTCGAACAAAAACTTTTTATCGCCCTGGGTGAACGATTTAAAAACCAACAAGTTTATTTTGAAAGAATCTCTACCGGTTTAAATAATTACATTTCCAGACTGAAAGATATGCAACTCATATTGCCCACCGATGCACTAGCCTGCGTTTCCAATGCTACCAATGCTTGTCAGCGTTTTTATAATTCTATTGAAAAATACAACCTGGCGAGAAATGACATAAATGAACATAAGGACGAATTAGTCAGCGCTACAAAGGAATATTGGGCTAACGATGAAATACATACTGAATTGAATTTGATATACGACTATATATTAAATACCGTCCATGAGCCAAAAATGTTTAACCAAATGAATCAATCCGTAATAAATATAATCAAAGAACGGTCACAAGGTAATCTTTCCCTTAGTGCAGCAAAGAAAGAAATAAAATTGGCAAGTGCTTCACTGGCTGCCGATCTAAAACCATTAATTTTAATGCTGGACAATAAAAAAGCTAAATTATTTCATGACTTTACAAACTCCGTACAATGATAAAAACCAGAATTAAATTGATTTTGATTGGACTCTATTTCTTGATCCCGATTTTATTTATCCTTATCCAATCCAGTTGCAATCCAGCTTGTGAACCACTATTAGGATTGCAGGTATCCCCTGTAGTCGGGGTGGCGGGTACTGAAGTAATTATCAAAGCAACTCCACTGGAATCATTGATTTCACAAGATCTAACCATATCTTTTGACAATAAACCTGCAAAAGCTAAGCGATTTCATCCGCAATTGGGACTTATTGTCACTGTGCCTGATGGTATCGAAGGGCAAGTTGACCTGGAAGTGTCTAATCCGGATTGCCACGAGCGACTGGCTTTTAATGCCGTTACGCAAAGTTTTTTTGAAAAAAACAAAAGTTTTATACCCCCTGCAGTACCTCAAATATTTATTCCAATCTCACCATTGCCAGCGTTCCCCCCCTCATTGGAAAATGCCTGGCTGTCCCCGGCCAATACAGACTATTGTATCTGGTTCAAGTTCTTAAAAGATCCAAAGGGGAAATGTACCACCTCATTAGATCCAACTCAAAGTTTTGAGCAGTCTACCTGTAACGGGACTAATACCTCATTATTATATGGCAAGAATCCAATTTTCGGCGTCTTAGACAAGGATCGGCTATTGGTTCATTTTTGGATTGATAGATCAAAAAATACGAACGGAAATCTCGGAATAGAAGAATTTAAAGGTTATTTTATCAATGTCAATGATACTCCGTATAAGAAATTCGAATCACTGGCTTGTGGAGGCACACAATGGAAAGAGGAAAGAAATCATATGATAGTGGCTACTTCTCAGACTACAGGAAGACAGTTATTAATTTATCAGCAAGCATTTAAAGATCCAAATTTCTTAATTGATTGCAAATGAAAAACAAACTTTTACTCACCTGTACAATTATAGGCCTGGCCAGTCTTCTTTCTTTTAGTCAAACTACCGAAAATAAAAAAGAAGAATCCAAAGAAGAAAAATTTGCATTCGGAAATATATCTCCGGTAATCCTCGCTAAAGACGGTATAGAGGCCAGTGCGATTACCAATCTCACATCCTACTGGGTGACCTCAAAATATGGAAGTACTATTTTAGACCGATATAGAATTTCACGGTCGGAAAATTATGCTAATATTAGTTATGGATTTTCAGAGAGCAGGCGATGGGATCTGGGTGCTCAGATTAGATACTCGAAAATATTGATAGATGAAAATGCCCGCAATTCGCCCTTTAATGTATTTTCTAAACCCGATAGCAGCAGCACTGCCTATTCCGGGATATCTACATTGGGTATAAGGCTGAGACTTTCTCCTTTTATAAATATACCTGAACTTACTTTCCAGGCATCTATCAATTTTCCCATGGCCCGCGAGCAGGAAACACGCTCGTTTTTGGGTGCAGATAGGGTACAAACCGATTTGGTTAGTACCTACTATAAAGCCATCACCGATGACACCTATATTTATCTGCAAGGAAGATATATCTTACAAATAGCTAATAGTGAGAATTCAAAATCGAGTCATTTCCCTGGTATAAGCACTTACCTGGTCAAATCATTATTTGATCAAAGACTATTTTTGTTCCCCGGACTTACTTACCTCGGATCATTTCAGCAAAACTATAAAGGCGGTAGATTGACCAATCAAGCTCAGTTTTTAATGGCCGGCATAGGCTTGCAATTCCAACCGATTGAAAAAGTGAGCATTTTTCTAAATGGACAAAAACCCTTATATCATAAATCCAGTGCCAGTTTTTATTCCGATCTGGTGAGAAATAGCTATTCAGATTGGTCTTTAGGATTACGAATTCTAATGTGATTCACCATTTTTAGTATTGCTTATTTTAAATCTGCATTTCAACACTTTTAAGTTATGAAAACCGGATCAGATATAATTCAAAACTGTAGCAAGTCGTCGTGATCATCATATATAGGCAATCAAAACAAATTTGATCTTGAACTGAGCCAGTGCTGGTTTAATACCTTACTGATCCGCTATTCCAGAATTGTTTTATTCTTATCTTCGGTAAAAAAATCAATAAAATGCCATACTAAGTGAAGATAATCTCACTGAGGTATTCAATTAATTTGAACTTAAATAATGTAACATGAAATATATACCGCTTGTTTTTTTGCTGGTCCTTTTGAATTCAAATTGCTCAAAGCCTGGAGTGAAATTAAATGAGGCAACCAAAGTAATCTTAGATTCAGCTGCCCGGCACAATGCGGAGAATGCATTGCAGGGCATGGATGTATTGGCCGGTTATGAATTAAGTTTATTCGCCTCAGAGCCTATGTTTCAAAATCCGACGAATATCGATATTGATCATAAAGGCAGAGTTTATGTTTGTGAAGCTTATAATTACAGGCCTCAATTTTCAGGGATTAAAACCAAATTCGAAGGCGATAGAATAATGATACTGGAAGATACTAATGGGGATGGCAAAGCAGATGTTTCAAAAGTATTTTATCAGGGTCCGGAAATCAATGCACCACTTGGCATCTGTGTACTGGATAATGAAGTGATTGTATCTCAAAGCCCATTTGTCTGGAAATTTACAGACACGGATGGTGACGATAAAGCAGATAAAAAAGAGATTCTTTTTCAAAGCATAAAAGGCATTCAGGATGATCATGGTGTACATGCTTTGACTTTAGGAGCAGATGGCAAATTTTATTTTTCCATGGGCAATGCAAGTAAAACTATTTCTGATAAAAATGATAAAATTATCAAAACCATTACCGGAGATCCGATAGATGAAACTCATTTCAGACAAGGGCTGATTCTTCGTGGAAATCTTGATGGCACCGGGTTCGAAGTGATAGGTCAAAACTTTAGAAATAATTATGAATGTACAGTAGATGCATTTGGCAATGTATGGCAAACCGATAATGATGATGATGGAAATCGGGCTACACGCTTAAATTATATACTCGAATATGGCAATTATGGTTACAGAGATGAAATCACCAATGCCGATTGGCGTGCATTCAGAGCCAATATAGAAGATTCGATTCCATTAAGACATTGGCATCAACATGATCCGGGAGTAGTACCTAATCTTTTAAACCTGGGTTCAGGTTCCCCCTGTGGCCTGATGATGTATCAAGGTGATATGATCAAAGAACTTCAAGGCAGCCTATTGCATGCTGAAGCCCTGCATCATGTACTCCGGGCTTACAAGCCGTCTCAGCAGAATGCTACTGTATCGGCGACCAACCTCAATGTAATAAAGCAAAATGAAGATGATTGGTTTAGGCCGGTAGATATAGCAGCTGCACCGGATGGTTCATTATTTATTGCTGATTGGTATGATCCGGGCGTAGGCGGTCATTATGCTGGCGACCAAACAAAAGGCAGGATTTATAGATTAGCATCAAAGGCTAATGTTTATAAAATACCCACCTTTGACAAAACCAAAAATGAAGATATTGTACAAGGATTATCAAGTCCAAATCTAAGCATCCGCAGTTTGTCTCAATTAAAACTTAGGGCCCTGGGAAAAGAAGCCATAACCCTTTTACAGCCAGTGTTAGAAAATGCAGAGCAGGAATTAAAATCAAGAGCATTATTTATTTTAGGTGACCTGGATCAATCCTATATTGAACTTGCTTTAAACGATAAAAACGAAGATATTAAAATTGCAGGTTTAAGAATGGCAAGGCAGGATAATGCCACCTCCGCTGCATTAGCTATAAATACATTACTAAGCCAGGAGAATTCGGATAAAGTGTGGCGGGAATGTGCTATTGCTTTGAGAAACACAAGCAAAAAGGATCGGATCCAATTATGGCCAAAGTTGGCAACCAGGTATCAAAAATCAGATAGATGGTTTTTAGAGGCCTTGGGAATTGGTGCAGATGGAATATGGGATGAAGTAATGCCCCTTTACCTCAATACCCATAAGGATATATCGTTGGATTATGTACAAGAAATCCTATGGAGGTCAAGATCAAAACACAGTCTTACCTTATTGCAAAAACTTGCTTCCGAATCCAAAGGTAGGGTACAATTAAAATACATCAGGTCTCTTGATTTTATAAATGACCCTTTAAAAAATAAAATTCTTTTAGAATTAGTAAAGTCTGCAAATGACAGTGCCATCTCATTGACTCTTATAAAATCCCTGGATCCAAAACAAATAAAATCCAATGTTCAAGCCATGGATAAAGTGTTGTCGACCATCGAAGCATCTACTGGCGAAGCCTATATGGATTTAATAGAACGTTTCTATCCGAATGACCAATTAACGAAACTATCAGGGATCGTAAAGGCAGAAAATCTCCCGGCTTCATTAAAATCAAGAGCTGGCAAAGCCCTGGTAAAATTAAGCTCTATTACGGCACTCTACGATCTTTATACATCAGCCAACGAAAATGAAAAGAAATCTATATTAGCAGTTTTAGGTAGCATAAGTAGCAATGAATCTATAAATTTGATAAGCCGGATAATTAAATTAAACGAATCCCCTGACCTGGTCAAAGAAGCGTATAAAAATATGGGCAGAGGTTGGAATGGAGAGGAATACGTGCTTAAAGCATTTGTGCTGGATCAAATACCCAAAGAATATCTCAGGGATGCAATGACCGGGCCATTAAATGCATGGCGTAAACCAGTAAGAGAGAAAGCAAGAGAAATTATGAATCTCAGTAATACCGCACATGCTGAATTTAATATTTCTGCGATCGTTTTAAAATCTGGAAATGCAGCAAATGGAGCTGTAATCTTTACCAAAACATGTGCTGCATGTCACAAAATAAAGAACTCCGGAATCGATTTTGGGCCTCCCCTCGATGACATCGGAAGCAAGTACGGAAAGGATGCTTTATATACTTCTATCATTGACCCAAGCAAATCCATCAATTTTGGTTATGAGGGAGAACAAATTACAACCAATAATGGTGGAATTTATGTAGGGATCAAGTCGAATGAAACCTCGGATGAAATTATTCTGAAGATGGCCGATGGTCAAAAAGAACTGGTGAGTAAAAAGAACATCAAAGAAAGAATTAAACTAAAACAATCATTAATGACTCCATATTTATATCAAAATATGACGGAACAAGAGCTGATAGATTTGGTAGAATACCTGACCACTTTGAAAAAAAACATTTAATTGAAAAGAATAATTTAAATTTATCATCTCAAAGTAAATTTTATATGAAACAGGAAAAGTCCAGAAGACAAGCTTTAAAAACGATGAGTGCCGGAGCCTCCTTATTAGCTCTTAATCCACTCTCCCTATCACAAAATATGGAAAATGAAGTCAAGCCTAAAAAATTAAACGGCAACATAAAGCACTCCGTATGCAGATGGTGTTATAACAAAATACCCTTGGAGCAATTGTGTATTGAAGCAAAAAAAATAGGGATAAAATCCATCGAAATTGTTGGCCCTTCGGATTGGCCCATGCTTAAAAAACATGGCTTGCATTGTGCAATGCCCAATGGAGGAGAAATAAGCCTCGTAAAGGGATTTAATCACAAAGAAAACCATGCTGAATTATTTAAAAGATACAGTGAAATCATACCTAAGGTAGCTGAAGCCGGATTCGATAAAATTATATGCTTCTCCGGAAATAGGGATGGGATATCTGACGCAGAAGGGTTGGAAAATTCTGCCATTGGACTAAGGCCATTAATTCCAATAGCAGAAAAGTATAAAGTAACGATTGCGATGGAATTACTAAATAGTAAAGTAAACCATAAAGATTATCAATGTGACCATACACAATGGGGCGTGGATTTATGTAAAGCCGTAGGCTCTGAATATTTCAAACTCTTATACGATATCTATCATATGCAAATTATGGAAGGTGATGTCATTGCTACCATTAAAGCCTCTCACCAATACATCACTCATTATCATACAGGCGGTGTACCTGGTAGAAATGAAATAGACAACAGTCAGGAATTATATTATCCTGCGATTATGCAAGCTATACTGGCGACAGGTTATAAGGGGTATGTTGGGCAAGAATTCATTCCTAAAAGACCCGATGCCATTGCCAGTCTGGCCCAAGGGGTACAAATATGTGATGTTTAGTACAACATCAATTTAATTACTTTATAATAATAAATGGCATCGCTAAGCTGGGCGTTGCCCCATTCAGGGCGTTGACCCAACAGCAACCTGCAATAATCTGAAAACACATCAGCCTTTTGTTCGTAATTCAGTGAATGTACCGTAGCCGGGTCATCCAGTATCTCCCTTATTTTTCTCAATCCTCCATAATCGTAGGTGGGAGTATTTAAGTGGGCTATTAAATTTCTTATAGCATACCTTGACCCATCCTGTTGAAATTGAACTACATGCACCAATTCGTGTATGACAATAGGCAGTGACATGGTACCGATACAGTTGATATAATTATACGTTACAAATGCATATTTGCCTCCGTGTGTCCCTACCCTACTCTCATCATCAATCTTTACTTTTGAAAAATCTATTTTCTGTTGAAAAACTTCGTGGGCCAGCTTTAATTCGTAATCATGTAATGGCCTCGCCTTGCTTTTAAAAAGAGATTGCATCCAACCAAACCATTCCGGCATACCGATACAATCTAAAAAGACCAGTGGCATCTCAGTAAAATAATGGAATAAGAACAGACCATACTTCCTGTTTTTCAGAAAATAATTCAAAAAAGGATCATACCTGGGCGTAAAGAAATGACTTGCCAATCGCAAAAATCGTTTTCTAAACTCAGCCTTTCCACCAGATATGAACTGCAAGTTGCTCATCTGTATCCGATTGCTTTTATTGGAGTAATTTTGGAAATCAATACTGTAGGTATAATCAGAAAAACAAAGGTTACCACTATTATCCCGATATTCAAGAGCAAAATAGATAAAACATTAAAGTGAATGGGGGCTACACTCAGATAGTAATCGGATTCATTTAACTTTACAATTTTGCCATACTTTTGAATAAGGCAAAGCCCCAGCCCCAGCACATTACCTAATATTAATCCTTTGATCAAAATATGAGTACCATGCAATAAAAATACTTTTCTCAACAACCTGTTTTTCGTACCCAGTGCTTTTAATACCCCTATCATCTTAGTCCGCTCAAGTATTAAAATGAGTAGTACAGTAATGATATTTATCAAGGCCACCGCCAACATTAAAGCCAACACTACATATTGATTGGTACTTTGAAGATTGAGCCAATCGAAGATGGAAGGAAACTTTTGTTTTATTGTTTCTATATACATATCGGAGCGCAAATGCTTCTCATATATTTCATCCGCTATCAGATTCACATTGGCTATATCATCAACAAATAATTCATATCCTCCTATATCCACATCGGACCAATTATTGAGGTCTCTGATCAATTGAATATCCATCAATGCTAATTTCCTGTCGTACTCCTCAAGGCCTGTATTGTAAATCCCCACCACTTCAAAGCCTCTGGGTACTATTTCCTCATCAATTACAAAATTGATTCTGCATTTATCACCCACTTTCAATTTTAACCTGGATGCCACTACTTGCGACAGAATGATTTCTCTCGATGAGGAATCTGCTAATTGGATAGACCTGCCGGCAATTAAAAATTTACTAAATAGGCTCCAGTCAAAATCTTTTCCAATTCCTTTGAGGATCAACCCTTCCATTTCCGTTTTAGTAGTAATCACACCAGGCATGAATGCAAAAACCTGATGGTGTTTTATCCCATCTATTGAATCTAATGATGATGTAAATGCCGAATCAAAATCAATAGGTTCACTTACATTTAATTGTGAACTATGAATACTATTTATCTGTATATGCCCCCAAATGCCAAATATTTTAGTGGATATTTCTTTATTAAAGCCGGATATCACGGCAAATGCTATAACCATCACTGCTACCGAAAGACCAGTACACCAATATCCCAGTTTGAGTATAAATCGAACAAAACTGCCCTTTTCATAATTCATCATCCTTTGAGCAATCGACCAGCTATTCATCTACTGCAAATGTCCTACTTTTGCACCACTCAATTTCAAAATATGAAGAATTTTATCGAAACGCTTCGCTGGAGAGGAATGATCCATGACTTTACTCAAGGACTGGAAGAAGCATTGGCAAAAGGACCTGTTACAGGATACATTGGATTTGATCCTACTGCTCCTTCTTTGACTATTGGAAATTATATGCAGGTCATGCTATTGCAACAATTCCAGTTACATGGGCATAAACCTGTAGTCCTGATGGGCGGAGCTACCGGACGCATCGGTGACCCATCCGGCAAAGACAAAGAAAGAGAACTAAAATCTGAGGAAGAATTAGATAAAAATCTAAACTTTCAAAAAGAACAATTCAGAAGGCTTCTCGATTTTGAAAATGGCTCAAACAAAGCTGTTTTTGTAAATAATTATGATTTTTACAAAGACATGAATGTATTGGATTTCTTACGAAAAGTAGGCAAACACCTTACTGTAAACTACATGCTATCCAAAGATTCTGTCCAAAAAAGACTGGAGACTGGAATTTCATTTACAGAATTCAGCTACCAATTGTTACAAGGCTACGATTATTATTGCCTGTACAAAGAATTGGGTTGCACTTTACAAATGGGTGGATCAGACCAATGGGGAAATATTACTGCAGGAACGGAATTTATCCGGCGCAATACACAGGCTGCTGAAGTTCATGCACTTACTTCACCACTTCTCACAAAATCGGATGGTAAAAAATTTGGCAAATCTGAAGAAGGAAATATTTGGTTAGACCCCAAACTAACCAGTCCATATAAATTCTATCAGTTTTGGTTGAATGCAGATGACCAGGATATGCCCAAGTTTTTAAAGATATTCTCATTAAAGGAGCGTGATGAAATAGAATCTATGATTATGGACTTAGCAACCAATCCGAATGCAGTAAAAAAAATCTTAGCTGAGGAATTAACAACACGAATTCACTCCATTGAAGCCTTTGAATCTGCTATGAAAGTAAGTGAATTGTTGTTTAATCCAAAAGCCAATAAAGATTTCCTCTTATCACTTACTCCCGATCAATTGGGCGACATTGCCGGTGAATTACCAAACTTCTCGATCAGTGCAAATGTCTTTGAAGAGATTAGTATTGTTGATTTATTGAGTGGTCTGACTTCAATCTGTTCATCAAAATCTGAAGCCAGAAAAGCGATTCAAAATCAAGCCATTTCAATAAACAAAAGAAAGATTAACTCCATTGAAGAAAAAATCAATAAAATGGAATTAGTTCACAATCAATACTTAATTGTAGAAAACGGAAAGAAGAATAAATATTTGATAATAATAAATTAAGCCTATTTCTTTTCTTTAGGTGAAATTTTTAGTAGCCATTCTGCCATTTTTTCCAAATCTTTCATGGGCACTTGCGGCATAGGTGCCATCGGTGGGTAATTGGGCCAATTAGCAGCATTAGGCCTTTGAATACTGGCAATCAAATCAGATTTTTTCATTTTCCTGGCAGCAATATCTTCCCACGAAGGACCAACCAATTTTGATCCAGCTCTGTGACAGGTAAAACAGGTGTGTTTAATAAACAAATCATTCACTGCTTTAGGAATTTCCACCTGTGCATTAAGAGACGACCAAGTCACCATTACTACCAGTACCAGGAATATTCTAATAAATTTCATCATAATTGGGCACAAAGAAAGGAAGATTAAATATATTTTGCATGATTTGACGAATAAATTGTGTAAAAGTTACAGGTCTAAAAGATTCTTAACAAAGCATGCTTTGCAGCAATCATCTTGCACATTCTGTTATCAATCCAATAAAAGTTCAAACCGAACTGCTTTTAATCAAAATACTATGGACTCTCCTATTGCAGGCAGATATAACCTCATTCCTGCATGATCAAATGCATTATATGCACTTGTTTTATCGATTTTAATATATCCAAAAGTATCATAGTGTACTCCTATAACCTTATCAGTATTTACCATTTTTGCAGCCTGCACTGCATCTTCTATCCCCATTGTAAAATTGTCCCCGATGGGCAGTATGGCAAGATCTATTTTTTTGTACCGGGGTATTAATTGCATATCCATTGTAAGTGCTGTATCACCGGCATAATAAAAAGCCTGATTTTCATCACTTACGACAAATCCCATGGCATTGGCTCCATAGGTGCCATCAGGAAGAACTGAAGAATGGACAGCATTAACACATTTTACAGTACCAAAATCAAATTGCCATTTGCCACCAAGGTTCATGGGATGATATTTTAACCCTTTATTTCCTGCCCAAACAGCAATTTCATATGCCCCTATTATTATGGCAGAATTATTCAGTCCTATTTTTTCCAGGTCACCGGTATGATCAGAGTGCCCGTGACTGACAAATATATAATCTGCCTTTATGGAATTAATATCAATGTCCTTGGCAAGATCATTACCTGAAATAAATGGATCAAAGAGTAAGGTTTTTTCACCAAATTGGACAGAAAAACAGGAATGACCATAATAGGTATATTTCATAACTTACCTTTAAAAATTACAAATCAAGATAAATAGTATTCTCCTATTCTGGAATATGCAGATAAATAAAATCTATATTTGTTAGCTTTCAAACCTTTTAATATATATGGATATAGATCAATTACGATACCCTGTGGGCAAATTTTCTGCCCCAATCAATACTACCCCGGAACAAAGACAGCTTTGGATTGAAGAAATCAAAGACTTGCCGGCCCTGTTGGATCATGAATTACAAGGCCTTTCAAGTAATGATTTGTTAAAAACGTATCGCCCCGGTGGCTGGAATATCACGCAAATCGTTCACCACCTGGCAGATAGTCACATGAATAGCTTTATCCGGTTTAAGCTGGCACTCACGGAGGACCACCCTACCATAAAACCATACAAAGAAGATAAATGGGGAGAGATGCCAGACAATAAAATATTGGACTTAACACATTCATTAGGTATATTAAAATCACTTCATTACAGATGGGGATTTATGCTGGACCACATGACAGCATCAGACTTTACCAATGCTGGTTATATCCATCCTGATAAAGGTCGGATAGTACCGTTAAATGAAGTATTGGCCTTATATGCATGGCACTGCAGGCATCACCTCGCTCATATCCGCAATGCTAAAAATTCTTAAATTTTAAAGACCTTTGCCTTTATGAAACCATTAATTCTACTATTACTCATAGCTTGTATTTCTTGTAAATTGGATAATACTAAAAACAATACTGATCCGGCAACCAAAAAGGAGTTCAAAGATTTGGCTTTACTGGATTTCATGAAATCTTATACTTCTGAAACGGTAGGTAATGCCATGCTTATTGATTTGCGTACCCCACCTGAGTTTGAGGCTGGTACCATAAATGGAGCCGTAATGATTAATTTTTTAGACAGTGATATCGATCAGCAACTAGATAAATTGGATAGGAATAAAAGTTATTATGTGTTTTGTGAGCAGGGGGCCAGGTCCAAAAAATGTATGGATAAAATGAAAGGGATGGGGTTTAAAAGAGTATATAACCTGGTAGGTGGCTATAATGAGATGATGGGTAAAAAATAAAAACAAAGTATTTATAAGATACCATCTATAATGTGTTAATCCCATAAAATGGTTGACCATTTAAATTTTTGATGATCAGTACCTGTCGCATGCATGGTACGTTCTTAATTTTCTTTTGGTTGGGATTTTTCTGCGAAATAATCACTGAATCTGCGCATATCGGTGGCTAATTCTTTATTGCCAGTTGCATTAAGATAAGTCTCTGACAAACTCTTTAGAGTGAAATAAATCATTTGGTTCATTTCATGCACCTGAAAATCTTTGGTCCAGAGATCTATTTTGAGTGTATCTCGGTTAACGCCATCATAGAGTGACAATAAAAAAGCTTTTACTTCTTGTTTGATTCCTGCCTCTGGGCCATCCTGAGCCAGCCAGGTAATCTGTGAAGGAATTTTATTTTCGTCTAAGGATACCTCTAGGACTATTTGATTTTTTTCCTGAATCATAGTGCAAGGTAAGAAGTAAATTATGTAATCAAAATCGGAATCTAATCACTTAATTATTCTTTTCATTCCTTAGGTTTAGTTCCATTGAATACTCCGGTTTCACTGGTGCCATAAAATAGATAGATTGCCGCCTTTCGATTATTAAAGGGGGATTAAATTATTTTTTTCCTAGTTTAGCCAAGACATCCGAAGAATGATAAAACACCCCGCTTTTTGTTTCCTGAGCCAGTTTTACCATACTAAGTGCTACTTTATAAGCTTCAATTGGTGTAATTTTAGAAAACAATTTTGGGCCCATAGCACGTAAGGCGAGGCCTGCCCCAGCTGCAAAAGATTCCATAGGCCTGGACTCTTCCCTCTGGCCTAATAAAACAGATGGTCGTAAAAAATGGATACTCCAGAAATCCATGGTCTTAATCTTATCTTCTATCAAGCCTTTGACCTGACTATAAAAAAACATCGATTTTGCATCTGCACCCATTGAAGAAATCAATAATACCTGCCCTACCTTGTTTGTTTCGGCTATTTTAGCGATGGTGGTAATGTATTCATATTCCAAATGATAAAAATTCTTCTTTGATCCTGCTTTTCCAATAGTGGTACCCAGGCATATAAAAAGATCGTTACCTTGTATCAGATGCTGGTAATCTTCCAATTTTTCAAAATCAATTACCCGCTTTTGTAATTTTTCAAATTGGGTTTCAGACCCGGATCTATAAAAAGCATGTACTTCATGATAGGCTGGATGCTCAAGTAAAAGACTTACCACATGTGAGCCAACTAATCCAGAGGCGCCAAAAACTAAAGCTTTCTTTGAAGAATTTTGAATAACAGGATCATCTGACATAATGACGAAGTTATCTTACTTTTGCCAACTTTACAGCATGAAAAGGTATTTAAAAATTCACGAAAGGGATAATGTGGTAGTAGCCTTAGAAAATATGGTTGCTGGCGACAGAATTGAAATAAACCAATTTCAAATCGAAATATTGGAACCTATCTCTCTAAAACATAAAATTGCCATTTACGATATAGAAGAGGGAGATCTGATCAAAATGTACGGGCTTACAGTAGGGAAAGCATTGAAACCAATTTTTAAAGGAGCCAGAATCAGTACCGAAAATACAATCCATGCCACTGAGCCCTATCACAGTGCAACCACCGAATATAATTGGCAATTGCCTGATATCAACCGATTCAAACATCGCACTTTTAAAGGGTACCATAGAAAAGATGGCTCCGTCGGTACACGCAATTATTGGATAATCCTGCCACTGGTTTTTTGCGAAAAACGAAATGTAGAGGTAATACAAGAAGCGTTGGTTAAAAATCTGGGCTATCCGACCTCCGCAGAACATACGGTGGATACAAAACAATTAATCAAGAAATATCAATCCGGAGCAAATATCGATGAATTACTTTCAACAGAAATAATCTTAGATCCCAGAAAACAATCCGGCGAACGAATATTTAAAAATATAGATGGCATAAAAATACTCAATCACGATCTGGGATGTGGGGAGACCCGAATTGATACAGATGCATTGCTTTTATTATTGGCAGGATATGTACTCAATTCTAATGTAGCTGGTGCCACGGTCCTGAGCCTGGGTTGCCAAAAAGCCCAAGTAAATCTTTTCCTAGAAACTTTAAATTCTATAAACCCGGATCACGGTAAACCGATCTATATATTCGAGCAACAAAAGTATAAAAGTGAAAGAGAGCTTATCGCCGATGCTGTAAAACATACGTTTGTCGGCTTGACCGAAGCAAATAAAGTTGAAAGGAAAGAAGCTTCTTTATCTCATTTAAACCTGGGCCTGGAATGCGGCGGATCTGATGGATTTTCAGGAATCACAGCAAACCCTGCCTTGGGATACGCCTCAGACTTATTGGTTGCCTTAGGTGGCACCACCGTATTATCTGAATTTCCTGAATTATGCGGTGCAGAACAAGATCTAATAAACAGATGTAAAGAAAAATCACAAGCTGATAAATTTGCCAGGCTGATGAAGGCTTATGGTGATAAAGCAGAGTCTCAGGGCTCAGGGTTTTACGCTAACCCGTCTCCGGGTCATATCAGAGACGGTTTGATTACCGATGCCATGAAATCATTAGGTGCTGCTTTAAAAGGAGGTACCGCACCCGTGACCGGGGTCTTGGATTATACTGAACGGACAGCGGAACATGGATTTTACTTATTATGTACCCCAGGAAGTGATGTGGAATCTACTACAGCAATGGCAGGAAGCGGGTGCAACATCATTTGTTTTACTACTGGACTGGGTACTCCAACCGGAAATGTAATAGCACCTACCATCAAGATTGCAACCAATAGTGCATTGGCGGAGAAAATGCCTGATATCATAGATATTAATGCTGGCACCATCGTTGATGGCCCTGATACTATTCAAACCAAAGGAGAGGAGATTTTAGAATTTGTAATCAAAATTGCAAGTGGCGAAGCTATTACTCATGCAGAAAGGTTAGGTCAGGATGATTTTATTCCCTGGAAACGGGGAGTGAGTTTATAATAGTCCCTATTCCTTTATTTATTTCTGATTCTGCATAAAGACAATCATTACCTTTTAGCAAAACATAATGTTTGCGCCACCCCGCTTGTATACTTTTTCGTGAATTGCGATCCCTACCCTTGCTAAATACCCAGTCATTTTGCAAACTGCCTATGGAGTATGGCAACTACTCAATCATGCTTTTTACTTGCATATGTATGAGGCTAAATTTGATGTTTAACCGACAACAATATTAAATAAACAATCAAAAAATCAAATCATGAAAAAAATTATGATCATCTTCGCTCTTCCAATTTTATTCTGGATTGGATGTACTAAAGAATCTTATATTGCCCCTCAAGAAGAGAAAAAAGTTACCAGGTCGATTGTCGGAGATATTCAAAGTAACCCTGATCTTAAAACCACCTCACCAATTGGGGGAGCATTGACTTCTGGAAATCAGACACCTATAGTTACAGTACATGGCAAAGTAGTATTTACCAGTTATGTTCAGGTTTCAGCTACAGAATTTTCCCTTACCTCTGAAGATATAATTTACGCTTTAAATAGTGATGAATTATGGACAAAGGCAAGGTATGAGTACTACTACCCTACAGATGGTTCCACGACCGCTGTCCTTACCGGATATGCCAGAATTGTAGGTGGAACAGGTATCTTTTCCAATGCAACAGGTTCTTTTAGATACGAAAATATGGTGTCAAATATAATCACCGGTCAAACATCTTATAAGCTCCGTGGTGAAATTACGTATTGATGCAGTTACGCTTGACCACATTCAGCTATTCTATTTACCAACTACCATCACATTTTGCAAACTACTGTCTAAGAAAGTCAAATACTCAATACCGCTTTTATTCCAATATTTCAAAAGACTAATTTTGATGTTAAATAAAAATAAATATAACAATATTAAATACCAATTAAAAAAACTAAACATGAAAAAAATTATCCTAATCGCCGCACTTCCTATTTTATTCTGGACTTCTTGTACCAAAGAATCAGAAACTGGGATCACATCTAATCTTGAGATAAGGTCAAATGGGAAAAAAATTACCAGGCCGATTGCTGTTGACCTTCAAAGTGATCCGAATTCCACAGGTGCTTCGACTTATGGAACTATGACCCATTTAGGCAAAGTACATGGCACAGTAGTATTAACCAGTTTTGATCCGATTTCTGATGGTGTTTTTTCCTTCACCACAGATGATATAACATATGCTGCGAACGGCGATGAATTATGGACAAAGGGAACTTATACTTTAAATTACCCTACGGACGGTTCTACGATTGCAACGATTTCGGGAGGCGGTATGATCGTAGGTGGAACCGGTAGATTTGCAGGTGCAACTGGATTTATAGTATATGAAAATATGGTGCAGGATTTAGCCACAGGCCATGAATCCCATACGGGACATGGCGAAATTAAATATTGAATCCATTAAGTTTAACCGTAATCTAGCTCTTTTTAAACAACAGACTATATTCAGAGTTTCAAAAAGAAGGATTCTAATGCCGGCTGATATGTCAGCCGGCAGAATCCTTTTATTTATACCGGTGGTTGATCAGCTCTTGATTAATAAAGAGGACATAAAACATATTCTTTTAGTAATTTGAGGTTCGGATTTCAAAGTGAAGTTTATTGCTCAACATTAAAAAATGCAAACTAATTTTATAGTGATTTATTCGTTCCTGCATTTTTTCAACACATACATTACTTACAGGATGTAAAATAAGTCCATAAGACATTCAGAAAAAAGTGAAAATAAATTTACTCTTTCATGAAAAAATCGAGGACCATATTTGAAAATCTTAAAATTCTTAATATCCTACTGGGATTTAGCATTTTATTATTTCATATACCCGCCAAAAGCCAACCAGTATCCATTACTTCAATTCCTTTATCGATAGACAGGGCGTTTACAAATATTGTAGGTATGTGTCAGGATGATAAAGGATTCATCTGGCTTGCTGATAATTATAATGGTCTTATAAAATATGATGGCAGTCAATTTAAGTCGTACAAATCAAATTCTCATAATCCCAATTCACTTTCATCTGACCGATTGGAATGTCTCTATGCCGGCTCAAAAGGAATTATATGGATTGGTACTGTTCAAAATGGCCTGGATAAGTTTGACACAGAATCAGAAACTTTTACTCATTATCGACATAAGAAGACAAACTCTTTCAGTTTGCACATCGATCAAATCAGCGCTTTATTAGAAGATCATCAAGGCACACTTTGGGTAGGTACTGCTAACGGACTGGATACCCTAGATCGTCTTACAGGGAAATTTACACATATCGAAGACAATACTAAAGATGGCCTTGCATTAAGTAAGGCGAATATAAGAGTTTTATATGAAGACCAATCTGGCATAATCTGGATTGGCTGTGGAAACCCTTTTTTACCAAAGAATGTTAAGTACGATGGCTTATATAAATTCGATAAAAAATCTGGAAAAATTACTCGGTATCAGCATCAGGATAATGATGAGAATACGCTAATGGATAATAGGGTAAGAGCAATCTTTGAAGACAGCCGCGGTGTATTTTGGGTAGGCACGGCAGGAGATGGCTTGCACATCATGGATAGAGAAAAGGAAACTTTTCAGCGATGCCTTTATGATCCAAAAAATCCACAAAAGCTAAGCCGCCCTCCTCTTAATCCTCATGCTCTATATGCAGTTGACCACATTACATTTATCAATGAAGACATGCAAGGTAGTATTTGGATAGGAACATATGCAAGTGGTATCAATCGGTATAATCCGTTTACAAAGACTACTGAATATTATGGTACATCCTCTAGCGGTGAACTCAAAATCGATAAAAACGATTTCTGGTGTCTCCTTAAAACAAAAGACAATTTATTATGGGCTTCCGGTTGGGAGCCGGTTAATGAACACCAGGTATTATACAGGATATCTACATTACCCAGCAGATTTAAGTACATTAATATCGGTAAAAGTGTAAATGCTATTGCACAGGATTCCTTAGGATTAATTTGGTATGGTACCAATAAAGGCTTAGTAAATAATTCTACGGATAGTTTTTTTAGTGCGATCAACAATGTCATTGCCGATAAATCTGTCTTAAAGATTCAATATGATTCTATGTCTAATTTGTGGATTTCTACCAGTAATGGGCTATACTGTTTTACTAAGGACGGTAAATCATTTGCCAACTTCAGGCATGATCCTAAAAAAGCGAATTCGATTTCCTCAGATTGGGTATTCATGACTGAGCAGATCGGATATGGAAAACTTCTTATCGGTACGATCAGGGGGCTGGATGAATTGGATATCAGCTCAGGCAATTTCAAGCATTATAATCATGACCCTCTTGATTCGACCAGTATCAGCGATAATAGAATTACCGATATCAAAAAAGACCGGTTTGGCAACATCTGGGTTGGAACTTTAAAAGGATTGAACCGCTTTGATCAATATACTTGCAAATTCAGTAATAATTTTAATGTCAGTGAATCTCGTATCTTTTTCATTTTTGAAGACAGTCGTGGCAATGTTTGGATCGGCCCATACAGGTCTGGCTTATATTTATACAACCAGCAATCAGGTGATTTTGTACAGTTCAATGATTCAACGGGGATTATTAATAACCGTATTCTTATTAGGGGAATGACGGAAGATAAAGCCCGTATGTTATGGCTAAATACAGAAATCGGATTTATTCGATTAGATCCCGCATCAAAAAATGCTGTACTATTTGGAAAGAGCTGTGGAATAAATCCGAAAATAACCACAGGCAATGGATTTACATCCTTAGACGGTGAGGTATTTTTTAAAGATACATCAGGTTATTATCGGTTCCAGGCACAGGTCGATGAAAAAGAAATAGGATCAGGACCACAAACTTATATTAGTAAAATATATACGGATAATATAGAGCTATCCACGGAAATAGACAAGATACTTACCCGAAAAATGATTCAAACGAATAAAATAGTACTCAATCATACTCAGAATAATTTTGCAATCGAAATTGATAACATAGATTTCATAACCCTTGAGTCAGAAAAAAACATTTTATATAAAATGGAAAATTATGACAATGCCTGGAGAAAAATCATCAGTGAAAAAAAAGCCTATTATAATAATATGCAACCCGGAGACTATACTTTTAGAGTAAAGGCTTCGAATTGTAATGGTATCTGGTCAGAAAAGAGCCTTGCTATTACCGTCACCCCACCCTGGTGGAATACATGGTTGTTTAGAATATCAACCGTGTTTATTCTTTCAGGTATAATGTATAATTTGATTCGATGGCGTTTAGATGAAAAATTTAACCGGAAACTGGAACTTGCATCAAAAGAAAAAAAGTTATCCGATCTACAACAACAGAAATCAGAACTTGAAATGCAGGTTCTCCGTTCGCAGATGAATCCACATTTTATTTTTAATTCACTTAATTCAATCAATCTTTTTATTCTTCGGAACAATAAAACCATTGCATCAGAATATTTAACCAAGTTCTCCAAACTAGTAAGAATGATCTTGCAGAACTCGCAGGCGTCGTTAATTAACCTGGAGAGTGAACTGGATGCATTGAAACTTTACCTTGAACTGGAGGCACTACGGTTTAATTATCATTTTACTTATAGTATTTCTTTACCTAAAGAATTAGACATTAATGTCTTGAAAGTACCTCCGCTTATCATTCAACCTTTCGTAGAAAACGCTATCTGGCATGGATTAATGCATAAAGATGAGCAAGGGCAACTGAATATAGAGATAAGCCTGGAAAATGAACATCTTTCTATCAGAATATCAGATAATGGTGTTGGACGAAAAGCTGTAACCGCAGCAAGCAAATCGACCAACATAAACAAGTCGATGGGGGTCAAGTTAACAACCGATAGAATTACAAAGATGACTGGTGGTAATGGAACTAAACCTTCCGTTACCATCATTGATTTAGAGCACCCAGATGGAAGTGCAGCGGGTACTGAGGTATTAATTAAAACTCCACTTATTTATGATTAAAGCTATTTTGATTGATGATGAAGTTCATTGTCTGGATACATTAAACATACTTCTTAGTGACTATTGCCCGGATGTCCAGGTAATGGAAATTTGCATGACAGCAAAACAAGGATTGACTGCAATTGAAAAATATAGCCCGACCATTGTTTTTCTCGATATTGAAATGCCGGTCATGAATGGCTTTGAATTATTGGAGCAATTTAAAGAGATCCCTTTTGCAATTATTTTTACCACGAGCTATGATCAATTTGCAATAAAAGCAATACGGTTTAGCGCTTTAGACTATTTATTAAAGCCCATAGACCCCAAAGAACTTATCGCTGCAGTACAAAAAATAAAAGCGCTTAAAAGCTTCCCATTGCCTGAGCAGTTTCAGATTCTTCTGAAACAAATGAAACATACAGATGGAGGTTTTAATAAGATTGCCATTCCTACAGCAGAGGGATTTGAGTTAGTCCCCGTTGACCAGGTAATACGTTGCGAAGCAGATGACAATTATTCCCTTGTTTATCTGAAAAATAATAGAAAAATTTTAGCCTGTCGCATTTTAAAAGAACTGGAAGAACAGTTGCAGCAATTTCCTTCTTTTATACGGGTACACCATTCTTACATTGTCAACCTCAACGAAGTACAAAAATACGTTCGGGGTGAAGGTGGATATCTGATTATGAGTGATAGCGCTACTGTCAATGTGTCACGGAGCCGTAAAGAAAATTTATTAAAATATTTTTGATAAAAATGATTAATCTATTGGGTTAAATTGTTACCCCTTTAGGCTCTTCTTTGCTTCCTCCACCACAGCCTTTGAATTTCCGGCAAAAACTTTATCTCCATTGATCATCACCGGTCTCTTCAGAAAAGTATATTCACTGAGTATCAGTCTTCTATAGTCTTTTTCTGTCAAGGTCTTTTCATTCCATCCTTCTGATCTGAATTTTATAGCCCGCCGGCTAAACAGTGCTTCATAAGATCCCAATTTTTTAGCAGCGAAATCAAGGTCTGCTGCAGAAATGTTTTTTTGTTTGATATCGATAATTACAAACTCAGCTGGTGGCAACCATAATTTGAGAATTTTCTGACAAGTATTACACGTACTTAAGTGAAATATTTTTTTCATCTGTATCTATTTTATTTTATCAAAAGGAATGTTTCCAATCCTGTATGATGGCCAATCCTTATAATCGAAATGCCACCATTCGTATTCGTATACAGTAAATCCATGTGCCTCCATACTAGCCCTGAGTAAATCACGCATTTCTCTTTGTTTTTCGGTACCTCCTTTGTAATCGGGCAAGGAGCGCTCCGACATTTCATCATACACACCTGGCATTTCTATTTCTTGGCCTGTACTCAGGTCATACATACTGAGGTCTACTGCGCAGCCACGATTATGCTTGCTGCCTTTTTTGGGGTCTGCAACGAAATTTTTATTTTCAGCTGGTGTAATATCCCAAAATAATTTGGTGACACTCCATGGCCTGTATCCGTCAAAAATAAGCAAGCCATAGCCCTGCTTATGCAAGTCTTTATCCACCTTCAGCAACGCTTCGGCAGCTGGTCTTTGCAAAAAAGCCCTCGCTTCCTTATACACTGGCCTGCCTGCCAAATTTGCATTAGTAGCATACCGGATATCCAGTTTTATATCTGGACTCAATTTTTTAAGTTCCACTAAGTCCGATGGTTTAAAATGGCCTGCTTCATGTGGTGGTTTGGGAGCACAGGCAAAAAATAGTAAAATGGAAATTAAAACTATAAATTTCATACAAAAAATTTTAATGTTTTAGCGATTATACTCACTCAGCCAATGAAATTGTTTTTCTTTTAGTTGAAAATGCCTGGGCATTCGGGTTAGTTTCATTTTTACTGTATCTGATTTATACAATCCTTCTAACTCCAAAGAATTGGAATCTGGTAGTTGAAATTTAAAAATACCAAAATATATACTGTCCGTCTGAGTTTTTTTCATCCTGAACATATTCTCCATACTATCTACAGTGAATGAAAAATATCCACGATGATATCGTTGTGCAAAAACCGTGTCCGTAGAATTTACACTGCCTCTTTTTCCATCAATAATAATGTCTCTCCAAATTACGGTATCTGTAAACTGGAATGGCACAGGAACACCATTTCGAATGTAATCAGTAAGCTCATAATGTCCATTAGGGATGATGGTTTGGGAGGCGGCTTGGTTTCTGGATTTGAGATTATTATAGTTATCCCTGACCGGTAAAATCACTGAAGATACGATGATTAATCCTTTCAAAATCCATCGGGTATATTTCCATTTTTTATCAGAATAATCAAATTCATATATCCTGGATGGCTCGGCAATACTATTTTTAAAAAAGAAATGTATCAGCCGTACCCTTTCCTGCATTACCAAATAAACCGACATAATAAATAAGTGGATGGAATACAACTTCACAGGAATATCGTAGGATAAATTAAGCATGACTACATTAGCAAATACCCCTGTTGCCATCAATGCTCCCAACGTAGCAGTAGTCCTCCATAATAAAAGCAATCCTGTTAAGGTCTCCATCAACCCAGAAAAAATTTGATATGAATCTGAATAGCCAATAAAAAACCATGAAAAACGCATAGGTAATAAATCACCTAACGGAGTTGCCAACGAACTTTCAGCTGGAAAGGACATTTGCAGGGGAAAAACCTTGATCAATCCATAACCCAAAGCTACGATAGCAACATAATATCGAACAAATAAGGTCAACCCAAAATCCAGCTTGTCATATTTGGTTTTACCTTTTTCAACTAATACCCAAATACTGGCACCAATCAAACTCAAACTCAGCATCATCCATAGATCAGTCCAGGCCCACGATGTATCGCCGCTACCATTCAAAGGCACCAAAACTTCCCTGACATGGAAGACATGCTTATTTGCTATTTGCACCATCCAGTCTTTCACTTTATGATACAGTCCGGTAACTTCAGGCACGTAAGGTATAAAATCAAGCCAGGTCCAGGGAGCAATATAAAAAAGCAAATAAATGAACACGAAACTAAAAAAGAATTTCTTAGGGATAGACCAGGCTACAGTCATTTTAAAAAAAGTATAATCTCTATAAAAATATAGATTTAGTTTTGATCAAAAAAACATGATTTCTGAAACTGAATTAATCCTAACCCGAAAAGGTCGAATTTATCATCTTGACCTGGCACCGGATGAAATTCCAGATACGATCATAACTGTAGGTGACCCAGGCAGGGTGAAACAGGTATCCAATTATTTTGATCGGATACTTTTAAAACGTGTTCACAGGGAATTTGTAAGTCACCTCGGCGAGTTGGGATCTGAAAAATTAATGGTAATCTCTACCGGAATTGGTACCGATAATATAGATATCGTGATAAATGAAATAGATGCCCTGGTAAATATTGATTTTAAAACAAGGTTAGTAAAAAAAGAAAAAAAATCGCTTAGAATAATAAGGATTGGTACTTCCGGAACCATCAGACCTGATATTGAGATTGATAGTTTGTTAATAAGTAAATACGCTATTGGTTTGGATGCGTTGATGGGGTATTATCAACAAAATATAAAAACCATACCACGATTGATAATTGATCAAATAAACAGCGTCGAATACAAATTACCTGAAAATGCGTATTGGGGCCGCGCAGACAAATCGCTTTTGGAATTGTTTTCAAGCCCTCATTTCAGACAAGGCATTACGATCACCAGTCCTGGCTTCTACGGACCTCAGGGACGATCACTTCGAATGCCATCGACCAATTTTAATGTACCTGTTTTCCAGAAAGTGAAATACGAGGGTTTGAAAATTACAAATCTTGAAATGGAGACCGCTGCCATTTATGCAATGGCAAACTCCCTGGGGCATAAAGCCATCAGTTTAAATGCTATCCTGGCTAACAGGATCGAAAATAAATTCAGCAAGAACCCAACACTCATTATTGAAAAACTAATTCAAATCTCCCTGGATTCATTGGCTAAAAAAAATTCAATTTTTACTCCAGGGCCTTAAGGCTCGATGCAATACCATTCAATCGTTCCATACCATCGGCCAATTTTTTATTTTCATTTTCAATCACTTCCGGCTTGGCATTCATCACAAATTTTTCATTCTCCAGTTTTTTCTTTATACTATCTACAAAACCCTGTGCATACTTGAGCTCAGACTGTAGCCTGTTACGCTCAGCTGCGATATCTATTTTTTTATCAAAAAGAAGGAAATACTTAGTGGTCCCCGAAATAAAAGATGCACCTCCCGAAATTTCTTCTGTCACATAATCAATAGTACTCAGATTAGCAAACTTAGTTATAAATTGTCTTGCGTTGGCATCCTGTATCCATTCACTACTATCATCAGATGTAAACACTTTCAATTCCAATGCCTCTTTCATACCCAGTCCATTCTTATTTCTCACCTCCCTGATTGCACGAATCAGTTCCTGATACTCTATGGCATTCTGGATAATCTTTTCATCAAAACCTGTTTTGCCGGGGTATACAGACATCATACAGTCATTAGACACTGATCTTTCTTTTATTTGATGCCATAGTTCTTCAGTCACAAACGGCATGAATGGATGCAAAGCGGATAATAATTCTTCAAAAAATGCAATACTTTCTTCCAATACCAGTGGTGGCATTTCGCGGCCGGCCTCCGGTTTTACCATTTCCAGGTACCAACTGCAATAGTCATCCCAAATAAAAGAATACAAACTGGTAAGTGCTTCAGATAATCTATAGCTTGCGATATCATCGTTGACCTGAGTTTTACACTTATTCCATTTTTGCTGAAATGTACGAATGGCCAGCTTTTGGATTGGAAGGATCTCCTCTTCCGGATTAGATTTCCATCCTGACACCAGTCTACTCGCGTTCCATAATTTATTGCAGAAATTTCTACCTACTTCGCATAATTTTTCGTCAAACAAGAGGTCGCCTCCTGCCGGAGAAGAAGCCAATATCCCATAGCGAACGGCATCGGCACCATAGTCTTCAATTAGTTTTAAACAATCTGGACTATTTCCCAATGATTTAGACATTTTCCTACGCTGTTTATCCCGTACCATGCCGGTAAAGTATACAGTTTTGAATGGCAAATTTTGCTCCCATTCATAGCCACTCATAATCATTCTGGCCACCCATAAAAAAATGATATCCCATCCGGTCACCAAAACTGAGGTAGGATAATAGTAATTTAATTCCGCTTTGGACCTGAAGCCATTGAATGTGGTTATTGGCCATAACCAACTAGAAAACCAGGTATCCAGTACATCTTCATCTCGATGCAAATCATTAGCTGTTATATTCGGATTACCTGTCTCGGTTTTGGCAATTATCAAAGCCTCTTCAATAGTTTCTGCTACATATGGTGTATCGCTTCCTTCTACATACCAGGCTGGAATCTGATGTCCCCACCAAAGTTGCCTCGAGATACACCAATCCCGAATATTTTCCATCCAGTGCCGATACACATTTTTATATTTTTCAGGGATAAATACAATGTCGTCATTCATGACTGCAGTAAGGGCTGGTCCGGATAGCTTTTTCATATCTACATACCACTGTAATGAAAGCCTCGGCTCCACTATGGCATTGGTCCGCTCTGATCTACCTATATTGGTTTTATAATCTTCTGACTTTACCCAGACACCCATCTCCTTCAGCTTCGAAACAATTTGTTTTCTTGCCTCGAATCTATCTACACCTATAAAAAATCGGGCAGCGGCATTCAAGGTACCATCAGCATTTAATGTATCAATCGTTTCGAGTTTATATTTTTTACCCAATTCGTAGTCATTGATATCATGAGCAGGTGTAATTTTTAACGCGCCGGTACCAAAATCGGGATCCACATATTCATCGAAAATAATAGGCACTACCCTATTTACAAGAGGTATTATAGCATTTTTACCTTTAAGATGTGTATATCTTTCATCATTGGGATGCACTGCTACACCTGTATCTCCCATTATCGTTTCAGGTCTTTGGGTGGCTATAGTAATTGACTCTCCGGGCAAGCCTTCTATTGCGTAAGCTATATAATGCAAAGTAGAATTTTCCTCATTATAAATCACTTCTTCATTGCTCAATACCGTTTTGGCTTCAGGATCCCAATTTACCATGCGGTAGTCTCTGTACAATTTTCCTTTTCGGAACAGATCTACGAATACTTTGTATACTGCCTCGGATCTGATTTCATCCATTGTAAATGCTGTCCTGGACCAATCACAGCTTGCACCTAATTTTTCCAATTGGTGTAAAATAATGCCACCGTATTTTTCAGTCCATTGCCATGCATATTCCATAAACTGCTCCCGGGTCAAATCGCCTTTTTTTATTTTTTTCTCGTCTCTCAGCCATCTAACCACCTTAGCTTCAGTGGCTATGGATGCGTGATCCGTCCCGGGCACCCAACAGGCATTTTTCCCTTCCATTCTTGCTTTGCGTACCAGCACATCCTGAATGGTGTTATTCAAAATATGTCCCATATGCAGTACCCCGGTCACATTTGGCGGAGGGATCACTACACTAAATGGTTCTCTTTCATCAGGTTTTGAGAAAAAATAACCTGCATCCTTCCAATGCTTATACCACTTTTCTTCTGTCTGATTGGGTTGATATCTTGTACTGGTTTCCATATGGGCACAAAGATAAGAAAGTCAATGTCAAGGCCCCAGAATGAAACAGTGGTCTGGGATTAAAATAGAATAATTATAAAAACTAAGTTTTTCGCCAATTATTTGACGCGTATCTTTGCCGCATGGCAGTAATAGATATTAAAGTACCTCCTATGGGAGAATCCATCACAGAAGTGACTTTGTCCAAATGGTTAAAAAAGGATGGCGATGTTGTAAAAATGGATGAGCCAATATGTGAGTTTGAATCTGATAAAGCAACGCTGGATCTGCCGGCTGAAGTAGCTGGTCAGTTAAAAATAATTGCTCCGGATGGTTCTGACCTTACCATTGGGGCTGTAATAGCCAAAATTGATACCGAAATTAAAATCAGCCCGGTTGAAGAACCCAAAACGGAATCTTCAAAAGAGACCATCGCTGATGTCACAAAAGCAACACCTATAGCCTCACCATCGGCTGCTAAAATAATGAGAGAACAAAAGGCTGATCCGGGTACGATCACTGGTACTGGTAAAGATGGTCGAATCACAAAAGAAGATGCACAAAATGCGGTAGCAAAACCAGAGCCTTCGACTACCCCCAAAACCGAGCCTATACCCCTTCCAAAAGTTAGTTCCTTTCCTATGGGCGGCTTCTCTCGCACCGAGCGTCGTGAAAAAATGACTCGTATGCGACGCACTATTTCCAGGCGACTTGTGAGTGCCAAAAACGAAACAGCCATGCTCACTACCTTTAATGAGGTGGACATGTCTGCCATCATGGAGCTGAGAGCCAAATACCAGGATCAGTTTGTAGCAAAGTATGGAATCAAGCTTGGTTTTATGTCCATATTCGCAAAAGCCTGTGCAAAAGTTCTTCTCGAAATGCCTGAAGTTAATGCCTTTATTGACGGCGAAGATTTTATTTATCATGACTACGCCGATATCTCTATTGCAATATCCACACCTACTGGCTTGGTAGTGCCTCCTGTCAAAAATGTAGAATCATTAAAATTTCATGAGATAGAACAAGCCATCAAAATACTGGCTGATAAGGCCCGATCCGGTAAGCTAACTCTGGATGAAATGTCCGGCGGTACCTTTACCATTACCAACGGTGGCATTTTTGGATCTATGATGAGTACACCGATTCTAAATGAGCCACAGTCTGCAATTCTTGGCATGCATGCGATCATTGAACGACCGGTAGCAGTAGCAGGAGAAATTAAAATAAGACCAATGATGTATCTCGCTATGTCATACGATCACAGGGTGATAGATGGATCTTCTTCAGTGACCTTTTTAGTAAAAGTGAAAAAATTATTGGAAGATCCTACAACATTATTATTAGATCTCTAATACACTATCAATCTTTGGGTAGCATATTGACCTCGGCCCAGTTTTAATTTTATAAAATAAAGACCTGGGGTTAAGTTATGTGTTTGCATTTGAAATAATTTTCCCGATTGTACTTTGACCCCGGCTATATTTAATAGCAAATATTCTGAATCCGGTTTATGTTCAAGTTTCAGTTTTCCGCCTGATTTGAGTGGGTTGGGGTAAATTTTAATTGTATTTTCATTGTTTTTTGATGTCACTGCCGTGCTGATCAATGGGACATCCAAAAGGTATTTCCATACCGGTTCAAATAGTGGTATTCCGTTTTGTAAAATGGTTCTGTTGTCCAATATGGTGCAAAAGTGCCTGTCTCCTACAGCTACAGTTGCACTTGTAATGAGCTGATGACTGTTATTATATGGATAATTCACCTGATTAATATTTACCGTTTTTCCATATTTTTTCAAACCAAGGCTATCCCATATTTCTTGCTGGATAGCATATTCATCTTGCCCATGACCAAATGCATAAATATTGTTTTTATCGGTTTTCCAATTGCCTGTGCTCATCCATAGGGGTGGGATATAAAAATGTTCACTAAAATCCTTGGGCCCAGATAAAAGTATAATTCGTTTTACTGTGTTGTACTTGGCTAACACGGCAACATGACCTGCGGCATCACTGTGCCCTGCCCAGCTTGTATTGGCTAATTTTAAATTACCCCTTTCATCAAGAAATTCCTGCCAGTTTAGGTTTATATCATTCCCTTTGAGGTAAGCAATTAAAGCTTGTAATCGGTACAGTATGCTCTCAGTAGAGTCTATTACTAAAAAAGGATTGTAGTTTTTGCCTTCTATGATCTCTCTGTGTATATCTTCAAAACAGGTCAGTGTGGTATTGTGAGCACAGGCATCATATAAAATATCCGTTCCCGGATAAGCCAATGAAATTACTATATATCCGGCATTGGCGGCGGTATGACAAAAATATTCCGCAGAAGATGTTAGATGAAAACTTGCCGGCAAATACACTAAAATACCTTTGGGATTGGTTTCACTTTTAAAATAAATTCTGTGAGAATCAACATTGAAAGTCTTTATTTTAATATCCGTCAAAGACGGTTTTACAAGAATGGTTTTTACCTGGGCATGAGCCAATAAGTTAAAAAATGCAATTGAACTTAGCAATATAATTCTCAACATTCTTTTTCTTAGCATATCTTCAATTAATCAACGAATATTTTGGGAGTCCCGGCCAAATTTTTGCAAAAATTCTACTTGGTTGTTGGGCATATCCTTTCTATGGGTTACATTTACCTGCAAAATAGTCGAAAAAAATACACTATTTTCGTTCTAGACCTAAATGTAGAAAATTATTAAACTTTATATTGTATGATTAAACTCAAACTTTTGATTCTGAGTGTTATGATTTGCTGCACTGCAATCATACATGCTCAAATTTCCGGAGTAGTTACTTCCGGTTCAGATGGTTCTCCTTTACCAGGGGTTTCCATCGTTGTAAAAAGTACCTCTACAGGAACTGTAACGGATATCGATGGCAAATACGCGATCGATGCACCCGAAGGCAGTACATTAGTATTTTCCTATGTCGGTTTTACCACAAAAGAAGTATCAATTGGAAATCAAAAAATCATTGATATCATCCTGGCAGAAAGTGCAGAAGCACTCGATGAAATCGTGGTTACAGCCCTGGGTATCCGTAAAGAGGCTAAAAAACTCGGATATGCTACCAGTACTATTTCAAAAGAATTAGTAGCTGAAAATAAATCCAGCAATTTTATGAATACCCTTCAGGGTAAAATTGCCGGTGTAAACATTTCTTCATTGGGTACCGGACCTGGTGGTACTTCTAAAATCAGAATTCGTGGTCAGTCATCAATTAATGGACAAAATAATCCACTGATTGTTGTTAATGGTGTACCCATTGACAATACCAATTTTGGATATAATCCCGGAAATGCCGGTGCTGACAACTCTATTGGTCTTAGAGGTGGAGGAACTACCTCTGATGGTGGTGACGGTCTAAGCAGTATCAATCCTGATGATATTGAAAGCATGACTGTGCTCAAAGGGGCTACTGCAGCTGCACTTTATGGTTCACGGGCCAAGGACGGTGTAATCATGATTACAACCAAAACCAGAGGAGATTCCAAATCAAAAGGCATTGGAGTTACATTCAATTCCAATTATACAAACGATACTCCGTTGGATTTTACCGATTATCAATACGAATATGGACAAGGAGAAAATGGAGTAAGACCAACTTCAGCTAATCCTACTTCAGGGCAATGGTCATTTGGTGAAAAATTTGCACCCGGTATGACCCAGGTTTTATTCGATAATGTTACTGTCCCCTATGAGCCGCAATACGACAGGATCAGAAAATTTTTCCGAAATGGACAAAACTTTGCGAATACCATTACCATGGCCTCTAATGGAGATAAAGGAGGATTTAATCTTTCTTTTAACAATACCAACAATCTCGGTATAGTACCAAATAATAAATTTGACCGTAAAATTTTAAACCTTGGATTTGCTTATGACTTCTCCAAATCACTTAGCATTTCAGGAAGTGCAAATTATTCCAAAGAAAATAATACTAATCCTCCCAATATTGCCAATCAGGATAATTCGATTCCCACATCACTTTACAATTTAGCTAACAGCATGCCATTGGATTTGCTGGAGGCTAAAAAATTTAATGCAGCGGGTAATGAATTTATCTATTCCCGGTTTATGAATAGGACCAATCCATATTTTACTCTTTCTGAACAATTCAACAATATTGTCAGAGACAGATTGTACGGCAATATTTCCGTTAAATACAATATTACTGATTGGCTGTCTGTGCAAGGAAGAGTTGGCCAGGATTATTGGTCAAGGGATCAGGAATACAACAACTTCCCAACAGGTCAGGCATCGCTAGCAGCTGCTCCCGCTGGTTTTGTAAATGGCTCATTTACTCAGGAATCTCGTAGATTCAGAGAAACCAATGCTGACATATTGATTTCTGCCTCCAGGGAATTTGGTGATTTTGGTTTAGATCTTACTGCCGGAGGTAACCAAATGTACAGACGAGCAGATCAAAACAACGTATTTGCACAGGATTTTGTAGTCCGCGGATTATATACAGTAGCAAATTCAAGGGTAAAAGACCCTATTTATAACTTATCAGAAAGAGCTGTAAATTCTGTATATGGTTCTGCAGAGGTATCCTACAAAAGATTTTTATACATTAACGGGACAGTGAGAAATGATTGGTTTTCAACCTTGAGTCCTGCTAACCGATCCATTCTCTATCCTTCCGTTTCAGGTTCATTTGTATTTAGTGAAGCATTGGGTGATGGTGTCCCAGCCTGGCTTACTTTTGGAAAACTTCGTGCAGCATATGCTGAAGTTGGATCCGATACAGATGTAAACCCGTATGCAAATAATCTATTTTATGGTGTAAATGCAAACCTATTCCCCAACCCAGCAGGTGCTGCCCAACCATTAGGGGGTTCGTCTGGAAATACCCTTCCTAATGCAAATCTGAAACCAATGCGTGCAACAGAAAAGGAAATTGGTTTGGAATTAAAACTATTTAAAAACAGAGTAGGCTTGGATTTTGCCATCTATCAAAAAGTCACTAATGATCAAATCGTTTCGGCTCAAGTATCTGATGCTTCTGGCTTTGTTAATACCTTGATCAATAGTGGTACCAGCCGTACCAACGGTGTTGAAGGATTGATAAATCTAACACCATTAAAGGTTGGAGACTTCCAATGGGATCTCACCATAAATGGTGCTTTTAACAAAACTAAAGTACTCAAGCTATTAACTGAAACACCTGGTGAAAGGATTACCGTGGGCACCCACGTATTCAATGGAGAATTAAGACAAGTAGTAGGTCAGGAAATGGGACAGATTTACGGATTTGGCTTTAGAAAAGATGCCCAGGGAAGACAAATATTTGGATCAAACGGTATACCGCTCAGGACTGTCGATCTTATATCATTTGGTTCGGCACTTCCTAAATGGAACGGAGGTTTTAATAATGCATTTACCTATAAAGATTTGAGCTTTTCTTTCCTGATTGATTTCAAATTAGGCAACATGATGCTATCCGGTACTAATTTTAATGCTACCAGACATGGCTTACATAAGCAGACTCTATTGGGAAGAGCAGAAGGTGGTGTTATTGGAGTCGGTGTGAATGAAAAAGGAGAAGCCAACACAGTCAAGGCTGGCGTCCAACCTTATTGGGAAGTCGTTCGCTCGCAACAATTAATAGAACCTATAATCTACAATGGCGGCTACTGGAAACTAAGACAGATTACTGCAGGATACGATTTATCCAAACTAATACCTGCTACCACTTTTATCAAAGGCATAAAATTGAGCTTTGTTGCCAATAATGTATTGATGCTCAAAAAATGGGTACCCAATATAGATCCAGAATCATTTGGTTATACATCTGATAATTTGGTTGGAATGGAATCTACAGGACTTCCTACGACCCGAAGTATTGGATTTAATCTTAATGTTAAATTTTAAAAATACGATCAGACATGAAAAATTTATTTAAATATAATCTCTTAATAATTGCATTACTCATCGTTTCGTGCGATGAGGGATTCGATGATCTCAATATCAATAAAAATGCAGCCACATCCATTAATCCAGCATTTATTTTAAACAATGCAATAATTAATACTTCTTTTGTTGCCACTACCGTACAATATGAAATGGGAATTGTGCAGCAAATGATTTCTCCCAACTCTGGTGTACTCACCGGAGCTAATTATAACCAGGATAATCGGGAAGCTACCAATCAAAATTGGGTACGATTTTATCGCTCCGTAATCAGGAATACAGTTGATGTCATTCAACAGACTAAAGATGTGCCGGCCAGAAGTAATCTTAATAATATGGCCAAAATCCTTCAGTCTTTCGGGTTCATGATTTTGACTGATTCCTATGGAGATATTCCTTACTTTGAAGCTGGTAAAGGATATCTGGAACAGGTAACTTATCCTAAATACGATGCTCAAAAAGACATTTATGCGGATATCATTAAAACCATTTCTGATGCCACTGCTGCTTTGGATGCAAGTAAAACCATAGAAACTTCCGATTTACTTTATGGTGGTGATATTACCAAATGGAAAAAATTCGGTAATTCTTTATTATTAAGGGCCGGTATGCGCCTGGTGAAGATAGATCCAGCTCTTGCTCAGTCCACGGTGCAAAAAGCAGTTGCAGGAGGTTTAATGACCGCCAATTCCGACAATGCCGTAATCAGGCACGATGCTAACTATACCAATGGAGTAGGCCAGATGCTCAACAGTACAGAAGCTGCCAATTTTTATATTACCGCACCTTTTGTGGATTATTTAAAAAGAACAGCTGACCCTCGATTGAGGGCTTTCGCTGTGAGATATGTGGGAGCAAAGTCAGGTCCGGAACAAACTGCAGCCAAAGCCAGCCAGGACACTTCTCTTCAGATTGGTATGCCTATGGGTCTGGATAATACTGGTGCTGTTGCAGAAGCTGCTAAACAAAAACTAGCCAGTTTTTATGATTTTAGCCAGGTAGATCGTACCCGCTTTGCTAAAAATACTGCATCCATGTTTATTCTGACTTATTCTCAGACTTCATTATTACTGGCCGAGGCTATCCAAAGAGGATGGGCTACCGGGTCAGCATCCGATGCATTCAAAAATGGAGTTAGAGCCCACATGGAAGAATGTGCTGCACACGATGCAGGATCTGCAGTTCCCGCCGCAGATATTACAAAATACCTAGATGCAAATCCATATGATGCAGCGAAAGGACTTGAGCAAATAAATACTCAATATTGGGTTTCTTCATTTATGAATGGACCTGAAGTTTTCGCCAATTTCAGGAGATCAGGGTTCCCCAAACTGGCTCCTAATCCTTTTGCGGGTAAAGCAATAAAAGGCGAATTTATAAGAAGACTTACTTATCCAAACTCAGAAATATCAGTAAATAGTACCAATGTAAAAGCAGCCATTGCAAGACAAGGTGCCGATGATCTCGATACCCGTGTTTGGTGGGATAAACAATAAATCTCAAATCGAATTTTATATTCTCAATTACGAGCCCGGGTATTTACCTGGGCTTTTTTTTTATTCTGACCGCCTGCTTTGGCGTATGGAAATAGTACCTGACTGTGTTTAATGATGCCAATTCTAATTAGTGCTTATAAATAATTATAGGTATGCATAAGTAAAAACTTCATTATCCATTATGAATCAATCCCGGTAATTTGCAGCCAGTATGTTCATTGATATCGTTGTATACCTTTCGATGCTGGGATCTGATGAATACAAGACAGTTTCTGTGATCAAACATTACAATTCCACACTGGAAAAACTAGCCATACAAAATCATGGTCAAATAATTAATTATTGTGGAGATGGCAGCCTGTGCATTTTTTCCAGTGCAAGAGATGTAGTGAAATGCTCTACAGAAGGTTCAGGAGGAATTACAAAAAGATCCAGTCACTTATTTTCTGGCACTACGAAATAGCCCAATATTCCCGATAGCTTCCTTAGCTAATGATTTTATTCTTTATGGCCCATCTTACCAATGCTGGTATGCTTTCCAATTCCAGCTTTTGCAAAATATTATTCCTGTGTGTATCCACCGTGCGAGGGCTGATAAATAAGAGCGACCCGATTTCGGTGCTGGTCTTCCCTTCTGCAACCAGTTTTACTATTTCCAGTTCTCTTGTGGACAATTTGTTGTGACCTGAAATATGACTTTCACTTTGTCCACTTAAGATTAAAGCAACATCACTGTTAAAATATTTTTCACCGCTGGCTACTTTATTGATAGCCAATTTTAATTCATCAAAAGAAATATTTTTAAATAAAAATCCGTCGGTATTGTTTTTAAGACAAGCTTCTACCAGCTCTTTATCTTGTAACATGGTGAGTATAATCACCTTTATCCCGAAATAATCCGATTTAATAATTTTCAATGTTTCCAGGCCATTTAGTATGGGCATCTCATAATCCATTAATATGATATTAGGCCGGACACCTCTTTTTAATACCTGAAGCACCTCATTTCCATTGGCTGATTCACCTACAATTTCCACTTCACTCATCTCGTTCAATAATGCAACGAACCCTTTTCGCACCAAATGATGATCATCTGCAACTAGTATTTTAATTTTTTCAGAATTCATTTTATTGGAATTTGAATTGTGCTACAACTTCCATGTGGTTTTACGGACTGGACTTGTATTGATCCGCCCAGGGTACTTACTCGGCTGATCATGTTCAATAAACCCATACTGCCTTTAAACCTTTCTTCTTCAAAATTAAAACCTTTGCCATCGTCTTCTATCTTGAGCAAAAGACTGCTTCCAGTAAGTGATAAAATAATCAAAACCTTATTTGCATTCGCATGTTTGATGATATTATTAATTAGTTCTTGAGCCACCCGATATACTCCGATCTTTATTTTATCATCTATCTGATCCGTAATCCCCTCTATATTTATCTGATAATCCACTCCAGCATTCTTTAATGTGGCCTGGCATAATAACTCCAGGCTGGGAGCCAATCCTTTTGATTCCAAAACAGGTGGCATCATCACATGAGAAATAGTACGGATTTCTTTAGTAGTGGAGTCAATTTGCTCACTGAGTTCCTGTATATGCGATACCTGTTCAGGCATCTGATTTTTAATTTTTTGTTCCAATACATTTATCCCAAGCTTCAATGCCACCATTTCCTGAGCTATTCCATCGTGCAGGTCTTTCGCTACCCTTTTTCTTTCCTCCTCTTGTGCATCAATCACAGCCCTCAATCCGACCTTTTGTTCTCGAATGACTGCAGCATCCAATTCTTCCTTCTTCTTTCTTTTGAATCTGTTCCAGTAGGCATAAAATAAGGAAGCCATTAGGCCAATGGCACTAAATAATCCTCCAATCCAAAGCCGTTGCTTTAGTATTTGTTCATTTTGACCAACCAGCAATAGCTTTTGGTGTGCAATTTCAGTCTCTTTTTTTTGAGTCTGATATTTGGTTTCCGTTTCAGCAAGTATTCTATTATTTTCTGATTTAAACAAGGAATCATCCAGGACCATAAACTCTTTCCACCATTTTAACGCTTCTTTGTAATTGCCCATTTGTTCATAGGCGTTTGCATATTCCTGAAGATATATTTCTAATGGACTCATCAGATTCAGTTCTTTCATAATGACATATCCTTTATCCAGGTTGATTAAAGCGTCAGATGGTTTTTTTAAAATATTATACACAACAGCCAGGTTTACCAATGGGTATACCAGATTGGGTCTTCGGTTGGCTTTCGTAAGCAACTCTATCGAGTTCGTCGCCGCCCCGATAGATTTTTGGTATTCACCTTTGTCTTTATATATTTCAGCCAATCCACCAGTAATGACCCCCTGCACAAAAACATTATTATACTTTTTTGCAATTTCTATACCTCGCAATGAATAAGAAATAGCACTATCAGGTTTATTCCATTTTCCAAATGCTACTGCCAGGTTATTTAATGTATACACCGATCCTTTTTCATCATTATGTTCCAATCTGGTTTGCAAGGCTTTTTTTAAATACTCTACTCCTTTTTCATGCATTTGCAAGTCAGCGTATAGATTTCCAATATTGGCATAGGCCGACGCTATGTTTTTATAATTCCTGATTTCTTCTTGTAGCTTAAGATTAAGCAGATAATACTGAATCGCTGAATCTGTATAATAAATTTCTGAATAACTGGCTCCGATATCATTTAAGGCCCGACCCATACCCAGGCTGTCATTATCTTGTTTTCTTAGTACTAATTCCAACCTTAATAAATCAATTGCTTTCGGAATATCCCCTTTATTTTTATAATATTCAGCTCTGCCATTAAAAGCTCTGGCAATGCCCTTTTTATAATTAATTTGTCGTGCCAGCATTTCAATTGTATCACATATCAAAAGCACTTTTTCTCCATCGACTTCTTCTATTTCATCCAGCAAATCCCAATACAGATCACAAACTTTTATAGTATCCCGGTTCTGATGTATGAGAGATCGTATACTGTCTATGATATTGCTTTGAGCAGATAATATGGATTGCCAGAAAACCAGTAAGTATATAAAAGTTACTCGATACATAGTTAATATGAGGGCAGTCAAAGATAATTAAGAAAACCAGAAAAGTTTAGTGATACGCAGATCTGCGTATCAAATTCTATATTTCTACTGACTGAATAAGTTCTCTTACAGATATATTTTTGATCCAATAAAATCCTCAAATATGAAAAAAGCAATTAAATGGATCAGCATCATACTGGGCACACTATTACTGGTGGCTACCATAGCCAGTTTCTACCTTAAATCTAAATTTGTAAAACTAGGCACCCGAAAATTAGAAGCTCAGGTGACGGCTATTCCAATACCATCGGATAGTGCCTCCCTCGAACGTGGAAAACTCCTGGCTGTTGGCTGCCGTGAATGCCATGGGCATGATTATTCAGGAAAAGATTTTTTTAATGATCCCGCAATAGGTTATATGTCCAGTCCTAATCTTACACCGGCGCAAGGATCGGCAGTTGAAAATTATACCGACTTAGATTGGGTACGTACGTTAAGGCATGCAATAAATCCTAAAGGCAGACCATTAATGGTAATGCCCTCAGAAGCAATAGGTTTATTGGGTGATCAGGATCTTGGATGTCTGATAGCATATATGAAATCCATAAAACCAATTGAAAAACCAATGGGGCCCACTCAGTTCACCTTTATGGCAAATATATTGGCAGGTGCTGGTCTTTTTGGTAATTTATACCCCTATGATATTATAAAACACGATGCAGTCCAATCGATTACCGCCCCAGCTAAAGCTGCCACTAAAGAGTATGGCTTCTATTTTACGCAGTTTCATGGTTGTGCTACTTGTCATGGTGAGCAATTTAATGGTTTTAAATCACCTGATCCTGTTTCGCCCCCTGGGTCAAATATTACCACTGGAGGAAATTTTGGGAAATGGAATCTTGATGATTTTAAAAATACGTTGCGCAGTGGTAAGACACCGGAAGGTAAAATATTAGATGCAAAATTTATGCCATGGCCAGGCATTGGAGTACACGAAGATGTTGAGCTTGAGGCTTTATACCTTTATCTTAAGTCATTACCGGCCTTACCCAATTCTCCAACTTTAGAAAAAGCATTAAAAAAGCAAAAAGGCACTTAAGCAGAAGTCATGTTTTTGAGCAGATATCATTTTGTTTTTCGTTTATTGTTATTGAAAAAAAAGAGATGTGAATCTAACTGGTCTTAAGGGATGATGTGAGAATATCTACCATTTTCAACTCTGCTCCTTTAAAGAATTATTACAAAAAAAATAAATATGTCAAAAAAAACATTCAAAAAAATAGCAATAGTTATTGGAATCCTAATCGGTATAGCAGCAATAGCCTGTGGATACTTATTTTCGATCATACCTAAACCAGCTGGGCCGGTACCTGCCTTACAAGCCGAGTTATTCGAAGCACCCAAAAGCCAAGTTCCACCTGCTGGTAAATTCATCTATAAATCTGCCATTGAACTTGCGGCATTAATAAAAAACAAACAAGCTACCTCAGTAGAAATAGTAAAGGATATCATATCCTATATCAAATATCATAATCATAAGTACAATGCGATTGCATGGTTATTAGAAGACCAGGCCTTAAATGATGCAGTGAAGGCAGATTCGTTATTAGCTCATGATAAGATAATGGGTCCTTTGCATGGAGTCCCAATTACAGTAAAGGAACAATTCTCAGTAAGAGGCTCGTATCTCACATTAAATGCTAAAATGATTGGAGGATTTATACCTTCTTCAGATCAGGCTGTAGTAAAGCAACTTAAAAAATCAGGGGCAATAATTATAGGTACCACTAATGTGCCTTATATGCTTATGGACTACCAGACGCAGGGCGAAATATATCCTACAGCAAATAATCCATATGATACAAGCCGCACACCGGGTGGCAGCACGGGCGGAGGTGCCGCTTCTTTAGCTGCCGGATTTGTGCCCCTGGAGTTAGGTGGAGACATGGGAGGTAGTATACGTGTGCCTGCAGCTTTTTGCGGATTATATGGATTAAAGACTACTGAGCTAGCCATAGAAACCTGGGACCAGGAATTTCCAGGTATGAAGTTTGATAATAAAAAAGCTGCATTGGCAGTTGCAGGTCCTTTAGCTCGCAATATGTCAGATCTTGAACTGATGTGGAATGTATTGAAAGAAACTCCTAATCAACTTTTAAAAAGCACACCATACGATTATGACACCCTCAAATCATTAAACCAATATGATATCGCGTGGTACGATGCGCTCAAATTCGGTGAATACCAGATACCAATACATCACGACATCAAAAACAAGCTTGCTACATTTTTAGATAGCCTTCGGTTCCATGGTGTAAAAACAAAGAATACAATGCCAAATACTTTTTCTGAACAATTCCAGATTTTTATGGGATTGATGGCATATTTGAATACGTATGGGCAGCCCTGGATTATCAGGAAATTTATAGTAGATGGCTTCAAAAAAATGGGCAATGGACCAATAGATCTCTCCAGGTCTTTTGATTTAGCTATGACTCAAGATGAAAATATATATAAAGAATTTATAACGCATCGAAAAACCATAATTGCAGAATGGGAAAAATTTTTCATGAATCACGATTTTTTAATCTGTCCTGTAATGCCGATGCCGGCAATAAAAAAATGCCCAGTGGGTAGCATTATTAATATTGATGGCAATGAAGTACAGTATTGGGTATCCGGGTCGTATGCACTGATGGTAAATGCGCTGGGTCTACCTTCAATTACTGTCCCACTTGGTTTAAACGATGAGGGATTACCAATAGGCATTCAGATCATAGGAAAACATTTTTCAGAACCACAGCTTATTCATTTCGCTAAATTAGTAGAAAGCATAACGCCGGGATTTATCAAGCCATCAGAATTTAAACCTCTGTAAACTAAATACTCACAAGAATAAGT
>JBGAVW010000069.1:0-23264 GCA_044227925.1 Saprospiraceae bacterium | reverse complement strand
AACAAATACTATGGATCATGCTTTATATCAACGAATCCTTTCAGGTATAAAAAATAAAGGTTTCGACATCAATAAAATATCCATCACAAAACAAATCTAAGCAGTGATAAAAGCAATATATTCCAGGAACTACTCAGGTAATTGATGGTGGAATGTTAGCTCAATAATGGGGATATGTAGTATTTAAAGTAACGGTTTATGAAATAACAATAATGAAAGAATACAAATTATTTTCACCAATTAAGATTGGAGATATAGAATTAAAAAACAGAATTGTCATGGCCCCTATGACCCGGTGCAGGGCCACTGATAATATTCCAAATGAATTAATGGCCCTATATTATCAACAGCGGGCGACAGCCGGATTAATAATTACTGAGGGTACTTCGCCATCTCCTAATGGGTTGGGATATGCTCGTATTCCCGGTATATTTAGTCGGCCGCAAATGCAGGCTTGGAAAAAGACTACATCGGGTGTACATAAACGTGGTGGCAAAATATTCCTGCAATTGATGCATACCGGTAGGATAAGTCATTCTTTTAATATGCAGGAGGGCTCCCATATTATAGCTCCTTCTGCTATAAAAGCCACAGGACAAATGTGGACGGATACCAACCAATTACAAGATTATCCGACTCCTACTGCGATGACTGCTCAGGACATTGTATTGACTCAGGCCGAATATGTAAATGCGGCGACCAATGCTATTGAAGCTGGATTTGACGGGGTGGAATTACACGGTGCAAATGGATATTTACTTGAAGAATTTTTATCTCCTGTGAGCAATATCAGAACAGATCAATATGATACCACTATTGAAAATCGATGTCGTTTTGTAATTGAAGTAGTTACAGCGGTATCGGCAGTAATTGGAAAAGGTAAAACAGGAATTCGTCTATCCCCTTATGGTGTGGCAGGCGACATGCCTACCTATCCTGAAATAGATGCTACCTATGATTATCTTACTAAAGAACTCAATAAACTGGATATTGCCTACCTGCATCTCGTAGATCATTCGGCTATGGGTGCTCCCACTGTACCGATCGAAATAATAAAGCTAATACGTAAAAATTTTAAAAATACAATTATCCTTTGCGGAGGGTATAATAAAAAGAGTGCGGAAGAGGATATTCAAAGTGGTTTATGTGACCTGGTTGGATTTGGAAGACCTTTTATAAATAATCCGGATTTAGTAAAAAGATTAAAAAATAACCTGGACTTATCTCAGGATCTTAAAACAGATTTATTCTATACAGCTGATGCTAAAGGATATACTGACTATCCGGTCTACGTAGAATCTACATTGATTCCTATATAATCAAAACTAAAGTTTAAAAATTCAGTACTATGTACCAATACCTTATTTTTTGATCACACTGGTGATTTAATGGCATGCTCAGTATGACAGAAGGTAATGTCTGCACAGGATCGTGTTTACATAAAAGAGAAATAATACTGACTTGACCAGCCGATGGAAACCATACCCTGAGAGAACCTATACGTATTGCCATCTCCATGGACAAATACTAAAGAATGAACCGGGTTGGTATATACTGAGCCGGTTCTTATTGAGTTGTTTTTACATAGTTTAAATTCTTATTCGCCCAGGGTATAAAAAATTTAAAATTAGGTGCATCCGTATGACCGCCATCGTGTTGCCTCCAGGCCAGTTGACCGTCCAGCATATCTGTGAGCATGGGGGGCATTACTTCTTTTTTGTAATCATTCGATACACCCAGGTCTTTTACTCCCAAAAGTTTAAATACCGCCCCTGCCGCTACTGTAGCCATATAACTTCCATTTTGATCCAGCCATTTTGCATCCCCTTTTTCGGGAATACCATAGCTGATAAAGGTAAGCCTGGGGGCACATAGCGCTATTAATTCATGAGCGTCTACAGACAGGTCACAACCCGTTTTCTTTCCAAAAGTGGATTCTTCCGCACCAAATCTGAGATAATTTCCTGCCATCCAATGATATTCACCGCTACCTGTCAGATTTTCTACACCTTCACCAAAAATCCGCCGATGTAAGGTAGTACCCCCTTTGCCAGATGAACCTATCAGGCCAACTGCAAACCTGGGCTCAAAAGCCAATGTAACCAATGCTGCTTTACCATATCTCGAAACACCTTCGATTCCTACTTGTTTTGCATTGACTAATGTATCGGTTTCCAGGTAGTCAAGTGCACGGGCAGCACCCCAGGCCCAGGCGCGTAATGATCCCCAATCTTCCGGTTTTCTTGGTTGACCTTTATTCGTAAGGCCTATAATGCCCCTGGTGAGCCCGGCTCCATTATCTGCCTGTATACTTCCTGGATCAATAGTACAGTATCCCCAGCCGGCTGCCAATAATCTTTCCTGTGGTGTTAACTCTTCATCCGGTTTTGCTGGTCCAAATGGATTTGGTGGTGGTATCCTGGTTATAGGTTGATAGGCAGGATATTTTTCGAAGATGATTTTCATTTCAGGATTGGATTTGATCATCATTTCTTTGAAAGCCTGATTTATTTTCTCCAGATCTTCTATCGAGGGTTGTGCTGGGGCTGGCAATGAAGGTCTGCCAAACATCATCAATACCGGAACCTTGCCTTTAACGTTTGCTGGCACCACCAAGACCATTTTGATATCTACATTGATTAATGGGTATGCACTGTTGTCTGCATGACCGGTGATTTCTTTGGCAATAACAGGTATCCGATTGACTGCTTCTCTGTCCGTAATTTTTATAGTCCAGGTCACACCGGGTACCTTATCGGGAATTCTACCGTATACATTTTTTTCGAATTCAGCTATCAACTCAGGTCTTCGCTGATTCCACCATTGGTCCGGTTTCGAGATTTTAGTGCCATTAGACAAGGTCAATACATCCCTCAGGTCAGGACATGGATTAGCAATGGATTCATCATAATTCGCGTGATTAGGAGCTGATTCATTCCCACTATAGCCAGGCCTCAGGGTTTTGATGCCAAGCTGTTGCTTCATATGCTCATGGTCCTGTTGGGAGGTAAAATGGGTGATCTTGGGATAGTGGGATGAATCTATTATCATCATTTGACCCCGCGCCATCACTGCAAATAACAAACTAAATAGGAAAAGCGGTTGTTTTTTCATCTATACGGATTTGAAATATTAATTAATGTTGCCTATTCATTTGAAAATACAGAGGCAGGCAACCCTTCTTTATTATATAGATTACCTTCAGGATTATCAGCCCAGTTGTATCGGATATATTTAGGTTCTTTTATTTTATCATTCCATACTATTACATTATTGCCATCAATTTTAGCATTAGCCCATACAAATTTTTTATCCTCGCCCGCTATTGCGAAATACCTCAACGGTTCATCATCAATAGACATCAGTCCTGATCCGGTATGGGTAAATGAAACGATGAACTTATCACCATCTTTTTTTGCACTTTCAAACAATGGTCCACTGTAAACCACCGTATTTTCATGATAAGCCAGGTTTTTAGCTGCAAGAGACAATCTCATGCCCACCTCTCTTTTATTCAAAGGGTGGATATCGTTCCATTCTCCGCAGTCCGTAATTACCGTCATGGCCGTATGAGGTACTTCGAGTGCTTTTCTTTGATTATTTCTAAGTTGTGCCCAACTGCTTTCCACAGGCATCATAGTATAATCCATGAAATTGGCCAATTGAACAAAAAGAAATGGTGCTTCACCAGCTTTCCATTTTGTCCTCCAGTCTAAAATCAATGCCTTGAGTAATTGATCATAGTTGGATGGATTTCCGGCATTACTTTCCCCCTGGTACCACAGAAACCCTTTTACCGGGAAGGAAACAAAAGGGGCTACCATGGCATTATACAATGCAGCAGGTTGGTTTTGTCTCACCATGAAAGCAGTATTTGGACCGTTATTTCCCGTCAGAGGAGTAAATACTTCACCTATCTTATATTCCCAGGTTCCCTTTAAATCCATTATTTCTCCATCTTCTGTAGTCATATAATAGGGCTTATCCGGTACAAAGCCACCTTTGCCAGAAGTATTGCTTACCCTGATGGTAAAAAGGTTTTTACCGGGATTGAGTAAGTCCGCTGGTAATTCATATCGCCGTGGAGGATATTGGTAAGTAATATTTCCTATTTTTTTACCGTTTACATACATTTCATCTGCATCCACGATTCGCCCCATATAGAGTTTCACTTTTTTACCGGTCCAATTTTTAGGCAGATCTATTTCTTTTCTGTACCATACCACACCATTTAAATCTTTTAAGCCCTGATCTTCCCAATATCCTGGTATATTAATATTGCGCCAACCTTTTTGTTTATAGTCTTTGCTTTCCCAATGTTCAATCCTGCCTCTATCAGTTGGTACTCGATTTATATTAATATTTGAGTTCTGCCTGGCGAATGAATTTACGTACCCGGTATCTTTATTTTTTTGAATTGTTTTTTTTATATCCACAAAATCGTAAAAGCCTTCTTCACTGATCCAGGCTTCTATTGGAGTTCCACCTACACTTGAATTTATAATTCCAATAGGTACTTTATATTTAGTATATAGTTCTCTTGCAAAAAAATAACTGACTGCACCAAAGCCCGGTACATTTATTGGATCAGCCACCTTCCACTCCCCATGAGGAATATCATTTTGGGGTGATCTAAGATCTGTAAGAGTGGGCACAAAAAAATTGCGAATATCAGGATAGGCAGCACTTGCAATATCGTCAGGGTATTTTTCTTTTACCCGTTCCATAGGCAAAACCATATTACTTTGACCGGAGCACAGCCAGACATCTCCAAAGGCCACATTTTTTATAGTATGGAGATTGCCTTTTTTTGCTTTTGCCATAAAATGTTCAAATTTTAAGTCTATACCCGATGCCATGGATTGAGGTTGAAGTTGAATTCGCCATATACTGTCTGCTCCGGTAATCGCATTTACTATTTTGCCATTAAAATTAAGGCTCACCCTGTCAGCAGGTGATGCCCATCCCCACAGGGTTAAAGGCTTGTCCCGTTGTAATACCAGGTTATCCGATATTAATTGTGGAAAACGAAATTGAGCTTGTAAGCAAGACAAAAAAGGTAATAAATAAAATAATATAGTTAGGGCTTTAATCTTATAAATCTTAAGGAGCATACATATTTATTTTACAACAAAGACTTAAAATTAACCAGTTCATAGATTTAATTTTGTCAGAATTTACTTTTTAGTGATTTTAATTACTTTATACGGTAGCACGTAGTATTATTTTATCTTATAAATGATTATTTTGATATTTGACTTGAAACAAAATGGCCAACTTTCTTTTAAAGATCTCTACCTTCATCTTTATTAAATGATGTTATTCCGAAAATTTGACTTTTTACAAGCGATGATAATCCTATTTGTTTCAGGCGCATTATCATCGTGCAGGCAGGAATCAGATCTGATACACTGGAATGCTCCTTTTCCTGCTATTGGAACACAAAGTTCACCACGATGTACGGATCTTAATAAAGATGGGGTATTGGATATTGTAATAGGGGCGGGTATGAATGAATACTACCCCTGCGAACAGGCTGTATTGGCATTGGATGGGAAAAATGGTAAATTACTTTGGTCTGTCTCTGCTTCTGACCAGGTAATTGGTTCTCCCACCTTTCTTGACATTAACCAGGACGGCACCGATGATGTAATTATAGGTGGCAGATCACATACACTGATGGCAATAGATGGAAAAAACGGCAAGATCATCTGGCAATATAAAATAATCAGGGATGGTGGAATTAAGGAGCTGGCCAGATTTAATTTTTTCAATTGCCAATTAATACAAGATAGTAATGGGGATGGCTTGACTGACTTGTTGGTTGCCTGTGGAGGAAATGCTAAGGCAAACCCAAATACTCTTCAAGGCCGGCTTCCGGGAACCATGATGATCTTAGAGTCAAAAACTGGTCAAGTGATTGCCATTGACACCATGCCGGATGGGTTGGAAAATTATATGTCCCCGGTCATATTAAATGTTCAAGATACATCGTATGTCCTATTTGGGACCGGTGGAGAAACTTTTGGAGGTAATCTCTACAAAGTAAACTTGGCTGACCTGTTACATAATAATCTTAAAAACAGTAAATTGCTTGTACACAATCCAGATCAGGGATTTATAGCACCTCCTACTCTTGCTGATATTAACCACGATGGTATGCTGGATATAATTGTCCCGGCACACAATGGTACTGTGTATTGCATTGATGGCCATTCCGACACCATCAGATGGAAAATGGAAATTGGGTTGGAAGCAAATAATATGCTGGCCCCAGGTTATTTCAATGAAGATGACACGCTGGATTTTTTTGGTTTTTTTACTGCTGGAGCATGGCCTGATAATAATGGGATTGTTGAATTTGTTTTAGATGGCAGAAATGGAAATAGGGTATTTAAAGACTCGATTGGTTCTACTGGTTTTTCCTCACCCATTTCTTTTCAGGCAGATTCAGATCTGCAATCAGAAATAGTAATGCATATTAACTTTGGTAAGCCCAATACGTTGAACTATGATGCAAACCGATCTCAATTGATTTTTTATGATTTTCCGGGTGGCCATCGCAAGGGTTTGGATACACTCCAACATTTTAAAAATATTTCGACTACGCCTTGGCTTGGAGATCTGGATGGAGATAATACTTTGGAATTGATCACTGTTTATCTGTTGAATACATATAAAATCCATGAAGTAAATGGTATGTATATTTCTGTCAAATCAACAGATTGGAAAGGAAATAGGTCTGGAGAGTGGCAGGAGTATATGGGTAAAGAAGGGAAAGCTATATTCAGACCCTGACATTATTCTCATTCAATTCAATTTAACTCAAAAGTGAATCCACTTTCCTGCAGATGGTGATATACTTTTTTATCAAATGTGTATAACATGGCCGCACGATGGGATACATCTTTTTGTTTTTCATCCGTTTTAATAAGCAAATTCATTTTCAAAAGTTTTTTTCTAAAATTGGATTTGTCCAATTTTTGTTGCAATATGGCTTCGTACAAGTCCTGAAGTTGCTTTAAAGTAAATTTTTTCGGCAAGAGATTAAATCCTATTGGTTCATGCTGCACCTTGTGTTTGATGAATGTAAGACAACTGCGAAATATTTTGTTATGATCGTATAGCATGTCAGGTATCTCAGATATCCTCACCCATGATACTTGGATATCCACAGGAGCAAGGGGAAGCTCAAAATTCTCGGCATTTAATAAAGCATAGTACGCAATAGTGATTACCCGGTCATTTGGAAATCGATTGACATTTCCAAATGTTTTAAATTGCTCCAAAAATAGATTATCCACACCGGTCTGAATTTTCAAAATACGCCTCGCTGCTTCATCCAAATCCTCATTGTACTGAATCCAGCCTCCGGGTAGTTTCCATGTATTTTTAGTAGGACCGGTTTTATGTTTAATTAGCAAAATGAATAATTCCGATTTCATAAAACCGAAAATCAGGCAATCTATAGAAAGTGCATCGATTGTTTTGCTGGAAAATATTGATTTCAACTTACACGTTATTCTTGATTCTCTAATCCAATTTTGAATTTGTAATTTTTGGATCTCAAACTTACATCAAATTAGGGAATTACACATATTGAAAATGTAGAATTGAAATGGTAAATAAATTATTTTAACAGGACTAATACTGGATGGATTCTTAAGTTTAAAAGAGGTTCCGGAACTATACTTTACAGTCCACCTCCCGGAGGTCATATATTTTTTTTAACCAAAAACTTTTGGTGATTTCAGTTCAAAGATTATCTTTGATCTAACTTATGGTAAAATTAACTATAAGTTAGATTTGATTTCGGTCGTTTAATTAAACTTTACTTTAAATTTTAAACTCTAAATTGTATGATAGGAAAACGATTATTTGATCGCGCAACCAATTTGAGAAAATTTGGCTTTGCGTTCTCTCTCTCTTGTTTCGTATTCGTCTTGACTGCTCAGGTCAAGGGTGTAATTACAGATGCTGCCACTGGTGAGCCCCTCATTGGTGCTTCAGTGTTGGTGAAAGGTACTACTGTCGGTACAGTTACTGGCTTGGATGGCGATTTTATACTTGATGCAAAAGCAGGTGAAACTCTATTAATTACCTACACTGGTTTTACCGCTGTAGAACATATAATAGGAAATGACCTTACCGTAAATGTTGCCCTTCAGCAGGGCGTTTCACTTGACGAAATTGTGGTGACCGGATACTCATCTCAGCGCAAAAGGGATATCACCGGAGCTGTTTCTGTGATCAATACTAAGGATATGAACACGCAGGTGGCTACCAGTTTTATTCAAAAACTGGAAGGTAGAGCAACAGGATTACAAACTTCGACTTCCGGGGCACCGGGTGCCGGTACTGCTGTAAGGATCAGGGGAGTAAGTTCATTTAGTAATAATGATCCATTGTATATCATTGATGGTGTACCCGTCAAAGATGCTTTTGGAACAGGTCTCAATCCCAATGACATTGAAACCATTCAGATTCTGAAAGATGCCTCTTCTGCATCCATATATGGAGCAAGAGCAAATAATGGAGTAATTATAATCACTACAAAAAAAGGAAGCACCGGTAAGGCTCAGGTGACCTATGATGCATATGTAGGTGTTCAATCTTCTGTAGGGAAATACGATTTAATTACAGATCCTAAACTATATTCAGAAGCAGTTTGGAGGGGACATGAAAATGCAGGAATTACTATACCTAAAGAAGTGCCTTATTCAGCCGGCAGAGGTACAATTCCTCAATATATTTATTCGCATGAGTATAGCGGATTCCCGGGCACAGGGCCTGTAAATGAAAGCACTTATTCTTACCCCAGTAAATTAATTATGAGAGCAAACCAGGCAGGTACTGACTGGTGGGATGAAGTATTTAATCCTGCTCCCGTTACAGAACATAATTTAAATGTATCCGGTGGAAATCAAGGATCTACCTTTAATATCTCAGGAGGCTATCTCAATCAGCAAGGAACTATGCTGCATACCAACTTCGAAAGGTTCTCCGTTAGAGCAAATTCTCAATTTAAAGCCAATAGATTTACGTTTGGTGAAAACTTTTCATTGGCTAGATCTACCTCACTGGGTCAGGTAGGAGGAAACCAAGGAGAAGGAAATACCATGACACAGATCTTGAAAATGCAAGCCATTGTTCCGGTATACGATATATCTGGTGTAAACTATGGTGGTGGCAAAGCCAATGGATTAAGTAATGGCACCAATCCGGTTAGAATGCAGACATTAGCTAAAGATAATTTAGGTACTTTTTACAGAGTCCTCGGAAATGCTTATGCTGACTTGAATATCATAGAAGGATTGAATGCGCGCACCAGTATCGGTACTGATTTCTTTAATAATTTCACCAATGGATTTGGTTTTCCTACCTGGGAAAATTCAGAACCGTCTACATTAACCAGTTTTAATGAAAACTGGAGCAACGGTTTGACCTGGACCTGGACTAATACATTAAACTATACCAAAACTTTTGGTACCCATCATAGAATTTCTGGTTTGGCAGGGTATGAAGCTATAAAAGGAAAATTCAGAAATATTAGTGGATCTCTGGCCAATTATTTTACTACCGACATCAATGCCTGGTATTTAAATACCGGATTGGCTGATCCAGGATCCAGAACAGTCAATAGTAATGGTTCATTTAATACCCTGGTTTCTTCATTTGGTAAATTGGATTATTCTTACAAAGATAAATATTTGATTAGTGGTACCATCAGGAGAGATGGATCTTCCAATTTTGGAACTCAGAAATACGGTGTGTTCCCGGCTGTTAGTTTTGGTTGGAGAGTGAGTGAAGAAGCTTTTTTATCCAATTCCAGTATCATAGACGATCTAAAAATACGCGGAGGTTGGGGTAAAACAGGTAATCAGGAAATACCCTCAGGAAATGCCTTTGATAGATTTGGAGGTGATCCCGGATCATCTTTTTATGATATCAACGGAGCGAATGGAGGTGTGGTGACCGGCTATGCTCTTACTAATCGTGGAAATGCAGCTACCAAATGGGAAGAAAACATCTCCACGAATATTGGATTTGATGCTTCTTTGTATGATGGTAAGTTATCATTGGTTTTTGATTTATATGAGCGGACCACAGATGGTTTGTTATTCAATCCAGCATTGCCAGCTACCGGAGGTACGGCAGCAGCTCCCTTTGTCAACATTGCCAAGATGGAAAACAAAGGAGTGGATTTCTCTGTAGATTACCGGACTATGATAGGTAGTGCCAACTTTAATTTTGGAGTAAATGCTTCGCATTATAAAAATAAAATATTGGATATAGATGGTAGTTCTACTTCATTTTTCTCTCCGGGAGGTGACACCCGTATAGGCCGTACTTCTATTAATGTATTAAATAATCCCATCGGTACATTCTATGGTTATCAGGCAGATGGGCTATTTAGAACAAAAGCGGAGGTAGATGCACATGCCAAACAAGACGGTGCAGCAGTAGGTCGTATCCGTTTTAAAGACATTAATGGTGATGGGAAGATCAATGATAATGATCTCGGTGTAATAGGAAAATATCATCCTGACCTTACTTTAGGTATCAACATAGGAGTTAATTACAAAGGGTTTGATGCATCGACTTTCTTATTTGCTTCCATTGGAAATGAGATATTTAATTACAATAAACTTTTCGAAGTATTCCGTTTCTTCAATACCAATATCAGAAAAGAAACTTTGGAAAGATCTTTCCATCCCACACTTAATCCAAATGGTGATTTTCCAATTTTGGACGAAAATGATGTTTTCAGTGAAAGACCAAATAGTTTTTATGTTGAAGATGCTTCGTATTTGAGAGCAAAAAACATTCAGATTGGATATACATTTCCTGCCGGTAAATTAAAAAAATACGGCTTGAACAAACTCAGGGTGTATTTATCCGGTCAGAATGCATTTACACTTACCAAATACAGTGGTATTGATCCTGCATTATCCTCCTTCAACACCAGAGGAAATACAGATCAGTGGGCTGGTAACGATTTTGGAAATTACCCAACTTCCAGAACGTTTATGTTTGGTGTAAATGTTGGCTTTTAAAATTGAAAACTTAATTTTTGATAAATATTTAATAATTATAAATAATGAAAAAAATATCAATATTCATATCTTCTTTAGTATTTGTCGGAATACTTTTATATTCCTGTACAGATGATTTTCTAAAGGCTCCCGCGCAGGCTTCCCTGGATGAAGGTACGCTTGCCAATGAAGCCGGAGTAAATGCTGCTTTGATTTCGGCATACTCTATGTTGGATGGCTGGAATCATGACTGGGGTCAATTTTCTCCCCCCTGGCCGACTGCCGGTAGCAATTGGATTTGGGGCTCTGTAGCATCAGATGACGCTTATAAAGGTTCCGAACCAGGTGATCAGGGTGAAATCACTCAAATTGAATTGTACCAATGGACACCGGGGAATACGTATTTCGAAGGTAAGTTCAAAGCTTTGTATGAAGGTATTTCCAGATCAAATTCTGCATTGAAACTTGCCGCTGGGGCAACATCTGTGCCCGCCGCAGCTAAGACTATACTTGAAGGGGAAAGCCAATTTTTAAGAGCTCACTTTCATTTTGATGCCTGGAAAATGTGGAAAAATGTACCTTATTACACCGAAGCGGACAAAGACTTCAGAAAACCCAATACAGAAAATATTATACCCAAAATTACAGATGATCTGAAAGCAGCCATTGCAAAATTACCGGTAAATCAATCTCAGCTGGGAAGAGCTACCAAAGGTGCTGCTCAGGCTTATCTTGGAAAAGTATTGTTATATAGTGGTGATTTGGCCGGTGCAAAAACTCAACTAGAAGCAGTTGTAAGCAGCGGCAAATATGATCTGGCTCCGTGTTTCAGAGATGTTTTTGCAGTATCCACTGAAAATGGTAAAGAAATGATCTTCTCTATCCAATCATCAGTAAACGACGGTACCAGTGAAGGTCAAAATGGAAACTTTGCTGACCGGTTGAATAATCCACACGGGGGAAGCCCATTTGGATGTTGCGGATTCCATCAACCTTCTCAGAACCTGGTAAATGCCTATCGTACCGATGCCAATGGCCTACCATTATTGGATAATTTTAATAATTCAGATTTAACTGCTGCTGAAAACGTGGATCCAAGGTTAGACCTTACCGTGGGAAGAGATGATGTGCCCTATCTCACCTGGGGTAAACACGCACCTGAGTGGATTCGTTCGCGCTCATGGGCCGGACCATATTCACCAAAGAAATTCGCTCCTGATAATTCATCACAAGTAAGTTCTGTGGGATGGGTAAATACTCAATTGAATTCAGTAAACAGGCCTATCATCCGATATGCCGATGTATTATTAATGCTGGCTGAAATTGAAGTAGAAATAGGGTCACTTGAAAAAGCAAGAGAATATGTAAATAAAATCAGAGCCAGAGCAAAAAATTGTGCTCAGGGTGCTGATGGAAACATCACCGCTAATATTGCTGACCCAAAAATTACCTGGGCAAAATATAATATTGGTTTATACACTACTCCATGGACCAATAAAGAAACCGCATTAAAAGCAGTGCGAATGGAACGACGATTGGAGCTGGCATTGGAAGGAAATAGATTTTTTGACCTCAGAAGATGGGGAATTGCCCAAAAAGTGATCAACGATTATTTATCGGTGGAAGGCAATAAAAGGACTTATTTGAAAGATGCAACTCCTTTTGCAGAAAAACACAATCTATATCCATTACCTTCTGTACAAATCGAATTGAGCAAAAAAGATGGTACCGCTCAGTTAAAACAAAATCCTGGTTATTAAAAATTCAGTGTTTTAGTAAAGATATATTCAAATTAGTTTCAAGTAAAAAAGGCAGGAATAGTAACACCTGCCTTTTTTTTTAGGATTTATTTTGTTGTATCTTAGTTTGAATCAGGCCATTTTGTTAATGTATAAGCATAATTAAAAAAAAGTAACAATCTTGCAACGGATTGGACAGCATTTTTCCGAAGGCATTAATTCTATTTTATTTGATGGAAAACAGGATTTTCTTTTTTTGTATGTCATGGTATATCCTGATGCATGCTTCTTGTATAAAGCAAGAAAAAGTATCCGCAGATGTTTCAATAGGAAAGGATACTTTATTTACCCTGCTGCCTGCAGAACAAACAAAAATTGATTTTGTCAATACTGTGCAGGATGACGACACCTTTAATATACTGACCTATAGAAATTTTTATAATGGCGGGGGTGTGGCCATTGGCGACATAAATAATGACGGATTAGCCGATGTGTACTTCACAGCCAATAAAGAGAAAAATAAATTATACCTTAATCAGGGAAATTGGAAATTTGAAGATATTACGGAGCAAGCTGGGGTAGGTGGTAATCGGGCCTGGAGCACCGGGGTTACCATGGCTGATGTAAATGGGGATGGCTGGTTAGATATATATGTTTGCAATTCAGGTGATGTATCCGGTGATGACAGAGAAAATGAATTGTTTATCAATCAGGGCATCGCTCCCGGTGAGCAGAAGTTTCCAATATTTATTGAGTCCGCAAAAAAATATAACCTCAATGATGAGGGGTTCTCCACCCATGCTTCATTTTTTGATTATGACCAGGACGGTGACCTCGACTGTTATGTCCTGAATAATTCTTTTAAAAATCCGGATAAAATCAGCACCAACACCTATTCTGTATCCCGCTTTGATAAGGACAATCTGGGAGGGGATAAACTATTCAGAAATGATGGTAATACTTTTACCGAAGTCACTCAGCAAGCGGGCATTTACAATAGTAAAATTGGATTCGGTCTGGGCATTTCGGTAAGTGATTTGAATGGAGATATGCTGCCCGATATGTATATCAGCAATGATTTTTGGGAAAGAGACTACCTGTATTTTAATAAGGGGAATGGGAAATTTTCGGAAGAGTTAACCGATCGGATTTCCGTTTGTTCCGTATCCAGTATGGGTTCGGATATTGCAGATCTCAATAACGATGGCACCTACGATATATTTACTACCGATATGCTTCCTGCGGATAATTACCGCCTTAAAACCATGACGGTATTCGATCCATATCATTTAGAAGATCTTAAATACAGATCCAGCTATCATTATCAGATACTGCAAAATACCCTTCAGCTCAATGATGGCAAAGGAGATTTTCAGGAAATAGCACATTTGGCCGGTGTGGGAGCTACAGACTGGAGCTGGGGAGCATTATTATTTGATTTTGAAAATGACGGGTGGAAGGACATATTTGTATCCAATGGCATTTACAGGGATATCATGTACCTTGATTTTACCAATTTTATTAATGATCAGGACGAAGTAAAAAAAGTAGTTCAGGCTAAAGGAAGATTTTCATGGCAGGACTTTGCAGCATATATTCCATCTAATCCCATACCCAATTATGCATTTAAAAATAAACTTTCATCATCCGGGACATCTATTCCTGTTTTTGTAAATAAATCAACCGAGCTCGGTTTGGCTAAGCCCGGCTTTTCAAATGGGGCTGCATACGGTGACCTCGACAATGACGGGGATATGGACCTCGTAGTAAACAATGTAAATATGACTGCATATGTTTATCGCAATAACACTAAAAAAAATTACTTAAAACTGAAATTTTCAGGACCTGGAAAAAATCCATTTGGCATCGGTGCGACAGCAATTATAGAGTCTGGTAATAAAAAACAATTTCTTCAAAATTTTCAGTCAAGAGGCTTTGAAAGTGCAGTAGAGCCGGTATTGGTATTTGGATTAGGCAGCGATTCAATAGTACAAAAACTTACTGTGACCTGGCCTGATCGAAAGTCTCAGTTCATTCAGAATGTATCAGCTAATCAAACCATTACCTTAAATTATCAGAATGCAGAGGTAACACCACTGGAAGCTACCCACAGGCCAACAGCTTTATTTAAGGATGCAACGGATCTAATCAAAGGAGATCACCGGCACAAAGAAAATACCTTTAATGATTTTGATACAGAAAGATTATTACCCCGCATGTTATCTACCGAAGGTCCTAAAATTATTAAAGGAGATGTAAACGGCGATAAAAAAGAAGACTTTGTACTATTAGGGGCAGCAGAGGATCCCGACAAAATATTCGTCCAACAGGTAAATGGATTTTTTATTCCTTCCAATCAAGCCGAAATGGATGCAGATAAATCACAGGAAAGTACCTGCGGAAGTTTGTTTGATGCCGATGGAGATGGAGATCAGGATCTTTTGATTGGTTCCGGTGGAAATGAAATTCAAAAAGGCATTAATGCATTTGTGCTCAGGTACTATGAAAATGATGGCCAGGGCAATTTTATTAAAATGCCTGAAAAAACACCTTTGACTGCCGGTAATTTTTCATGCATCGTCCCCTGTGATATAGATAATGATCGTGATCAGGATCTATTCATTGGAGGCCGTATTGTCCCAGGTAATTATGGCCTGCCTCCCCGTAGTTATTTATTCAGAAATGATGGAAATGGAAAATGGACCGATATCATTCCTCAAAAATTTGGTGCATTTGGAATGGTTACCGACGCCACCTGGTCTGATACGGATCAGGATGGTGATAAAGATTTAATCCTGGTAGGTGAATGGATGCCGATATTAATTCTTGAAAATGAGCATGGTCAGCTGGTAAACAGAAAAATAATCCCCAATAGTTTTGGCTGGTGGAATAAAATCCTTGCGAAAGATCTGAACAAAGATGGTAAGGATGATTTTATACTAGGCAATTGGGGTATAAATTCCAAATTTAAAGCAGATAATGCCAAGCCACTGGTCATGTACGTGAAAGACTTTGATAATAATAAAAAATCAGAATTCATCATCAATTGGTATCCCCCATTAGATCCGGCCCCCTTTCCATTTGCATCTAAAAAAGATATGCTGGATCAGTTGCCTCACCTCAAAAAAGCAAATGTAAAATTTGAGGATTATGCACATAAAAAATATGAAACACTATTTACCGAACAGGAAAGAAAAAATGCGATGACATATGTGGCTACCTACCTCGAGTCAGCTATTTTATGGAACGATAAAGATTCTTTCAAATTAGCATCGCTTCCATTGGAAGCCCAGGTAAGTCCGGTTTTTTCTATTGTAGCAGAAGACCTGGATGAAGATGGCTTTACAGATATTTGGTTGGGAGGTAATTTTTATGGATTGAAACCGGAAGCAGGACGACTGGATTCATCAAAGGGTGTACTGCTTAAAGGATCTGCTCAGGGTATTTTTTATTCAGTCTCTTCTGATATCAGTGGTATTCACATTCACGGCGAAGTCAGAGATGCACAAACCATTGCAATCAATAACAAACCATGCATACTCATAGCAAGAAATAATATGGATTCGAAATGTTTTTGTAAATAATTTTTGTTTTTTATAGTATTAGATCTGATTATAAATGAATTTTAAAAAGGGCCATCCATCATGTATATTTAAAATCATTGGACTATGGGTGGTTTTATCTTTACCGTATACACTCATGGGTCAAAATAATACCGATGTAGTAAAGACCATTACCTTTGGAATAGAATCACCCCAGCCTTCCAGAGGGGAAATATTATTTAGTGGTACGGTTAAAGAAGCGAGGTCAAATACCACCATCACCGGTGCTGTAATACAAATACTGGAAATCAATAAAAATGCAGTAAGTGATGAAAAGGGAAATTTCATCTTTCATATGATGCCCGGCAAATACAATTTAAAAGTGAGCTTCCTGGGATTTGAAGATTACCTCATGAGGCTTCACATCTACGAAAATGCCAGACTTGACATCAGCCTGGATGAAAAAATACTCAATCTGAACGAGGTCACCATCAATCAAAATCAAACCAATGCAAATATCACCGGTGCCATGGGTGGTGTGGAACAAATGAGTATCGAACGATTAGCAGAGAAATCCAAATTTTTAGGCGAAACGGATGTATTACGAAGTATTCAATCTCTGCCAGGTGTAGTCAGTACAGGCGAAAGCGCATCAGGATTTAATGTGCAGGGGGGCAATACCGACCAAAACCTGATCTTACAAGATGGCAACTTGATTATCAACCCGGTACATGCATTGGGATTTTTCTCCTTATTTCATCCCGATCTGGTAAAAGACATTACCTTGTTCAAAGGCGAAATGCCAGCCAAATATGGAGGCCGCCTTTCTTCAGTTTTAGACATCAAATTGAAAGAAGGGAATGACCAGGAGGTATCCGTAAAAGGGGGCATAGGTATAGCTGCTTCCCGACTGGCTATTGAAGGTCCGATAGTAAAAAACAAAGTTTCCTTTGTAATAGGCACCCGCGCAAGTTATTTTGATTGGATATTAAAAAGAGTAAATAATCTCGATCTGAGAAAAAGTCAGGCATTTTTTTATGATCTGACAGCTAAGATCGATGCACGTGTAAGCCCAAGTACCAAAATAGGGGTCAATATTTTTAATACAGGGGATAAATTTCAGTTTGCCGAAGAGGCAAAGTTTGACTACAGGACCACTACTGGATCAGCGTACCTAAAGCAGATCATTGGGAAAAAAATGAATTTGAATGGTTTGGTCAATATAGGTCAATACCATAGCAACTTGTTTGATATCGAAGGCAATAATCAATCAAAATTTACAAATAAGATAGACTATATTCGAAACTCCCTGTCACTGTATAATCAAATGAGTGCAAAATACAATATGGAATTTGGCATTGAACTAAATACCTATCGCGTTTCACCCGGAGAGATAATTCCCCTGGGAGGAACCAATTCCTTGACCAAACCTAAAACATTAATAGAAGAAAATGCAAGGGAGTTTTCTTCCTTTTTTCAAAATCAGATTAACCTGGGTACCAAGGTTGAAATCATTGCCGGTATACGATATACCCGCTACCAAAATATAGGCAAAGACATCGTATATCTTTATGCTGAAAATGTGCCCAAATCGGAATCGGCTATCCAAAGTACTGTCGAATACCAGGCTAATAAAGTGATCAAGTCGTATGCAGGTCTCGAGCCCAAAATTTCCATTAGGTACAGCATCAATAGCGAAAACCTGATCAAGGCAGGCTACAACCGGGCTTATCAATACATTAATCAAATATCAAATACCGCATCAGCGACACCCATCGACATCTGGCAAATATCGAATTACTATATAGCCCCCCAGCGTGCACACAATTTTTCACTGGGTTATTATCGCAATACTCAGGATAATGGATTGCAATCCAGTATGGCTTTTTTCTATCGCAAAATCAGCCAACTGATTGAATATAAAGATTTCGCCGAATTATTATTAAATGATCATATCGAGACAGAATTAGTAAGCGGCATTGGAAAAGCATATGGAGTAGAAATTACGTTAAATAAAAATACCGGCAGACATAGATTCGAGTCAAACTATACCTATTCCCGTTCATTGCGTCAGGTAATCTCTACAGCCCTGCAGGATGCGATCAATGATGGTAAATGGTATCCCTCCAATTTTGACAAACCACATGTATTAAATTTAAATTATATATACAAGACTTCTACCAGAAACAGCCTTTCACTGAACTTTACCTACAGCACCGGACGGCCTACTACAGCGCCGGTAAGTTCTTACATTAACAGCAATATATATAACATACCCATTTATTCCAATCGAAATGAATACCGTGTCCCAGATTTTCACAGACTCGACGCTGCTTACACCATAGCTCCTCAAAGTAAGAGAAAAAACAACCAGCACAGTTATACATTTTCTGTGTACAATGTATATGCCCGTAAAAATGCCTATTCTGTGTTTTTTGTACAAAAGCCATTCCAAAAAGTATCTGCCTACCGTGTAGCGGTATTAGGTACTGTATTTCCGGCATTCACATACAATTTTAAATTTTAGGATCATTTTACTACAATGAAAAGAAAATTATTATTCCATCTTCTCTTTTTAGGTATATGCATCATTTCATGGCAATGCGTAGATCAGATCAGTCTTAAAATTGACGGTAGCCCACGAAATGTAGTAGTTGATGGTTTACTGACGGACAGCTTGATGGATCATGTAATTAAAATCCGGTATTCAGCCGCATTGGGTGTAGGTAATGACAATATACTGGAACCATTGCCAGGTGCTTCTGTTACTGTCATTGATAATGAAAATGCCAGGTTCAAATTTTTAGAGACGCGGCCAGGTTTCTATAATCTTAAGATGAAAGGCATTGCAGGAAAAAGTTATTATTTAGAAATAGTATTGGCTGATGGGAAAAAAATCAAAAGTGATCCACAGCTATTGACTCCAGCTCCTCCCATTGGAAAAATAGTCACCGAGGTAAAAGATGAAACCTTCATTAATGCATCAGGCAATGTATCCGTAGATACAAGGTTGATTTTAAAAATGAATGTTGATTTGAATGGTGCCACCGGAAGTCCATATTTGAGGTGGAGAGCGGAAGGAGAATATGAATTCAGAGAAGCCTATCCTATGGCATTGAGTACAAAAGTATGTTATGTAAAAAACAATGTGGATCTGAGCAATCTGAGAATATTTGACAGTAAAAACATCAGTGGTCGTTTCATTAAAGACGAACCATTTATCAACACTCCTCTGGACTATCGATTTGCAAATCAATATTGTTTTCATGTACTCCAGTATTCTATTTCAGAAAAAGAATATATTTATTGGAAAAGGGTACGCTCCATCACTACTTTAGATGGCAGCCTTTTTGACAACCCTCCGGGTAAAGTGATAGGCAATCTTTATTACACCGATAGTAAAACAGAAAATGTGGTAGGATATTTTTCGGTGAATGGCTTACAATCTATGCGTTTTTTTGCAAACCCTCAGTCATTAAATCAAATTGATATTGAGCCCAAATGCAGGTTTAGATTTAACTCCACCCCATCCAGGGATTGCCTGGATTGTCTGACCATAGATGAAAGCACCTTAGTAAAGCCTTCTTATTGGCAGTAGCGTTAGTTTGTGGTTCCCAGGTTTAATTATTGCTATTTTTTAAATTGCAAATTACTTACTTTATCATTTTCCTTACTGGTTTTGTGAATTCCAAATAATAATTGGATATTCCAGTAAATTCAACCGATAAGAAATAATTTATTTTGATCCTGGATTTACTTATAGAATAAAATCATATGACCCAGAATAGTCATGGAATTAAAAAGTAAGCAATTATATATGGACTAATGCTAAAAAAGTGCTACCAAACATTGATTTATATTGGATTTTAATATATTTGCTGATGTTATTAGTAATTAATTAACTAAAACTTGATTGTTTGATCAATTTTTACTGCAGGCATTTAAAAATGATAAACCATTTTATATACTTAATAACCAGCAAATCAGGATAGACAATTTTTATAAATAATCTATTATAAATTATTTGAAACTCAATTTAGTATGATCGAAGCAAAACTCTTTCACAGATTTTCAATGAAAAACCTCAAATGGGGATTTTCATTGGTGTTCATGCTCTTTTCCATGGCCATTTTTGCTCAGGTAAAAGGGGTGATTACAGATGCTGCTACCGGTGAACCCCTCATTGGTGCATCGGTATTGGTTAAAGGTACTACAGTCGGTACAATTTCCGGCTTGGATGGCGATTTTTCACTTGATGCAAAAGTCGGTGATGTATTAACAATTTCGTACACAGGTTTTACAGCCGTAGAAAGGACAGTAGGAGCAGATCTGACTGTCAATGTTGCATTGGAACAAGGATTAGCATTAGATGAAATCGTGGTAACTGGTTATACCACACAGAAAAAATCAGATTTTACAGGTGCAGTTTCTACTTTGAAAGCAACTGAATTAAAAGCTGTACCATCTGGTAATATTGAGCAACAATTGCAGGGAAGGGCCTCCGGTGTAACAGTTATCACCAATGGTCAACCTGGCACAGCAAGTATCATTAGAGTTAGAGGTTTCGGTGCTTTTGGTGGTAACCAGCCTTTGTATGTTGTGGATGGAGTTCCAGTCGGATCTACTGACTTTTTATCTCCTGATGATATTGAATCTTCCACTATTCTTAAAGATGCTGCGTCTGCATCTATTTACGGTGCCAGAGCTGCAAATGGGGTGATTGTATACACCACTAAGAAAGGTATCAAAAACAGCAAAAGGGTAAACATTACCTATGATGGTACATTTGGTTTTACCGATCCCAATGTAGCGGGTGCACCTAAAATGCTTTCTCCTCAGGAGCAAGCAGATTGGACGCATATAGCTTATAGGAACAATGCTGCTGCCAATGGCACTGAAGTAAAATATACTCATCCGCAATATGGATCAAGTGCACAAGCTACCCTGCCTGATTACCTCCACGCTAATGGGGCTAATGGAGTAAGAGGTACTGTAGACTTAAATGCAATAAAAGCAGAAGCTGCAGCCAAACCTGGCCAAGTCTTCCTGATCAAACCAAATCTGGCTGGCACCAACTGGTATGATGAGATAACCAGATTGGCAGGACTGATGCGTCATAGCCTTGGTTTTCAGGGTGGTTCAGAAAATTCTACCTATTATGTAGGTCTTAGTATGCAAGATCAGGAAGGTATATTGATTAATAACAGGTTTAAAAGATACAGCGCCAGGGCAAACTTAAGTTTTGATCTTACCAAAAGATTGAGATTTGGAACAAATATTCAGCTTACTTATCGTTCAGTACTGGGCCAGCAAGGTGGAAATGGTGGATTAAACGTAGCTTCAGATGAATCTGAGGTACTATCTGCATACAGAATGCCTACAGTAATCCCTGTATTTGACGAGTTAGGCCAGTATGCCTCCACTAAAGCTGCCGGATTTAATAATCCACGTAATCCTGTAAGAAGGTTGACGCTTAATAACGGAGACGACAGAAACTTCAACAACAATGGATTTGGAAATGTTTTTGCAGAATTAGATGTGATTAAAGGATTGACCTTGAGATCAAGCCTTGGAGGTGGATACAATAATTTTTTCAATAAAGATTATAACTATATTTACCTCGGAGATTCTGAACCCGAAGCAAGTTATACTTTTAATGAGGGAGCAAACTATTTCTTTAACTATGTATTTACCAATACTGCTAATTACTCTACTACCATAGCTGGCAAACACAATATATCTGCCATAGTAGGAGCTGAATTTTTGAATACAGGTAAAGGAAGATCTATCGGAGGATCTGGTATCAATCCGTTTTCTACTGACCTCAATTATGTAAATCTTTCTACTGTATCTAATCCTCAGGTCAATAGTAATTTATTTAGCGGTGTAAATTTTGAATCTTATTTTGGTAAGTTGGACTATAACCTGAGTAATAAATATTATTTGTCAGGAACTTTACGTAGAGACGGATCTTCCCGATTTGGAGCTAACAGCCGATATGGGGTATTTCCCGCCGTGGCAGCTTCCTGGAGGGTCTCAGGAGAAAACTTTTTCAAAGGTCTCACTTTTATATCTGACCTGAAATTGCGTGCAGGTTGGGGACAAATGGGTAACTCCAATAACGTAGATCCATTTAACCAATTTTCATTGTATGCCGCTTCCAGAGGTAATTCGTTCTACCCAATCGGTGGACAAAACAGTGGAGCAGATGAAGGATATTACAGATCCCGTATCGGAAATCCGGATGCTAAATGGGAAACCAGTACCACAATCAATTTTGGTTTAGATGCCAACTTATTTAATGGAAAACTTGAAGTAAGTGCAGATCTTTGGAGAAAAGTAACCGACGATCTGTTGTATACAGTTCCACTTCCGGCTGTGGTTGGCAACCTTGCGTCTGCTCCCGCCGTTAATATTGCCAGTATGTTGAATAATGGTTTGGATTTTCAATTTATTAATCATGGTAAGATCGGTAGCTGGAATTATGATTTGACTTTGAATAATTCATTCTTACACAATGAAATTACCTACTTGGCGCCCAATATTGCCTTCTTTGGCGGTCCTGGTTTCAGAGGTATCAATCCAATTCGAAATGCAGTAGGTAATTCATTATCCTCCTTCTTTGGCTATAATGTGATTGGTTATTTTAAAGATAAAGCCGATGTGTCCAGTTCGCCCAGTCAGACAGGTGCTGGTGTAGGTAGATTTAAATATGAGGATGTAAATAAAGATGGAAAAATTACTCCTGATGACAGGGTTATCCTGGGAAATCCGATACCAAAATATACTGGTGGTATAGTATTTAATGTGGCTAAGAATAACCTTTCATTTGAAACTTACCTATATACTTCAATCGGTAACAAATTGTGGAATCAATCCAAGTGGTTTACCGACTTTTTTGGATCTTTCGAAGGATCAGGAAAGGGTGTGAGAGCAAAGGATTCCTG
>JBGAVW010000068.1:0-23295 GCA_044227925.1 Saprospiraceae bacterium | reverse complement strand
ACCTTGAGTGTGGCTCTATCCAAAAGGCAATTATCTGTGATACTGAATTCATCCTCTTTTAATGGCGCGGTTTGTTTGGTTTTTTTATCAAACATCAATAGTTTATCAAAATAACTAGCATAATCCTGATGACCTGCCTGGTCAAAGCTGTCCAATAACAGCCAAGGTTTGCAATAGATCGGAGCCCATCCTTTGCTGGCATTGCATGCCTGCGGATCACTGTGATCATCTTCATTTACATGGATACCCAGGAAATCGGATCCTCCATAATATCCATATGGTTCATTTATGCTGTTTACCTTAGATCCTGATCTGTCTTTGATATCCAATGGCCAGGTAGAACTGGTATATCGCTCTCCATATCCACAGTCTGCATAATCAGCCCAACCCGGGGCTCCGTCACAATAAATGGTGATGTCTTTTAGCCCTTCTGCTACTGGTGCTTGTTTGTCGTCAACTAAGACATTGACCATACAGTCAGAATATAATCTGGGAACAAAAGAAAGAGGATAAACTTCTATTTCCAACCATGCTACCCAACTTGGTGAAGAAGTAGTTTCAACTTTTATAAATCGCGCAAAACCAAGTACATCTCGCGTTATCCATTGCCAACCCTCCGTATAACCATTAATAATATCTACTGGTGATCCCCAGTTAACTCCGTCCCGAGAAAAATAAATATTGTGAATAGTATTACCATCAGGTAATTGGGCTACTCTAAGGCGAATTTGTCCAATAGAGAAATTTTGTCCTAAGTCAACTGAAATCCACTGCAATGGATGAGCTCCGGCATTCCATGCTGTAGAATCATCACCGTCAAATGCTTTTGAAGCTACCGATCCTGCATCATAATAATTACTTGCTGTTGCATTCTTGTCCAGTGCAATATTGATATTGCCCAATGGTAATCTGCCTCCGTAAAATTTAGATTGAAGATACCCTTTGATAAAATAAGATATGTTCCTGCTATCTAATTTTGATTTTGATAATAATACAGGTTTGTCTTCACATGATTTTTTACCATTTGTATCAAACCAATTGAAATTAAAGTCTGCCCTATACTCAGGATATGAATTGTAACAGAACCATGCATGTGGGCTACAAGGGAATATATGTGAATCATATCTAGGCAATCCGCAGGCTTCGTAAACTCTCATCACTACTTGTTCGGATCCACATTCAGCAAAATTAACCGTATCACTGAATACATAACAATTGATCCAATCTTCAATCAATGCATCGTATTGCTTTTTTTCTTTCCAAAATTCTTCTTTGCCTACTTCGGTTTCTAACGTTCTTGTCCAATAATCCCTCCAGAAAGTAATGCTATCCATATATGCTGCTGCATAATGTAATACTTCACAGCAATTATCTCTGCTACCATTATCGAGGTCTTTAGCGGCAATGGAAGCCCAACAAGTTGCCGGATCTACCGTTACCTGGGTAAACTCATCACATACTGGATTTGGTGGTGTATTGTCTACCACCGGTATCAGTATTCTGGCTTTACTTGTATTTTTACAAGCATCCACTAAAAATACTTTTACTGTATCCACTCCTACCGGCAACCAAATGTGCTTCACAGGCAACACTCCCTGTATCACTTTGGGTATGCCTGATTCATAATAGGTAATAGAAAAGTTTTGTTTTACTCTGCTGCAATCGGTCACTTTAAGGGTATCTATATCTACAAATTGTCCGCATTGATGAGGATCTGAATACACTACAGGCAAGGTTTTGTTTTCGCCGACCGGTGCTGTTTTGTCTACTACTTCTATCCACTGTACGCAAAGCTTCTCTGCACGGGTACACCAATCCGTTATTCTCCAGGTTCGGCGGATTTTATATCCTGCTCCGCATATCGGATAATATTCATCTATAGGTGGCGAAACAGTAAGTTTACAAGCTGCATTATTTGGCCAAAGACTTACTAATCCATTCTTTGTTTTAATCTTTGGGAAACCACTGCGAATAGGATCTTTAAATGATACCTTATTATCTTTAATGGTAATAACCTCCAAAGAACAATCCACACCTGTATCTCGTGGACACACTATACTATCTAATGAAATACGTTTGATGAAGAATTCCTTTTCGCATTCTTTTGTATTGCCCCATGGATCGGTAGCAATCAAATGTCGGATTACTTTGCCCAGGTAAAAACTATCGCAACCATAATCTATAAATTCCACACTCACTACCAATACTTTGGTCTCTGCATCTGCACAATTATCTTTTACGGTATAGCTTCCTTGTGGCAATTGGGCAACTTCAAAACAAGTCACGGTATCTGCTTCGCAGGCCAGCTCCGGTCCCTTTTTATCTTCCACACACAGTTTGCCCCAGGTCGTATTACCTGTAAGCTTATCCTTTACAGAAAATACCATACAATAGCCCAGATGGCTGCGATCCAATTTATTTGCCGGAGAGTAAGATTGTGTTCCAAAAGGATAGGCTATAGTAATTTCAGTAAGTAAATCACCACATGATCCCGCATTTTTTACCACATCACCTGCAGTGACCACTTTCATACAATTTTCATCCATAGAAATATTTACCTGATCATGTGCAACCAGATTGATGATGGCAGGTGTTACAGAAACCGATACATAAAATGAATCCCCTGCACAACCTTGCAATGAAGTAGGTTTTACATAATAATAAATCGTTTGATCTACTTTACTGATATTGATCAATACATCGTTGATGATGCTATCTGTCCCCGGCGGATTTATAGTTTCCCCGGTCACATTGGGATTATCATACGGAATATTTGATCCGATGGATTGCACAGCATACCAGCTAAATGTACTGGGCAAATTACATTCTATGCTATCAGTAAGATCGTAGTCTACAGCAAGGCAGCTTTCTATCATTTTGACTCCATTTTTACCTTTGGGTTTAGGTAAAACGGTTACAGTAACCGATCGCACACTGTCGTCCATACATCCAAGATCGTCAGTCACATTTTCCAATGTCCACTTGTATGTTCCGACTCCCAGGCCGGTGAAACATAATGTGACTACAGTATCATCTGAGGATATACCTGTGCCACCAACTCCTGTAGATACGCAATTTAGAGTTCTAATAATTACATCATTATAATAAAAGTCGTATGGTCCTGTGCCCCCTGAGGCAGAAAATTCTATTTTTACAGTATCATCACCACCTTCACAAAGAGTATCTGAGCCAATTAATTTTATTGCAGAAGTAGGTCCCTCAGGTAATCCAATGATTACAGTATCAAGTAGAGGATTTATCGCACTTCCGCAGCCTGAATTTTTCGTAACTGAAATTGCATATTTACCGGCCCCGGCATTGGAAAAAGTATAGCCACCTTCCAATACATTAGCATAGGAACCAGGGCTGGTTGCTGGAGGATTAGAGCCTCCGGGTCCGCTTCCCGAAATGGAAGTGGCAACTATCGTATAGGATGCCGGGCACAAAGGTGCATCGGTTACTTCAACAGTAAAACTTCCCGTGGGTGCTGAGCAAGATGATATAAGGATATTGCTTGTGTCAATAGAAAACTGGCAAAAATCACCTACTGTAATACAAAGCGGTGGTGAAATAGCAAAACAACTTGTAAAACAATCATTAATATCTGCAAAATTTTGTGGTATGGATGCACAAACAGGGTTTTCAGAGTATACAACAGAATAGATGCAATAAATACCTGTATCAGCAGTTGAAATATATGTTTCTACATCTTCAATCGTAGAAAATGAAGCTCCAGGGTAGAGTATCCCATTCTGATCATAAAGTATTAAAGTTTCTGTCCCTCCTGAAAGACCCGAAGAGGAAATATCGACTGTTTCTCCTGTACAAATACTGTCCGTATTAGTAGATAGGGTACTGGGAGAAAGTTCACAAAAATCATCATTATTAATTTTTCCAGGTGCTGATGAGTTAAAAAAGTCTATACGTGCAGTATCACCCCCTGGTACAGGATTGCAAAGAGTAACCGTAAATCTTTCAAGTGCTTCCAACATAGTTTCTCCTTTCACTGGAATGAAAATGGATACAGTCTGGGATGGGTTACCTGCCGGAAACATCACCGTACCCGATGGAAAAACATTTCCAACAAAGTCTGCCGCAGATGCAGGATTAGCACCTGAACCAGTAACTTTATACTGAACCGTTAGAGGGGTAGTGCCATCCCCTCCCGATCGACTCACCATGAATTCTATATTAGTGGTGCCCGTATTGCCTTCAGGCAAACCAGAAGTATCTGTGTCAATGCTCAAAATAACACCAGAGTCTACCAGTTGTTGAAGAAAACTGATTTTAAATTTATTGATAGTACCAGATATATCAAGCTGCGAATTAAGGGCAAATAAAGTGCCACCTAAAATCAATAGAGACCAGAAGCCGTTCAGTGCCCCTAGTTTTACTGATGAGCTTGATTTAATCAATGATGATTTTTCGGGCTTATAATTTTCCATAAAATTGGTTGTATATAAAAATAATTGTTAAATATAATACTCATTTTCAAGGAATTAGAGTAAACATAACCCTTATTTAGATATTATAATGAGTAACATGTTTTTCATTGATTATCAATATCTTGCCACAAGCCAGAAATTGAATTTGAGATTTATTAGTTTTATTTCTAAATACTTTTCAACTAACTTTGATCAGCATTACAAATTTAAACACAACCTCGATTTAACGTATTCATTTTCAGTATGATCGAAATCACTGTACCCGTTTTAAATGAAGAAAAGAATTTAAGGCGACAGATTTTAAAATTACAAAATTGGTTGATTGAGAATGTTAACGGAATTAGTGAATGGAAAATAGTCATAGCGGATAATGGATCTTATGACATGACCGAAAAAATAGCAAAAGACCTCGAAAATGAATTTAAGTCCATTAGATATATCCGATTAGAAGAAAAAGGGGTTGGACTGGCCTTGCATACTTCATGGACAAAATCTAATGCATATATAGTGGGATATATGGACCTGGATCTTGCTACCAATCTGATTCATTTTAAAGAAGCCATGCAAGCCATGGATGCCGGATACGATATAGTGTATGCAACACGACTGCATCCCAAATCAAAAGTCAAAGGCAGGAGTATTAAAAGGGAATTAAGTTCGAGATGCTTTAATTTAATTCTACGTAGGTATCTGAATGTGAGATTTTCAGATGGAATGTGCGGATTTAAGTTTTTGAAAAAAGATAAATACAGTGTGCTGCATAAGCACGGTGCCCAAAGTAAAGGATGGTTTTTTAGCACTGAATTATTAGTGCTGGCTGAGAGATTAAAATATAAAATCTATGAATTGCCTGTGGAATGGACCGATAATGATGAAAGTCACGTAAGAATAATTCCTTTGGCCCTACAATATTTAAAAAGCATGAAGCGACTGAAGAAGCTCATTGGGAATCATTAGAAAAAACGAAAAAAGTCTCAAATAATATTTATCCTTAGGACCTGGATAAATGAAAGAATTCGATTTTCTGATTATTGGCGGAGGTCTCTTTGGAGTGTATACTGCTTTGCATCTCGCCGATAAAAAGTATTCTGTCTGTATCATAGAAAAAGAAAATCAACTGCTTTCAAAAGCATCCATCGTAAATCAGTGCAGATTACACAGCGGCTATCATTACCCCAGGAGCATAACTACAGCAAAAATGGCTGCAGAGCATAAAGAACGATTTGTCCTGGATCACCGTCAGTTTATCAATACTGAATTTGAAAGTTATTATGCGATCGAAAAAAATTCGTCCACGAATGGCAATCAGTTTGAACGGTTTTGCAAACATATAGGTATTCCTGCAAAACGAATTGGTCAGCACCCGTTGATCCATTCTCAATCACTGGAAGCAATATATCTTACTTCCGAATACAGCTTTGATACGGTGATGTTGGCGGAATTCTACAAAGAAAAAATAAATGCCCATAAAAACATTAGTTTAATATTGAATACTACCGCACAAGAAGCGAATGTCACTGGTAATAAATGGGAAATAACCTGTAAAAATCCAGGCGCAGCCGATCAGCAATTGAGATCCTCCATTGTAATCAATGCGAGCTATGCCGGCACCAATGTAATCAATTCAAAGTTTGGAATTCCACCATTACCACTTGAGTATGAAATCTCAGAAATTGCATTGATACAATCCGGGCCGCTTTCAAAAATGAGCCTTACTGTGATCGACGGTCCATTCGTATCTACTGTACCTTATGGCAATACTGCTATGCAAACACTTACTTCTGTGCTGTACACGCACCACCACGTTTCGGACAATACTTATCCACGTTTTAGCTGTCAAAAGTTGAATACACTTTGTAAACCGGATTTTTTATCTTTATGTACCTCGTGTACAGCACGACCGGAATCCAATCAGAAAAAAATGATTGCTCAACTAAAAAAATACCTGGCTTCTGATGTGCCTATTCAGTATCTTCACTCCTTATATACTATCAAAACCAAACTTAAATCAAGCTATATAGATGACGGCAGACCCACTGAAATATCAAAACTCAGCGACGCCCCTCCATATTATTGTATATTCTCAGGTAAGATCAATTCGATCTACGAGATAGAAAAATTATTCGCTGATGTATTTTAGTTTTATATCGCTCGTCACCATACTTCATACTCAGGATGATTTTGATAAACTAGAATCTTCTTTACCTGAAATACATCGCACGCTTCACTTTAATTTTAAGGACTTTGAAATAATTATAGTGAATAATACATCCGATCAATCCATCACCGATACTATAGACAAATTTGAAGCTGCAATAAAAAAAGAAATTTACCTGATCCATTTATCGAAAATCACAGATCCAAATAATGCTATTCTCGCCGGGCTGGACCAGGCCAATGGCGACTATATCGTATTTCTTGAAAGTCAGTTTTACAATACCCCTACCCTGATAGCAGACCTTTACGGAAAAAGCCAGGAAAATAATGACATCGTATACCTTAGGTCTACAAAGAGCCCACATGGAATAATCCGGCAAATAACATTAAAATTATTTATTAAAATCATGCACCGGTATTCCAACCTCAGCATGGATGCACAAGCCTTTGACAGCCGGATTATTTCGCGAAGGGCTATTAATTCTGTATTGAGATTACGTGAGAATCTCAGGTATATGAAAGCCATTTATTCGCTGGTGGGGTACAAAAGCAGTTATATCCCGGTTGATAACCGATTTGATACATCAGCTTCATTTTCAAGTGAAATAAAAATGTACACCAATGCCATTACTTCCTTTACCGGTTTTCTGCAGGTAGTGTTGAGATGGATATTTTTCCTATCCATGATTTTATTTCTCGGTACTACTGCCAATGCAGTGATGGTAAAATTATTGGGTTTCGATATTCTGGGTAATCCACAAAAGGAAGTGACAGGTTGGGCATTTACCGTAATCCTCATTTCACTGACTTTTTCAATACTTTGTATGATTTTGTATATCATGTCCATTTATCTTGAAAATATATACAGGGAAATAAAACAAAGACCATTGTATATCGTAGAATCGGTAAAAAGATTTTGATTCAAACTCTCAGGATAGTCTTGTTTTAAGAGATCAGTACAAAAATTTTTAAACCGGAAGTTGTCTCTCTTTGGAAGGGGCTATGGGTGGACATTGAATATTATTTGATATTACATAATATTCATTAGGCAAAGTGTTATGATTATCGAATACCCATTTTCAAAGGCCATACAAAGTATCAAGCCAGTACTGTCAGGAAACAGATAAATTTATTTAGAAAATAATCCACCTTCTACCTCCCCATAGAGGGGGAATTGCCTTTGGTCAATCTGTAATGAATGTATTTCACTTTACTCAATCCTGGCACGGTCCAGCATTTTTCTACTTCTTTCCAATGCGATTGTTGTAAAAGATCATCGTACTCCTTTTCTGTACGTACATTTCTGCCTCTATCCAGAGATACAAAAAAATTATTTATTAGATTATCAGCTATAATCAATACATCCTGCGTATTAAGCGATTGTATCGTGCTGCATTTATAGATAGTATTCAGACTGGAAATTGCAGCCTGATCATCAATGTGATGTAAAACACCAAACATGTTTACAGTAGTAATTTTATGTTTTTCTATAGTATTAATTAATTCTTCACGAATCGATGAAGATGTTGAGAGCGCGTCTAGGTCCATGGAGACGAATTCGGCATTCAATCCTAATTTAGCTGCTCTTTTTTTTGCTTTATCCAGGTAAACATCTGAAATGTCTATTCCCATATAAAACTCCGGCATTTGATCTTTTCTCAGAAATCGTAAAATGTCCGATGGTCCGCATCCCAGGTCGGCGATTCTCTCGTTGGGTTTAAAATAATTTCCAATTTCAGCCCATTTTCTGAGTGGCATACCTAATAACAAGAATTGCCTAGAATAATGGTAGAAAGCCGGAATACTAAGTAGTCGTTTGCAGTAAGAAAAAAAAGATCGAATCATGTTGGTCGATAATACCCAGGTGTAAATATATCTAATTAAGGATATAAAAGCCAATGATTATAGGTCCGTCAATGAGATATATTTAAGTACTTTTGAGCAGAATATAAAACCAATTCATGCCTCATAAAAAAAGTAGTCCTGCTTTATCCAATACCAGGATCACCTCCCGTGGAGTCACCAAAAACCCGGACATCAAGCCAACTCTTTTATCATTTGAAAATACTGCTTTTTACAATAAAAAAAACTTTACGATACTCAGTGTAATTCTACTTTTTTTTATGGTGTGGATGAGTATAGGATTTGGAGTAAATGGTGATGAAAAGTTTCAGGTGGATTACTCCAAAAAACTGTGGGCTTATTACTCGAGTGGGGGTAAAGACACCAGTGCTTTGAATATACCGGAGGGAAATATGCACCTGTATGGAGGATTGTTTGATATTACTGCTGTTTCAATAAATAAAATGCTTGGAATAGAAAATGAATTCAACCCTGTCTATCATACGACACGCAGGGTATTGTGTGCGGTCTTTGGTTTCCTTGCCATACTTTTTACTTGTCTTTTTGCACGTGATCTCGGAGGGTGGCCTTTAGCCTTTTTAACCCTTTTACTGATGAGTTTCACCCCAAGGTTTTTTGGTGACTCAATGGTAAATCCTAAAGATATCCCTTTTGCAGCCGGGTATATCATGGCGTTGTATTTTATTGCCCGGTACATCAGGGAATTGCCGAGGCCGGGAATCCGCAATATGATTGGAGTCGTGATCGGAATAATGATCGCATTAAATACACGGGCAGGTGGATTATTATTAATTGCCTATTTATTCTTATTTGTATCTGTTTCCCTCTGGAGACAATCCTCATCCAGCAATCCATACGGGCAGGGAGAACTAATGCGCATCGCCGCTACTACTCTTGGCCTGGGCATCCTATCTTATTTTGTCGGGATTGTATTTTGGCCATATGCGTTAGCTAACCCTATCAGTCATCCTATGAAAGCATTGACCGAATTTACCCAACAGCCTATAACCATTTCCGTTTTATTCAGTGGGTATCACAGGTCTTCAGCCGCATTACCCTGGAATTATATACCTGAATGGATCATTCGTACCATTCCTGTCTTTACCATTGTAGGCGTATTTTTTCTATTCCGCCTGATAAAACCCCGTCTTCAGGATTTGCCGTTTTTAGAACTATTTATACTATTCTTTTCATTTTTATTTCCTATTGTGTATGCCATTTACAGCGACTCTACTTTGCACGACGGGTGGAGGCATTTTCTGTTTGTATATCCTTCTTTATTATTATTAGCAGCATTAGGTTGGTATTTATGGTTTACTTCTTTTGGATCTACCTATTTTAGACTGTTTTCATTTTTGTTTTTAATGGCTTTGATCAGTGAAAATATTTACTCCATGATGTCCATGCATCCTTACCAGTACAGTTATTTCAATCCCTTGTTTGGCGGTATAAAAAAGGCATACAGTAACTTCGAAACCGATTATTGGATGCTTTCTGTAAAAGAAGCCTCTGACTGGTTGCAAAAACACGAACGATTAGGAAAAATAAAGAATAGAAAATATACCGTCACCACCAATTGTATGTATCCTGCTCAGGTATTCCTTAATGATACCAATACTATCGATCTTACCTATTGCCGGTATTATGATCGAAATCCTAAAAACTGGGATTATGCGATTTTCTATTCGAGATTTGTAAATCGATCCCAATTGCGCAATCATACCTGGCCTCCAAAAGGGACCATACATACCGTCAAGGCAGGAGGAGTGCCATTATGCGCTATAGTAAAAAGAGAAAAATATGATGATTTCCTTGGCTACGAGGCCTTGAAGCAGGGTGATCAGCTCAAAGCCATTAAATACTTCCAATCTTACTTAGCATACGATCCAACTAATGAAACCGTTTCTTTAGAACTGGCTTCAATTTATAAAAACAATTGTTTGTACGAAAAATCAGAGGAGATGATCAAACTAAGTTTGCAAGCATATCCAGAAAATTCAGAGGCTAAGGTTTTAATGAAAGAAGTAGAATATGAAAAATCGAAGAGGTAACCAGACAACTCCGATACACCGACATCTATTTTAACACTGATTTTCATACCCTGCTTCAACTCCTTGATGTATCCTATCGATTTTAATTTCGATATATTATCAAGTATGAGTTTATTTACAAAAAGCATATGGGCAATTAATCAACTGCACACCGAAATTTATTTCAATGTGAATTTCAATACCTTACTCGCCACTTACCCATACTCAAGATAAATTTTGATGTACTATCCCTTTCTAAAAAAAATACCCTCAACTGATAGAGCCAGTTGAGGGCAAAAAAATGGTTTTAAGGAATTTATCGGAATTACTATAATTTATTCATTTTTAGTATAACCACATTATTGCTTTGATCCCGCAAACGAACAAAGTGCAAACCACTGGATAAGGTATTGACATCAAATCGAATTCGGTTTGTACCTTTTGCAAAATGAGCAGGGATCTGATTCAGTATTTTACCAGTGATATCGATAATTTCTATCAACCCTTTACCACCTGTTGTATTAGAGAATTCGATGATAACCTGATCTTGTGAAGGGTTAGGATATAAATGGGCCTCAATTGGTAGGGCATGTAAATCCTGAGGCAATTCAAATTCTAAAGTTCCGTCAGCTCCAGCAATACCACTTCCGCAAGTCGCATTATTGCATGTGCCCAGGTAATCACCATGTGCAATATGAGAAGCTAAATCAGAATAGTTTATACAAAGAGTTTGATTTTTACGACTCAATCTATGACAGATCATCACTTTTTGATTCCCGCATTTCCATGCAGATAAGATCTGAGGATAAATCGGGGGATATTTACAATCGGGCTTTCCATCATTATTATTATCGATTCTATCATTGCCTCCGGGGCAAACATCACAGGTGTTACCTACTCCGTCACAATCTGAATCAGGCAGTGTGGGACAGCAATTAGGAGTATCAGCTGTGCCGCAGCCGCAATTACCAGGGCTGGTTTTATTTACATCATTAGGACAACCATCATTGCAATTGGGTGTGCCATCATGGTCACTGTCGGTATCTGCTACTCCGCATCCACAGGTACCTGGAGCAATCTTATTACGGTCATTAGGGCATAAATCATTACAGTTTGGTATGCCATCACCGTCGCTATCTGTATCAGGTACTCCGCAGCCACAGATACCCGGACTTGTTTTATTTAAATCGTTTGGACATAAATCATTACAATTTGGAATGCCATCACCATCGATATCCGTGTCTGGAATACCACAGCCGCATGCTCCCGGCACAACTTTATTAGGATCATTTGGACAACCATCATTACAATTCGGGATGCCATCACCATCGCTATCCGAATCTGCTACTCCGCAGCCACAGGTACCAGGGCTTGTTTTATTCGCATCGTTAGGACAGCCATCATTACAGTTAGGTGTTCCATCGCCATCACTATCTGTATCTGCTACTCCGCAGCCACACGTACCAGGACTTGTTTTATTCGCATCGTTAGGACAGCCATCATTGCAGTTAGGTGTGCCGTCACCATCACTATCTGTATCCGGAGTACCACAGCCGCATATACCAGGACTTGTTTTATTTAAATCATCTGGACATAAATCAATACAATTTGGAATGCCATCGCCATCAATATCTGTATCGGAAATGCCACAACCGCAAGTGCCCGGACTTGTTTTGTTTGCATCATTTGGGCAACCATCATTGCAATTGGGTGTTCCATCGCCATCACTATCGGTATCTGCTACTCCGCAACCACATGTGCCGGCTGCAATCTTATTCGGATCATTGGGACATAAGTCATTGCAATTTGGCGTACCGTCTCCATCGTTATCGGTATCTTCTACTCCGCAACCACATGTACCAGCTGCAATCTTATTCGGATCATTGGGACATAAGTCATTGCAATTTGGTGTTCCATCTCCATCGCTATCGGTATCTGGTACTCCGCAACCACAGGTGCCGGCTGCAATCTTATTCGGATCATTGGGACATAGGTCATTGCAATTTGGCGTTCCATCTCCGTCACTATCTGTTTCAGCGTTGCTGCAACCACAAGCGCCAGGAGTTATTTTATTTGGATCATTGGGACAGCCATCAGTGACATCCGGAGTACCATCACCATCAGTATCATTTGCAGTACAGGAAGTAGCTCCTTCTGGGCTATTAGTACCGGAAGGACAACTGGCACAAATAGAGTTACCAACTGTATTGGCATAAGTGCCAACGGGACAATTGATACATAATGTAGCTCCCTGGCTTCCTTGGTATGTGCCCATAGGGCATGCATCACATGAAATTTTCCCAGATTCGGCGGAGAAAGTACCCACATTACATAAATATTTATTCGTTCCATCAGGACAGTAAGATCCTGGAGGGCAAGGTGTACAACCAGTAATTATGGTCTGACCACCTATACTGGTAGTCGCAGGATAATATCCCGGATTACAATTGCAAGTAGTGGTATTAAAATTAGAAATTGTACCTGCTGCAAAATCACATGTATCAATGCAATCTTTAATACCATCATTATCAGAGTCAGTAAATCCTTCGTCAGTAGATCCATCGAGGTCATTATCTAATCCATCACATATTTCACAGGTTGAATTTGCATTCAAAGGATTAGATCCACATGTTAATTCAGCAGCATCTGAGACTCCGTCATTGTCATCATCGGTGTCTACGCAGTTTGCCATGGCATCTCCATCGGTATTAGTAAAACCTTCATCAGTAGAGCCATCGAGGTCATTATCCAGACCATCACATATTTCACAGGTTGAATTTGCATTCAAAGGGTTAGATCCGCATGAGATTTCGGCTGCATCAGAGAGGCCATCATTATCATCATCAGTGTCTATACAATCCGCGTTGCTATCATTGTCTGAATTGGTTTCAGGGGTTCCACAACCGCATTGGCCGGGTGCTATCTTATTCGCATCGTTAGGGCATCCGTCAACACAATTTTTAGTGCCGTCACCATCACTATCTGTATCTGCAACTCCACAGCCACAGGTACCGGGAGAAGTTTTATTTATATCATTTGGACAACCATCATTGCAATCTGATACGCCATCTCCGTCAGTATCCGGACAGATACCCGGCAAAGTAGTCACAGGGGTCAATTGATAAACTGCATAATTAGAAACCGTATTGCATTTACATCTTGTTTCAATAGTTTGAGGTGGTCCTGTTTGGCTATAGGTCGGCAAAGTTGTCGACCATGCACCACTATTCACCCTATATTCTAATGTGTATCCCGTGGGGCATCCGGTAGAAGGGGATGTTATGGTTCCCCCATTAATAGTACAATTAGTACTGCACGAACTATTTATTATATTCACATTGCCAGGCGGCTGAGTTATTGTTTGACAAATGGTAGGTTTGGGGCAAATTCTGACCGTCATTTTATTATTTGTCAAGTCTTGATCTGTCTCAGAGAGAGATACGATTTCACCCATTGCATCAACACATACATCGTTGTCTAATACACTAATAAAAGAAACAACTGTCACCGAAGTACCGGATGGAATGCTTATCCCAGCCCAAGTAACAATATAATTTGGATAACTGCCTGATAAGGTACCCGCCACCGGGCCACTAAATGCTGATGCTTGATATACAATTGGCGATGTCGAAACGCTGTGTTTGATGGTCACATTTGTTGCATCGTTGGGGCCATTATTAGTGATTACAGATGTGTGAGTAATTGTTCTTCCCGAATCGGGATATGCATTGCTTACCGAATGTGTAAGACTAAGATTAGCTTCTTCCACCTCCAGTTGATATCGAAATCCTATCAACAAAAGGGTAAGTACAAAGAGTGAGGCAAAGCCATACCTCGAAGACAACCTGGAAGGCGGGTGTTTTAAATATTGGTTTTTAATCAGAGTAGAGAAATTTTCCATTGATTTAGGTTTAAATGATTTGAATAGCTTATAAGCTGGTATATCAGAGCTTACTTAGAATCAAATATGAGAAAAGTATCAAAGCATTTTATCTCAGATATACACCGCTTTCGTATTCAATACGCCAAAATCGTATCATTTACACACCTAAATTGTATTCTTACAAGGCGATGCGGGATAATTGTCAATCAGTTATGTAAAAAGGCAAAAATGAATATCTCCCTTTCCAGGTTGCCTTAAAATAATCCATTAGCCCAGGTATTCGGACGGAGACTTTCCAAATCGCTCCTTAAATTGTGCGGAGAAGTATTGTACTTTGGCCACCCCGATGGCTGCAGCTGCCGCTTTTACGCTATTTACTTTTTTCTGCTCCAATAAAGATCGGGCATAGTTATATTTTATAGCCTGAATATACTGGAGCGGGGTCATACCGGTTAGTAGCTGTACCCTGCGAAAAAATTGGGCCCTGCTAATATGCATTTGATCTGCCAGGTTATCAATAGTAAAATTAGCGTTTGCGATATGTAATAGCGACTCCATCTCGAGGCGGTTGAGCCATTCCAAATCTTCCTGACTTCTGAACATAGAATTATCTACACTGGTAATGCCCTCTTCCTTCAGTATGTGCTGTCTCATCTGTGCATTTGTCAATAAATTTTTTATCCTGGCTAACAACTCTTCCTCTTCGAAAGGTTTGGTCAAATAATCATCCACTCCTATTCGCAGAGCTTTGAGCCGGTCTTCATTTCCAGCGCGGGCAGTTAACATCACTACCGGAATAAACTGTAATGACGAGTCGGATTTTAAATATTCCAATAGGGCAAAGCCGTCCATTACAGGCATCATGATATCCGTGATGATAAGATCCGGTCTCTCGGCCGGATTTCGTATTCCTTTAAAATAGGTAATCGCTTCACTCCCATTCAATACTGTCACTACCTTGTATGTAGAAGATAATATAATTTGTAAATATTCTCTCAGACTAAAATTGTCTTCTACTACCAGAATTTTGGATGATTTTAGGGTTGAATCTTTTGGTTGAGAAGGGATCAGTTCACTTTCGCTGGTGGTTACTAAACCGGGCTGTAATATATTTATTTCATTGTCCTGATCAGAAAGTCCAATACCCTCCTTTAAATCATCACCTATTACTTCCGTTTTGGGAAGCTTCAAAGTAAATTTAGATCCTATATTCAATTGACTCTCTGCCGACAAACTACCTTCTAATAACAGGGCAAGGTCTTTTGAAAGTGAAAGACCAATACCGGTGCCACCTTCAAGTGACATAGATCGCTGGCTTCCCTGATAAAACCGATCAAACACAAACGGAAGGTCATCAGGATGAATGCCTCTGCCTGTATCTTCTACGATGAGTGACCAAGTAGTATTATTGTCTACCAGTTTCACAGAGATGGTACCATCGGCGGAAGTAAATTTGAGTGCATTTGAAAGCAGGTTATTAAATATTCTTTCCGTTTTATTAGTATCCATCATGATTTTGGGGGGCAGCCCTGAATCTATATAAAATAAAAGTTTTATTTTTCTTTGTGATGCGTATGACTCAAAATTGAATACCAATCTTTTAAAAAATTCATAAATTGATGTTGGCTCATAATGTACATTCATTTTCACAGACTCCGATTTGGTGATATCTAAAATCTCATTTACCAGAGTCATTAATTGTTTGGCATTTTGCCTTGCCAGGTCTACCAATGATTTGTTTTTTTCATCTAGTTTGCCACTGTTAACTGCAGAATTTAAAGGGCCAAGCATCAAGGTAAGCGGGGTTCTCAATTCGTGAGAGACATTGGTAAAAAAACGTGTTTTATTTATATCCTGCAGGCGAAGGGTATTTGCCTGCGATTCAATAGTCTTATTTTGTATTTCCAGTATTTTTTTTCTTTTTTGAGATCGGCGATAAATTAATAGTAATAATCCCGAAAGAATTAAAGTAATCACCAAGCCAATGAATAAATAATTCCGTTCCCTTTTTTTTCTTTCAAGGTCTTTTTCCTGAAGTATCAGATCTGTCTGTAATTCCTGTTCACGTACCGTCTTTGAATTAAGTGATTTTAAAAATTTTAAATATTCCTCAATAAACCTTTTTTGATATTGCAGCGCTTGTTTAAAATCTCCTTTTTTTTCAAGAGTCAAGGCTATGTTTTCCATATTATCGGCATCAAAACCCAATGGACTCATCCTTTTAAAAATTTCGTGCGATTGATTAAAATAATCTATGGATTTATCGAATTCGTTTTCATCCCTGGCCAATACACCCAATATACTCAGATTAAACCGGTTAATAGAATTCATCTTCATATTATATGTATTGCTCAAATCATACCCCAGCAAAAGATTTCTTTTTGCATCCTCCATTCTGTTCATTCTATGCAATACATTACCATAATTGGTATAATATTCAAAATGAACCATAGGGTCCTTAATGTCATTCAGTAATTCCTTTTCTTTTCTAAAATAGATGAGACTGCTGTCAAACTGGTCGAGTGTGTTATACCACCAGGCCATATGTGAATAATTTTGGTATAGTTTTTCCAGATTCTTTGTTACCGATTCATTTTCAAACAGGGCTATGCTTTGTCTGATATAAGGATATCCTTCACTTTCGTACGAATCACCCAAACTTAAATAAATATTCCCTCTGTCCGCTAATAGCCCGGCCTGAGTGGATAGTTGGTCTTCCATTTTCACTAATTCGTATGCTTTGGCATAAAGTTGCAATGCTCTTGGCCTGTCACCCAATTTATTAGCCGCGATGGCACGGTGATACAATATTTCATAATATAGCATTCGTTTATTTGGGGAAGAAACATTAGGCTGAGTATAGTTCCATGCGATTGCGGCTATGCTATCCATCTCAGCAGGTGAATACAGGTTAAAAGTACTCAAAGCGTCTCTGTACACTTCCAATAGTTCATCTAAGGCATTGTATTGTAGTAATAATTTTTCGGCGGCTAAAAAATAAAATCGGGAACTGTCTGAATTGTATTGCGGCATTTCACAATACCAATTGGCAATAGATTGCAACCCTTTACTCAGGGCTACTGCTGTTTTTTCATTCGGTGACTGCTCATATAATGTAAGATAAGTAGTTTGGTCTATAGGTTGTGCCGTGAATATCCAACATTGAAAACAGAATAGCAGACCAATCCAGATTTTCGGCCTTTGGTGAAATGGTTTCATCACGTTAGTTGGATAATACAAATTAGAATTGAATTAAATATAAAGTTTTTTACAAATGTACTGTAACAGCAGCTATTAAATATAGCCAATGTACCCTCAACTTAAAATTTTCAATTGTAATAGTAGTGCTATTTTCGCAGATAAATTAATTTCAAAATTGATACTTTTGAATAAGACCAATTGATGCAAACATTATTTAAAAATCTAAGCTCTTACCTTATTGCTGCGGGCATTTTAGTAATTCTAAATTTCATCTTCCTTTCGTCCGGATCGAGTGATAAGGAACTAAAGCAGGGCGATATGATAGGGAATGCAGGGATGTCGAGAGAGGCCAAACTCTATCACGAACGGACAGGAAAAGTGACCTATTGGACCAATTCCATGTTTGGAGGTATGCCAACCTATCAAATATACGCCCCGGAAACCAAAAACGGTTTATTTGAATTTTTATTAAAAGCCTTTAGTTTTAATATCACAGGTAATTTAAAATATTACCTCATCCTTAGTTTAGCTTCATTTACCGGCATTTGCTTTTTGGGTATTGGTCCCTGGCTTTCATTGATCGGTGCCTTTTCTATAGCCTTTGCCACCAATCATGTTGGCCTTATGAGTGCAGGACACCTTACCAAACTCTCCACATTGGGCTTTGTACCCATGATCATTGGTGGTACCTATTTGATTTTTAATCAAAGGTGGAAAATCGGATTGATCGTCTTTACCCTCGGCTTATCCGGTAGCATACGCATGAGCCATATCCAAATGACATATCATGCAGGTATTATATTAATTTTTTATGTTCTTTTTGAAACTATAAGTGCTCTGAAGGCAAAGAAATTTAAAGAAATCAAATACTCATTGTTGGCGCTTATGACGGGCAGTATCCTGTCATTTTTTATTAATTATTCATTATTAATTGGACTCAACTCTTTTGCAAAAGATACTATGAGAGGCGGGGCAATTTTAACCACCTCTCCAACCAACTCTTCTAACGCCGTTACAGCAAGCAGTAAAACCGGATTCCATGAAATGGAGCGAAGGGTATATTGATTTATTATCCATCCTGGTTCCCGGCGCCGTGGGTGGATCATCTAATGAGGAATGGACCAACCCTGAAATCGCTCTGGCATTGTCACAACAGAATCAAGATCCCGCTACCAAAATCGCATTGCCCTTGTATTGGGGTGATCTTCCTTTTACAGACAGTCCGGATTATATAGGTATACTTCTGGTACTCACTTTTTTGATGAGTGTGGTATTGATCAAAGGTAATTTTAAATGGTTTGCAATAGTTGGAATTGCCTTTTTGATTGCTCAGTCACTAGGGTCAAACCTGCCTATACTGAATAAATTACTCTTTACCTATTTCCCATATTACAATAAATTCCGGACCCCCAATTCTATACTCAATGTGATGTCTACAGTGATTCCCATTTTCTCTATGTATGGCCTTTATTTGTTTATTAAAACAGATTGGACAAAAGAAACTGTGATGGCTCTTTTTAAAAAGACAGCATTGCCTCTGATTGGCTTGCTGCTCTGCCTGTATTTTATTGGACCGGCTTTTTTTGATATGGAATCAGCTGTCAGCGATCCTTTATGGAAAAAAACATATAGTTCTCTGTATGCTTCATTACTGGAGGCTCGTGTTGATTTTCTAAAATCAGATACCTTGAGAACACTAGGCATTTTGATAATGGGTGTAGCCCTGTTGTATTATTTTGCAATAAAAAAAATAAAGCTAAATGATTTTTTATTGGGATTTGGGCTTTTGATCGGTATTGATCTTTGGACCATAGCTAAAAGGTATATAAATGCAGGAGATTTCGAACAAAATGTGGAATCAAATCACTTTCAACCCAGAATAGCAGATCAGGATATTCTTAAAGATCAGGATTTGTATTACCGGGTACTGGACCTGAGCGTAAATACCTTTGAATCTTCTTTTCCTTCCTATTTTCATAAAACCATTGGGGGTGAAAGCCCAACTAAATTCAGGAGGTACCAGGATATGATAGAGTATTATTTTAGTAAAAATCATACCGGTGCACTGAATATGATGAACACAAAATATACCATTGACAAACAGGGGAAAGTAATCCGGAATAATGAAGCATTTGGAAACGCATGGTATGTAAGTTCAATAAAAAAAGTAAATACGCCTGACGAAGAGATAGAATCTATAGGCAATACAGATCTGGCTAAAACCGCTATTTTTTTGGAAAGCGAATTTAAACATATTCATTTAGATACCGGATACCAAACAAACGGAAATATCGTATTAAAAGAATACAACCCCGATAAACTGGTATACCAGTCATCCTCAGCTTCTGAGCAACTTGCCGTATTCTCTGAAGTATGGTATGGCCCTGATAAAGGCTGGCAAGCATTTATTGACGATAAGCCTGTTGAACATTTCAGGGTTAATTATATTTTAAGAGGATTACAGGTCCCGGCCGGAGAGCATAAAATAGAATTTAAATTTGATCCCAAAGAAATAGCCACAAACAAGTCCATTTCATTTGTTGTGGGAAATATTGTTGGCCTCTTTATTCTTGTTGCCATAGGAATGGGAATCAAATTTCTCATGCACAACCCCTTACCTGCATTAATACTACATGACGCTTCGAATCCCAATCCTATAGATCAAAACCCTTCTAAACAAACTACTACATGAGCCAAACTAAAAGCCCATGGCTCAGCATCATCACAGCCTGTTACAACGACAGTAAAAACCTTAAAAAAACAATTAAGAGCATTATAGACCAGGATGTTGATTTTGCAGAATATATCATTATTGATGGCGATTCCTCTGACGACACCGTAAAAGTAATTGAAGAATACAACCGCTTTATTTCCACCTGGATAAGTGAAAAGGATGATGGTGTATACGATGCCATGAACAAAGGATTGAAATTGGCCGGCGGTCAATATATATTATTTATCAATGCAGGTGACACCTTTTATACTAATGATGTACTGAAAAACATTAAAAAACAAGAACAGCACGAAGACATATTATACGGCAATGCCATATTTGTGCATGAAAATGGGAAGTACAAAAGTCCAAGACATAAAGTATTGCCTGAAAACCTGGATTGGCAAAGCTTTAAAGATGGAATGGTAGTATGTCATCAGGCGCTGTTGGTTAAAAATACCATTGTAGAACCCTATGATTTAAACTACAAAGTAACTGCCGATCTTGATTGGGCTATACGATGTGTAAAAAAAGCCAGAAGTGTACGCAATTTGAAATTTACAATTTGTAATTTTCAGTTTGGGGGTATGTCAGATACTCAAAAACAAAAAGCCCTGATAGAGCGATGGCACATTCTGGTAAATCACTTTGGATTATTCACCACTATAATGAGTCATTTAAAAATACCCTTTACGTATACCTCTTGGAAAATATACAGCTTTTATAAAAGATATACTATTAAAGAATAATTCACTGGCACAAGCTACCTGAAGATTATTTCTTTACCCATTAAAGGCACATGATCACTATTTAAACTATATTACTCAATGCTTACTTTACCCTTCCCCCATAACTTACAAATGCAATCTGCTTGCTATCGGGCGACCATGAAGGTGTATTGATGGTACCCTGTCCACCATATAGATAAGCTATAGTTTTGGGAAATCCTCCATTTACAGGCATGATTTTTAATGAAACCAATTTCATCGCAGGATGCGACGCAGGTTCTATATCATCCGGAAAAGAAATATAGGCTATCCATTTACCATCCGGTGAAATATGCGGAAACCAGTTATTGTATTGATCAAATGTAAGCTGTTCGATATTGGATCCATCCGTTTTCATTCTGTACAATTGCATAGTACCGGTCTGGCTCCCATTATAATATATCCATTGACCATCGGGAGATCCTTCCGGGCCATCTACATGGCCAAATTTGAAACTGGTGAGTTGAGTCTCCGCTCCGCTGTCGATATTGGCTTTAAACACATGATATGGAGAATTGCGGGCAGTATCTCTTCTGGCGACATAATATACTTCTTTATTATTAGCAGCCCAGCCATGTAAATAAGATGGAGTCTTTTCCGTTACCAATTTAGGTGTTCCACCTGATATCGGTACCACATACACTGTAGATCCACCACCAAACATACCAGACCGGTGATGTGATATACCTACCATTTTACCATCAAAGGATATTACATGATCGTTATTATTGCGGTCTGCAAATCCGGTATTGAATTTTGTAAGTTCTCCTCCGGTGACCGGTATGGTCCACAAAGATCCTTTACTATTTATAAGCAGCGTTTTCCCTCCAGGCAGATAATTAGGTGCTTCAAATCGTTGATTACTTTCATATACTATCTTTCTATTACCATTGGTTACATCCAGGACTTCCAGCCTGCTGACCAATGTATCCGCTGCACCAAAATTAAAATTTGCCGGGACCAATCTATCTACCCTTACATTCCAAATACGAGCTTCTTCTATTACATCAGCGTGGTGAGAGCCCACAAACAATCCCACATATGGATTATTTCCAATATTTTCCAAGGTAACCGATCCATATGATTGCAAAGGCTCGCCCCAATTGGCGATTCGCATGGTATAGACTTTACCTCTGCGTTCAAGTTGTATTGTACGGGCTTTTTGTTTTGGAAAAAATAATTCATCCTGTGGATCTCGCATATAAGCACCCCTCATCACCCTCCATTGAGCTACGGTCAGCCCATCACCATGTATAGTGGCCGTCAGGTGAGCAGCATCTTCCTGTAAACTTTCCCTTACCATCCAGCCCAGTTTTCTATGAGGCTCTTTACCTGGTAGTGGAAATTCAAAATCTGCTGTGACCATAAAATCACCGGATATCCTGCTGGCGAGATAGTGAAATTCATCTCTGTTAAACCAAATATTGTATCCGGCACCTTTTAGAATGTAATCCTGAGTTGCTGCATTATATTTTGAGCTGCCTTTTAGCTTTGGATTACCAACATCTACTGCGGTATCGAAGATTCCAATTTTCTGTGATTGAGCTGACATCAAATTTGCAAATGCCAATAAAAGTAAACAAATTGAGAACGTACGATTCATATATTTTAAAAAATAAAAGTGAAGTTCTAAAGCATTATAATCTATTACAAACTAATTTTCTTAAACTAAATGTAACTAAATTTTCAGAATCAGCAATCGATTGCATAATGATTTGCAGGAATTTTTCTTTTCTTTGTATCCTAATTAAAAAGATATTGAAGCAAAAAACACATGTCACTATTTATGATTTGGCTAAAGAGCTGAATGTTTCCCCTTCTACCATATCCAGAGCATTAAAAGGTCATAGCAGCATCAGCCAGGATAAAATAAAATTAATCAATAAACTAGCCAAAAAAAGAAATTATATACCCAACGATATAGCTGCTAATCTCAGGCAGGCTAAAAGCAATAATATTGGTGTAATTACAACCTGGCTCAACAGATACTTTCACTCCCAGATCATCAGCGGAGTGGAGGAAGAAGTTTCCAATAAAGGAATGAATGTAATCATCATGCAATCCCACGATCGATACCTTGATGAGGTAGAAAATGCAAAAGCAATGATGAATAGCAGGGTGAGCGGTCTGATCGTATCGTTGGCAATGGAGACTAAAAACTACAGTCATTTCGAACCCTTTCTGCGAAATCAAATTCCTATTGTATTTGCAGATAGAGTACCCCCGGAGTCGTTTA
>JBGAVW010000067.1:0-23381 GCA_044227925.1 Saprospiraceae bacterium | reverse complement strand
ATTCTCCATTCCCCATTCCCCATTCTCCATTCCCCATTCTCAATTCTCCATTCTCAATTCTCCATTCTCAATTCTCCATTCTCCATTCTCAATTCTCCATTCTCAATTCTCCATTCTCCAATAAATACCTCTCTCCGCTTTCAGGGCATATGGCTTCACCCTTATCATCAAACTTCAACTTGTGTCCATTCCTACTCATCCAACCTGTCTGCCGTGCAGGATTACCTACCATTAATGCAAAGGCAGGAACATTTTTGGTCACCACAGCACCCGCACCAATAAAGGCATATTCTCCAATTTCAATGCCACAAACAATCGTAGCATTAGCTCCGATAGTAGCCCCTTTGCGTACATAGGTGGGTTTGTATTCATGTTTGCGCACGATGGCACTGCGCGGATTGATTACATTAGTAAATACCATAGAAGGGCCGAGAAATACATCGTCTTCACAATGTACCCCGGTATATATGCTTACATTATTTTGCACTTTGACATTGTCGCCGAGACTGGCACCGGTCATCATCACTACATTCTGGCCGAGTGAACAATTTTTACCGATGACGCTGTCGGGCATCACATGGGTAAAATGCCAGATTTTAGTGCCTTCGCCTATTTGAGCACCCTGGTCTACTATGGCTGATGGATGGATCATATTTATAAAATAGTATTTAGGAATTTCAAATTAAAGCCAGAATCAAGCCTCAAATTGTTTGAGAATCATTTTGTAAAATTTTCCAAGACTATGAGGTGACGGGTTAATATCGATTTAAGGATTGCTTTGTTTATTTTCCTGTATTCATGTATTGCAATGTTTCTAAACCCGCACATCGATTTCACGGAATTAAATGTGTCCATATCTATTATCTTATTTTCAAAAATAATTCAAATTTCGACGATACTATCGGGTATACCCCACTTTTTTTCATTACAGACCCAGGCCGCAAATCTATAGTTGCTTGTACACTACGTTGTACATTTAATGAAATAGTGGGTTTTGCTTTAAGGTATTCGGTGATAAAATCAAAATTCATTATAGCAGTCCATCCTAATTAAGATATAACGGAGTATACATACATCTCCTGATTTCAGCTCGCCCATTTCCAAAATGGAATTAATTGAATAGTTTTATTTTGCTCAGTAATTACATCTTCCTGATCCATTGTAACGATAATGCCTTCCGGCAAATCAAAATGATTCAAGGCAGTAATAAGTCCGGTTACTTCTCGCTTATAATTTTCTTCACCTATATGTTGCGACACTTGTATACATGATTTGCCAATGTTTCTCTCCACTACCACAAAGTCACATTCTGAAGTATCCTGGAAATAATATATATCTTTTGTTTTTCTACGCAATTCCATAAATACCATATTTTCCAATTGCCTTCCAAGATCAGCCTGGTATTGTGTAGAATTATTTTTTGCTAAGGCATGGTCTACTATAAAGACTTTCTTTGGGTTATTGATTTGTTGTTTATAGCTGGTACTGTATTTCGGTACAATAAATAGTAAATACACATCTTCTAAATACCCAATAAAATCAATCACTGTTTTTACAGATTTTATTCCATAATTAGAAGCCAATTTAGTATGCGTAAAAGGTCTGGCTATATTAGTGATCATATGGAGTGCCACCGTTACCAAATCTTGTTGGTTCCTGATTTTGTGCCGTACCATAATGTCTTTTAATAAAATGTCATTAAACAAATCTACATGGTACTGTACTTCATTATTTTTAATTGCATCGGGAAATCCTCCAAATTGAAGGTATTTTTTCCAGGGTCCCAAACCCGGTGGATTGTTTTCTATTTGTAAAAATTCTTTGTAAGAAAAAGGAAATAATTCATATGTTAAATGACGGCCGGTAAGCAAAGTGCCCAGCTCCTTACTCATCAATTGTGCATTTGAGCCTGTGATTCCTATTTTTTTTCTTCTTTCATTTGCCTGTCTTATATAGGATTCCCATTCATCTACTCTATGAATTTCATCAAATTGATATATTTCTTTATCGTGCCATATTTCTTCTAATTTATAAAAATCCAGTACAGAGAAATTTTTTAATCGGGGGTCATCAAAATGAAGATACCCTGCATTTAATCCCGTATCAATGATGCTTTGCCTCATGAGTGTACTCTTGCCACTTCTCCGTACGCCTGAAAGAATGGTAACATTAGAATTACTCCAGTTGAGTCTGGAGCTCAATTCCCTTGGAATATATTCCGAACCACTAAAATAATAGTCTTTTTGAGACAAAACTATGTGAACGAGATCTTCTTTTAACATCAGATCAAATATAGTATATATTATTAATACACATTATTATTTATTACTAATACATGATATTGTATATTGACAATACATGTAATAAACGTTGATTATCAGGATTTTATACATTTAATATATCTAATTTCACTATGTACTCAATACTTTTTTAGCGATACTCTCACCAATAGCCAGACTGGAAGTAGCCGCCGGAGAAGGTGCATTTACCACGTGCAATATATTTTTACCGCTATGGAATAAAAAATCATCTACTATATTTCCTGATTTGTCAATTGCCTGTGCTCTCACACCTGAACCACCTTCGATGAGGTCATTTGATTTTATTTCGGGAACCAATTTTTGTAATGCTTGAGTAAAAGCAGTTTTGGAAAGTGAGCGATACATTTCATAGGCACCGTCCCGCCAGTATTTTGAGGCTAGTTTTCTAAAACCGGGATAAGCAAGTGATTCGATCACTTCTTTCACATTAATTGTTTTCCAATTATAAGATTCCCTTCCCAATGCAAACACAGCATTGGGGCCCGCTTCTACTCCTCCTCCAATCATGGATGTAAAGTGTACTCCAAGAAATGGAAAATTGGGATTGGGAATAGGATAAATCAATGTCTTCACTAAATGATGTGCAGCCGGTTTTAATGTATAATATTCACCTCTGAATGGGATGGTCTTCAGGTCAAAATTATGATCCGTCATACGGGCTATTGTATCGGAATGAAGGCCGCCACAACTGATGATATGGTTGGCTCTATACTCCTGGTTTTGAGTATGCACTACCCATAGCTCCTGATCGTTTTGGATGGACTGCACTTTTTGATTTAATAGTACAGTTCCTCCCTTATGTTCTATTATTGATTTTAATTTCTCTGATACATTTTTGTAATTTATAATTCCGGCTTGCGGCACCCATATTGCTTTTATACCGGCTGCATGTGGTTCTATTTCCTTTAGTTCCTGAGGTGTAATTATTTTCAGGCCTTGCAAACCATTCTGAACTCCCCGATCGTATATTTTTTGAAGGCCATCCAATTCATTTTGCCCCGTTGCAACAATTACTTTACCGCATATCTTGTAAGGGATGTTATTTTCATTGCAAAATTGGAGCATCATTTTGTAACCCTTTGCACAGTTGAGTGCTTTGGCACTGCCCGGTTTGTAGTAAATTCCTGAATGTATGACACCACTATTATGACCGGTCTGGTGTGCAGCTACAGATGATTCTTTTTCAAGTATAACTATAGAAGCATCAGGCCTTACCAATTGCAAATTATAAGCTGTGGACAATCCTACTATCCCGGCTCCAATGATGATATAATCGTGAGTAATCAACTTTTTTGTTTTTATTATTCGGTAGAACGGGCTTTAGCCTGTTTGTTTCGGTTTTAAACAGCCTGAAGGCTGTTCTACGGGGATTTTTTATTTACCGTAGAACGGGCTTTAGCCTGTTTGTCTCGGTTTTTCAATAGCCTGAAGGCTGTTCTACGGGGATTTTTTATTTACCATAGAACGGGCTTTAGCTTGTTTCTCGAAGTTAACAGCCTGAAGGCTGTTCTACGGGAATTGGCTTTAGCTTCTGTTTCGGTTTTTATTTACTGTAGAACGGGCTTTAGCCTGTTTCTCGAAGTCAACAGCCTGAAGGCTGTTCTACGGGGATTGAGCTTTAGCCTGTTTCAGTTTTTATTTACCGTAGAACGGGCATTAGCCTGTTTCTTGAAATTAACAGCCTGAAGGCTGTTCTACGGGGATTGGGCTTTTGCCTATTTCGGTTTTTTTTACCGTAGAACGGGCTTTAGCCTGTTTCTCGAAGTCAACAGCCTGAAGGCTGTTCTACGGGATTATTGGACTTTATATATCTGTTCAATTAATTGAATGGATTTATAGGCTTCCGTCAGGCTTTTTCGATCGTACTCTTTATTTGTAATACCATTTAGAAAATGATCATATACTGCACTATGCTTCACGGTATATGGCTGCGAATCAACTACAAAATCATTTTTCCTGGTATGGGCATATTCCAGTGTATCACAATACTGGCCACCGATTTTAATGTTACCGTTTTCAGCTATGATTAATAATGAAGTCTCCAGGTTTTTTTCGAAACTATTAATACTAAAATGAAGAGTGCCCAGGATATCATTTTCAAATTCCAATAGTACCGATCCCTGGTCCTCGAATTCCGAAGAGGCCCGGTGGTGCACATTCTGAAATGCGCTTTTTATGGCTTTTGCATCACCCAATAGCCAAATGAGTATGTCAATAAAATGGCTGAACTGAGTATACAGTATACCTCCATCCAATTCTTTTTTACCACGCCAAACAGAATCAGAATAATAGTCATTATTTCTGTTCCAAACCCCATTGAGTAATACTGAGAATACTTTTCCGGATTTTCCGGTTGATATCCATTTTTTCAATGCCTTTATGGGAGGATAATACCGGATTTGTTTTACTATAGTCAGTCCCCTGTCGTAGGCATCGGCAGCCTCGATCATAGATTTGGCATCACTCGCTTTTATTGCCATCGGTTTTTCGCATAGTACGTGTGCCCCCATGCGCAAAGCAGCTATACTTTGCTCTGCATGATATGCATTGGGCGAACAGATTACAAATACATCTGCCTTTAATTTTCCTTCTATTATTTCACCAACAGAAGTATACCTGGTCACTCCATCACTTAATCTCAATGCATTCATATGGTCCACATGAGGATCGCATACAGCAATTAAATTACCCGTACGGTATATTTCCGGCAAATGTTTCTGTGCTATATGGCCACAGCCAACCATTACATAATCCGGTTTTACAATCGCCAATACTGTGTTTCCTTTTTCAATGAACCAAATATTCCTTTTAAATCAAAAAACAAAGGACTTTGGCTATCCAATAAATTATGAAAATAAGTGTTTGACAATGATTTAAACTCGGTATGGCTCACTGCAACTATGACGGCATGGTATTTACCCAATGGATTCTCAATCAATGAAAAACCATACTCGTGTTCGAATTCTTTCTTATTCACCCACGGATCATAGGCCTCTACCTCAATCGAATACCCTTTCAACTCATTTATCAAATCTACCACTTTTGTATTTCGTATATCCGTAACATCCTCTTTAAAGGTAACCCCCATTATGAGTACCCTGGCATCACCCGGGTTTACATCGTTTGCTATAAGTTTTTGCACCAGTTTTTTAGCGATATGTGCCGGCATGCCATCATTTATACGCCGGCCGCTTGCAATTACCTGTGGTTCTATGCCCAATTCCTTTGCTTTATGCAACAAATAATAAGGATCTACCCCTATGCAATGACCTCCAACCAAACCGGGTTGTAGTCTGATAAAATTCCATTTAGTAGCTGCTGCTGCTATTACTTCGTTGGTATCTATTCCCATTTTGTCAAAAATGATTGATAACTCATTCATAAGTGAAATATTCAGATCGCGCTGTGTATTCTCAATTACTTTAGCTGCTTCGGCTACTTTGATGCTGGTGGCCTTGTGTAAACCTGCAGTAATAATGCTACTGTACAATTCTGAAACATTTTGCAATGCTTCATCATCGGAACCAGAGACGATTTTTAATATCGATGGCAATGGCCTTGATTTATCCCCCGGGTTAATGCGTTCAGGCGAATAGCCCGCTTTAAAATCAATACCAAACTTCAGACCTGATTCTTTTTCTATAATCGGAATACAATCTTCTTCTGTACAGCCGGGATACACGGTGGATTCGAATATTACATAATCTCCCTTTTTGATTACTTTACCGACAGTACCTGATGCAGATTGTAAAGGTTTTAGATTAGGAACTTTATTTTCATCAATATCGGTTGGTACAGCTACAATATACACAATACATTTTTTGAGATCTTCCAGGTCAGATGAGAATAAAATATCCGTTCCTTCAAATGCAAGCGCATCCAATTCATTGGAAGGATCTATATGTTGTTGCATTAATGAAATACGGTCTGCATTGATGTCAAATCCCACCACTTTGAATTTTTTGGCAAATTCCAATGCAAGTGGAAGTCCTACATATCCAAGGCCTATCACGCCGATAGCCGCCTCTTTATTTTTTATTTTTGAAAACAATGGATTGTTATTTTAATATGAGTGAATGAAAATCTTTTAACAAGGGGTGACCCACTAAATCATTATGCCATATGGTAAGCCATTCACCTCCATGCTTTTTGCATTCTTCTTTTAATGCATTCAACCCAGTCAGCTCCACGGATTTTAAATAATGCACTAACGTGGCATCCATTACTATTAATGGCTTCTCTCTTAATTTTAATTTTTTTCTTTCTATGCAATCGTATACAGGATATGCATAGCATGTACCGCATCTGAATCCCGGTAAGTCACTATATCCCATACTGCTTTCCCACTCCATTCCTGCTGCCTCCCAGATTTTCCATGTATTCGGTACGCTAAAACGAAGGTAATGTTGCCTTCCACTGACTATTTTTTGAGAAACCATGGATTGCAATTGATCCAAATCTCTTTTAAAAAGCAGTTCGTCAGTGAATACAGTATACCCTGGATGGTAGCCAATGATATGGCCATTGGTTTCGATCCTATTGATTAACGATTTTAACCTGGGATCTGAAATGGATAAAGATTGATCATACCTGGAGCGGGCACTGATAATAAAATTGAAATGCGCCTGATATCCATGGTCATTCGCAAGTGAAATCAAATACTCATGATTATCAAATGGATCTTTCTGACCTAATACAGCAGTATGATAAAGTGATTTTACATCACTGGCAAACATCTTGAAATTTTTTCTTTTGAGCAGGTCGCCGGCAAGGTGTTTTATGTTTGTTTTCCAGGATGGCCATTGATAAGGCTGGTCTACATCATGGGTGATTACCGAGGTGTAATGGTGTTTTTTTCGGGTTCCCTTGTATCCTGCTAAAGTCAGGACCTTCCATAGTAAATCCGCATATTCATTTACTACAGGCCTGTGGAGAAACTCGTATTTATAAGCAATGGAATTTTTACCTGTACTTCTATTATGTTCATCTTTCTGATCATCTACTGTCTCTTCCCACCGTGCAAGCATAAAATAAGATGATGCAATAATGTCGGCATGGAGTATGTATTGATTTTGATTTTCAACCATTTTAGTTTCGCCATAGAGGACAGGAAGGTTTATTAAACCTAAAGTAGAGTCAGTCCAATAGGGAATTCCTTTGGGAAAAGAAGATTTATGAATGTAGGCATTCTCTATATTGAATTTGGAAAAAAACTGGTTTTTAATGATTACTGTTTGTGCGCCATCCGATTCTATTATAAAATCGGATTTCGGATTGGAAGAATAACTATATGAAATGTTCAATCCTAAAAATTCTTCAAGTAAAATATCAAAGGTATATTGGATTTCGGGGGAATGAAAAGATGGCAAAGTGACATTCAACTATTGATACCTTACTCTAATCCCGGGATGGCGGGGTTATTTAAAAAAATTCAATACGGTTTCAATTACCCTATCCTGATCCTCTTTTTTCATCTCAGTATGTATAGGTAACGATATTACTTCCTTGCACAGCTGATCCGTCACCGGTAAAAAATCGATACTTCCTTTTATTGATTTAAAAGCATTTTGGTCATATAATGGCACAGGATAATAAATCATACTGGGTACTCCTTTATGAGTAAGAAAATCGGCCAATCTATCCCTGGATCCATCCGTGATCTTTAAAGTATACTGATGATACACATGGGTGGATTGGGATACCTCCTGTGGTGTAATGATTTGTTCAGCGGACTGGAATGCCTCGTTATAGGTATGTGCCACTTTTCTGCGCGCCATACAATATTCATCTAATCTTTTCAATTTGATATTGAGTACAGCAGCTTGCATACTATCCAGTCTTGAATTGACACCCAGTACTTCATGGTAATACTTTTTCTTCTGACCATGATTGGCAATCATTCTGAGTTTTTCAGCTAAAAGATCATCATTGGTCATCATGGCTCCTCCATCTCCATAGCAACCCAGGTTTTTAGAAGGGAAAAAGGAAGTGCATCCGATATGACCCACCGTGCCTGATTTTTGTTTTTTTCCATTGGAAAAGATACAATCTGCACCAATAGCCTGGGCATTGTCTTCGATTACGTAAATATTGTATTTTGATGCAATGGCCATTATCTTTTCCATATCAGCACACTGACCGTACAAATGCACGGGTACTATTGCTTTGGTTTTAGGTGTAATGGCTGCTTCAATCAATTGGGGAGTGCTTAAAAAGCTCTGATACTCTACATCGATCATCACGGGAGTAAGGCCCAGTAATCCAATCACTTCTGCTGTAGCCACATACGTGAATGCCGGCACTATGATTTCATCTCCTGGTTTGGCATCGATGGCCATCAATGCAATCTGGAGGGCATCTGTACCATTGGCACAGGGTATCACATGTTTTATACCAGAATATTCTTCTAATGAAGTTTGAAATGATTTCACTTCCGGACCATTTATAAACTGTCCATGTTCTAATACATTGAGAATTGCAGTATCGATTTCCGGTTTAATTTTCAGGTATTGGGTTTTAAGATCTACCATTTGCATGAGTAACGAATTTATTGGTTGGCTGTGATTTGGTGAATGGATTATGGATTGATTATTGTTTTTCTTCCAATACTGGCATAATAAAATCCAGACGGAATATCATCGAGTTCATAAAGATTGCGTCCATCAAAGATAGCGCTGGTCTTCATTTTTGTTTTTATTTCATCGAAATTAGGTGACCGGAACAAGCTCCATTCTGTCGCTATCAATAATGCATCGGCATCTTGCAGTATTTCGTATTCATCACGGCCGTATCTGACCTGATTACCATAGATTTTTTCCACATGCGACATAGCCTCCGGATCAAAGACTGAAATTTTTGCACCTGCCGATAATAATTCATCAATGAGTGTAAGGGCAGGGGCTTCTCGGATATCGTCGGTATTGGGTTTAAAGGCCAGGCCCCAGATGGCCACTTCTTTATTTTTCAATTGGTGATTAAAATAATCTTTAAGTTTTTTAATCAGCGTTTGTTTTTGTGCTTCATTGATTTGAACTACTTCCTGCAGTATTCGGAAAGAATAATCATGCTCCTGTGCTGTATGAATAAGTGCTTTTACATCTTTAGGGAAACAGGAACCGCCATAGCCAATACCCGGAAACAAAAATCGTTTTCCAATGCGGTTATCACTGCCCATACCTTTACGCACCATATCCACATCTGCTCCGGTGCGCTCACAAAGATTGGCGATTTCATTCATAAATGTGATGCGGGTAGCCAGATACGAATTGGCTGCATATTTTGTCATCTCGGATGAGCGGGGGTCCATGATATAGATAGGGTTGCCTTGTCTGACAAATGGTTCGTACAAATGTTTCATGCGTGCAGTGGCCTTATCGCTATTGGATCCAATGACTACTCTATCGGGTTTCATAAAATCTTCTACTGCCACACCTTCACGTAAAAACTCCGGGTTCGAAACTACATCAAATAATGATTTATCCAGTTTTTTAGCTAAGACAGCTGCTACTTTCTCTGCGGTGCCTACCGGGACTGTACTTTTATTTACTATGATTTTATAACTTTTGATTATGCCGGATAATGTTTCTGCTACACCCAGGATATAGCTCAGGTCTGCAGATCCATCTTCTCCGGGTGGAGTAGGCAAAGCCAGAAATAAAATTTCACTTTGGTCTACCGCTTCTTTTAGATCGGTGGTAAAGCTTAACCGGTGCTGTTTGGTATTTCGATCAAAAAGCAATTCCAGTCCCGGTTCGTAGATGGGTATTTTACCGCCAATGAGAGAATTTACTTTTTCAATATTATTATCTACACAGATTACGTTATTGCCCATTTCAGCAAAGCAGGTGCCTGTAACAAGGCCTACGTATCCGGTACCGATGATGGAGAGGGTCATGAATTAGATTGGTAAATTGTGAAACTGTTAAATTGGTTAAATGCACATTTAGTTAACTTTAAAATGTGCAACTGTTTAATTAGGTGTACCTGTATAAACTGCGAAACTGGTGAATTATGATTTGACAACTGAATTATAAAATGAATTAATTTTATTTGATAGTTCTAAAACATCCATTCTGATATCTAATAATATTTCATCACCTATATAACCTGACATATTACTTTCAATAGACTGGCTCATAAGTTCCATGAGTGAACTGTATGCCATTTCAAAAAATCTTGCCTTGTCATTTGCCTTTTTCCGAACTGAACCTTCAGCTATATTTGAAGGAACAGAGCTAACAGATCTCCTCATTTGGTCTATCAAGCCATATTTTTCTTCTATGGGAAATGTCTTTAAAATTTTCCTGATTTTAATTGAAAGTTTTATAGATAATTGCCAGATTTCAAGCTTTTCAAAAGGAAATTGATACGTTTTATTTTTATCTGTCATTTAATTTGAATTTCAGTGATAAATAAAAATTTAACAGTTTCGCAATTTCGCAATTAAACAATTAAACAATTAGATTGCAAGGCTTCGCCTTCGATATGTCGCAAGACTATCGGATATATTCTATAACCTACCGTATTACAGACCTATATCTAAATCAATGAAAATTTAGATTTATTATTGGCTTCATCTGTAATACTATATTTGTTTGCTGCAAGCAGCTCCAGATGGGCAGGGTCGATTTGTATTCGCAGACCGATTCCAATATGGTCCAGTTCCACTAACAATTCGTTTTTGCCCATTGATTTGATTAATTTCCCTTTTAATCCTGTGAGATTGCCATAGACTACACGTACTTCATCTCCCGCGCTAAAAGGCTTGTTTTCTATGTTAAAATCAATACTTTCTCCTGTAATACGCTGTAACCACTCTATTTCGTGATCGGGAATGGATATAATATCTTGTTTAAATTTTAAGAACATTTCCACATGCGGAGTCTCCAATACCCGCACATAGTCTTGCTTGGTTATATTTACAAATACATACCGGTATATTAATGGCAACAGCACTGTCCTTCGTTTACGACTATATATACGTGTGACTTTCTGTAAAGGCACATAATTTTTGATCCCTTTTTCATTTAAAACAGTGGATACCCGTTTTTCAGCCTTTACCCGGGTGAGAACAGCAAACCATTTTGCTTCTGTAGCTGATAATGAATTTTGATATGAATGTACCCCGGCAGCTGCCATATCAGATCAGTTAGATTTAAAATTATTGGTAACCAATTGTTCATTTGCTGAGGTATATATCAGCAGTGGCTGACTGGAAAAAGAGTCTTTACTGAGGCTAAGCTCTTCCTCGCTATCGTATATTATATAGCGGATTTTCCTTTTGATAAGTTTTTCTGCTTTTTCTACTAATTGAATAAGATAGGATTTATCCAGCTGTCCCACCAAAATCAAATCTATCACCCCGCTGTCCCTGCCTTTGGCAAAGGAGCCATCGAGGTAAGCTTTTTCCAGGTGCCCTAGCCGATTAAGCACATTTTCCAGCACCTGATCCAGGCCTACATATTTAAGCAGGATACTGTGTATCTCATTAAAAAGAGGGTATTTTTTATTAGCCTTGAAAAATTTTTTATTTCCCTCTGAATAAGATTCCAGCATGCCGGCTTCTTCCATCTTGTTCAGTTCCAAACGAATAGCATTGGTAGACTCACCAAATTCGGACTCCAGTTCCCGCAAATAGGAGGTGGTGCTGCCATTGAGAAAAAATTTCAAAAGCAGTTTAATTCGTGTTTTAGATGAAATCAGGTCCCCAATCAAGATTGAGTAGTTTTATTACTCAAAGATACGGTGAATTTAGTTTTTTAGTGCGTCCGAAACTATTTTTATACCAATAATTATTGCGGAGCCCAGGGCCAGGCCAATAATCATGCCGATGATCGACTGCCGGATCCAATTGGGCATAGTGGCATCCAATGGAAAAAAAGGTTTATCTATATCCCTGATAAAAGGAGTGCTGTTTTTGAGCGCGTAATCTGCAATTTCCAGGTTTTTAAGCGATTCTGCATAGGCCATTGCATAAATGGTGGATTGTTTGCCCTTGATCTCCCGTTGGGTACGATCTACCGGTGACCATAAAGCATTTTGATTTTGAATAGAGTTACTCACAGCATACTCACTACCGGTCCATTTTCTATAGAGTGAATCCGCCTTAGCTTTTATCAGTTCATAAGTCTGCTTTTGCTTATCACTCGATTGCTGAATATAGAATTTTGATAATCTTTCAAATAAATGATTGGTGAGTTCAAGTGATAATGCTTCTTTTTCAGTTTCAGACCGGAGAGTGAATATGGTACTCTCCCGGTCATATACACAGGTGACTAATCCTGGCTCAAGCCCGCCCACGGTGAAACCATACACTCCCTTCAAAGCTGAATTTTCTTCCAAAGAAAAAGAATCGAGATCATCGTGCTTAAATCTGAAATCAACATAATAGGGATTGTATTTGGCCCATTTCTTATCTAATCCGTATACCTCTATGATATGATTGGCTATAAAATCATTTTTACCATCGATGCTTACCCGGTCAAACAAAGCCTGATTTACTATACGCATGGATTTGGATAGTGCTATAATTTTATCGGCCGACACTTTTCCTCCGGCACTTCCTCCACCACCCAGGCCAAACTGGCCCAATAATCCTGAAATGGCTGACATTCCAGATCCACCATCGCCTTCGTTTAAAGCAAAAGTAAGCGGGGCACCAAATTTGATTGGCGTCAGTTTTGATTTCAGGTACATACCTCCTGCTCCCAATAATCCTGCCAGTATGATCCACCATTTATTTCTCCATAGCAGCCAGAAATAATCCAATCCCGTGTGGATTAGTTTTTTCAAACTAAAATCTTCATCCTGCGGCTGGTAGTTGGGATTGGCTGGATTTTCCTGTTGCATTATATTAAATTATGTATCATAGCTTAGCACGGGTGCCAGCCATTTTTCTGAAGTGCGAATATCCTGGTTTTTAATTACATTATTTAATCAAACCTGGGAAAGAGTATTCTTTTTACTATTTGTTATTTTATAAATTTAACGGTTTTAATTCCTCCTTCAGAATCCATCGCTGAAAGAAAATAAATTCCCGGTGGATATTCTTGCATTTGTAATATAAAGCTACTCCATCCACTGGTCAGAACACCTGTATGTATTTTGTAAAGATTCCTTCCCTGCATGTCCGTCAAAAATATTTTTACCTTGGAGGTCTTTTGATGTGAATACATGACCTGATACTCCTTTTGCTCATAAGTGGGAAAAACTTTCAATGTAATTGAGTTAACCGGGGTTTCCGCGTTTTTCACAGTAGATTCCAGTACCCATTCTGATCTTAAAATACTATGGCCATACGTAGCCGCAAATACCGACACCCGGTCGCGAATGGATGGTTTTGTTTCATAGTGTAAATCGGATACTATAGTGCCTATAGCTGCACCATTGTTGAATACTGACCAGGATTTACCGCCATCCTTAGAGGTCAAAAACCCAAAACCTGCAGTCCCAATTAATAAATAATCATCATTAAAGGGATGCACCAGCAAGCAGGATAACGGGAGGTCTGGTATATTGCCGGAAATAGTATACCAGGTCTTACCGGCATCTGCCGATTTAAATAATTTATCATTTTGTAATCCAAGACCCAATGCATATACCACATCAAACTTGTACGGATGGGGAATTAGTTTATAATATACTCCGGTAAGCCCGGTTTTATTTCCAAAAGACCATACCTCATCGTTTCTTCTACGGATAATAATTTGTTTGTTAGGGTCAGGGTTGGCAGTACTCATGTAAATATTGGCTTTGTCAGATGATACTGCTCTGTTGGAGACGGCCAATGAAATAACCTCAGTAGGAAAGTCTACGTTATTGGACAATGGAATAAATTTCTGAGAATCTGCCACAAAACGGGCAGGGCCTTTACCGCATTCTACCAATGGCATATTGACAAAAGAAGGCTTTAATGTATTGGATCTTTCATAATAGAGTCTGCCACTTCCAAAACAGTATTGCAAGAATAACCAAGAGTCACCGGCCTCCCAAGACTGAAGTAATAAATTCGCATTTCGGGTGAACATCGATTTGGGATCATCCTGGCTGATGGTAGCATTAAATCCATCGCCATATTGTGTGGTAAACCACCCATTCGTATTTCTATACACCGTGCCATTATCCTGGGTAGCGCCAACAATATATTCTGCATTTTTAGCATATACATCTGCATTGTAAAATTGAGCAATAGGAAACACATTATACCTGGCAGAAAAAGTCAAACCATCATCTTTGGATACAAATAAGCCCCCGTCATTTCCCAGGTACATGTCCCCATTTTTATCCCATACTATAGCATGCTGATCGGCATGATGTGCATCTATACCGTCGAAATCGAAAGCATTAACACTTCTTAAAAACCCTCCTCCGCCTGCCAATACATGCATGCTGTTTTTGGGTGAAATGCCTACGATATTATTAAAATACCCCTGTCCCCAATGCATATCCGGCATTTTTTGTGTTTTATATGTACACGGCTTAAAATGAACCCCACCATCTACAGACTTAAACAGGCCAAGAGTCAATTGATTCGTGGCCACCATATTTACATATACCGTACCTGATGATTTGGGATCTATAGCCAGCACTGCATGAATGGATTGATTTGACGGTAGGTCGGTCGTTATTGTATCCCAGTGCATACCATTGTCATTGCTTCTGAATAATGCGCCACTACCGGAGATACAATATAAACGGCCCTGTATCGCAGGATCAGCAACGGCATCGGTCATATCAGCAACGATAGATGTTGTTTTCCATGTAGTACCCCCATCTGCAGATCTCATATAACCAACGGAGGTGGCTGCATGCAGGATATCCGGGTTGGATTTATCAAAAAATAATTTATGAATCAGGCAGGGGTATTGATTGTCCATTTTTATACTTTCCCATGTAGTTCCGTTATCTATGGATCTATATAGTCCAGTTCCGCAAGCATATAGTGGCTCACCGGTGCCGACTAAGATAATTCCCTTTTTTATGGGATGAAAAGCAAATGAAGTAAAGTCTTTGGCAGGTATTGAATGACTCAAACACACAGAGGAAATCTCGCTGGTCGAGGCATTAATTTTTTTCTCTGACAGAGCCCATACACCTCCGGTAGCAGCTAAAATACGGATTCCGGTATCATCAGGGACTATACCAGGTACATGCACAGCTATATCTCTTATCCTGCCGGTAGCATTTACTGTTTTAGTTTGTAAGAAAGCATTTTTATTAGCTGGTGATGGACCATAATAGGTCCACCTGGAGAGAGCGGATCGGTATTGGTGCCTTGATTGCGGCATAGAATAATATTGATCCCACATGTACTTCCATTGATGGATGTCCATGAAAGAATCACGGTAGAATTGACTGAAAAAATGCCGCTGACGATGGATGCCTTTTAGTGATGGTGACTGACCCCAGACATAATGCAGGACAGCAAAATAAATGAGGAACATAAAAAATCTTAGCGCATACATCTTTCAAAAATCTTTACCGCCCGATAAACTTCAACCCGTATTATTTTGAACAAATTTAATGGAGATTGCCTATTCGAAATAGTTTGATGTAAATATTAACTGTCTGACTAATTGAGGTAACAAATCGTATAAGACTGCATTCATTGTTTGTGGCAAACCTACGATCAGTCATAGTTAAATTATGGAATGTATCCGTTTTCATCAATCCCACAAATTAAAGTGAAATGCCAACTGAGTCAGATTAAATAATACTTACTCTATTACTACTATGGTAAATAGAAGTAAAATTTACTATACCTCGTAACCTAGCACAGGTGCCAGCCATTTTTCTGAGAAGCTGATGTCCTGGTTTTTACGGAGAGAATAATCGATGACCTGATCTTTGGTTATCTGACCCAAGCCAAAGTATTTAGACTCGGGATGACTAAAATACCAACCGCTGACTGAAGCTGCCGGATACATTGCCATACTTTCGGTGAGAGACATGGAAATATGTTGAGGTACTTTAAGCAAATCAAATATGGTGAGTTTTTCTGTATGGTCGGGACAGGCGGGATAGCCGGGAGCCGGTCTGATACCGGGATATTTTTCAGCTATTAATTCATCATTGGTAAATGTGTTTTTATTGTATCCCCAGTATTCAGTGCGGATTTTATCATGCAAATATTCAGTAAATGCTTCGGCCATTCTATCTGCCAGTGATTTTAATAAAATGGCATTATAATCATCGAGTGCGGCTTCCAATTCTTTGGCTTTTTTTTCCACCCCTACTCCTGCAGTGACAGCAAATGCACCGATGTAATCTTGTTTGCCACTTGCTTTTGGAGCGATAAAATCAGCCAAAGAGATATAGGGTAAGCCTGCAGATTTTTCACGTTGCTGGCGGAGTTGATGGCTGATCGCAATCACCGTTTTTGATTCCGGGTCCAAAATTTCGATATCATCATCGTTGATTACATTGGCAGGGAATATACCGATCACTCCTTCCGCCTGAATCCAATTTTCAGTAATCATTTTGTTTAATAAAGCCTGAGCATCGTTGAACAATTTAGTTGCTTCGGCACCTACTATTTCATCTTTTAATATATTAGGATACTTGCCTGCTAATTGCCAGGATTGAAAAAATGGAGTCCAATCTATATACCTTGAAATTTCGAGCAGAGAAGGGTTCCGGATTACTTTAGTTCCTATAAAATTCGGGGTAGGTGGTGTATAGGATTGCCAGTCTATTTTAGTCTTTTGCGCTCTCGCTTTAGCAATACTTACAAATGCCTTACCTGCATCTTTTGACTCTCGGTTTTTACGCATGCGATCGTATTCCTCTTTGATGCCCGTGATGAATGCTTTCCGATTAGCATCATCTTTGGTCAATAAAGAACTTACTACGGCCACTGACCTGGAAGCGTCCAAAACGTGTACAACGGGTACAATATTAATCTGAGGTTCAATTTTTACCGCTGTATGGATTTTTGAAGTAGTCGCACCTCCGATCAATAGGGGTATCTGAATATTCCGGCGTTGCATTTCTTTTGCCACAAAAACCATTTCATCTAATGAAGGGGTGATCAAACCACTCAGACCGATTATATCCACTTTTTGTTCTATAGCAGTATTGAGTATAGTATCACAAGGCACCATTACACCCAGGTCCACAATATCATAATTATTACAAGCCAATACTACACCTACTATATTTTTACCTATATCGTGCACATCTCCTTTTACAGTGGCTAATAATACTTTGGCCGCTACCTTGCCTGCATTGCCTGATTGTCTTTTCTCTTCTTCCAAAAACGGGGTAAGGTAGGCTACTGATTTTTTCATCACCCGCGCTGATTTTACTACCTGTGGTAAAAACATTTTGCCTGAACCAAAAAGATCTCCTACTACATTCATACCGGCCATGAGTGGTCCTTCAATTACCAATAATGGTTTGCCATATTTTAACCTTGCTTCTTCTGTGTCTGTATCTATGAAATCAATAATTCCTTTTACTAAGGCATGGGTGATTCTTTCTTCTACAGTCCCCTGGCGCCAGGTTTCTTCTACTTCTTTTTTCTTTACAGACCCTTTTACATTTTCTGCATACTCGAGCAATCTTTCGGTAGCATCATCTCTTCTATTGAGCAGCACATCTTCTACTTTTTCCAGTAGTTCCTTATCTATTTCATCATATACTTCGAGCATGGTGGGATTTACGATCCCCATATCCATGCCTTCTTTTATCGCATGATACAAAAAAGCCGAATGCATGGCTTCGCGCACTTTTTGATTGCCTCTGAAACTAAATGAAACATTACTCACTCCGCCACTGACATGGGCATAAGGCAGATTTTCTTTAATCCATCGGGTAGCTTTGAAAAAATCCAAAGCATACGATCGATGTTCTTCTATACCTGTAGCTACCGGAAATATATTGGGATCAAATATGATGTCTTCGGCTGGAAACTTTACTTCATTTACCAAAATATCGTATGCCCTTTTACAGATATCAATTCTGCGCTGATAGGTATCGGCTTGCCCTTTTTCGTCAAAAGCCATCACTACAGTAGCTGCTCCATATCTTTTTACCAGGGTAGCCTGTCTTTTAAATTCGGTTTCGCCTGCTTTAAGTGAAATACTATTGACGATGCCTTTTCCCTGCAGACATTTGAGGCCTGCTTCGATTACTTCCCATTTTGATGAATCGATCATCACAGGAATAGCCGCAATTTCAGGTTCGGAAGCCATGAGGTGCAGAAACTTCACCATCGCTTTTTCAGAGTCCAGCATACCTTCGTCCATATTCACATCTATCACCTGGGCACCACCTCGTACCTGGTCCAATGCCACTTCCAGCGCTTCTTCGTATTTATCTTCTTTTATAAGCTTTAAAAACCGGGCAGATCCGGTGACATTAGTACGCTCACCTATATTGACGAAATTGCTTTCGGGTGTTACTGTCAATGCTTCGTGACCACTGAGTCTGAGATACTTTCCTTTAGTCATCAATGTTTTATCAAAAAAAAATTGGAGTGCGAAGATAGAATAAGTTGCGTAGTGTTTTACATTTAGATTACAAATCCAGGATGGTTCTTAATCTGATTTCAACTTCGTATATAACTAATGGTCAACTCATTCTTGATCTTTTTCCTTATTGTTCTTTGCCAGGTGTAGGATCAAAATCGAATCGTATTACTTCTCCTTTCTGAGGAATATATCTCACCATTCTATTTTTTCTTTTCCCATCATAGACCATTCTTCAAAATATGTCAAAACTTCTTCACGGGACATCCCCCTAATCAAGTCCTTTACTGGCATTTTATTTCGTTTCTTTAATCCGTTAACAGAAGTAAAAAAATATTTCCAATTAAATTGAATTCAATGCCAACGCTTTCACTTCTCTTGGTTTATATTTTTTGGCCACCTCGGCTATTTTCCTGATATGATCCGGAGTAGACCCGCAACAGCCACCTATAATATTGATCAATCCAAGTTTAAGGTATTCTTCAATTTGATCGGCCATCTCTTCCGGAGTTTGATCGTACTGACCAAATTCATTAGGAAGGCCTGCATTAGGATGTGCTGATACAAAACAATCTGCTTTATCATCCAATACCTGTAGATAGGGTCTCAAAGCAGAAGCTCCTAAAGCACAGTTTAATCCTATACTAAATAAAGGCATATGACTTACTGAAATCAGAAATGCCTCTGTGGTCTGCCCTGATAATATGCGGCCACTTGCATCGGTGATAGTACCTGATATCATGATCGGTAATTCTTTTCCTTTCTCGTCAAATACTTCCTGAGCTGCAAATAATGCGGCCTTTGCATTTAATGTATCGGTAATCGTTTCTATTAATAATAAATCAGCACCACCATCCATCAATCCGTTGATTTGTTCCTTAAAAGCATCTTTGAGCTGATCAAATGTAATGGCTCTAAAACCCGGATTTCCTACTTCCGGTGACATGGAAGCTAATTTGGTAGTGGGTCCCATAGAGCCGGCAACAAAGCGCGGTTTATTGGGTTCTTTTGCAGTAAATTCATCTGCAACTTCCCTGGCTATTTTAGCTCCTTCATAGTTTATTTTATATACCCAATCTTCAAGATGATAATCCGCCTGAGCTACAAAAGTACCTCCAAATGTATTGGTCTCTACGATATCTGCTCCGGCTTCAAAATATTGCCGGTGTATTTCTTTGATGATATCAGGTCTGGTGATGCAGAGTAAATCATTATTGCCTTTGAGCGGATAAGGATGGTCTTTCAAGTCATTGTTGCGAAAATCGTCTTCAGTCAATGGATGTCGCTGGATCATAGTGCCCATGGCGCCATCCAGTATTAAAATCCGGTCTTGAATAATATCCAATATGCTATGGCTCATATAAAGTGTGCAAAGGTAACCGAATGGAATGTAATATTCAATCACTAATAAAATACTACCCCTAAGGGTGAAAGCAATCTCCCTGATTAAAAATAATTTTGAATCCTGATTTAAACCATACTAATTTTCAACAGTCTTACTAAAAAAACAATACGATATGAAAAATCTCATAAAATCCTGGAGCTTCATAGCAAGTATGCTGTTCCTTTCTCTTTCAACCTTTGCCCAGTCTGATGATGCTACCGGCTTACCCGGTGATCATTTTGATCTTCGAGGTGCACTGGATTTATTTAAAAAAGCATCTTCTCCTGAAGAATTTGAAAAACTGCTCAATACCGAATCCAATCATGTAAATAATCTGGACCTGAATGAAGACGGGGATATAGATTATGTCAAAGTAATTGACAATGCCGATGGAGATGGTCATGCATTCATTTTACAAGTGGCCGTAAGCGAAAATGAAAACCAGGACATTGCTGTAATAGAACTTGAAAAAGACGGAAAAGAATCCGCCATCATTCAAATCATAGGTGATGAAGACATCTATGGCGAATCCATCATAGTGGAGCCCAATGGTGATGAAGATAAAAAATCCAATAAAAAAGGACCTTATATGGATGAGGGATTCGATGATATCGTAGTAGTAAATGTATGGTCGTGGCCCTCCGTAAGTTTTATCTATGGTCCAGTATACAGACCATGGGTAAGCCCTTTCCGATGGGCATTTTATCCAACCTGGTGGAGACCATGGAGACCTTTGACCTGGTCTGTATTCCATCCATTCAGAGTAAGATATCACAGTGCATTTGTAATTGCCCCTATTCACAGGACCGTACGGGTACATAATGTATATGCTCCGCGCAGAGTAAGTTCTGTTACGGTAACCAGAAGGCACAGCACTGCCGTCAATAATTATAGAGTTACCAGAAAGACTACCACTGTGCACGCCAGAGGACCTCAGGGCGGACATGTAGATGCCAAACGTACCACTACTAAAGTCACCGGTCCCAGAGGGAATTCGGCTAAGGTCACCAAGACTAAAGTAAAGCGGGGAAGAAATTAATCGTGCACCCAAAGCAAACTGCATTCAAAGAAGACAGAGGACACAAAACAACAAATTGATCCTGGCATTTCTTTGTAAGACACGTTGTGAAAAAAGCAGTGATCTGAAACCCATTTATTCCCTACCTTCAATTTCCAAAAGTTGAATAAAGATGAATAAATGGGTTTTATTTTTAGTGTGTACGACCAATATAATCTTTGCCCAGTCATACGATATACTCATCACCAATGGAAAAATCATAGACGGCACTGGCAATAGCTGGTATTATGGTGACCTTGCTATTCAAAACGGCATCATTCAAAAAATAGGCAAACTAAAAAATGCCACTGCAACTAAAATCATCGATGCAAAGGGGTTGATTGTAGCTCCCGGCTTTATAGATGTACATGCTCATATAGAAGGAGGCATTATGGAAAGACCTGCTGCCGAAAATTATATACTGGATGGGGTGACTACCGTGATCACCGGTAACTGTGGCAGTTCGGCAGATGATCTGAAACAATTTTTCAAAGAGATTGATAGTATAAAAACATCGATCAATGTAGCATCGTTGGTAGGTCATAATACAGTGCGCAGGTTAATAATGGGATTGGAAGATCGTAAAGCAAGCGCCGATGAACAATCCAGAATGGAAGCCCTGGTGATACAAGCAATGAAAGATGGCGCTGTAGGTTTATCTACCGGGCTCATCTATTTACCTGGTATGTATGGCAATACCGAAGAAGTGGTAGGCCTTGCCAAAGCTGCTGCCTCCATGAATGGCATCTACGCATCTCATATACGCAATGAAGAAAATAAAGTAGTGGATGCCATCAACGAAGCGATTCACATTGGTAAAGAAGCATCTATCCCGGTACAGATATCGCATTTTAAAGTCAGTGCCCGTGCCAACTGGGGTCGAAGCACTGAAACGTTAAGGTTGATCGAAAATGCACGAAAGCAAGGATATGATGTCACCATAGATCAATATCCGTATACCGCCAGCAGTACCAATCTCGGTATCCGCTTACCAGACTGGGCGTTATCGGGTGGCCAGGAAGAATTAGTAAAACGAATTAATGATCCTGCACAACATAAAAAAATAATAGAAGGCATGCTGGAGCAGCTACACAGCTATAAATATAAAGATTATAGTTTTGCAGTAGTAGCCAATCATAGTGCTGACCCATCATACAATGGTAAAAGCATCACGGAGATCAATAAACTCAAAGGCCGTAAAGCCAATATCAACCAGGAAGCAGAAACCATACTCGACATCATGAAAGCGGGTGGCGCACAAATGGTTTATCATGGAATGAATGAAACCGATGTGCAGACTTTTATCAAATATCCATACAATATGATTGGTGCCGATGCCGGTGTGCCCATACCATTTAAAAGTTTACCCCATCCTCGTGCCTATGGTACCAATGCGCGGGTATTGGCACGATATGTTCGCGAACAAAAACTGATCACCCTGGAAGAAGCTATCCGTCGCATGACTTCACTGGCAGCACAAAAATTCCAATTACGTGACAGAGGTATGCTCAAAGAATCTATGGCCGCCGATATAGTAGTGTTTGATGAAAATACAGTGACGGACAAAGCTACCTTTGAAAAGCCACATCAGTATTCAGTAGGATTTAAATATGTGGTAGTGAATGGGGAGCTGGTGGTAGCTGAGGAAAAACATTTGGGGGTGAAAAGTGGGAAGGCGCTGATGGGTATTGGGAAGGAATGAGGGTATTATACAGCTTGTACCTCCCGATTCGATCCAAAATTCCAGAAAGGAGTTTAAACAGAAAATAGAGAGTTTACAACATTTTCCGGATAGTTATATTGGTTATAAAGACCTCGAAGGGAAAATTAAAAAGGAGATAGACCTGATACTTGACTTGTGAAATGGCAATTATCTGGATTTATATATCGGTAATAAAACAGGATTTTACTGGAAAAAATTTGCCGAAAATCTTGTTATAGTGGAAAAAAATTGCCGAAACCCTGTTATAGTGGAAAATTTTTTCCAAATATCTCATTATAATAGAAAATTTTTGCAACTGGCACATTCTTCCTTATTTTAAAATACATTAAAAAAATTATCCATCCTGGTAGAGCAAGAATCAATTTCAATATAATAAATAGAGTAATCAAGAAGCTGAAGCTGGTACCCACAAGCACAGACCTATTCC
>JBGAVW010000066.1:0-24968 GCA_044227925.1 Saprospiraceae bacterium | reverse complement strand
CAAAGAGCGGCGGCATTGGTATAGACACCACTTTGAGTATAGATAGCACCGGTAGACGCCCATTGATAAGATCCGCAGGCAGAGATTACCGATTTTACTCCAGTGTTGGGAGTGATGGTCAATACCAAAGTGTCTTTACCGCAAGTAGAAATAGTGTTGAAATAAGTGCCACTTGCTGTATAAGTCGACCCATTCGAGCTCCAGGTATAAGAACCACAAGCAGAAGCTACCGTTTTGATTCCAGTGATGGGAATAATGGTCAATACAAGCGTATCGTTTTTACAAAGAGCGGCGGCATTGGTATAGACACCACTTTGAGTATAGATAGCACCGGTAGACGCCCATTGATAAGATCCGCAAGCAGTGATCACAGATTTTACGCCTATATTATTTGTAAGTATTTGACCATTTTGGCAAGTTTGACAATTGCTAAGTAAAGCTCCTTCATCTACCTGACCATTGCAATTATCATCGATTCCATTGCATAGTTCTACAGCACCGGGTTTTATAGCAGAACTCAAATCATTACAATCTCCTAAAGGTTTTATAATTGTACTATATCCTACACCTGGAGATGTACAAGATAAAGTAGAAGAAATAGCATATCCATCTCCATCGGCATCGAGATACCATGTAAAAGGAGATATGCCATTGTCTATCAATCCATCACAATTGTCATCTAACCCATTACAAGGATCTAATAGATTTGGGTGAATTGATGGATTATTATCATTACAATCACCAGACAAAATAGCGTAGCCTGCTACAGGTGAGCAGCCTAAAATGGATGGCAACTCAGCATTTCCATATCCATCTCCATCATTATCCACATAGTAATTAACTAATGGGCCTGTATAAAAAAAACGAAAATCGGAATAATGGGGTATAAAAAAATCGGATGTTATAGTATATATTTCCTCAGACTGTTGAAAATGTACAAGTACATTTTCCGCAGGTGATACTGCTTTTAAATAAAAATAAAAAGGAGTTATTGCGTTTACTACAGTTGTAGATGTTGAATTTTGATTATTATATGAAAAAGTCAATGATCCTACACCAGGTAAAAAGGTCTCTTGATTAAATAAACCATATGATCCAAAAGATCCAAGTTTTAATATGGAAGGATCCCAACTGATGGTTATATACCCATTATCTAATGAAGAAATAGTGTTGTAAACATACGGTGCATTACCAATACCGAATGTATGGGTGCTCGTCATATGGACTAATATTCGAACACTATCGTTGCCACACTCTATAGCTCCCCACCCCGGTGTTAGAAAATAGTCGGTATCAGTAAACTCAAGTTGATTTCCATTCCTATATTCATTATTTTTAAAAGAGATCATTTGGGAATTAGGAGTACAAATTTCATGAATTTTAAAATTTGTATTGCTAAAAGTCGAGCCAATAAAACAGTTAAAAATAAGTATTAATAAGTATTTTAAAATGGTGGTTTTCATAAATATTTGATTTTATGTACTCAAAGAAAAGGTATGACCAAAAGAAGTCTATCCCCAATAGTGGGTATTTTTGAAAATAGGGTTCTAACTAGCTTTTTAGATGAGTTATAGAAAAGAGTCAGAGAGGTGACATTACCTTCATTTTTTTATGTAAAAATTAAAATTTTCTTATTTTATTGATGGCAACTTACTTTTTGATTATTTTCAGTAAAAAATCTTTTAAGAAATAAATAAAGACTTTCGTCATAAGTCCTTAACTCTTCTCGGGTATTTATTTGGTTGTGGATTCCATCTGCAGGTATTGCTTCGGCATTTACATTAAACCAATCCATCGTGCCTTCGGCAAAGTATTCATCTTTATTTGTGATAGCGTATGTATTAGCCCATAAATTTTTTGTTTTAGCATTATTGTAAACTTTGGTCAATTGATCATCTATATCAAGTATTGTAAACTTTAAACCTAAGAAATAAATGCCATGGGCTATCTCGTGTACTAGAATGTCTGAACTATAATAAGGGTCCCTACCTATTCCATAGCACAAGACATTTTCTTCTGCTACACTGCACAGAGGTCTTTCAATGGTAGCACCTAGACCTCTGTCTTTATTCCAATCTCTTCCCGGAAAGGCTTTGTACAAGTCACTATGTTCCGGAAGATCTGTTGTCACTTCTGTAACCGCTTTGATACCAACTCTTAATTTATTGCGTATCAGAAATGGAACTACATTAGGAATTGCTGTCAACATATGATTTAAAGTATTCCTGACATTGTATAAGGCCATATCGGGTACTTTAGCCGAGCTGATAATAGGTATACCTGATGCATCTAGATATTTTTTATAAAAAGAATGGAGACCAAGACTAGCGGGTGGAGCGGTAATTTCAGAAGTAGTAGTAAAGGTTAATTCATCTCCATATCCTGTACCGGCCGCATTTGTCGCATAAGCTCTCACATAATATTTTGTGAGTGATATAAGATTTTTAATTTCACTTGAAAATGAATCACCGAATGCTCCATTAATTGTTTTTGTTGTAAGGGAGACCGTAGGCCCTGGATTTGTGCTCCACACTAAACCACGAGCAATGATATTGCCATTTCCTGTATTGTTGATTGTGCCGCCTCCTATCGCAGAATTTGGAGTTACAGATGTAATAGTATTGGTTGAAACGCTTGGCACTACTATACTGGGTATCGGTTCTTGGTTATTCTCTTTGGTGCAACTGCTAATGATAAGAATCAAAGCTACAATACACCAGGATACAACGCCTGAAATTCTAATTATCGTTTTCATGATTTAGTTTTTTAAAAATATTAATTGATTTATTCGGACTTAAAGTGTATTACTTCTTTAATAGCTCCCAGGTATCACCTAATGCTATATTGGGATCAAACCATGTGTATTGCTCAAAATATAGCTACCATCTTTACCTTGCCATGCATAGGAATAGCCGCCGGTAAGCCCTATTTTTTGACCATAGCTATCGTTCCAGGATTCTACTCCTCTCAGATAATCTCCAAAATGAGCTGCATACTGGTTAATAGATTGCTGCGTTTCCCAACTCCATATGATTTCATTGCTTATTTCTTGCTGTGCTTGAGTAGTGATCTGTAGATTTCCAGTTTTCGTCTGTTATATTATTTCTTAGATTATTAAAAAAAGTTTGCACCGCAAGTTGCCAAATTGAGTTGAGTCGAGCACTGTTTAGGATGGTGTTCATGATCATTCTGGCCTTTGCTTCATCACCATAAGGAAACTTTATGGTAGATCTATGATTGATCACAGATTCAAAATGTGAAAAAGAACCTCCGGCATATGTAGGCATGGCTGTTACAGTTTGTAAGATGTTACAAAATGCCAATCCTTCTTTGCCATTATTATATTGAAATTTTCCTTCTGCTTTGGAAGAAATCTTTCTGATATTAGGAAAGCTGGGTTGTTGATTTATTATTTTATAGGAAAAGATTGCGATTTTCATACTATCACGGAAGTGGTTAAGAGATTGGGTATTCTTAATTGAAACTAGAATTGATCTATATTTTGATAATTTCTATTTATGGTAATAATATTGACAAGTAAGTCCTGAAATGCATATACAATTTCCGTATCCAAGGCTACATTAGTGTAATCTACATTGCTATTACAAATAATAGCCGCACCTATATTTGTAGAAGGTTCAATCATCCAACCTGCCCGGGTACTTGGTAAGGAACCATATGAATATGTACGATTATCCCAAACACCAACCCCCAGACCCCAATTGGTTTGTAGAGCAGTAGTTTCTCTTAATAGTGTGCGCAACGGAGTGGATATAATGTCGGGCCGGCCAGGCATTCCATCAAATGCTGAAGCAAATTTTAATAATGAAATACTATTGCTTACTATTGCCCCACCTCCTTTATATCTTTCAATATTAAAATCGTAAATATTGTTTATTAAATTTCCTTGACCATAATATTTGGCTTCATGAGGATGATTTACACCATTATTCATAGCCATAAAGGTGTTTGTATCACCAATTGGATCTAATATATTTTTTTTGATATATTCATAAAAAGTCATTCTGCTTAATTCTTCGACTATAATACTCGCTACGAAATAATTACAATTATTATAGTAGTAAGCTGATCCTGGCGTTTTGTTGACAAATGAATTATCCAACAACCATGTCATATAGTCTTTATCAGATAAATGCTCATTAATATTGATGACCTGGAACCCATTATTATCTACAAAAGCACCACTGGTATTATGTAATATTTGTTCAACAGTAATGCTTTTTAAATTGATTGAGTATGGCTTGGTACCATATTTAGTGCCCAATATCGCACCAGCTCCAAATACCTTATCATTGATGTTTAACTTTCTTTGTTCCATAAGTTTCAGTATCGCCAGACCAGCATAGGTCTTGGAAACTGAAGCTATTCTGAGTCGATGATTAGATGTCATGCTTTCTTTAGTTTCTTTGTTAGCTAGTCCTAAACCTTTAGCATATACAAGTTTTTCGTTTTTCATTATGGCCAGCGAGGCTCCTGGTATATTGTATTTTTTTAGAAAATTTAATATAAGCTGATCTATTTCGGATATATCCTTTTGAACTATAGCGACCGTTACTTTTTGCGTGGAGTTTGCATTTTCAACAGAGTTACTGACATTCAATGTAATAATATATTCTCCCGATTTTTCATAGTGATAGGTGGGATTCTGCAAGCTGCTGGTGCCCTTACCATCGCCAAAATCCCAGGAGTAGGTACTGCCGTTTTTGGAAGTATTGGTGACTGATAAATCACCATCCGCATTGACAGATGCTGTAAAGATCGCCTCAGGTTTAGGGCTATTTGCTGAAGGAATTGTTCCTGAGTCTTCTTTACTACAAGCAGACAGTATTAAAAAAATGATCAATAAAAAATGTAATTTAATTGAGGACGATGATCTTTTATTTTTCAAAAAGTATGCAATTAGAATGAAACGTTCCATTTGTTTTATTTTAATAACACAAATAAAATGTATCATAAACAGGAATGTATACCCACTAGTGGGTAATCTTTAAAATTGGTATTAAAAAATTTAAAATAAAAACGGTAAATGGTGACACATAATTTGATTGTTTTGGACAACTCAATTACGCACCCACCTAAGTAAAATGAGCCAGAACAATAATTTCAGTATATTATTACTATTTACTGTAACAATATCCCTTTTTCCTGTATAAACTTTACTAATGCTGCCTCGCCCTTTGTACCTGTCTTACGGTATATATTTTTCCGATGGGATTCTACCGTGCTTTCGCTGATGTGTAATTGATCGGCTATTTGTCTATTGCTATAATATTGGAGTATACACTTAATGATTTCGAGTTCACGAGGGGTAAGATGATAGATTGAGTTTTCTTCCAGTTGTTTAGTATACTGTTTGTATTTATATAGTATGTCTTTGCCAAAATAGGTTTTACCATTATATATATCCCGGATCGCCATACACAGCTCCTCCTGACCGGCCGATTTAATGATATAACCATCTATACCTGCATCGTCTATCATTTTTTTAATCATACTGCTTTCTTCACTCATAGAAAGAGCCAATAGTTTGATCTGAGGCATTTCTTTACGTAGTGTAATGCAAAGATCATAACCATTCATTTCGCCGGGCATACCTATATCTGTAATCAAAATATCTACCTTTTGGGCTATCAATAACTGGTGCATTTTTTTAGCCGTTGTGCTAATATGCACGATCTCTAAATCTCCTTCGTGTTCCAGCATTAGCTTTAAGCCATCCAATATGATTTTATGATCATCTAACAATGCAAGTTTTACCTTCATAATTCAGAAGAAAGAGGGATTGTGATTTTTACCGTGGTGCCCTGTTCCGGGATAGATTCAATAGCGAAGGCTCCTTTTAGATATTCGGCACGTGATTTCATATTGGTCAAACCAAAACTTTTTGTATTCATGATATCTTTGACAAAACCCTTGCCATTATCCCGGATCATTATTTGCAGGAGATCTTTTTTAAATAATGTATAAATACTGATTTGGTCTGCCTGGCTGTGTTTCATTGCGTTTTGTATAGCTTCCTGTATTATCCTAAAAAGGATGTTGATGGTGGATTGATTCATGACCGGTTCTGTACCTGACGATTGATGACTTACAGTTAATTCATCATTGCTTAATTTTAGACAAAGTTCTTGTATTTCGTTAATCAAATTCTGACCATCTGCATTGCTTTGCATCAAGGTATGGGAAATGTTCCTAATGTCTGTTGCCAATTCATCTACTAATCCTTTGGCATTCTGAAAGGCTTTATAGGTGGAAGACCCTTGATCGCCTGGATTTTTTTGAATCGCTTGCAGATTCATTTTGACGGCCACTAATTTTTGCGCTACATTATCATGCAGATCAGCACCTATCCTTTTTCTTTCATGATTTTCAGATTGCAATATAGCATGGGTCAATTCACCTTTTTGGGTCAGTTCCAACGCTTTCATTCGGAGCAAATGATTTTTCTTCCTATTATTAAGCACATAAGCTGTCAATGTCAAGGTAAGTAGTAAGCCTGCAATGGATCCACCTAATAATGTATTTTTTTTACCAATAGCCAGTTTTTGTACCATTATGGTTTTTTCTTTTTTTTCGACTTCGTATTTGGTTTGCATCTCAGCCAGGGCTTTTTCGCTGTTTTCAGCATAAAGTGTATCTCGCATCAAAAAAGTCTTTTCAAGAAATTCCATGGCTTTGTCAAACTGGCCGTCAGCTTTATAACATTTGTACATGTTTTCTAATACATCAGGATATCTTTTGATCCCATTGGCTATAGCATATGCTTCGGCTTGTTTACACAGTTCTATGCCTTTTTGGGCTTGATTGGAATTTAAATAAAAAAGCGATAGCTGACTCATATCGGTCATAGTAAAATAAGGTTCTCCTATTTTTTGTCTAATCTCTATGCCTTTTTTATATTTTTCTTCTGCCTCCATTAATTTATTGATATCGGATAACCCGCCGCCATAAATCATATAGGTGTTGGCGAGTTGAGTCAGATTTTGCTTTAAAGTACCATATTCAATAGCTCTATCAAGCATATAAAACATAGTGTCATATATATCCATTTTGTAATATACAATTGCCAGATTATTGTATAACTGACTAAACAAGATCTTCCATTTGTCGTCCTGGGCCAGGGCTAAGCAATCTTTATATTTACGGAGTGCAACATCTGATTTATTTAAAGAGTTCTCTAGATTAGCAAGAGTCAGTTGCGCCAGCAATATCCCGAAAGTATCCTGATTTTGTTCCGCTCTGCTTAATAATGCCATACAACGCTGAGAGATGGGTTCCAATCTTCTTAGTTTGGTCATAGTATTGGAATGCAGCCTTACTATTAAGGGGTATAATCTGTCAAAAGTGTTCGTATTGGAATAGAAATTTAGCAAGCTATCCGTATAAATAACAGTAGAGTCCAAAAGAGCCCGTTGAAATAAATAACAGGCTTTATGATATATATGAACTCGCTGATTAAAAGAATCATTTGGTATTAAATACCTGGATTCTAAATCCACATACTTTTTTAATGAGTCTATGGGAATACTTTCATATTCATCACATAGATCAGCGTAATAGTTGAAAAATTGATTTTCAGAGATGCTAAAAATAGTAGCCTTAATGTTTTCTATTTTTTGTGTTTGTGCATGAAGTCTGAAAACCAGAATTAAAACAAACAGTTTAATACTTAATTTCTTAAAATAATAAAATATTGCTTTTTTGATCATATACAAATCCAAATTTACATAGGATTATAAAATCTTGTTATATAACTCTTTCCTACCCGTGTGTACAATTTGATAAAAGTATGTTGGATTTCAATTTCCCTCAAAATAAATTCCGATACATATTAAACTTCAGTGATTTTAACCATCTGGAGGTCTTTCGCACCCAAATCAATCCAGTTTCAATTCAAACTTGGTCTTCTTCGCATCCCTCACATTGGGTCCAATAAACACTTCAAAAGTGCCGGGCTCAGAGGCATAAACATGCTGGCTGTTGTAAAATTTTAGTAAAGACTCATCGATAGTAAAACTTACGGATTTGGATTCACCGGGTTTGATGGTGATTTTTTCAAATCCTTTTAATTCTTTCATTGGCCTGGATATGCTGCCTACTACATCGCGGATATAAAGTTGTACCGTTTCGTTTGTTTCTGTTGTACCCGAGTTGACGACTTGTGCCGATACTTGTATTTTGCCACCACCTTGCAGCGTTGTATTGCTGACGGTTGGCGCGGAATAGTCTATTTTACTATAACTTAGACCATAGCCAAAAGGAAAAAGCGGCTCATTTGGAATATCGAGATAGTTTGATTTGAATTTTGAAAATTCTTCCCCATTATATGGCCTTCCCGAATTCAGCATAGAATGATAAACCGGTATCTGGCCTACATGTACCGGAAATGAAGTAGTCAACCTTCCTTCGGGATTTACATCGCCAAATAATACATCGGCTACTGCATTACCGCCTTCGGTACCACCAAACCATACATCGAGAATGGCATTCATATTCTTATTTTCCCATACTAATGTCATCGGTCTGCCATTGTAGAGTACCATTATGATTGGCTTACCCGTTTTTTTTAATGCTTCTAATAATTTTCGTTGGCTTGGCTGCAATCCAATATCAGCCATACTACTTGCTTCGCCGGTCATATCGGCTGCTTCGCCCACAACTGCAATGATTACATCCGATTGCTTACTGATAGCCACGGCTTCATTGATCATAGCATCAGGTGATCGTTTATCAATTTCTATTTCGGTACCGAATACATTTACTTTTTTAGCAAACAGTGTATCGTCTGACAGGTTGGCACCTTTTGCATACCGAACAGCAGCTTTAGTGCCAATACAGTTTTTTATGCCTTCAAGTACAGTCACTGCCTGGTTATGATCACCAGAAACAGACCAGGTGCCGAGCATATTCCTTCGGCTATCGGCCAATGGACCAACTACTGCTATAGAACCGGACTTTTTAAGTGGTAAGATATCTTTATCATTTTTTAGTAATACAAATGATTTAGCAGCCGCTTTGCGGGCAAATGCTCTGTGTCCTGCAGATAAAATTTCTTTTTTAGCCCGTTCGGTATCAAAATATTTATACGGATCTTCAAACAATCCCAGTTTTTGTTTTGCAATTAATATTCTGCGGCAGGCAGTATTGATTTCTTCTTCGGTGATTTTTTTTTCATCCAATGATTTTTTTAGTGTATTTAAAAAACCTTCACCTACCATATCCATATCTACTCCTGCTTTTAAAGCGAGTTTGGATACTTCCTGTAAATCACCTATGCCGTGATTGATCATTTCATTCAAAGAAGTATAGTCAGTAACCACAAATCCATCGAAACCCCAATCTTTTCTCAGAACATCTTTTAGTAAAAATGAATTTGCCGTAGCCGGCATATAGTCGATCACATTAAATGAATTCATAATGGAACCCACCCCTGCATGTACAGCGGCATGATATGGTGGCAAATATTCATTAAGCAATTTTAATGTACTCATATCTGCTGCGGTATAATCTCTTCCACCTTCAGCAGCACCATAGCCTGCATAATGTTTTACACAAGCCATCATAGTAGTAGGATCTGCTAAATCTTTGCCCTGATATCCTTGTACCATCGCTTCTGCTATTCTGGAACCAAGAAAGGGATCTTCACCGGAACCTTCGGATATCCTGCCCCATCTTGGATCGCGGGCGATATCGACCATAGGAGAAAATGTCCACATAATGCCATCGGCGGTGGCTTCGCGGGCTGCAAGCCGGGCCGATTCTTTGATCAGTTCCATATCCCAGGTGCAGGATAATCCAAGTGGTATAGGAAACAGGGTTTGGTGCCCGTGTATTACATCCATGCCTATGATTAATGGGATTTTTAACCTGCTGTTATTTACAGCTATCTCTTGAGCTGCACGTGTTTTATCTGCACCGCGTATACCAAATATACCACCTACTTTGCCTTGTTTTATTTTGGATTCTACATCTTTACTTACTACTTCACCGGTCACGGCGCCGCCGGGAGTGAGTAAATTGAGCTGACCAATTTTTTCTTCAATAGTCATTTGCTTCATCAGATTATCTATGAATGAATTGGATGCAGATGATGATGAAGGTGTCGCCGATTCTTTGGTTTTGCATGAAACTGCAAAAGTCAAAGTCAGGATTAAAATATGATGGTAGGAGAGCGGTATTAATTTCATTGATTAATGATTTGAAATAATGAAAGTGTAGGATTTCTTTTAAATCTAATAAGTCTTTATTTATTGAATTCAAACCCTAATTTATGCAATCCTGCTTGAATCTCGGGCACCGACATAAAAAGATTCCTTATTCATCCGGTGAGCTAGTTTTTAATCATGATTGGAAATGCTCACCTGGACATTAGCCAAAAGGAATTGGCAGACCTTACTGGAAAGAAAAAGCCGGAACAAATACTACTCTGTTCCGGCTTTCTTATATCAAGTAACCCAATTCAATCCACTACATACTGGGAACCTTTTCCCCTCTATGGCATGTATTGCAATTGATTGTGTGCTCTGATTTCATTTTTTTGCCAATCCATTTTTTATTGATATCGGTAGTCATTCTTACCATTTCACGTGTCATGTTTTTCTCCGGTTTTTCATCGGATACAAAATCCCATTCTGAAAAAGGAGCCCCTTCCTTGCTTTTGTGACAGAAAAAACATTTTACCCCCAAAGCCTTGTTCCATGCCTGCATTACGGCTTTCAGGTCTTCACCAGCTACACCCTTCAATACTTTGAGATTCTTTGGCTCTTTAGGCCATTCCCAGGTATCTTTTGGTTGAAATGCAAATTCACTAAAAAGAGGTATGAGAATCAGCAGAGCGAACACATACCATTTACTAAATAATATCTTCATGCTAAAAAAGTTTTTTATGAAGCTAATATAAGAAATATTTTTAGGTATTTCAAAATCATACGGTCGCCACTTCTACCTGCCACCTCTCCATTATGCATTAGATATCATACCTATGCACGACTAAATTGATTTTAAAAGCCGGTGGTATCTGAGCTGGTGCCGGTTTCTTCTGTTGGTTATTATAAATCTCAATTGTATGTCAGCTGTACAGTAAGTTTCGCATCTTTATTACTCACTGCTCTGATCCATTGAGCGGCATACCCCGGAGGAATCATATAATAAGTATAATTTTGAGCAGGTACCGTAACGGTAGTTAAATGGTGCCACGTGTCATTGCTTAAAAAATCTACCTGGAAACGTACTTCTATAGGTTCATCACTTAGATTATGTAAATGGATTGTTTTTTGATCGAAACCATTCATCAAATAAGGATCAGAAGGTTGTCCCGCCTTTACCGGGGTTTCATACCAGGGTCCTCCTATTCCTTTTGGCTTTCCAAAGCTCCACAAATCGTCAATATTGCCAAACCAAAAACCGGATTGCGGCTGACCACTGGATTTATCCGCCTGATCACTTCCCATCACAAACAAACCACGCCAGTGAATGAAATCCGGTACCATTCGCAAATGGTTACATATTGGTCTTATTCCCATTATATTCCCATTGTAGGTAATGGTTGGTATTTCGTAAAAAATGCCATGCGCATCCATTAAATATCGCTCTGTATTCACCTCCCGAATGCGCATCCATTCCGTATTCCAGGCGTGATCATAAGCATAGCTGGCTTTAGGCAGACGATAGGTTTTCCAAATTCCATTTTTTAAAAATTTTAATATCACACTTGATCTATCCCATCCGGTAGCAAATAAACTATTGCCATAAAAATCCGCACTCCATATTTTACCGGAGAGTTCGACATAGGGATTTTTATCAATGACTTTCCACGTAGTGCCATCCCACTCTCCCAGTCTTCCGGCTTGCCGTGTTTGATTAAACTCTTCTTCATAATAGGAATTGTTTGCTACATAAACTTTCCCACCGGCAGTGAATCCACTTTTGAAATGAATATAGGCTTTCCTGTCAATATCCAATTCCGGGATGAGATTGTAGAGTAATTTTGTCTGCAGAGTATATACGTTAGCTTCATAAAAATTTCCTTCCATAGTAAGATAATACACCAGGGAGTCGGGTTTTGTAAGGTGCAACATAGTGGCAGTAAGCCGCTCTTTTTTTAAATCATTAAATATTCTTACCTCACCCTTTGCATTGATGAGATATGGACCGATGAGAGCCTGCATGGATCGTTCATGAATAAATCGATTAGTAAATGTCCCGGTATAACTCATTGGATGCCGGCGCATACTCATATCTTCACTGATTTCGTATAAGCCTACACCAGCCCCGCGGATATGAGCAACATAGCCAACAGCCCAAAGTTTGTTGGCCCAATTGATCATAGCCCCTATGCCGGCTTCGCTCATCTGTTCCATATCGCTTTTGACAGTAAGGCGGGGAAACACACCCTTTATTTCTATAGGTTTTTCCTGAGCATATACCTTGGCCAATGAAAGAATCGATAAACTGCAAATAATAAAATATTTTGTCATGTTGATATATTCAGAATTAAAAAATCCAGCCTATTCTCACCGTTGTATTTCTTCCGGTTTCGTTTGCAAAATACCTCAATCTGTTTAGATAATCACGATATGCAGTATTCAATGCATTATCCATCGAAATGGAAAATTGCAACTCATTCCTTTTCATTCTATAGGTAGAGGCCATTTCAAAATTGAGAAGTGAGTATCCCGGTGGAGGAAGGAGAAAATCCTGATCAACAGTGATATTATTTTGCCTGAAAACATTTTTAAACTGAATACCCATTGAAGTATTTTTAATCTTTTTGCCTTCATTAAGTTGTAGTTCTATTTTGTTGCGAATGGTATTGGCGGGCATAAAAACCAATCCCATGTGATGTAATCGGTCATTGCCTCGAATATAACTAAATTGACTAAGCCATTTAATATGTTTTGAAAGCCCTACACTACCTGTAAAATCAACTCCATGGATTGCAGCGTCGGTCTGATCATAAATAAACACCGGAAAAGCACCACGGATGGTGAGCCTCAGTTCTTTTTCCGGCTTTAAATAGATATAGTCCTTAATCAATTGGTGATATCCTATCAATTGGAGCAGTACTCGCTGGTCAAAATTTACATCAAGAGTAAATATATTTTTTACTGATTTTTCTATGTTGAGTTGCCTATTGCCTTCCTCTATTCCACTCACCCCCTGGTGCAGGCCGGCACTGTATAATTCATTTACCTCTGGTGATCGCAAGGCATAGCCTATATTATAACTCAGTTTAATCGCCTTGTTCAAATCATACTTACCACCTACAGCGCCATTAAAATTTACAAATTGGTGTTTAAACCGCTCTACCAAATTGGATGTACTGCGATGGATACTGGCTACATGTAAAAAATTATAATCCAATCTTATCCCTGTTTCTAATCTCCACCGGTCCGTAATTTTTTCTACTATTGCATACCCCGATGGCTTGGCAGAGGTATAGTTGGGTATCAGTGGAAGTATACCGGTACCGGGTGCATTTTCATTGCTCACTACATTGAGTTGGATCCCGGATTTGAAGTGCCATTCATCAGAATATTCTTTATGCATTGTAGTTTCGATAAAGTGGGCAAGCTGATTAAGGCTCAATGAAGCTTTATTACTTCGATCCCCTCGCCGTACATCAAATTCTTTTCGGTTGTTCCATTGGCTCCCATAGTTAAATGAGTAAATCACCTTTTCTGATTTGTACCATTTGTTTTCAATTTTTACTAAATGGTGATGTACAATCTGTTTCGGGGCTTCGATGCTGTATGAAAATTTGTCACTGGTAAAAAAGGGTACGGGCCTGCTTAATGCTTCATTCAGATCTGTAACATTACCGATATGAGAGCCTCTCAATATTCCTATCCCTGTATTGAAGGTGGATGCATGTACCGAAAGTTTCCATTTAGTAGTAATAGATTTATTTAATTGTAATCCCAGATTGGATTCCTGCTTGCCTGTATTGGTAAGAAAATACGATTGAGTTTTTGTATCACCGCTTAACTTGAATGTACCGGTGATTTTCCAGCTAAGTGATTTTTGATGCTTCTGCAATTTTGCATTCAAAGTGTTTCCATGCCCATTCGTATTATATATATAGTTGACCTTGCCATGTAAATGCGGGTCTTCTTCAATGGCATTATTTTGAATCTGAACCACACTTCCCAATCCATTTCCTCCATAGGCCAGCGAGGCAGCACCTTTGATTACACTGATCTGTTCCGAAATAAACGGATCTATCTCCGGGGCATGATCATTGCCCCACTGCTGGCCAGCTTGTACCAATCCATTATTGAGTATAGTAATCCGGTTTCCGTACATACCATGTATCACCGGCTTGGATATCCCTCCGCCATTTTTTATCACATTTACACCGGCCAAAGACTCCAGCAGATCGGCTACGTTTTTATCGGCATTGCGATGGATAAAATCTGTATTTATACTTTGAATTACATTGGCACTGGATTGTTCATGTGTACTATGCACGGATATTTCATTCAGTATTTCGGTATGATGATGCAATTGTATGCTCAGTATAGTGTCGCCTCTGATTTCAAGATACATCCGTTCAGATTCACACCCTATATGACTGATTTGTAAATGATATTTACCCGGACAAATGCCATTAATCTGGAAATATCCTTTCTCATCAGATGATGCGCCCAGGTTGGTTTCCACCATGTATGCAGTAGCAAACTCCAGTGGAGCCTGGGTGCTTTCATCTAATATTTGTCCTTTAAGTGTAATATGGCATGGTTGAGCTGGCAGCTGAACCAGCAGCACAGTTGCAATGCAAAAAACAATAACTTTAATTGACATTGACTGGAAATTCTACTTCAATATCTGTTTCTCCACCTGCGTTTGCAATTAAACCATCTTTTACTCCTTGTGCCGATTTATTGGGTTCATGTCTAAGTGTGATCCTGAGCTTGCCAGAGGAAACAGCACCCGCCGTCACACTGGTCGATATTCCTAATGGGTTACCGTTATTATCCTTATCCGTATAGCTGACTATTGTGGTCAGGCCATTCAAAGCAGCGAAAAAAAACTGGTGATCAGCAGCTTCAGTTTGTATCTCTTGTGTAATATTGATCACTGGATTTGCTTGTTCGTTTAATAATTCGAGTACACCGGTATAGGCAGTATTTTTCAAAAGTGTGCCACCTGTAATTTGGGCTGCATTGCCCCCGGTTCCGTCAACATCTTTAAATGTCATTACTACCTCATTTCCTCCGGTCACCGGGGTCAGTTTATATTTGAGTGTGGTAATTAGTTCTTCTTCATTGGCTACTTCCGGGTCTTTAAGACAAGATGAAAGAGTAATTAAAAATAATCCTATAAATAAATAATATGATCTGATCATGTTAAATTAAATTAATAAATTAAAAAAAAGGGATAGGTGGGGTAATTGTGTTCAATTGGATTACGCCCTTACAGGTGGAGCCCGGAGATCAGAATGAATTAAACTGTTATTTGCCAGTATGTCTTGATAATCCGACCAGAAAATAAATAGATCAGTGGATCCATCCTGGTGGATATCTTCAACAAAAGTATAAGTCAAAATATGAGTGAACACATCACATTCATCACAGCTGTGGATGATTTTGTGTATATGCGTACTGTTTTCATTGCATTCATGCCTTTCATGCTCATGAATAAAATGGATACCCTGCTGCACTCTTGGCAAAAGCAACGTAATCAGCAATTCTAAGACTAATATGAAACGGGTAACAGACAATTCACTTCAAAGATACTATAAAAATTATTTTTTTGCTCAATCTCTCAGGAGGAGATTATGCTGAAAAGAGACCATAGATTAAGTTAATTAAGATCTGAAGTGCAGGTTAGATTAGATTTTTTTATTTAATTTCATCGTTAAATTATTAGCTATCATGAATAAAATAAACCGTCGAACACTGATAAAAAGTATTGGAATAACCGGTGCAGCCAGCTATATGGTGCCTGGTTGGGCTGGCAATAAGTATGATATGAGTGTAGTTAAGCCAAAGAAATCAAAGTTTGCCTATTGTTTTAATACAAGTACTATCCGGGGTCAAAAACTAGGAATAGAAAAGGAAATAGAACTGGTTTCCAAAGCCGGATACGACGGTATAGAAGTATGGATCCCAGTGTTGAATGCTTATAAAGAAAGTGGCAAAAGCATAAAAGATCTCAGCAAAAGGTTAAAAGACGCCGGGCTAAAAGTATACGATGCTATTGGATTTGCACCATGGATTCATGAAGATGATGCCACCAGGTCTAAAGGACTGGAGCAAGCAAAACAAGAAATGGACATGCTCAGCATGTTGGATTGTCACCGGATAGCTGCCCCACCAGCCGGTGCTACCGATAAAGAACTACCATCCTATGATAAAGTCGCGGATAGGTTCAGAGCTTTGGTGGAAATAGGGGTAAAACAAGGTGTGCTGCCTCAGCTGGAACTTTGGGGTTTTTCGAAAACGCTGTATAAAATGAGCCAACTTTTATATGTCGCTGCACAGTGTGCTCATCCCCAGACCAGGCTACTCACAGATGTTTACCATATATACAAAGGAGGATCTAATGCAGATGCTATGAAGTTAATTGCTGCCGATGCCATTGAAATATTTCATATGAATGATTACCTGGCCTCATCCAATCCGGCAACCATTACGGATGCTGACAGGGTATATCCCGGTGCAGGAGCTGCTCCTATAGTTCAAATATTAAAAGACCTGATTAAAGACCGACCGCAAGTAATATTATCTCTTGAGCTCTTTAATACGGAATACTATAAACTAGATGCTGAGACTGTCGTAAAAACGGGTTTAGCCAAGATGAAAGAATTGGCCGATAAGGCACTGGTTTAGTTAACGTGTTTGATAGCAGGGCCAGATATTTTCTTTATTTTAATATTCAATGCTTGAGTGCAGTCCGATTTTTTTGGAACTTACTCTTAAATTGAATTAAAAAGTTTATCATCCTACTAATACTTTCACTACTATAAACAGTATTGATGGACAAAGCAAGCAGCCCAATCCGGTATAAAACGTTGCTGTCAATGCACCATACGGTACCAATTTGACATCGGTAGCTGCCAAGCCCGCAGCAACACCACTGGTGGTACCAAGCATTCCTCCGTATATCATGGCGGTATGAGGATTAGTAAGACCAATGTATTTTGCAATCACAGGGGTACCGATAGTAACCATTATCGATTTTACTACTCCGGCTGCTATGCTCAGAGCAATGATATCGGATGAAGCCCCTACTGCCGTACCAGTCACCGGACCTACAATAAATGTACAAGCTCCGGCACCAATAGTAGTGATACTGGCTGCATCGTGATACCCCATGGCATAGGCTATCACTGCACCTGCGACAAAAGTAACTACCACACCTAAAAGCAGGGATAATAATCCGGCCAATCCCGTTTTTCTGATGACGGCCAGACTTGCTCCTAAAGCAGTGGCTACAATAGTAAAATCACGCAACATAGATCCACCCAATAAGGAAAAACCTGAGAATACGGAAAGGTCAGCTATACCGGCTTTGCCGTTGGTTAAGCTTCCACCAATATAGGCTAGTATTAAACCAAAAATAATAGCAATAGCTGCACCGGGAATTTTATTTCTCAATAGCCTGGTGGAAATCAGGTTGGCGATGTACATAATGGTTCCGGTAATGCATAAGGCAAATACAAAACCATTCTTGGATAAAACATTAATGATGGTGTCTGTCATACTTCCTTTTCCTTTTGGAGTTTTCCAGACAATAAGGGTATCAAAGAAAATGCAATAGCAGTCGGTAGAATGCCCGCCAGTATAGCCAGCCAACCACTGCTGACAGCCAGTTTTACGTTTTGGATCGCAGCCATAGCGACTATTACAGGGATATACATTGAGGACCAAAATCGAATGCCCGCCTCTGCGTCCGGTTTAATGAAGTCTTTTTTATGCATCCAATCAGATGCAAACATGAGTAAAAACATAGCAAATCCTACACCGCCTACATTAGCATTTATGTTTAAAAGACTTCCAAGACTTTCGCCCAATAGCAAGCCCAGGATATAACATCCAGCGAGAATAGCTACTCCATATATTGTCATATAAATAGTTTTTTCAATTCATTTTTGGTCACTTTACCCATAGCATTCCTTGGCAAATCATCTACTATTTTATATAGTCGGGGAATTTTATATCCGGGTAAAATGGTTCTGATCCAGGCGTTCAGTTCATCCAGGTTTAATTTTTCATCTGCAATAAGTGCTACTGCTATTTTTTCACCCCATTCCGGATCAGGAATGCCGATTACGCTGCAATCTTTGAGTGAATGATATTTTCGCAATACATCTTCTATTTCCAGGGCAGAAATTTTATATCCTCCTGATTTTATAATATCTATCGAATCCCGACCGAGTATTTTGTAATATCCTTTTTCTTTTATTGCGATATCCCCCGATTTAAACCACCCATCATCGGTAAATGCTTTTACAGTTGCTTCTGGTTTGGCCCAATACTCTTTAAATACATTTTTACCTTTGATTTGGATTTCACCTGGTTTTTTCCCTTTGACCACGGTATTATTTTCATCCGTCAGCCTGATTTTTACGCCGGGCAATGGCTTACCGATATAGCCGGGTCTCCTCTCTCCATCATACGGATTGCTGATGGCCATGCCTATTTCTGTCATTCCATATCTTTCCAACAAAATGTGATGACTTATTTCTTTCCATTTTTCCAACGTAGTAATAGGCAAAGCAGCAGAGCCGGAAACCATAAGCCTGAATTTGGATAAAGCACTTGTAATTTCTGATTGTTTTTCCCCAGCAAGAGATTCCCAATAGGTAATGAGCTTATAATATATAGTGGGTACTGCCATAAATACATTGATATTGCCTTTTACAAATAAATCAAAAATGTCCTTTGCATCAAAAGCAGGTAAAAACGTTACTTTGGCTCCTGACCACAATGCACAGGTCACGACATTGATGATACCATGCACATGATGTAATGGCAATACACAAAGAATATGATCATGGGCTGACCATTTCCAGGCTTTTATCAGGCAGGTTACCTGTGCCTGAATATTTGCATGGGTGGTCACCACCCCTTTGGGCAGATTGGTAGTGCCACTGGTATATAATATCATAGCAGCCCGATGCGGTTTGATCACAGGCAGTTTTCCGGATGAATGGGGTAAGGTAAGCACGGTATCCACATCAATACATACCAAAGCAGGATCATTGATTTCAGAAAAAAAGTGGTTATATTTTTTACCACAAATGATTTTTTTTGCGCCCGTATCTTCCAAAACATATTTAATGGAGGGCAAAGGATAACTTATACAAACAGGCACTGCAATCCCACCTGCTCTCCAGATAGCCCATTGGCTTACTACATATTCATATCCCGGATCTACCATAAAGGCCACCCTTTCTTCATGCAGGTCTTTTGATTTACCTAAAAGAAAGTAAGCCAATGATGCTGAATCGTGCAGTAATTGCTCATAGGTATACTGATTCCCATCTGAATAAATAGCGATATTATGAATTGCCTTATTTGCTGCACGGATCAATGGAAGCATGAGACGAATGTAATAAGATTTCTATGTAAGAATAGGTTTTTAAAATCAAATTTCTGTTGAAATAGGTATGAATAAAGAACATGCAGAATAAAAGAATTTGGGTGGATTTATTGGAAGCTTTTATTTAGGATGGTACCACTTTCGGTATAGAAGGTGTTGCTTATACTATCCCTTCAAAATCTTGTTTCATCATACAATCAAAATGTCCCTTCGGGCATTCATTTCTTCCAAATCGTGCACATGGCCTGCAGGCCAACCCTTTTACTTCAAATGATGTATTTAAGTCAGGATGATGATTTCCATAGTAAGGCCAGAAACCAAATTCAGCAAGCGTACTGCCCCAAATGCTTCGAATTGGTTTTTTTAGTGCAGCAGCGATATGCATCATGCCGGTATCAGGAGAGATTACCATCGCACTTTGTGCTAAAATAGAGGCAGATTGATTTATGGAATACTGACCACAGGTATTTATTACTCCATCCTGAGAGAGAGCATCGCCCTGTTCTTTTTCTGCTTTACCCCCTATTAATACGATAGGATAACCAGATTTTATTTTGGAAATAATCTCTTTAAGCTTTGTTTGTGGTACGCGTTTTGTAAAGTGGGCTGCTCCAATGACCAGTGCGATAAAAGGTTGATCGTGTTTGAGTATCGATACTGTATTCACTTTATCTTTTTCCGGTATAAAATAATCCAATCCCATACCATCATCGTTTACATTCCACTTATTTAAAGATTGAAGATATTTGATGGCTACATGTTTTTTGGAAAATCTATTTATTTTAAAATGAACTGAAAGCCATTTTGCAAAATTTCCTTTGACATAGGAAACGGCCGGAACTGTAAAAAGAGATAGTCTGAGCATCCTGGACCGGAGGTTATTATGCAGATCCACGATCAGATCATAGTTTTCTTTTTTAAGCGATGGAAGTAATTCATTTAATGATTTATTTAATAGCCACACTTTGTCAATGTAAGGGTTGGATGATACAATATCACTAAAACCGGCTTTGGTAAGATAATGCACTGCTGCACCGGTCTGCTTCTTTATGCACCTCACGGCAAGGGAGGTGAGCACTATATCGCCCAGCGAACTAAATCGAATGATCAATACTTTATTTAGCATCGGCTGTAATTTAAGGCAATATTTTTAGTTGTCCTTTGCTTATTGTGTAAGACTTATTTCAGGCATCCCATGGTTAGCAGCAGGGTAGATGTTATTCGGTCAAATTGAAAATGCAATGCCCTAATTCCTGGTGTTCAGAGTCCACCATTTGCCTTGTATGAGTTTTGTTTCCCCATTTTTTGAAAACAATTCGGCAACAGTAAAATCTTCATTTGGAAAAAATACAGAAGTCATTACGGTAAGACCATCATCTGCAAATAACTCCACAGAAGAGGCATCAATAAGCATTCTTATTTTCAAATGCTTGTTTTTAGAAATCCGGGGTGCATATTGCTGTACAGGATAGTCTTTCGAAAAGTCTTTTTTGCCTGCCTGGGTACGATCTATATAAAATTGTGATTTTAGGGCATCATAACCGATCAGCACATGTTCGCCAATATTATTTTTTAATTCTATTCCAAAAGAGTGGGAACCGGACTTTATAAGATCTACTGTAAATTCTATTTCTTTAGCTATGGATCTGGAGTCGAGTATCAGTCTGTCATGGATAATGGCCTGAGGTATTATTTTCAGATTGTTTCTCAATTGAGTTAATTCCTTTACCGGCTTTTGAATAAGTCTATATTCATTATTGATTCTGACCAGGTTTAACTCCCTGGGTAGTGTAGCAGCATTTCGCCAGGATTGGGTAGGCACTGCATTAGCATATTGCCAATTGCTCATCCATCCTACACCGATGGTACGGCCGTCAGCCAAATTATTCCAGGTCACAAATGCATAATTATCTTTACCATAGTCAAGCCAGGATTGTTTCTCCGTATCCCCTTTAAATACCTTTCCATCAAAATCGCCCACAAAATAACTGGTTGCAGTTCCACCATTGGGTGCGTCTCTTTGTATAGATGTAATTAAAATCCATTTCTGCTCATTGGAGCCATTGACTTTCATTGGAAATAAATCAGGGCATTCCCAGAGTCTTTTATCACCTGGGATGCCAAATTCGCCGGATTTATTCCAATCTTTTAGATTTGCAGATGTATAGAATAATGCTTTGTCATAAGCTGCAAATACCATTATCCATTGTTTTCTTTTTTCATCCCACTGTACTTTGGGGTCTCTAAAGTCCCTGATGCCCGGGTTTTTAATTACCGGATTAGCCTGGTATTTTTTAAATGACCTGCCCCGGTCGGTAGAATAAGCTATAGACTGGTATTGAAAGACATTGCTTCCTGCTTTTTCCATATCCATATGGTGATGGGTGAATATGGCAATCATTGCGTTTTTTCCAAACCCTGCGCTATTGTGTTTGTCTATCACCGCGCTACCTGAAAATATAAGTCCTAATGAATCCGGATATAAAGCGATGGGCAAATGTTTCCAATGTACTAAATCGGTGGATACTGCATGACCCCAATGCATTGGACCCCACACGATGGCTTCAGGATAATGCTGATAAAATAAATGGTATTCACCTTCGTGATATACGAGGCCGTTGGGATCATTCATCCAATGTGATGGGGGTGAGAAATGAAATAGTGGTCGATGCGGTTCTGAAACAGACTGAGCAAATAAGGTATGAGATAGTAGAACAAGAATAAGAATAGGTAAAGATTTCATTTTGTGAATAAATCTACGAATTAGCACGGAATATAAACAGATCTCTATCTTCATCTCAATTATCTTCACTTTATTTTATACGACTATGCAAAAACCATTGGTTAGAATCACAGTAGCGGAACATCACTTCATGGCCCTGTTTGAGCATACACATGCACCAAACACCTTTGCTGCATTTTCTAAGTTATTGCCATATCGTCAAAAGCTCATCCATGCCCGGTGGAGTGGTGAAGCATGCTGGGTTCCGCTTGGCGAGTTTACACTTGATGTCGGCTTTGAGAATCATACCAGTCATCCGGCACCGGGTCAGATCCTTTTTTATCCGGGTGGCTACAGCGAAACGGAAATACTATTTCCATATGGAGCTTGTTGTTTTTCAAGCAAAATGGGGCAGCTGGCTAGCAATCATTTTCTGACTATTGTGGAAGGACAGGAAAAGCTAAGGGATCTAGGAGAATTGGTTTTATGGAATGGGGTGCAGGATATATTGTTTGAGTTGAATTATTGATTTATGATACTATATTTAATTGATACGGCAAGTATCAGATCTGCCATTGAGATCATTTTAATATTGATAATATATAGCTCTATCTATATATTTTTTTATCGTTAGAGCAGAATAGAATGGACTATCCAGGAAAGTTAATCGTCTTTTTGAAAAGGAGAAGAAAGCATAAGTCCATTTTTAAGGCTGTGCCAAAAAAGCCAAATACTTTTCTAAATACTCTTTAGGTGTAGTATGCCACTCCGCCGTACGTGAAACCTTTGTTTTAATACAGTGATAGGCAAACTCGTATAAAATAGTTACCATTTTGGGGTTGGGTACCAATCTTCCGTCAGCTCCGGTAATAAATGCTCCTCTGTCGCCGGTTTTTGTATCCCTTGCTATCTCCAGCATGGCATAATAAACAGGCAATCTTGCGGATTGTACACGATCTAATAATTCCGGTGAATGTTTTACGGATTGCACTGCTTTATCAAAAATAGCATTGTATTGCGCTATCAGCGATGTCGTCAAAAACGTTTCTTTATCCTGCACGGGATTACCGAAAATAGACATTTTTATTTCTTTACCAGACTGGTTGTTGTCGTGTAAAAGATGGATATATTGTTTTATATATTGAGCCGCGGGGCCAAAGTACCTGTTTAAAAATTCGTTTTCAGTTTTCTTACTATCAATATAAGGGTTCCACAACATTTTTGTAATGAGATAGGCCCTCAACGGAGCCATTTCACCACCACTTTGTATATTGCCTTGTTCAAACAAAGCAGATACATTGTTTTTCCAAAAAAACTGAATATTGGGTTGCAGTATATGCAGGTTAGGAAATGGTGCTAACAGGTTAGAGAACCGAATAGTATAATCCCATACCAAAATATTATTGGTAATTTTTCCCCACCCTTTTAAATCACTGGCAAAAGCGGTATCTCCGGCCTCCAAAGTTTCATTACGGGTGCTTTCAATACTGCACAACATAATATTTACATTTTTACGTGGCAGTATGTCTTTGGGCGGGACACGAGAATATTGGTACGCAAGAGTTGAAATGATTTTATCAGGAAACCGATCTGCCACCTTATTGACAAACGCAAGTATAGAACCCGAACCAAGGGCAGGGTATTTTTCCCCACCATGTGTGGAATACATTTTTTCTTCGGGAGTAAATGACGCGTACTGCTTATCTACTGCTGCGCATTTTTCACATTGGCAATAATTCACATTGTCATTTTGGCTAACCGACCAATATAATGCTTCCGGCTTTTTATCTATAGCCGCCTGGAGGTTTTTGCATACTATTTCCAGTACATCAGGATTGCTTAAACATAATTGTGCCTCAGGTTGCACACCGGTTTTATCCCAGTTGGGTATAAGTCCGGCATGTCGCTGCCCGTTGTAAAAGCTAAAATATTCCGGGTGTGTATCGCCATATTCCTTTGGGTCGAGTAAATTATGAAAAGTATGCACCCAATACCCCCACTGGCTTTTATCGCCTCCTCTACCTTCAAAAGAATGCAGCTTATGCCAATCCATAAATTCGGGATCAAATACATCATTGTAAAATGTTTCTCGGTAAGCGAATGCCGGCAGTTGTATATCGTTGAGAGCATTGAGCCGGATATTTTTTTGTTTAGGAATATAGGTGAGTGTAGATGTATACTTTCTGCACCCCAAATGATCTTCTAAAAAGGTATACACGGCATACAATACCCCTTTCCTGTCTCCGCCGGTAATACACAAATTTCGGCCAATGGTTTTAATCAATATTCCATCAGCACCTAATTCATTGTAATTAATGTTAGCCACATCTTTTCTATTCACTTTCCCAATCCAGACTTCATGGCTGCTTTGTTTTTGCTGATCATCCGCAAGCGGAATAGTTACCTCTGAAATACGGTGAATATAATCCTGGAACACTTTGGCTGCCTGCACTTCAATATTTGTTGGCTTCTGGGGAATAATGATGGTATAGGCAGATTTACCATCTTTAGTTAATGATATAATTTGCGCATCTGCAAGATGGCTACACAACAGTATAATTATAAATGAAAATATTTTTTCCATATTAAGAAGAATTAAATCAAATATAATAATTTGTACATGAGTATTTTGTGCCAGGCACAGCTTTGATCTGCTTTCAATTTTTGATACGAAGTT
>JBGAVW010000065.1:0-25193 GCA_044227925.1 Saprospiraceae bacterium | reverse complement strand
AATTCAGATCTCCTTCGGCCACAAAAAAGTCACCGGTAGAAATATCGATAAAGGCAATACCATGAATATCCCGGCTTCCATAGTGGATACTTGCCAGGAAATTATTTTTTTTGGTATCCAGCATTTGATCACCGGTGATTACTCCTGGCGTGATCAATTCGGTGACAGATCTTTTTACAACTCTTCCTGGTACCGGCTTTTCCATTTGCTCACAAATTGCCACCCGAAAACCTGATCGAACAAGTTTGGGTAAATACAGGTTAAGAGAATGGTAAGGAAATCCTGCCAACTCTATGGCGCTGGAACCATTATTTCGTTTTGTCTGCACTATACCAAGGGTACGTGCTACAGTGATGGCATCTTCACCAAACGTTTCATAAAAATCTCCGACCCTGAATAATAAAATGGCATCCGGGTATTTACTTTTGATTTGGGCATACTGACCCATCAGTGGGGTAGTGCTGGATTCATCCGGGTTAGTTTGATTCGAAGTATTCTTTGTTGGGCGTGCCAAAATCTGAAAGTTTGGGACGAAGGTAAGGAATGCTAAAGTGTTTCTATCGAAGCTAATTTGAATTTATCTGAAAAACTAGGCTGAATATTTCAGTAATAAAAAAGGTCTTTGCATTTAGCATACCAAGACCTTCAGAGAAGAGACCCGCAGGGTAAACCCTCAGGGTAGACTGCGATTCTGGCCGTAATGGCCATCCTGTGGAGAACCCCGGGACGAGTCACCCCGTCAACAGTTTTTCCGCAGGATCTTGAGACAATACTGCCGCATTAAACCGTTCTGCCATTCCCAGGACTTAATTAATTAATCAGATCACATTTTTTTCTTTTAAATAAATTTTATCTTCTTTGAACTTAAAATAAAGTTCCTGGTGATAGGCTTCAGATTTCGTATTGAATTCTTCAAAATATATCAGCTCAAATGGTACCCTGGCCTCTGAACTTCTGACTTTTTTCGAATTATGAGCTGTTAATCTTTCATCCAAATTTTTGGTGTGACCATAATAATACCTAAGATCACGTAGACTGCGCAATACGTATGTGTATTAAATTTCCATTAAAAAAAGGTCTTGATATTTAGCATACCAAGACCTTCAGCGGAGAGACAGGGATTCGAACCCCGGGACGAGTCACCCCGTCAACAGTTTTCAAGACTGCCGCATTAAACCGCTCTGCCATCTCTCCAAAACTGCCTCAAATGAGATTATTGAGGGTGCAAATATAAAACTTTATCTCAAACCAAAAAATAGGAGCTTGAATTAATCTCTTTTTCGTTTGTACAATAAGTATATATCTTTATTTTCAAACCAAAATTGAAATAAAATGAATAAATACTTGCTTCCAATTGTCGTTTTGATGGTCTATTCAACAACTCACATGACAGCACAGAAAAAAAGTGATCTTGATACCAGGGTCAAAGATTTTACAGCGCTTTTGTTAGAACCCAACGAAGCAAAATTTAAAGAAATAACATCCTCTAAATTGACCTATGGGCATTCAAATAGTTTGATAGAGGATCAATCCGAATTTATTACTGCATTGGTTTCCGGAAAATCAGATTATGTAAAAATAGATATCAATGAACAAAAAACCGAAATTATTGGCAAAACCGCAATAGTAAGGCAAAAAATGGAATTGGATGTAGCTAGTAATGGAACTCCCAACCATTTAAATTTAAAAGTACTCCTGGTATGGGCTAAAGAAAAAGGGAAATGGATCCTCGTTGCACGACAAGCGGTACGAATTCCTCAACAATAATTTTTGCAGTGAACTCAGAAAAGATTCTCAGTTATCACTTTGGACTGGATACAGAGATTGGAAAAATAAAATTGCCCAAGGGTGTAAAGTGGCTATACCCCTATCTGGATCCTTCAACACGACGGGTTATGACAGAGTATTATGGCAAATATTATGCTGATGATCAATCCCGTACGTTGATTTTTGGCATAAACCCTGGCCGGTTTGGCGCAGGACTCACAGGGATACCATTCACTGATCCACAGCAATTAAAAGCAATATGTGGTATCTCAAACGATTTCCCACAAAAGCCTGAAATTTCAGCAGAGTTTATTCACACCGTAATTTTAAAATTTGGCGGACTTGAAAAGTTCAATTCACAATTTTACATAAGTTCACTTTGTCCACTTGGTTTTGTCAAAATGGGGGTTAATTATAATTATTACGATGATAAAGTATTAGAGAAAAGGGTGACTCCTTTCATTATTCAAAATATCAAAGCCCAAAAAAGGTTAGTGAATGCTAATGAAGACTTAGTCTATTGTCTGGGTGAGGGGAAAAACTTTCAATATTTTTCTCAGTTGAATGAACAATTTCATTTTTTTAAGCAGATTGTACCATTATCACACCCACGGTGGATTATGCAATACAGACGAAAAAAACTGAACGATTACGTAGAGACATATGTGGATAAACTAGGTCAATCTTCTATATAAAGTACCAATCCCTTCAGATAAGAGCCTTCCGGATGGTATAAATTAACAGGATGATCAGGTGACTGGCTTAGATGATGAATAATTTTAATTTTTCTATTGGATTCTAATGCAGCAGCTAAAATAGTTTGCTGAAAAAGTTCTCTATCCATCACTTGCGAACATGAAAAAGTAAATAAGAGACCACCATTTTTTACTTTTTTAATCACTTTTGCGTTCAGGTTTTTATACCCATTTAAAGCCTGGTGCCGCTTATTCATACTTTTTGCAAAGGCAGGCGGATCGCAGATTATTAAATCATATTCATCAGCACTGCTCAAAAAGCTGGTTACATCCGATGAAAACCCGGTATGGATGCCATCTTTTTTATTGTTTAAAACAACATTTGCTTCGGTCAATTCCATTGCCTTTGCGGACACATCTACAGAATCCACTTTACTTGCACCGCTATTTAATGCATAAATGGAGAAACCTCCGCTGTAACAAAATAGATTGAGTATTGATTTACCGCGGCTATATTCTCCAAGCAATTTTCTATTCACCCGTTGATCTATGAAGAATCCTGTTTTTTGACCGGTAACCCAATTTACCTGAAACAAATGACCATTTTCTTTAATGATACATTCTGCATTATTTCCTTTGATAAAGCTATTTTCGGCAATTGCAGCACCTCCCAGCGATTCTTTGCTTTTATCGTAAATGGTTTCTAAGGCAAATGAAAATGCTGAATCCAGGGCATGGGCAATTTCATGGATATGCGTATGCATACCTACCGTGTGACATTGGATCACTGCATTCTTTTCGTACAAATCCACAATCAGCCCGGGCAGTCCATCGCCTTCCCCATGCACTAACCTAAATGCAGTAGTGTGTTCACTGCCTTGGAGTCCCAGGTTCTTTCTCAATCGCAACGCTTCAGAAATTTTAATCAGCCAAAAATTTTCTGCAAATTCAGCACCACCGAATTGAAGTATACGGACAGAAATGGTAGATGGGCTATAGTGACCGAAGCCCAGTATCTCCTTTTTATGAGACAGGATTTTGATTAATTCACCATCTTTAATGGTACCCGAATGCTCGAGGATCGCTCCTGAAAATATCCAGTGGTGATTTCTATGCAAAGAAGCTTCTCTGCCTGGTTTTAATATTATATAATTCAAAATATATTTTTAATTATTAATTTTCTAAGTGCAGCCTATGCATGATTCTATGCAGTACAGGCGTAATGACTAATCCAAATAAACCTATCAATATAATTCCCGAGAAAATAGCGTAAAATGAAGCAAATAGTTTGGCCGACATACCCTGGATTTCATTTACGGGTCCCATACCACCCAGTATCATACTTGCATTGTACACAGAATCGATCCAATCCAAATTGGCAAAATAATGATAACCAAGTATGCCCATAATTAAGGACCCGGTCAGTATCATCCCTGCTTTAATTAATTCTGTTAATACCCGTTGTCTGAATACCCTCGGGTGGGATAGGGGTTGATGTTTAGTTTCCATGGTATATATTATTTATTGAATCTGCCCAATTTTAAAAAATCAATTTCAAGCATATTAGCCTTTCCAATCACCAAATTAGTAAGGATCTCGCCGATTACAGGTACAAATTTAAACCCATGCCCACTAAATCCACAGGCTACTAATACTTTTTCATCAGAGTCCGGTAAATAATCCAGTATAAAATTTTCATCCGGTGAATAAGTATACAGGCAGGTCTCATATCTGACTTGATTCACTTTAAGCTCTGGGAGATAGTTTTCGATGAAATAGGTAATTTCATTCATCTCATTCGTATTTACCAATCGTACAGGTTGATTAGGATCAATCGCTTCACCTGGCTTATGTAACCCTAATTTCAACTCAAAACCGGTTGATGTTGATATAGGAAATCCGTAATACATTCCTTTTTCCGGGTCATGCACGAACCAACATGGAAAATGGTTTTCCTTATATTTTTCATTATTTCCGACATCAAGCCAGGCAACTACCTGTTTGGTCACTCGCAACGGCAGGGTAAATTCTTTTAAAAGGTCAGCTGACCATGATCCGGCTGTGAAAATGATTTTATCCCCGGTATGCTTGCCGGACGAAGTCTGGATTTCTATTCTGCCATTATTTTGTTTCCATGATAGTAATTTTTCATTTCTAAAATCGACCGCTTTTTTATTAAATAAAGAAAGGTAAGATTGAAATGCTGTATGCACATCTAAATAACCTGCCTGCTCTTCCATCCAAACTTGCCACTCACTTGAAATGTTGAAGTGCATTTGTTGCACTTTTTTAAGGCTCAGATCATATTGTGCAGCGGATGCTTTTACCCCTTCGATTACCATACTCCTTTCCGGGCCCATATAAAGTAACCCTGTTTGGTGAACTATTTTGGATGTGGTGTTGGTAAGGTTCTCCAATTCACGCCAAAGGGTATAACTTCTGAACAATAGAGGCACATATGACGGATGTTCGAAATAAGATTGCCGTATGATTCGTGTTTTGCCACTGTGAGATCCATGATCATGTGGCCCTATATATGGATCCAATGCCAGGACTTTGACGCCAGCCATTCCAAGGTAAGCAGTTGTCGATACTCCCATCGAACCTACTCCAATTATAATTACATCGTAATGACTCACGTTGAACTTATGTATGAATTTAATTTTTTAAAAAGCATTTCATATACGGTCTCCATCGGCAACCCCATAATATTGGTGTACGAACCTATTATTTTATCCACTTTACATAAACCAATCCAGTCCTGTATTCCATATGCACCGGCTTTGTCATAGGGTGTATACTGGTCTATATAATATTCTATTTCCTGAATAGTAATTTCTTTAAAAATAACTTGACTGTGGACCGAGCGAACTTCGATACTGGTTTTATCAAGCAGGCATACCCCTGTGATTACCGTATGCTCAGCATGACTGAGCTCTGATAAAATACGTATCGCATCTTGCCTGTCTCTGGGTTTAGAAAAAATGGTATTATCCTTAAAAACCAGGCTGTCGGCGGCCAGTATTAACCTATCCGCTTGCATTAGTTCTTGAACCTTTTTGGCTTTAGATTCAGCTAAATAGGCTGGTATGAGTGTAATAGGAATGCTTGATGGTATGTCTTCTTCGTCAATATCCGCTATTTTAATTTCAAATTCAAATCCAGCTGCTTTCAATAATTCTTTTCTTCTAGGTGATTGAGAAGCCAATACAATCCTGCTACTTTGCATCCAATTCATGCCCGAAAATTACTCAAAGCCCACGGTAAAATAATCATACCGCCGGCCATTATTATTTTCAATATTTTAGATTGTAAACTATAGTCTAGATCATTAGATTTAAAAATGGATATCAGTTGTATAGTTACTAATGGGCCTAGCATTGTAAAGAATACAAGCAGCTTCATAAGTACAGAAATTGAGAAAGAATAAATTACAGTCGTGAGTATGGTCAAGGTGAGGAAATTTAAAATAACTACAATTTGATTGACTCTGCTCATCCCCAACATTACCGGAAGTGTCCGTGCATGATAAAGTAAATCGCCTTTATAATCTTCCTGACTTTTTACTATTTCCCTCATCAACATGCATATTGCAGCGATCAGGCTACATGAAAAAAATTTAGTAATCAGGTGATAATCAGCAGAAACCAGTTCCCATTCACCAAAGGCGGGCATCCAGAGCACAATTGCACAAAGTATTGAAATAAGCAGATTACCCCACGGGGCTCTTTTTTTTAACCATCTCGAGTAAACAAATAAAGAGAGTATTCCAATAGGTAAAAAAAGCAAAAGGGATGTTTTTCGATACAATATGGCTGCATACATGGATATTGCGATTCCAAACAAGTTTAAAATTAAATAAGCTCGCCATCCTTGTTGAATAGTGTAGTGCACATCAATAATTTGGTTGGCAGGTTTATTGATGCTATCAATCTTTACATCAAAAATGTCATTCACAATGTATCCTGCTGCCATGATTAAAATTATAGAGAGGCTAAGCAGAATTATGCCTCTAAAATCAACGGCCAAATTATTGGATGGATAGGTACCATAAATAAGAAAATACCAAATTGATATGATACCTACCCCGGTCATTACCAGATTGGGCCATCGAACTAATTTTAATGTGGAACTTATTTTGTGCATGAAGGGGCTAAGATAACCACCTGTCCTGTGCTTTTAATACCAATTCAATCAGGTCTCTGACACAACCTTTTCCACCGGCAAGCGGAGATATATAATTTACGATGGATTTTACTTCCGGCACCGCATCAGAGGGGCATGATTTGAGATTGGCAAATTGCATGGCTTCGAGATCCAGAATATCATCACCCATATATGCCAATTCCTCCAGATTCACATCATTAGATTTTAACCACTTGAGTAAAATTGGAGTCTTTTCTTCTATTCCTAGATAAATATCCATTACTCCAAGGTCGCGAAGCCGTTTCTCCACACCTTCCGATTTACCTCCGGAGATGATGACTATTTTATAACCTGCCGATATCGCTTTTCGAATAGCATAGCCATCCCTGATGTTAAAACTGCGTAAATATTTACCATCTTCAGTCAGCAACAATGATCCATCAGTCATCACACCGTCTACATCAAATGCAAACGCTTTTATCTTTATTAATTTGTCTAAGATCATCAATCAGGCTTATTTGTTATTATCACGCCATTCATAAACCCACTTCGCCTGGATCTGCTCCAGATGGGCTTCAGTGCATTCTTCTTTAGTTTGGGCAAAATGTGGTATTTCGAGAACCCATTCCAGTAATTGAGTAAAGCGGATACGGTAAATTCTGCCTTCATCAAAATCATCACCAAATCGTTCGTACAGTTTCATTGCTATATCTTCGTGATCTTTCCAATAGATAGGCAGATCTTCTATATTTTTAAATGACATACTACTTCTTTTTGATTTTAAATTTAATGTTCGTGACCAATAATTTGACTTTGATCAGGAATGGTGACTTCAATTACTGCTTGTTCATCAAGGATGATGCATTGGCATGCCAGCCTGGATTCTAATTTTGGATTTCGGGCCCGATCTATAAAATCTTCTTCTTTGTCTGAAAGCTCTTCTAAATATTGATCCCCTTTATCTACATAAATATGACATGTGCTGCAAGCGCAGACTCCGCCGCAATTATGATTAAGATGGATATCATGATCTTCGGTGAGTTCAAGGATACTGTATCCTTTTGCTTTGGCTTCAATCGTTTTTGTAGCAATGGCCGGATTTTCGAATTTGAATGTGATGGTCGACATGGAAAGTGTAAAATTACATCTATGTTGGCATTAAACCCATCTGATCGCAAATAAGTTTAGTTTAAAACTACTTTTTTCTGACTATTTCAAAAAAAATGATGAAATTGAAATTTGTATGGAAAAAACGGTTGCCCCCGGGGCAGAACCAAAATACAAATTCAAAGAATTGCGGATTTACAATTCTGCTGAATGGCTTGCAGAGCAAAAACATAAATACAGGCAGGTGTTTGACAGATACAACACTGCTTTTGTATATGTTGAGCTTTCCTTTTATAATAAGAATTTTGACCTGGATAACTGGGAAACCAATATTATTTTGAAATGCTATTCATTGTATAATAATAAACAGGAACTCTGCCATCTCGTTATAAATAAGCAAGTATATAAGTATGAATCCACAGTTTATGTTCAGGAAGGCTGGGGTAATAAAAAAGATGGTGCATTTTGGAAAAAAGGGGCTTATTACTGGGAGGCTTGGATAGATAATGAAAAAGTGGGCAGCAAATATTTCTATGTAGAGGATGCCGGAGAGCCCATTTCAAAAATTAATAATCCCTATTTTGACCTGGTATCTCTCAAACTCTATGAAGGCACTGAAGAAGATATAAATCCTGATGATCGAATTTATTTAAAAGCATTTTCTGTACAGGATACCCGAATGGTACATGTTGAATTAGCCATTAAAAATAAAAACCGGTCACATCAATGGCATTGCGAATTGTTTTTTAGATTTTACAATGAACTTCATGAACTTAAAGCCCAGGTTACCAAGTTGGCTAGTATAAAAAAGGATGAAGATCAGGTAGGTTATTCCGCTTCCATCGGAATGCCAGCCAAAGGGCACTGGAAAAAAGAAAATGTTTATCTGGAGGTATTATTTTTGGATCATGTGATCGCGACCTCGGTGCTTGAATTTCAGGATCTAGCCGAGCCAGGGCAGGTACAGGTATTTTTACCAAATCAGCCTATTCCGGGTTATCTGCACGATCACATTATTCCAGATTTGACTTTTGAAGATCTCATGAGTCAATTAAATGAATACATAGGATTAACTAAAATAAAAAAGCAAGTTCGGGAGCATGCTCAATACTTGCAGTTTGTTCAACTCCGGAAACAACTTGGCTTCAAAGAAAAAGAAGAAATAAACATTCATTCGGTATTCATTGGAAATCCAGGTACCGGCAAAACAACCATAGCATCCCTCATGGGTATGCTATATCATAAAATGGGACTGCTATCAAAAGGTCACGTACACCAGGTGGATAGGGTAGACCTCGTAGGAGAATACATAGGTCAAACAGCCCCTAAAGTGAAAGAAGCTATTGAAAAAGCCAGGGGTGGCGTATTGTTTATCGATGAAGCATATGCACTGGCCAGGTCTAACGATGATAGCAAAGATTTTGGGAGGGAAGTCATAGAAATTTTGGTCAAAGAAATGGGTAATGGAATTGGTGACATTGCAATTATAGCAGCTGGATATCCAAAAGAAATGAAATACTTTCTGGATAGTAATCCTGGTTTAAAGTCACGCTTCAAATTATATTATGAATTTGCAGATTATACGCCGGATGAACTCGGTCAAATTGCTTTATTGGCATGTGAAAAAAAAGAGGTTACCCTTACCGAAGCCGCAAGATTGAGGATCAATGAATTGATTGTTGAAGCTTTCCGCAACAGAAATCAGACCTTCGGAAATGCCCGGTTTGTATACGACCTGATCACAAAAGCTAAAATAAATCTCGGTATGAGATATATGCAACTCCGCCATCATCTGTCAAATGATTCAGATAAGTCCTTGCTTTCTGAAATTACACTGGAAGATGTAAGCCAATTAGATGACATCAAACACAGGCGGGCGATCTCATTGCCTATGGATGAAAAATTGTTACAGGATGCCCTGGGTGAATTGGATGCATTGATTGGAATGAATGATATAAAAAAACAAATCCATGAATTAGTGGAAGTGGTAAAATATTATTTACGCAATGGCAAAGAAGTATTGCAGCATTTTTACCTGCATACTTTATTGATTGGAAATCCCGGAACAGGCAAAACTACTGTAGCCCGTATACTTAGTAAATTATATAAAGCGCTTGGCATATTGGAGCGCGGCCATATGATAGAAACAGACAGGCAAGGTTTAGTGGCGGGATTTGTAGGTCAGTCTGCTATTAAGACGGCTGAAAAAATAGATGAAGCATTGGGTGGAGTGTTGTTCATAGATGAAGCGTACTCCCTGATATCATTTAAATCCCATACTACAGATTATGGTCATGAAGTAATACAAACATTATTAAAACGGATGGAAGACAAACGGGGAGAATTTTTTGTTTTTGCTGCCGGCTATCCGGATAACATGGAGGATTTTATTAAAGCAAATCCTGGGTTGGCTTCCCGGTTTGATAAAACATTCAGATTTGAGGATTATACCCCCACCGAGCTTCTTGAAATTGCAATGAAAATGTTTGCTGAGCATAAAATGAATACAGCTCCTGAAGCATATCATCATATCAAAGAGTACCTTTCTTTTATACATCAGTACCGGGATAAATATTTCGGAAATGCACGCACCGTAAGGTCAATGGTGTTGGAAGCGATCCAAAACCAAACGTTACGATTGGCCCATTCACCAAATACAGAGGTAGGCAATGTTATAGCATTGGAAGATGTTCTGGGATTTAAACTGGAGACCGAAAGTTTGCAGCGCACCAGGCGCTCCATAGGTTATGTAAAATGAACTGAATTGGATTTAACGGAACATGCCCAATTTCCATCTTTTCCACCTGCTTGGCATTATCTTTTTAAATAGTCTGTGTTTTATGTCATCATTATAAATCAGAAGACCCATCCTGTACAAATCCAGACTGATATTCCATCGGTCATCCTTTACTAAATTAAGCCAGGCACTGTACATATCCTCTGACCACCGGATATCATCAATGATGACTACTTTGTTTTTGGAAAGATAGGGATATACCGTGCTTATTTGTTGAGCTAAAGCCTGGCTGTGGTGCTGACCATCAATGAAGACAAGGTCTGTGTTGTGCATTTCGTTTAATACAGGTGCAAGTGTATCAGCAAAATCCCCTTCTTTGATAAATATATTTTGCAAACCAAAATCATCAGCATGTTGTTTGGCCAGTTTGCATAAATAAGGATCTGCCTCCAGTGTAAAAACCCTGGAATCAGGATTGCCTGTTGCCAAATATAGTGCAGAAATTCCTGCTGCTGTACCTAATTCCAGAATTTTATCAGGCTTTAAATGAGAGCTGAGATGAAAAAGGAGTTTGCCATTATAATCATCTATGCTGCTTATTTTTGCCCATTTGCCGAGAATTACCTGGTTTTGTTTCATGGTCATTGAACCTTTACCCAAATCAAATCTGGAAAATTTGTCTTTCAGAGAAAAAAGCTTTTTTTTAAACCTTTCAATTTTATATATGGCTTCGTTCTTATTTCTTACTTCTACCGTATTCATTAACAGTGAGAATAAAAATGGAGAGTCGACCCCATGTACTGTGTCTGCTTTAAAATAAAATTTTAAAACTTCCTTAGCATTATACCAGATCTTTCCGGCTTTCATTAGCATATTATTAATACTATCTGACATCAAAAATCAGTTAAAAATAAAATAATAATAATTAGTATCATTTTTTCTGTTCAACCGTCTTAATTCCAAAACTGACTCGAAGTATGTATACCAAAATTCTATTTGCATTATTATTTGTCTTCTTGCTTGATGTAGGTTTGGCTCAATCGTATTTTACTACCGGAGGCGTGAGGTTGGGATCGGACTATGGTCTGTCATTGAAGCAACGAATACTTAAAAAAACAACGTTGGAAGCGATTCTCTCATCAGAGGGGAATATCAATTCCAATCTCGGCTTATCTCTTTTATACGATCGGCACAGAAGTATTCTTACCAGAAATTTCAATCTTTTTTATGGAGCAGGCTTTTCATGGAGATGGGATTACATCAATGACGAATCCGGGTATTCCAAACAAACCAGCTTCGGCATTCCATTACAGGGAGGCATTGAATTTAGTATTGGTCGCATTAACCTGAGTTGGGATTATACTCCTGTATTATTTATTTCAAGTAAAACTAAGGCCTTTACGAGCTCCAAAGGATTGTCGGTGAGATATGTTTTTGTAAATAAGAAGGAAGGCAAAAGATTCATGAAAACCGTAAAAACTCCTTTTGCTAAAAATAAGAAACGAAAAAAATAAGGGATTTACTGATTCCCTTTCTGTATTTGTTTATAACCCGTACTATTCAATCTTTACTGTTTTAATTGTAAATCACTGGTTGGTCAATCAATATACGGTGAATCGTCACCGCTCCTGCACACCAAATTCAGATCACTATCTGATTCAGTAGTTTTTTTATATATTAGCAGAAATTCTAATGCGTCTTGCATTCATAATACTCTGACAATGAGTTGAATGCTAAGCGTACTTAGATGTATTAATGATGCCTTATGGCAAACGAATTTTTTAATCTAATACAATGAAAACCACGCTCGTCCTTATCAGTCTTGTATTTACCATTAATGTATACTCTCAGATCCATTTTCAAAACACTACAAATCAGGTAATTTCAGAGCCGCACTTTAGTGGTTCAGTGATTGGGGTTTCAGATATGAACGCCGATGGATTAGACGATATTGTTCGGCTGGCAGATGGTAAATCCCTTAGTATTTGCTTTCAAACAGGCCCTGGCAAATCATTCAAAATAACTGACTATGGCCCATTATCACCATATCAGGTCTGGAACACGGCTATCGCAGACATTGATCATAATGGTTACAACGATATCGTTTTTGCAGCCAATGAAAACAAGGCGTATATATATTATGGTGTGCGTACTGCAGAAGGAATAAAGTATTCAATAGAATCTCTGGATTCATCGCAAGCAGCATACGCACAGGCCGGAAATCTCATTGATATCAATAAAGATGGCTGGCTCGATTATTTTCTCTGTAATGACATTGGGTTAAACCTTATCTGGGCGGGAAATAAACAAGGAAAAATAAATGGTAACCCGGTAAACTGGATTGATTTTCGTACTTCTCCGGTCTCAGATAATTCCGGCAATTATGGAAGTACCTGGAATGATTTTGACAATGACGGAGACCTGGACTTATACATAGCAAAATGTAAATCCTCCGCTACCTCTCCTTCGGACCCACGAAGAATAAATACTTTTTACAGGAATAATGGCAATTTTACTTTTACTGAATCTGCCAGTGAAATAGGTTTAGCCAGTGGTGCTCAATCCTGGGTAGCGGTGGCAGGTGATTCAGACAATGACGGTGATTTGGACATTTTCGTCATCAATCATTTTTCTCCTAATGAGCTATTTATCAATGATGGTTCCGGTAAGTTTTCTAACAAAATAATTAACAGTGGGATCAATTACTCAGGAATTGGAGTACAAGCAGCATGGGTAGATCTTGATAATGATGGTTGGCTTGATTTAATAATTTCAGGTAGTCAACACCAGATTTATAAAAACAAAGGTGGCAATAACTTTGAATTAATTGATAGCAAGGAATTAGGACTCTTCCAGATTGAATCATTTGCAATCGGAGATTTAAATAATGATGGAAAACAAGATATATATACTTCCTATTCCCAAATCTTCAATCAGGCCTCCCACCGGCCTGATGCCATTTTTTTCAATCAGTCATCAGTACAAAATCATTTTATTAAAATTCGTCTGGAAGGGGTTCAGTCCAATAAGTCCGCTATCGGAGCCAGGATCAATTTATACGCCGGAGGACTAAAACAAATGAGAGAGATTCAATCCGGGTACAGTTATGGTGTACACAACTCTTTGACTCAACATTTTGGTATAGGCGCCGCTACCCGAATAGATTCTATAGTACTTCGTTGGCCTTCCGGAATAAAAGAAAAAATTGAAGGACCCTTTATCGACCGGACCTTGGTGATCAAAGAAAATCAATGCTTTGGATTCGATCCCGTCATTAGCTCCTTTCCAGTAAAAAATGTAATTTGCTCACCTTCAGATTCCTTCAAATTGACTATTCCACTGGTCGGTACCTATTCCTGGACAAATGGGGCAACCACGAAAGAGATCGTGGTTAGAAATGAGGGTGATTATCAGGTAAAATTAGTAAATGTAAATGGATGCACTTTGTATTCCAATATGGTTTCCATTATAAAAGATCCAAAATCAAGATACAAAATAAACGTTACTGATTCAGTAATTTGCGATGGAACCGTCTCCACACTTACAATAGCTAGCCCTTTTAAACTAAAATGGAATACCGGAGATTCAGGCAGGACAATTCAAATAAATAAAGAGGGAAAATATTTTGCGGTTACTGAAAATGAATGTGGCACTTCTCTTTCCGACACTATTAATTTGAGATTAATTAAGCCTGTGGTGACCAGTACAAAAAATGATACAGTAAGTCTTTCTACCAAAGCGATCTTACGGGCAGAGGGTTCTTCATTATCGTGGTTTGCAGAAAGTCAAGGTGGGAGTGCCATAGCGACAGGCAACACCTATCAGACCTTACCCTTAAATAAAACAACAACTTTTTATGTTCAGTCTATTTTGGTCGATAAGGGGAAACCATTCAGCGTAGGTATAAAGGAATTTGATGGTCCTTCTAAATTGCATGCTGTTAATTTTAGTGGTGCCTTATTTTTTGATGCCAGCGCAGATTGTATTTTAAAATCAGTAAAAGTGTATACAGATACAGCAGGTTCAAGGGAGATAAATTTGGTATCATCTGCTGGAAAAATTCTTCAAAGCAAAGTAGTAAGAATAGAAAAAGGTCAAACTACCATTGCATTAGATTTTTATATCACTGCAGGTCTTGGATATAAATTGACAACGAATGACGATGCTACCGTAAAAGTATTTGGATTTAAATCACCGTTGCTTTATCGGACAGAGGGGGCAATCCCTTTTCCATTAATTGCAGGACCAATTACCCTATATGGCACCAATGCAGGGGCAGCCAACTATTATTATTTTTATGATTGGAAATTGGCCTATCCTGACCTCGAATGCAAATCGGATAGGGTGCCCGTTCAGGCAGTTTTGAAAACCGTATCTCTGCGTGAAGATCCATTTCAATATAAATGGAGTGTTTTTCCCAATCCTTCAGACCAGTTTCTTACCATTAATTTAGACAACTCCTTTTTTCGAACTCCGGTCAAATATGAGATATTAAATTTCGAGGGAAAAGTGATTCAAAGAGGATTTTTTGCGTCGGCAATGAGGTTAGAATTGAATTCCTATGTTTCAGGAATGTATGCCATAAGAATAGCTGCATACGGAAAAGAAAGCATTAAAAAATTTAGTAAACTATAAATTCAATTATAGTCACCAGGTATGAAGGATTGAAAAATATAGGGTATAAATTAGAATAAAAAAGGCCTTTTACAAGGCCTTTTTATGGGTGAAAGACGGGATTCGAACCCGCGACCCTTAGAACCACAATCTAATGCTCTAACCAACTGAGCTACATTCACCATTTGGTTTTACAGGCTGCAAAGGTAAAGGTAAATTCGCATCTAAAAAAATCAAACCGGGTTATTTCATTTATCTAAAGCTTGAAATTTGTATAAAACTTATAAAAAGGAGGCTTTAAAATCCCAAAAACAAATCTTATCTTTGCAGCGCTTTAGAATAAAAATAGGTATAATACTCTCATTATCAAGAAATAAAATATATGGCAAATATAGGTAAGGTTAAACAGGTGATCGGACCTGTTGTAGATGTAAGCTTTGAAGGTGAAAATTCAACTCTTCCGGCTATTTTAAATGCATTGGAAATCAAGACTGCTTCTGGTAAAAACCTGGTTCTTGAGGTACAGCAGCATCTGGGAGAAGATTCTGTGCGGGCTATTGCAATGGGATCTACAGACGGCCTTACCAGAGGAGTAGATGTAATCGATACCGGTATTAATATTGCCATGCCAACCGGAGATGCAATTAAAGGTAGATTATTTAACGTAGTAGGAGAAGCAATAGACGGCATTGGCGAAGTAAAAAAAGATAAAAATGCTTATCCTATTCACAGAAAGCCACCAGCGTATGAACAATTGTCCACCGAAAAAGAAATTTTATACACAGGTATTAAAGTAATCGATTTGATCGAACCCTACATGAAAGGGGGTAAAATCGGTCTCTTCGGTGGTGCCGGTGTAGGTAAAACGGTATTGATCATGGAGTTGATCAATAATATCGCCAAAGCGTACGAAGGAATTTCAGTATTTGCTGGGGTAGGAGAGCGTACCCGTGAAGGGAATGACCTACTTCGTGAAATGATCGAATCGGGTGTTATAAAATATGGCGAAGAATTTAAACACTCTATGGAAAAGGGGGGATGGGATCTCAGTAAAGTAGACAAAAAAGAACTTGAAAAATCACAAGCTACCCTCGTATTCGGCCAAATGAATGAACCACCTGGAGCCCGAGCCCGTGTAGCTTTATCAGGTCTTACTGTTGCCGAATATTACCGCGATGGTGATTTGAATGATCCTAAAGGAGGAAAAGACATTTTATTCTTTATTGATAATATCTTCCGTTTCACACAAGCTGGATCTGAAGTTTCAGCTCTGTTGGGTCGTATGCCTTCTGCAGTAGGTTATCAGCCTACTCTTGCAACTGAAATGGGACTTATGCAAGAAAGGATCACCTCTACCAAACGCGGATCAATTACCTCCGTTCAGGCTGTGTATGTACCTGCCGATGACTTGACAGATCCAGCACCTGCTACCACGTTTGCTCACCTCGATGCCACTACCGTTTTGAGCAGAAAGATTGCTTCATTGGGTATCTATCCTGCTGTAGACCCGCTGGACTCTACATCACGCATACTTGATCCTCTTATAATAGGAGACGAACACTATAATTGTGCTCAAAGGGTTAAAAATATTTTGCAGCGGTACAATGAATTGCAGGATATTATAGCCATTCTCGGTATGGAAGAACTTTCAGAGGAGGATAAACTTATTGTATCCAGGGCCCGTCGTGTGCAACGATTCCTGTCTCAACCCTTCTTTGTGGCTGAACAGTTTACAGGTATGAAAGGAGTTTTAGTTCCAATTGAAGAAACCATTCGGGGCTTCAATATGATCATGGATGGTGAAGTGGATGAATATCCGGAGGCAGCTTTCAACCTGGTTGGTACTATTGACGAAGCCATCGAAAAAGGAAAACGACTTATCGCAGAATCAAAAGCTTAACCCTATACTCATGCATTTATTAATCTTATCCCCTGACCAGGAAGTATTTAGTGGAAAAGTAAAATCCGTTAAAGTACCCGCAAAGGGAGGTCAGTTTGAAATTTTATCCAGGCATGCCCCTGTAGTGGCAGCCCTTGATAAAGGAGCTATTCGGGTGATTAATAATAAAGATGAAAAATCAATCTTCAATATCAATGAAGGGTATGTAGAAGTATTAAATGATGAAGTAGTGATTTTAGTTAGTAGTGGAAAAGAAAAAGACTAAAGTCGATCCTGCTGATACCGTTGGTTTAATTTAGTACTTATTTGATGCATTCGCAGCTCGCTTTGGTTTTTGATGCCATTTTTCATTCCATTCAAATATAATATTATTCAATACTTTTACGGCCAATGGAAATCGACCCTTTAGCCAAAGAACAGTTAATTGTTTTATCGAAAAGTACTGCATATAAAAAGATTCAGCGCATACCCAGATTTATACTATTCGCTTGCCTGACAATACTATTTATTTCGGGTTTACTTTGGCCATATACTATTGGAGCATTCATACTTGGAATAGCGTTTACTAATTACCTGGTTTTGCTAAGTTTCAGATTGGCAAACATGGAAAAACCGGTAAATTCTCTGTTATCCGGTGAAAATAAAAATGCACATCACGACCTTAGCCTTACCATTTTGTTACCATTAAAAAATGAAGGAGAGGTAATCAGACAAACCCTTCAGGCAATCGACAACCAAGATTATCCAAAAGAATTATGCGAATTGATCATCATTGTTGAGAATACAGATCTATATACCCAATCGGTGTTATCGGCTATAGCATTGCCAAAAACGGCAAGAATCTTATTAATTCCAAGTTTAAATCCATTTACCAAAGGCCGGGCGTTGCTTCATGGTTTGCAGGCGGCCAAAAATACCATTATCACTGTATTTGATGCAGAAAGCCAACCAGAACCAAATCAATTCAGTAAAGCACTGAGTATACTATATCCTGATCCGGATAAATACTGTATTCAATCTAAAGTGCGCATCTCTAATAAAGATCAAAACTGGATAACCCGAAATTTTGCTACTGAATATTTTGAATGGTTTGACCAATTTTTACAGGAACAATCCAATAATGAAAAAGTCTTCGGTCTGGGTGGCAATTCATTTTATATTTCCAAGGCCAACCTCCTGAAATCAGGATCCTGGGATCCATTTAATGTAACCGAAGATGCTGAGCTTAGTGTAAGGCTTATCCAGCATGGGGTTGACTTAAAATTGATAGATAGTTATACATTCGAATCTTGCCCCAGTACTATTGATAATTGGCTATTGCAAAGAGTACGGTGGAACAAAGGATTATTAATCACTCAATTGGTACATTTGATCCCTAGCTTTGGAACAAATGGATTTAACCTCAGCCAATGGATCGCATTTTGGACTAGAATGCTAGCCGGCACGGCTTTGCCCTTTTTTAATTTATATGTACTATCTTATTTTATTTACACCTGGTTTAGCCCAAGAGTCTCCTTATACGCAGATTTAGCTATGTGGACACTTATGTTCGTAAGCATTGGATTTATGGTATTGCTTAATTTCATTAGTTTTAAAAGATTAAAAATAAGCAGAGATCCCATACCACTGATCGTTGGAGGTATTGGATATATTATGCTTCATATTCTTGCCGGATTTATGGCCTATTACGAATATTTTGTTACCCCACTCAAATGGAATAATACCCGGCATTGACAACCATTTTTCATATTAAGTTTTTATTTAATTTTTAATTATTTGAAAATCAATAAGTAGAGAGTATTAATTCCTGGGTACAAATAATTGATTTTCAATGGCTTAAATATTGTATTTATTCAGTTAAATTTTTTATATTTAACATAAATTCTAAACCTCAAATACGCATGAAGTTTAAATACTTTGCACTCACACTTGCAGTAATGTCTGCTTCATTTTATGCTGCAGTACTTTTTTTTTCGCCAGGTACTGTACAATGGAATGGTTCGGTCGACACCAATTGGAACAATGCAGGCAACTGGACTCCGGTAAGTGGTTCTCCCTCCATCCCTCCCAATAAGACCCAAAATGGCGATCATGTAGTGATCGATAATGCAGCACCTAATTTTCCAGAGATTACTATTCCTGCTTTTGCAAGATCTTTGACTATAGAGGCTGGAGCAAAAGTAACTATAAAAACAGGTGGTTCACTAGAAGTGATTGGCTCTGATTTGGATGGAGTTATTAACGAGGGCTACATACAAATTGAATCTGGTGCCAACATGAGAATCGACTCCGCATTTGATGATGGTTTAGTGAATATGATTGGGGGAAAACTCACGAACAGCGGGACATTTACCGTTACCAATGGTACCGGTAGTAGAATAGAAAACGCCGACTCAATTATAAATAATACAGGAGGTACTTTTACTGTATCTTATGGATTAGATACTGCGGTTAGGAACTTTAATTCTGGTGTTATTAAAAACCTTGGAAATTTCACGGTAAGCGGAGGCAGTACTTCGCAGATAACTAATTTTGGCATTATCAGGAATGAATTAAATAGTTTTTATGTAAGTGGAGGATTAGGAGGCACTATTGTAACTAATCAAAGCAATGCTTATATTTTTAATTCCGGTACTTTTACATCCTGTTGTGGAAGTGGAGGTGTGAGACTTGACAATCATAGTTTGGTTGACAATTTTGGCAGTTTTCAAATTCAAGGAGCAGCAACAGGTAAAGGTCTTATTAATCATCTGAATGCTGTTTTTAACCACCAGGGTACTAACTTTCAATTTATAGGCGGAACAGATCAACAAATAGATAATGCTGGGATTATAACTTTGAATGGAAATGCCAGTATAAATGGCGGTGCTTTCAACCGTACGATTTATAATTCCGGTACATTAAATCAGATTTCAGGAAACTTGTCAATTGGTAGTGGTGATGGTGGTCAGTTAGATAATCAGGGGCTTGTTAATTTTAGAGGCACTACTACTATCACCGGGGGAGGTGGAGTAGGTATCCCGAATATAATTAATGGAATTGGGGATACAATAAATGTACTTGCAGGTTCTTTTATTTTACAAAGTGGAAATTTTACTCAACTTGAAAACAATGGTGTTTTTAATTCCTATATTAACACTACTTTTCAATTTTCTGGTGAGAATAATCCAATTGTACAAAACAACAGTACAGGTATTATTAACAATTTCAGCGGAACTTTAACTTCCCAAAACAGTTTGGGAGTTCGAATTCTAAACCAAGGAATTATTAATAATTATGCTGATATATCCTGTTTGTTTGGAAATTCAAGCGGTTTTATAAACACATCCAATGCAAAGTTTAATCATTATAGTGGAACTTTTACTGTATCTAATTTTTCAGGTGATCCGGGTTTTAAAAATGATGGAGAATTTAATGGTGGAATGAGCAATACTATTAATATTTACTATGGATCTGGAATAGGATTATTTAATAGCAGTAGTTTTATTGATTCAGCAGGTTGTAATTTGAGTATTTATAATATTGGAGGCCTGGGTTCAAATTATGGAATGATTGAAAATAGTGGGACCCTTTATCTGGATTGTTCTAGTTCGCTTCATTTCAGTGATATGAATGGTATTATTAATACCAATACCGGGATATTCCGGCAAAATGTTGGATCTTTAAATTGGTATTCTATTGGAGCTGATTTGATAAAAAATGATAATTATTTTTATTCTGATGTACCCATAATAAAAGAAAGCAATGGAGGAACTCAAGGTTTTATTATTAACAATTCTGACACTGTTATATTGGGTATTCATGATACCATCCTGGCAGATTTTACTGGCAAATTTATAAATAATCAAGCTACAGGTTATCTGGACAATAGTGGATATTGGAGGTTTTCTTCCGGATCTAATCCTATTCAAAACGCAGGTTTATTTTACATGAGACCTTCATCATCCATGAAAGGCAAAAATGTAGGTGGACATGTCGTTGAAAACTCGGGCACTTTTTTTAATGAAGGTTGTATAGAGTATAGACTATACGGCGGAAATATTGTAAACAATACCAACTATTTTGAAAATACAGGAAGTGTTATAAGCAGGAATTTTGGAGGCACTTTTTTTAATAATGATACAATGCTAAATAAAGGACTGATAGAGTTAGATACTGCCACTATTGGATTGACTAATCAGGCTTTCTTTTTAAATGATACTGCGGGTAGGATTTACGCTGATTTTATGCAATCTGGTATTTCGAACTCTTCTACAGGTCAGTTTGATAATTTGGGAGAAATATGGATAGCCAGGGACACGGGTATAGGCAGCAATGGTTTAGTGAACGCCGGCAACTTTAAGAATGCTAATCTTATCAATATTGGGCAGCATGGACCTGTATTTACTTTTGCTTTAGAAAACACAGGCCAGTTTTATAATGAAGATCTCGCACAAATCATAATTAATATCAACGATCAAATACTCAACCCGCAGAAAGGTATATTAAATAGTTTAGGAGCATCCTTTTATAATAACTGTTCTTATATTCAGTCTAAAGGATCTATAGAGGACAATGGATATTTTGAAAACAATGGTGTAATCTATAAAATCGGAGATGCATTTACGTTTAATAGCAATATCTCTGTCAACAATAAATATGTATTTAATGGGGATGTGGATCCATTTACTATTGGTTCTGATTACGGCTTAGTATTCAATACGAATTGCAATACTATACCTACAGATGATCTTCTTGCTTTGCTGGATGATTGTAATCCGATAGTTTGCTCCGTATATACCAATAATGTTATATATGTAGACTCGTCTGCTACTGGTAATGATGATGGTTCCAGTTGGCAAGACGCATTTACTGATCTTCAGGATGCTTTGAGTGTAGCTGATTTTTGTGGAGTAGATACCATATTGGTAGCTAAAGGTACTTATTATCCTTCATTGCCTTTATTGGAGGCTTGTGGTCAAAAATTTGGATTGGACAGTACCAGGTCATTCAATATAAAAGACAGTATGGTATTATTAGGTGGTTTCCCTTCCGGTGGAGGTGTAAGTATGTTGTCATCGGCGGACCATCCTTTACGGGCTCCTGATTGTAATAAGACCATATTATCAGGTGATATTCAGCAAGATGGAATATTGACGAATAATTCATATCACGTACTGACCGCCATAAATGCAAGTAGTGCCACTATCATTGATGGCTTTTGTATAACCGAGGGAAATGCTGTTTATACCACCTTTACTGATTTTCCAACGCTAAGAAATATAGGTGGTGGAATTTTGGTATCTACTTTTGATCCAATGGCCCTGGATGATATGGCTTTGCCCGGAATCTCCGCACCTCAGATATTGAATTGCACCTTCTTAAACAATCATGCGTTAATTGGTGGTGGTATTGGTAACCTGGGTATATTAGGGGAGGCTTCACCTTATATATTTAATTGTAGTTTTATATCCGATAGCGCTATTCTTGGAGGTGGCATTGCTAATGTCGGCATGGATGGTGAAAGCTCTCCCATCATTGTAAACTCGAAGTTTCAAGGTAACACAGGTTTGGCCGCAGGTGGAATATTGAATCTGGCAGGCAGTATAGGGGAGTTTATTTTTCAACCACCTATTCCACCACTTGCACCCAATAGGGGATCATTAAGATCTAAGGAAAAAATGCCCACCGAATTGGAAGATGCATTTAATAAATCAGGAATTATACAATTAGTCAATGGGATGTCGGGCCATATGCCCCATTTGGATATGCCGTCAGGAACAGCCGCAAGTATCAACCCGGTTCAAATACCAGGCTTTGGAGTAGTATCACCTATGATTAAAAATACATTGATAACTGGTAATGCCGCTGTTGCCGGCGGTGGAATAGTTAACTATGTACTTAATTTCAATGATGAGGGTGGGGGAGAAGTGTCTCCGAAATTTATTAACAATACTATTGCAGCAAATAGTGCACTTGCAATTGGTGGGGCTATGGTGAATGGTGATGAAGGATTTGTAAATGACGAATCCACTTTAGTACATGTATGTATAGTAAATAGTATTTTATGGGGAAATGCTGCAGGTCAGGATGATGATATGTTTAATGAATTTAATGGTTCTGGAAGTTTTGCAGATACTATTAAATTTCATCATAATATTGTCGAAAGTGATTATTCAACTTTAGCGATTAATGTTTCTTCACCTCATTATATAGATACCACTTTGGGTGGAAACAAATATCAAATAGATCCACTATTTATAGAACCGCAAACGGCCGGTGACGCAGCCACGATTTTAGGTGATTATCATGTATTGCCTTTTTCGCCTGCTGTAAATATGGGTGACAACAGTGCTTGCACAGAAAGTTTTGACCTTGACAATAAACCTAGAGTGAATCAATATACCATTGACATGGGTGCTTATGAACAAGTACTAAATTGTGATAGTATTACTTTATACGTAGGCCCTGATGGATCAGTACCATTTGTCCCAATAGATAGTTTTACACCAGCACTAAGTGCTGAATGCAATTTATTGATTAACGGAGTAGTTAACAACACGGGTATTCAATTAGCCTGTAGTGATACTGGTGCAAATGTTTTTTCAATCGCTTTAACTCGAATTGAATGCAATGGAATAAATGAACTCTTTAGTTGTGAAAAAATAATTACGCTAAAGGATACTTTTGTAAAACGACTATCTGCAATCAGTAATCTGAATGTTTCCCTGGATGAAATGTGCATGAAAGTATTGACCCCCTATGACTTACTTTCAAATTTCAAAGGCTGCGCATCTGGATTTGAAGTGACCATTCAATATCCCAATGGTACAACCATTTTCTCGCCTGCCAATAAACTGGATCGTAGCCATCTCGGCTATTGTATGGTATATACTGTAAAAGATAAAGTTACCGGCAATACCACCTGGGGTAACCTCTGTGTCGAAGATAAAATGCCACCACTGATAAGCTGTCGCGATACTACTATTACCTGCTTTGATATTGCAAACCTCCCCAAAGACGGAGATTTGATCAATGATAATTGCGGCAACCCGGTAAAACTATCGATCACCAGCGAAGAATTTACAGACTACGGTTGTGATAGTGCAAACTTACAGGGATTGATCATCAGACATATCGTAGCATCCGATTCCTGGGGCAATACAGTAAACTGTGATAAACGAATATTTATACAAAAGCTATCACTGGATTCTATAGTATGCCCGCGCGATACAGCCATAGATTGTTCATTGGAAACCATCACCATCAATAATAGTCCGGTTAATTTTAAAGATCCGAAACGAAGCGGTTATGTAAAAATCAGGACCAAAGACGGATTGGTAAACCTTATTAATAATACATCAGCATGCAAGCTTACTATTTCACCGCCTATTGACGAACAATATCCGATCTGTGGTGCAGGCTATAAAATCCGCCGTACGTGGAGAATTACCGATTGGTGCACCGGAGCGGAAAAATTATGTGTACAGTGGATAGAAGTCATAGATAAGACTGCACCGGTGGCAGAAAATAAAACATTACCGGTAGTGTATTCCGATCCACACCAATGTGGTCAGTTCGTAAATATCGATACACTCAAAGTGACCGATTGCAGCCGGGTGATCCAAAACTATTCCATTACATACTACGAAGAAGGTATTCCAAAAGTGATACAGGGAGTATTGCCAGCAAAACGAGTGTGGTTGCCGGTAGGAGTAGATACGGTAAAAGTATTTTTAGTAGATGCATGTAAAAATACAAGCAAAGCAAGAATACTGATACCGGTGATCGACAATACACCGCCTAATCCGGTATGTGATGAAGTGACCCAGGTTACCTTAGATCCGGAAGAGTGTTGGGCGACGATAAAAGCAAAAGATCTTGACAATGGCAGCCGGGATAATTGTTGTGAAGTATTGCATTTTGCAGTGGCTCATATGGATAGCATCAGCTATTGGAGAGATTATTGGACCAAAAGATTAGAAACGGAATGTACAAAAGCTGAATTCTGGGCAAATAAAGAATTCTATGATTTCCAAATTGAAAGATGGATCAATGCATATGTATTCAAAGATGAGATCAAAGTGGACGAATGCGGAAGGCATCAGGTGGTATTGAGAGTGTACGAAGCCTGCGGAGTACCACGATTAGATCCTCATATCTGGAAGTGTAGCCCACACCAATGGTTTTGGTACAATACAGATCAGCGATTCCGTATAGAACATAACTGGAATTCCTTCCATAAAGA
>JBGAVW010000064.1:0-26813 GCA_044227925.1 Saprospiraceae bacterium | reverse complement strand
AAATGTGCATTTAAAAATAAAGCTGACAAAAAACCACGTGGAGCTTATATTTGTACAGGATTTCAAATCCAATTACCCTAAATAATCAGCTCATTTTGTATTTCGACCCTATGCATTTTTGCAAGCACTGTATGTATTGAAAAAATATATTGGAGAATATATCACATACAACTTTAAATTTTATTAAATTGTAAACAAAATCATTCCATCTTTTTCCGTCAAAAAAATTATAAATCTTAAGTATGAAAAGAATTAATTACCTGCTGCTAATGATGATCACTGGTATTGTATTTTATCAGTGTTCACGTAATCCGGTCACCGGCAAAAAACAATTGAACCTGATGTCAGAAGCTCAGGAAAAACAAATGGGTCTCGAATCCGATCCTCAGGTAATGGCAGAATTTGGAAAATACGAAGACCCCGCCTTGCAGGCTTTTATTAATGATAAAGGGCAACAAATGGCCAAAATAAGCCACCGGCCTGAGCATGGTTATACATTTCAAATTGTAAGTTCCCCGATAGTAAATGCATTTGCTGTGCCTGGTGGATATGTTTATTTTACCAGGGGTATCATGGCACATTTTAATAATGAAGCTGAATTTGCAGGAGTGTTGGGGCATGAAATAGGCCATATCACGGCACGCCATGCCAATGCACAAGCCAAAGATCAATTATTATCACAAGTAGGATTGATAGCCCTTCTGGTGGCTTCCCCTGCTGCAGCGCAGTTTGCCGAACAGTTATCCCAGGGTGTCCAATTATTGTTGATGAAATTTAGCCGAGCACATGAATCACAATCAGATGAATTGGGCGTGGAATATTCTACTAAAATAGGTTACAATTCCCATGAGATGGCTAATTTTTTTGCCACCATTGGCAGAATATCAGATAAAGCGGGAGCCCGTTTACCGGTATTTTTAAGTACACATCCTGATCCGGGTGACAGATTTAACCGGGTACACAAATTGACCGAAAAAGCCCAGGCGGAGATAGCGGATAAATCTTCATTAAAAATAAATCGGGATGACTATCTCCGTAGGATACATGGTCTAAAATATGGTGAAGATCCCAATGAAGGTTATGTAGAAGGTGGTATTTTTTATCATCCACAGTTAAAATTCCGATTTCCGGTACCTACGGGATGGCAAACACAAAATTCCCCAAGCCAGTTTGTAATGGCAGAGCCTAATGGAAAAGCCATGATGTTGCTTACACTGGGCCAGGGATCCACTTTTGATGAAGTCATCGCCAACGCAAATAAACAATATCAATTAGCTCCCATCCGATCCGAAAACAGGACGGTAAATGGATATCGCGCCGTAGCCGTGTTATCTACTCAGCAAATACCCCAGGGGCAGCAAGCACCTGCTGAAGCCGATAAGCCCATGATCCTAAGCTACTATATTCAGAAAGATAATCTGATCTATGCCATTCACGGAGTATGTGCAAATAAAGATTATCAATCATTCCAAAACTTGTTCCTGAATACGATGGAAGGATTTAATAATCTCACCGACCCATCTAAAATAAACGTGTATCCCGAGTATATAAACATAGTGAATGCATCCCGTGACGCCAGCTTACAGGACCATCTTACTTCTTTTGGTATTCCCCAGAAAAGATTGGAGGAGTTTGCCATATTAAATGGAATGCAATTAAAAGATATAGTACCTACCGGTAAATTATTTAAAGTAGTGACCAAAGGAAAAGCGTAACAAGATTTATGAATTACGATGTTGAATGTACAATAGACTATTTACAATGTTCCACGTACAGTCTATTATGTACAGTGTGAAATCGGTATTGATAAGGACGAATTGCGTAAGGTAAAAATTTTAGAGATTATAAAATTCAGCATATGGCTTATGTAAACGATATCCAGACATCCATTGAGGAGTTTTTAGAAACTACTGCTAAAAAATTAAAGTCCATTTCCATAGAGGACTGGGAAGCCAAAGCAGCTCCCGATAAATGGTCAAGGAAAGAAATACTCGGGCATTTGATAGATAGTGGTCAGACTAATATCCGAAGATTGATTGTAAGCCAATACAGTCAAAATGAAAAAATCAGATATGAACAAAATGATTGGGTAAAATACAATGATTACCAACATGTGGCTGTGGATGAAATCATAAGCCTGTGGTTCCTTACCAATAAACAATACCACAAAATAAGTAAATCCATTCCTGCAGATTCACTGGACTATACGTGCGATACAGGTAAAAACGGTATTGAGCTGGTCAGCTTACGTTTTTTAATTGATGATTATTGGGGGCACCAAGTACATCATCTGAAGCAGATTTTTCAAGGAATGTAAAATCAAGCCTATAATTCGCAAGCATAAACTATCTTTAAATATCGCATTAATTAAATCTGTCGATATGAAGATTAGTACACTTTTGGTTCTTTTATTTATCATTTCCTGCAGGGTACACCAGCCCCACCCGGGCTACTCGTCTCTGTATACTTTCAATCCCGATTTTTCACCAAAATGGATAAGTTTTGAAAATCCTACGGGTGAAAAAGGAAAAGGTGGTCATGAAAACAATAAAGCCAAAGGGCACCCTTGCGATGATATTCCGGCACATACCGCCATTACTCTGATGGATTATGATGGTACCGGGTTGATCCAGCGCATATGGCTTACCATAAGTGACAGATCGGCTTTTATGTGCCGGGGACTGATCATTAATATGTATTGGGATGGCCAATCCAAACCAGCTGTGTCTGCTCCCATTGGTGATTTTTTTGGCCAGGGTTTTGAACGAAAGCGTGCATTTGAAAATGAATTATTCACTTCCGGAGAAGGGCGATCCTTTGTGTCATTTATTCCCATGCCTTTTAAAACACATGCCAAAATAGAAGTAGTAAATGATACCGATAAAGATCTGGATATGATTTTTTATGATATTGATATGCAGGCAGTGAAAACGTGGTCTGATGAAAATCTTTACTTTCACGGCTACTGGCATAGGGATACTGCCACTGTGCTAACCAAAGACTTTGAAATTTTGCCCCGTGTTTCAGGCAAGGGAAGGTATCTGGGTACCAACATCAGTGTGATCGATAATCAAATGTATGAATCCGCCTGGTGGGGAGAGGGTGAAGTCAAAATGTATTTGGACGGCGACCAGTCTTTACCAACGATAGTGGGTACAGGCACCGAAGACTATATAAGTACTGCATGGGGCCAAGGTGTATTTCAAAATCGATATTCTGGTTGCCTGGTAGGAGATACGGCAAGGAGGGAATGGGCTTTTTACAGATATCATGTTCCTGATCCGGTTTTTTTCAATCAATCCTGCAGTGTAACCATCCAGCAAATAGGGGGTAATACGAGGGATAAAGTACTGGATCTGATGAACCGGAATATTCCATTGGTACCGGTTACTATACATCGTGCACCCGAATTTGTACATCTATATACACCCGATAGCATAGTAAACCTGAATACTGTAGCCTTGAAAGAAGGATGGGTAAATTTTTACAGGATAGACGATTATGCTGCCATGGCCTATTTTTATTTGGATAATCCTGTTTCCACCTTGCCCCCAATCCAAAACAGGGTGATCAGAACCTTTAAAAGCAAAGAATAAATGCCTAAATGAAAAGAGGTCCAGGCTATTTCACAAAACTTATTTTTATTAAAAAAACAGTTTTTGGCGCTGAAAATGGCATTTTTAAAACCTGAAAATCTATTTTTTACAATATTTTTACTATAAATAGGCTTTTTTTCAACTAAAAAATGGAAATATGAAAATTACAAGAGTTACTTGTTTTTGAACGTAGCGTCTCGATTTGCCGGTCTACATTTGATCCATAACAAATAACTACGTATGAAAATTCTGAACAAAACTTTTGTAATTCTATTGCTTGTGATCTTTTCTTTTCCACTGATTTCACAAGAAGATTCCGTTGAAACAAAACCAAAATTTATGGTTTCAGGCTATGCTGATGCCTATTATAACCTTTCCTTTCAAAAACCCGGAGCCGGAGCAAAACTGTGGGGACCAGCTGCAGGATCCAGAGCCTTCGATATAAATAATAATCAATTTTCACTGGGTATGGTACAAGGAAAATTTACCTATACTACCAGTAAAGTCGACATCGTTGCTGATCTTATTGCCGGACCTAATGCTACACTGGCTACCGTAGCCAATTTTAAATCAGCTGCCTGGCCCAATGGTTTAGGTGGTGGTACGCTGGGAGTAAAACAATTATATGGTGCCTGGAAAGCTACCGATAAACTGACCTTAACAATAGGGGCATTTGGTACTCATATCGGCTATGAACTGATAGAGCCTACGCTAAATTTCAATTATTCCCTTTCAAACTTATTTAATAATGGACCTTTCTTCCATACCGGCTTAAAGGCCAACTATGCTATTTCAGATAAAGTAGGTCTGATGGTGGGATTGGTAAACAACTGGGATAATTTTGATGAAAATAATGGATTTAAATCACCTATTTTCCAATTGTCTTTGTTGCCGGTGGATGGATTATCTATCTATTTAAATGCAATTCTCGGCAAAGGAGATGTAGCAGGTACATTGAATCCTGAATTTGGAAAACTGGATGAACCCAATAGCTTCAACACCCGTCTGCTGGATTTGGTGGCAATTTATACCGTCGGCAAAGTCACTTTTGGAGTAAATGCCGCTAGTGGGGCATACACCGGATCAAATTCAGATGCCAAAAACATTTTTAAAGGCATCACCAAAAATGAAAAAACCAGTCCTACCTGGGGTGGTATTGCAGGATATTTTAATGTAGCGGCTACTGATAATTTCTCCATTGGTACCCGGATCGAACAATTTAACGACTACTATGGAGTTAGATACATCGGTGCAAAAAACACATCCCTTACGTTTACAGGCAGCATTACCTGTGCTGATGGAAGCCTTATTTTGAAACCGGAGTTTAGATTTGATAGCTCCAAAGGCAAAAATAATGTAAATGGTCATGTAGATATATACAATGATAAGAATGGTACTACCGATGTACAGCAAACACTTGGTATGTCTGCCATATTTAAGTTTTAATATTCCAACATCCGTTTTAGCAGAAAAATAATTTAAAGTTCTAAATCAAATCATCGGCAATACGGTAACATTGCCTGATTTATTCGATTCTGACCCGACCTTAACTTCTATCATACAAATTGAAAGCTGCATCTCTTCTCAGGGTGCAGCTTTTTTAGTTAAAGCCCCCTTTTTGGAGGCTTGGTTTCAAAACCAATCTATTAACCCATGCAAAAACCTGCATGCTTTGAAGTGAATATTCAAAACATTTACCAATTAAAATAAGGCGTGATTTTAGTATGGAATCGTACATTTATATTCTATGATCAGCAGGTTTTTATTGCTTTTATTCATTGTGACCGCAGGATGTAAAAAGGAAATCAAGATAGAAATCACTGACTTGAACCTCTATACCCAAAATAGTGAATGCCCCGATCTGATCCTTTCACCACAGGGTAAACTATATCATACCTGGATAGAGCGGGAAGGCGACAGTCTCGATGTGTTGAAATATGCCATATTGGAACAACACGATTGGTCCAAACCACATGAAATCGTGAGCGGAACCGATTGGTTTGTAAACTGGGCAGACTTCCCTACCCTGGCAGTGTTTGCCGGTAGCGAATTAAATCTATTGGCTTCTTATCTACAAAAAAATCCCCGGGGTAAAACATATGATTATGATATCAAACTGGCATCATCCAATTCCAATGGTGAACGATTCAAGCTTATCGATAGCCTGCATTCAACTATACCAGGTGAGCATGGATTTGTAAGTATGCAATCATTTAGTTATAATAAAAATTTGTTGGTCTGGCTTGATGGCAGCAATATGAAGGGAGAAGAAGGGGATACCAGTTCAGACCATCATGATCATGGAGGCAGCATGCAACTTATGGCCGCCTTTGTCGATATTAATGGTCGCATCACCGACCGTACGGTGTTGGATGATATGACTTGCGAATGCTGTCAAACCGATATCGCCATGACCCCAAAGGGCCCGGTGGTAGTATATCGCAATAAAGGCACAGATCATGTGCGGGACATTTACCTCACCCGATACAATGCAGGTAAATGGTCGATGCCCAGGCCGATACATCAGGATAACTGGGTAATACATGGCTGTCCGGTTAATGGCCCGGCCATTTCATCCCTGGGCAATAAAGTAGCAGTAGTATGGTATACCGCAGTCCGGGATAATCCTTCAATATATTTTTCTATTTCAGAAAATGCGGCCGATTCATTTTCTAATCCTATAAAACTGAATACGAAATTTACGGATGGAAGACTGGATATATGTTGGCTATCAAAAGATATCCTGGCTATCAGTTATTTGGATAAATTAGAAAAGACAGCGGATCGCGCTCAAATACATATAACCTTATTTGATGGGTCTGGTACCGCTATTGCAGATCATATCATCACCGAGACATCATCAAAGCGTAAATCCGGTTTCCCTGTAATGCAAAATATAAAGGATACCATTTACCTATCCTACACACAGGCAGATAATGATCATCATACCATAGTAAAGTCAAAGAAAATCACTTATCCTGATTTAAAATTAGGGAACTAACAAAAGTTAAACCTGTTGAGCCTGAGCCAATGCAATAGACTGGACCATTTTTTCAAAATCATCTATTGAATTTAAATGCCTGATATTGGTGGTGATCAATGGTTGCTTACATATATTTGGACAACCACTAAAACTAATATGTAAATTGGGTGCCTGGTGGTGTATTTCAGTCAGGTAATCTTTTAATTTTTCCATTGGACTACTTGACATAAATACAGTAAATAAATGGCTTGCATTACTTTTCAGGCTTGCATTTGCTGCGACTAAGGATGGCACTGAACTGCCAAGGTAAATGGTACGAATTTTATTTTCCAATAAAATATAATGTGCCAGGATAAGCGGTAGTTCATGAAATTCATCCGGTGGCAAACATAGAATCACGGTCGCATTACCGATAGGCTGGTGCTCTAAACGATCAATCGCAGTCAATAGTTTTCGTCTTATGATGGCTGAGGCAAAATGTTCCTGCGCTGGTGAGATGTCATTTACCTGCCAAAGTAGCCCTACCCGCTTTAGAAACGGATAGATTATATTCTGAATTGTTTGCTTTATGCCAAACTGTTCGATTACCTGATCTATTACTGATGAAAATTTGGGTTCATCAAAAGAAAGCATGTGTACCATTAGGCTGTTGATCAAAAAATCAGGACATACCTGCTGATTCTTTGCCAACATTATTTCTTTTACTTCAAGGTCTAATTGCTCATCCGGCAATTCCACTACCTTGGATATTTTCCATCCGGCTTGTATGAGTGAATGTACATTGATCAGTTTTCGCAACTCATCATTGTCATATGTACGGATATTGGTACAACTTCTTTTAGGACAAAATAAATTATATCTCTTTTCCCACATGCGTATAGTGGGCGCTTTGACACCAGAATAATGTGCCAGGTCTGAGATGGAGTATTGGGCTGTATCTGCCATTTCGAGTAAGAGAACAAATAAATCACTTCAAAGTTCACCAATGGAGTATTTTTTTGATCGTAGCAGCAGGAAAGAGATAAACCAAAAAAAATACATACATCAGGTCAGCAGAAATCATTTTATTCCAGGTAAATACATATTTAAAAATTTTCCTATTTAAATATTGGAATAGTATGTACCATATCGCTTTCGTGAGCAGGCCAATGATCGCCAGGCGAAAATCAATTAGTATTAAAAATAGTATACAGACCCACCAGGCTACATAGGTACTATAGAATAAAAACAAAACTACCTGATCTGAAAAATGATAATATTTTGCTGTACTAGCATGTCTCTGCTTCTGTGCAATCCAGGCCGCTGTGGTGGTTTTGGGAATAGAATATACAAAGGATTCCGGCGCCAGATGGATGACTGGTGTAAATTTATTCCTGAGCTCATTAACTGTAAGATCGTCATCTCCGGAGAGCAGGTCCTTATATTTTTTAAGATTAACACTGCTATTTAGAACGGACTTTGCATACAGCATATTCCTGCCAACACCCATATATGCCCGGCCGATATTGGCCAGACCCATATACATCAGGGCAGTCAACCTGGTTTCAAACTGTATCAATTTATTAATTGGATTTGAATCATCATAATAAGGTGAAAAACCAAGAACCATTTGATTATGGTCAGCCTTCGTGGCCATAGAATCAAGCCACCTGGGTCCCGGTCTGCAATCCGCATCAGTAAACAGCAGGAGTGCAAAGGTTTCCATCCCGGCCAAATCCAACAATCTCTTTTTCTTTCCGACAGAAACCCCATGATTTGAAACATGAAGATTTACCTGTTTATGTGTATTGAATTTTTGTTTGATGTATTCCAACGTACCATCTGCAGAGGCATCATCTAAAATATGAATATCAAAATTGCCTTTGTATTCAAGCTGAAGTAATAATGGTATCAATTCGGTCAGATGGGCAAGTTCGTTTTTAACAATTAATACAATACTAATGTCAGGCCAATCTAACTTTGTACTTCTTAAGTGCGTATTTTTGTGTGCCGCTTTAGCTAAGGGAAGGAAAATAATAAACAGAAAGAGAAACTGGACTATGATTACAAACGTAAAAACAATCTTTATGCTTTCTATTGCCACAGGCCAAAACTACTCTATTTAATGGAAATAACTGTACGTAACCGGCTGGCCTTTATTTCAATTCTTTTCCTCAGTACATACTGGATGTATGGTCAGCCAATGAGCGAATCGTATGGAAATGAATGGATAAATAAGGATCAGATCTATTTTAAATTTAAGGTTGGAAAAGATGGCTTATATAAAATTTCTTATGACGATTTAATTGCCAATGCTTTTCCATCCGCATTTAATGGGTCCCAGTTACAGGTATGGCGATTTGGAAAAGAAGTTCCTCTCTTCGTCGTCAATAAAAATAATTGGACCGCCGGTGATTATTTATTGTTTTTTGGAGAGAAAAACCGTTCGGAGCTGGATGCAAATTTATTTTCAAATCCATCAAAAGAAATGCTCAACCCGGAATATAGTATGTATAGCGACACGGCAGTATACTTTATTACGCTGACCGGTAATGCGAGCTCAAACAAAAGAATCAATAGTAAAGAAAGTAATGTCACCTTGCCAGTGGCAGACTTTTTTATGACAGATCAATTGCATGTATATAAAGAATATCCTATTGATAAAAAATACGATTCCGGTAACGAAATCACCTATTCCACTTTTGATGAATGCGAAGGATTTGGTACCAGGCCAATACAAGAACATAAACTTAAGCTAAAATCAGAAGACGCCTACTCCGGTAATCAGCCTGGGGTACTGCGAATACGCCTTGCAGGACTTAATTACAATCATAAGATACGAATCGAATTGAATGGCACGGTACAAAAAGCAGACAGTTTTTTTGGATATCAAATGAGGGAGTATGAAATTCAAGTCCCAAATGAAATGGTCACCGGAGACATCGATCTTTTAATAAAAAGTTACGCAGCAGGAAATGATTTAATATCCGTATCCAATATTCATTATATATATCCAAAGAAAAATGGCGGCAACCTGTTGGAAAATGAAAGAATTATATCGCCACCACCTTTATTGATATCCATTGAAGACCATACCCTCGATCACATTGGTGTATCAAATAGTGGTACAGAATGGTACAATACTGTACGTGTAAATACGGGTCTTTATGTCGAATCCAAAGCCGTATCTGATAAAATTTATATACTGAATCCATCTAATGCCACTCTGATTAAATCATTTCAAAAAGCAGAAATGACCAACCTTTCAGCCGAAGCAGATTACCTCATTATCAGTCATGCTAAATTAATGTCCTCTGCAAAAGAGTATGAAGAATACAGAAATTCTGCAGCCGGTGGCGCATTTAAAACAAAGTTAATAGACATAGAACAGATCTATAACCAATTTGGATACGGGATGGCACAGGTACATGGATTAAATACCTATGGACAATATGTCAATAAAAATCATCCTGGTGTAAAATACATCTTACTTATCGGCCGGGCACTTAACTATAGAGATCTGAGAGTGGACAATAATGCCATTACTTACAAACACTTAAATCTGATACCCAGCTATGGTTACCCGGGTGCAGATAATCTGATATTTGCAAAAACAGGGAACAATTTACCTGCCATTCCAATAGGCAGGCTGGCAGCTACTGATAATGAACAGGTGCGTATATATTTAAATAAAGTAAAAGAATATGAAGGAAAATTGAAAAATCCTGCTACTAATGAAGATTTGTACTGGAGAAAAGAGATACTTCATTCCGCCGGTGGCATTCCTGTAGGATTTCCCGGAGCTGAAGGATTTGACTTAATCCTGGATGATTTGAAAAAAGAGATTGAAAAAACAGATTGGCAGCCTTCTGTCACTTCTACCAACAAAGCATCATCCGATATCATTCAGGGAAGTGTCTCCAATATCATTATAAATAAAATAAATAGTGGAGTATCCATCCATACTTATCTCGGTCACGGTGCTGTGAGTGCTACTGAGATCGGATTGGACGATCCGGAATTGTTTGATAATAAAGGGAAATATCCTATTTCTTTTTCGCTTGGTTGCAACTCAGGGAATATCCATACCACCGGATTTAGCCTGAGCGAAGCTTTCATTTTCTCCCCAAAAGGTAGCATCTCTTATCTTTCATCTTCTGCTGTAGGCACCGATGGCGGGTATAGAACATATGGTCTCAAACTTTATCCCATTATTGGAAATACATATTATACGAAATCCATCGGAGAGCAACACTATGCTGCGCTCAGGCTTATGGATACCAAAAACAACTCCGATGTCACTTCCGTATCATTAGTACAGCAAATGGCGATACATGGCGACCCGGCCATTCAAATAAACTATTACGATGTACCTGATTTTACCATTGATGAAAAATCATTTAAAACAGAACCTTCCAATATATTTACTGACCAGGATAGTTTTACCTTAAAATTTACCCTTTGGAATTTAGGGAAAAAGCACAACCAACCTGTGAAGTACACCATAGACCATATCCTTGCTAACGGCACGAAATATTCTTATGATTATTTGGTTTTATTTGATTCAACTTTTAAGAAAATCGTTACCCGGTTGCCTTTACCACCATTGAGTGAGGGCGTTAATACCATCCATATTAAAATAGATCCTGATAATGTGGTACCAGAGCTTCCCCTTCCGTTTGCCGAATCCAATAATGAACTGAAATTGAATAACGTACCAGGCTTTACACTAAATGTATATAGCAATGATGTAAACCCTGCTTATCCTCCTGATTTCGGTATCGTTGCTAACAATAGCATTGAATTAAAAGCGTTCACTACCAATGCATTCAATAAACCCCGGAAATTCATTTTTGAAATCGATACTACTGAATTATTCAACTCTCCATTGAAACTACGCGAGACTACCCTGCAGCGCGGGGGATTAATCACCTGGCGGCCTGGTTTAAAAGCACAAAATGAAACGGTGTATTATTGGCGCGTAGCTGCAGACACCTCAGGTACTACTGTGCCATTTATATGGAAATTAAGATCCTTTGTGCATGTACCGGATAAAGGGCCAGGATGGAATCAAAGTCATGGTTTTCAATTTGAAAAGAATCCTGAAAACCAGGCTATTTTCTATGATATCAACAACAGATCATGGAGGCTTCGAAACGAGACCGCCAGTATAGTCGTCAGCAGTATAAACCATGCCCTGGATCCGGCTGAATTTTCCAAGGTATTGGTAAATGGTGGCCGGTCTTCCAGAAACAACAGGACTACGGATGCCGAGTTTATGGTATCGGTGTGGGATACTATTGAAGGCCGCCTAATTTTGAATCCTATTGAAGGAAGAGATGGTGCTATAAATGCATTCGGAAGAATTGTAGGTGTATTTACATTTCCCATGGACAAGAATACTACTAATGAACGTGCCAATCTGATTCGTTTTTTGGAAACGGGAATTAAGAAAGGTCAATATGTAATTATTAATAATCATATCGAACCCGGAAAATCGTACTTTCCTACCGAATGGGAATCGGATACTACTGCATTAGGCAAAACGCTTTATTCAGTACTGGAAAAAAAAGGTTCAAGAATAAGTCGGAATTTAAAAAATTATAATTCATACCCCTATGTCTTCATATACCAGGAAGGAGGCAGAGTGATAGATGAGCAAATCTCGACGGATGGATTACAGGTACGATCCGCATTTGAATTGCCATTAGTAAAAACTCAGGGAGAAATATCCACATCCTTAATAGGCCCTGCGAGTGAATGGGGCCGGTTGGAGTGGCGTATGTCTGACCAACGAGGTGATCAAAATAAAATGATCGTTCTTGGTCAACGAAACAATCGTTTTGATACCTTGTTTACCACTACGGATACGGTACTCTCACTGCAGTCCATAGATCCGCAGCTATATCCAAAAATAAAATTAACTCTTGCTGTTAGCGACACTTTAAAAACTCAATCGCTCCAGCTAATTAAATGGAGAATTTATTATACCGGTTTCGGAGATCTGGCTATACAGGCAAATGAAAATTTTTCATTTACAGGAGACACCATCGATCAATATGAAGAAGTACGGTTGAAATACGGCATTCAGAATGTTGGTACCCGCCCTATAGATAGTTTTATGGTAATTCAATCGTATATAGACCAGACGCTGAAGAAAATTTCTGACACCAGCTATCATTCCAGGATTGACCCGTTCATGTTTAAAACCAGGGAAGTTATATATTCTACCGACACGAAGGAAAACAATCAATCTATATTAATTGATATCATCTCATTGGATCCTAAACCAGAGGTAACATTGAAAAATAATAGTGGCAAAATTGATTTTTCAATTGTAAAAGACTTTGTACCTCCGGTGGTAGATGTTTTATTTGATGGTAAACAAATAATGAATAATGATATTGTGGCCAGGCAACCGTTGGTCCAGATAAGTATTAAAGACAATAAGGACTTTAGTCTGCAGGACAGTATGCAATATTCACTCAGGATTAAATTCCCTAATAAAAACCAATTTGAACAAATACCTAAAAATCAATATACGCTGACTACAAATACACAGGAAATTAATATTATTTACAGCCCCACTTTTACTGTTTCGGGCACCTATACACTCGAACTACAGGGGCAGGACCGATCCGGAAACAGAGCTTCTACAAATCCATATCAAATAAATTTTAAGGTCATTACTGAAAATTCCATTTCTGCTGTCTTTCCATACCCTAACCCATTTACCAGTAAATGTCAATTCGCTTATACACTCACCGGTGAACAGCCGTCCATATTCAAGATTCAAATAATGACGGTATCCGGAAAAATAGTAAGAGAACTAAGTCAGTTTGATCTTGGCTCTTTACAGGAAGGTACACACCTGACGGAGCGAAGCTGGGACGGTACAGATGAATACGGAAACAAGTTAGCGACAGGCACTTACCTGTACCGCGTAATTACAAAAACAGGAGATGGAAAATCGTATCGGGACTATGAATCTCTGGAAGGAAACACTTCCACTTCCGATTCAAAACGATTTTTTACCAAAGGAATTGGCAAATTGGTGATATTGAGATAAATCACCTGGTGGATAAGGCAGTATATTCCAGTGTAGCAAGGATGCGGGCATGAATATGTGTTTTATCTGCATCCATTTCTGGTGGCAAAAAACAATATACTAAGGCATTGACCATGATCACAGCGAATATAAATAATTGAACCCCATTATACATTGGTTTCAAAGCGGATAATTTTAAATATAACCCAGTAAAAAGTATAGTGGTAAAGGGAAACAATACAAAAAAATACTGCTCATTGAAAATGATCAAATTACCCAGTTTTATACTCATCAGGTTAAGTAGTATAAAATAAGCCATAAAGCCATACATACAAAAGCGGGTACTTTCTGTACTTCCCGGCTTAAAAAAATAAATACCAAAAATCAGCAATAAAACTATAAACAACGACAACAATACATAAGAAGCTACGTGCATGGCGCTGTGGTACGGATATTTAAAATGCGGTTGATTGAGTTTTAATCCAAACGACCTGGCTCCGGCCCAACCGTTTTTCTTGATTACGTTTACCAGGGACAGTTTAATTGAAGGTTTGTATTCTTTTAATGAGGCATTTGCCGAAACTTCAGTGTACCATTCACCCAACTGCTTCTGAAATAACCTTCCTTCACGATTCATATGTAAATAATAAAAACAAAAAATAACTATACTTAACATAAATGGAATTAAAGCCGGGATTACATGTTTACTGCTTAATCCTTCATACCACTTAAATAATAAAAACCCTATACCAATTAATATAAAATGAATAGTAAAGAAATGAATGAAAGGCAAACTCATCGCGACCAGGAAAAACAACAAATAGGCACTTTTTCTTAATCTGAATTTCACATCGGTCCATTTTATCATCGCCACCATTAAAATAGTAACAAACAAGACCGCTAAGGAATAAGTCCTTATAAATAATAAATTCGGTGCAGCAACTGAAATGTAAAAAAGACTTCCTATTAATTCTCCTTTGCTTCCAAATCTATCATATAAGAATGAAGAAAGAATCATTAACGTAAGAAATGAGAATAGAAATGACAGGAGTCTTAAAGAATTTACTATCCCAATACGGTTTCCAAACCAATTCATCCAATAGTGGGCAATACTATAATAAAAAATAGCATTTCCTCCATCTTTGACTGCTGCCGAGTAGGTATCTATCCAGGATCGATGAGCAGATAATCCCATAGTATCCGTTTGAATACAATTACTGGCTGTGATATACGATCTGGCCTCCCCGTTCCATAAACAACCGATGGGGATTCCTTTCGAAATAAACAGACTATAGTATTCGTCTATATTTACAGGTGTTGATTTCCAGGATAAAATAACCAAAAAAAGAAACCAAAAATATACAATGACCCTGTGTAAATACTGTTTGCTCAAATTAATCAAAAGAAATTCGGATATACAAATAATTCCAGCTTATATAATAAAATCTAAGGAAATCGTGTAGGTTCCTTGATTTTTTATAAAACACCATACCAAGAGCAATTCTGCTATTCACTTGCTTCAATGCCTTCGTATGACTTCAGTACTCCGGATAGAGTTTCTAATTTTTTCATATCATATTCCTGATCCGGTTCCAGGTAATTTCCTTCCGCCCATTCGTTCCATGATTTTACAAATACCAATGGATTGTCTTTCGACTTTACCCTGTTTAATACATTTTCCACATGAACCTTAAAGGCAGTTGGATCGGAATTAATCAATATATGTTCCCGCCTGCCCGATCTCGGGGAATGATCCCAATTGGGAATAATGGTCGGTATCACTTCAGGTTGTTCATCTTCTTTGCCATCGAAATACAAAGAAGCCTTTTTATATTCTATCACTTTTCCTTTGTGAAATATATTCTTATTAAACCAATTCAATGCTTTCTGCGTTTTATCCAAATAATCTTCAAAATGATAAAGCCGGATGATATTTACTGCAGAAAACCCTTTTTGAAGTAAAGGTTCAATTTCATTTAATTTAAAACAATAGGCTATGAAATACACACCATCAAACCCGTATTCCCTGCTCCATTCGTTCCATAATTGAATAAAATCCTGTACTCCAGGTATTTCCCATGGTCGATAAACAACAAAAATGGGTTTATTCTGTACAGTAAGGTACCTTGAATCAGTAAAAGCTTTTACTACCAATTCAAAATGATTTTTATAATCTTCTGTACCAGGATAGGTCTGGGGGATTAATACTTCCTTTGTCCCGGAGTAGGAAAATTTGTTTTTATACCATGTATGGTTAGCCCAGCCAAGACAAAATGGAAAATCAGGCTTCCCGGTTTGCAATACCTCATCAAACACTTCATTTAATATTTGCCTGCCATTACCAAACCAATAATGCCAATAACAAAATCCTTCAATGCCATACTGTGCAGCAAGACTGGCTTGTTTTATACGGGTATCTTTATCCCTTAGATCATAATATCCCAATGCTCCCGGAATTTTGGGTTGCACATGACCAGGAAATAATGGACGAGCATTCTTTACACTAGTCCAGTCCGTAAATCCTTTTCCCCACCATTCATCATTTTCAGGTATTGGATAAAATTGGGGTAAATAATATGCGATAATCCTGGATTTCAAATCTTATTGGCTGAATTTTCTACTATACATTAATGTGATCAATGAAGAAAAACAAAAGAAGCATGTATAAGTCCAAAGAGTAGGTATCAATTCGAAAGAAAAAGAGTAAGAGATAAAAAATCCGGTCAGTATAGAAACGGCTACCAGGATATTAATCAGAAACATTTCTTTTTGTTTGGATGCCAACTGAGCAATATAAGTCAACGGGCCAATGCTGTACTTGAAAAAATAAAGGATTAAAAGAGTTTTTAATAATGCACCGGCACTGGACCATTCTTCGCCCCATAACCATGGTATCAATGTGTCTGCAGTCAAAAATAGTCCCGTAAATACAATTAATCCAGATAAGGCAAGTAAAACAAAAGTACCCTGGAAAGATTCTTTTGCATGTCCGGCTGATTTTAATTCCAGACTTGCTTTATTTTTAAAAATAGCACCCAATGAATTTGCAATTAAATCCACCGGGATACTGAGTATTTTAGTCGCAAATTTAAAGTAGCCGGTATTGGCGGCCCCAAAAAAATGATTTACCCATAATATCGGCACCTGGGTCATTGTAGTATTGACCAGCTCGCCCGGCAGTGTGAATTGGATATATTTTTTGTATTTGATAAAATTTTTCAACTCCAAATCCAGCCTGGTAGCATATATAGCCCTTGCATCTGAAATGGTATGCATTAAGTAGATCAATGCAAGAGTATAACTAATTACGTAGCCGGCGATCAGCCCGATTAATTTAGGCCTTACCAGCCCAATACTCACACCAACCAAAACATATAAAATTGCATTCGTAATTTTATAAATTGATATTTGCCTGAACCCCTGGGATTTTATTGCAAAAGAAATAATCAAAGTCTGCAGTGTGCCTATAATTTGAAATACCGGGACTACCACATAGTATATCCCTGGCACCTTTCCTGATATTAAATCATACATAGCCAGTCCTGCCAGTCCCAAAATAGCTGTAACAATAAAAAATAAAAATACCACAGAGAGCAATTTGTTTATTTCTGCAGAGTCCTCTTCAAGAAAGAGCGCATGGTGAATCTGGCCAGTGGAAGGAATTCCTAAAATACTGGTAAGTGAAAGTAATGCAGCGTAATGGCCATATTCTTCCGGCCCGTAAATTCTCAATATGGGTATCGATCCGAGAAATAAGATAAAATACGAAAGGACGGAACCAGAAAACAACAAGGTGCTGCTCTTAAAAATATCTTTATTGAGAAACGCGGGCAGATTCATTAAAAAAATATAATTAAGGTTTTTCTCACTGATGATTACTTTTGAAAAGGTTCTGTAGGTTTAGTAAAAGGTTATTCATTATCATTGTGTTATTCACCAATTTGGACTATTAGATGCATGGATAATTTGATTTTTTCCTTTAAAACCGTGCATCTAAAAAACGAAATTCAGAATCTAGGGTGCCTAAAAACTGTCGAGCCCGCCTCCCGGAGGGCAGGCAGCAAGATGTTTAATTGGAAAATTATGATTATGGAAGCAATAGACAATAACAATTGGTTGAAAGCCAGAGCGAGTTTTTTTAGGCACGAGCTTTTTTGGTACTTTTTTTGCGGAAAAAAAAGTACAAAGCCCAATTTTTTGCAAAAAAATCAGTTTGCACTTAATCAGCAAGCCCTAATTAGTAATACTACTACCCAAATCATTATAACTACATCGTATTTCATAACCCACTTACTTCCTAACTGCATTTTCCAGGATTCCTACTATCTTCTTCGACTGGTATTGTCTTGAAAATTCATATATTGAACATGAGGTTGAATTTTCCATAGCGGGTGATGCCTCGGTATGATTACGATCCACATCCATCAAATGATTTGCTTTCCACTGGGTATATATGGATTGAAGAACCTTGGCAGCTTCCCTTGAATCAGATGTCAGATGACAACCCGGCAATGGGCTCAGCAATTCCTCCATCACATCTGAATCTGTCGGGCAAATTAAAATTCTCTTACCAGACCTGATATAATCATAAATTTTTGTGCTGTATACACCCGTATAATTCTGCCAACCATGATAAGCTAAAACATGAGCAGATTTCATGTATGATATTGCCTCAGCAGCACTTACCCTTTCAGGAATGATTTCCAAATACCGGGGTTCCAATTTATGATTTATTCTATTTATCACTTCGGTACCCCCCGGAGCTAAAAACCGGATTAAAATATCATGGTATCCATACGTTATAAATTCTGCAAATGAATCCAATAAGATTTCAAGAAATGGCTTTGCATATAATCTGCCTGCCACTAAAATTGTAAATGGTTGGGTATTATTCAGTGGCACTTCGCCCGATGCCCAAAGTTCTTCATCATATCCATTGTGAATCACATAGGACTTGTGCTTTGGCACTTTGATCACATTCAATTTTTGTTTCGACTCACCGATTACCAATGTTGCTTTCCTTATGGACGCCGCCATATACCGTTTTTCGAAAAATATTTTTAATCTCTTATTCCAGGATAAACTTCCCTTCCATAACATTTCATGGTAGTATACATCCCGGAAATCAATACAATACGGAATTGAATTAATACTACACATTTTAGATGCCAGGATCACCAAATTTGTAGGCCCGGATTCTACCAATACTAAATCAACTCCGTTTGCCAGGATGTTGTTGAGGTATTTCTTAAACCAATGGTTATATGATTCCTGTGTCGTTCTACCTATTGCAAGTTGAATTAAATACATCCATTTCCACAGGCCGGTATTTTTTAAAATGGCATAGGAATAATAATCAAACCAGGAGTTTTTAAATGGGGTTCTGTATACCATGATCCCATCTTCTTTTGAAATTGCAAACGGGGTCAAATTTTCAGTATTGTATTCGTCCCACTTCTCATGTCCGGTAAAATGCCTGGTCAATACTTCAACGGTATGGCCCGAGTCTTTCAGTGCTTTAGCAAAATAATATGGTCTTTGCCCGTTTACACTGGTAGCCGGCGGATACGTATATGTCAGTATTAAAACTTTCAAAGAGATTCAATAAATTTTAAAAGGGGAGCAGCGGTACGATTCCAATCATAGGTATCCATTATTTCCTCCCGAATTAATTTCTCTGTATTGCTTTGCCAGGCATTATAGGTATCCAATATAAATTTTTTAATTTCTTTTATATTTTCACTTTTGTTGGTCAGAATAATAGAATTACCTAATTCATCATACATTTGTTTTAATTCCATATCCATTTTGCCTTCAACGAGGCAAAGAATTGGCTTTCTCGCCATCACATACTCATTGAATTTACCATGAATAAATCCCTGAATCTCATCGTTGCACCAGGTTAATAAAATATTTATGGATGCGTTTGACTGGTATTGTAAGGCAGTCGTTTGATTCACCTGAAATGAAGAATGATTATACGCTGACAAGTTATATGCTTCAATCCAACGATTCCAATGCAGATACTGAAAGCCGCTATATCGTATCAATAAATCATTTTTAATTTGAGTATTTTCTGCGACCAACTCTTTGATGGCAGCCAATAAGGCATCTGCTTTTTGAAAATCAGTATATATTCTTCCGGTATAATTTATTTCAAATTTAGCAGTTGACTCTACTGTCTTTACTTTTGCAAAAAATGGTAAACCATTATACACCGGTATTACTTTATGCGAAGATACCTTAGACCAAAAATCAGATATACCTTTGGTGACCGCTGAGATCATATCCATATTTCCCAGCATATTCCGGATCCATTTTTTCTGATATTGTTTGTCAGTCGATTTCCACCACAATACATCCCTAAAATCACCAACCCAATTGATAGAGGGATTCCTCCTTTTTATATTTTCAGCTATAAAATGATCACTTATCGGCCTGTATGAAGAATAAATAATGTCAATGTGATGCTCTTTTATCAATTTATCTCCCATTTTAATGGCTTTTGCCAGGTAAAGACCTCCGCCCTCTGCCAGCCATTTGTTCCACGGGTAGTTGAGTAAAAACGAATGTACCCAATTTACAAATAGCGGTTTCTTTATGAGTTGATTGGTCACACCATCTTTCGCTCCCAACCATTTTAATATTTTACGATAGTCCAACGCCGATACTGAATGTACAAATTGATTAGGTAATAAATATTTTTTGGCCTGATCTGTCACTTGTCCCAGGATATGTACATCATGGCCCTGCAGAGCCAACACGTGGGCTATGTAAAAATTTCTTGTCGCTGTAAGCATGACCGGATCAAAATAATAGCTTACAAATAATATACTTTTTTTCCGCTTCAATTTCTATTACGTATTTCATTGTATACCTCAATATACGCTGACGACACCGGGGTATAACCAAATTTGTTATTTAATACCTTTCTTACTCTGATAGCTTCATCAATAGAAAAATTTTTAATAGAGGCATCTATTGCCGCTGCAATGGCCATGTCGGATGCAGACGAATCAAGTATGCTGAGCATATGGGTATTGGGTATCCACTGGGCAATTTCCTTCACACCACCATTGTCAAAACAAATAACCGGAATATGACAAGCCAGTGCTTCCAATACCACTACTCCAAAACTTTCAGATTTACTCATGAGCAGCAAACAAGCAGAGGATTGAAGTATTTCAATCCAATCCGATTCCTTTTGTTCACCCTGAAAATGTACATTTTCATTTGCAGCTATTCTAAGTAAAGAAGATTTTTCCGGACCATCACCGATAATATACATTTCCGCATGTCCATACTTTGATTTCCAATGCTTAAATGCATTTATTCCTTTATATACCTGTTTATTTTCAGTTAACAGATTGATCATTATTAACCGTTCTTCTTTTCTACTTACGCCGGGGACAAAAAAATCAAAATCAATAGTATTGGGAATTATCCTGGCATTGGAATTAATACCCAGCATTGCTTTTTTAAGGTATTGGCTTACAGCGACTGTTGCTTTTGATTCTTTCAAATAGAACTTTATAATTCCCCTTTTAATCAAGCCTATTTTTTGCTCGGCTACCTGCGAACTATGCTCTGTATATAAAAATGGAATTTTGAATAATCTATATATTTCATGTCCCAGGGCTAATGAAGAATAAGAATGAATATGGATTAAATCCGGCTTTCCCTTTTTATTTACATATTCCTGAAAATGGTGTATCCCCTTTTTTAATGGCCCTATATTGAATACAGGATAAAATTTAGTCCGGGATACTGAACGAAAATGAAACACATCTATCACTCCTGATTTGGATTGCCAGGGCAATCGTTCAAAGGATTGAAATAAAATGGAAACGGAAATGCCTTGCCGGTGAAGTGCAATAGCAAGGTCTTTTACAGCCTTTCCGGCTGTAGGGCGGGATGGGGTCTCAAACCAGGAGGTAATAAACAATACATGCATGTATATCTATCACTCAATGTAATTTCTGTACACTGGATTTTATTTTATGTTCTTCCGATCGCGGATATATAAGCAGTGCTTCGCCACTGTCTACCACGATCATATCATTAAGCCCATGTATGATTGCTTTTTTCCGGTCAGGCAGAATAATCAGGTTATTTGAATTGGCCTCATTTAATACATTGCCTCCAATAAGTACATTATTATTATGATCCTTTTTTGAAGCTTCAATCACAGATGACCAGATGCCCAGATCTGTCCAATCGAAGTCAGCCGATAAGGTGTATACGATTTGCGATTTTTCCATTATGGCAAAATCAACAGAAATGTTTTCTGCAGCATCATAATTTTTTGATAAAAATTCTTTCTCCTCCGGGGTATTGTACGCCTGGAATCCCCGGGCCAGGATTTGGTAGATCTGTGCAGCATGTAGTTTATATTCATTTTCGATAGTAGATACATGCCAGGCAAACATCCCTGCATTCCACAGGTATTTTCCGGACGCAACATATAGTTTTGCCGTATCGACATTGGGTTTCTCTACAAATTGATCTACTTTTTTTATTTCTGCATCGGCCGTATCATCAAATTTAATATAGCCATATCCTGTTTCCGGGCGGTTGGGTTTAACTCCAATAGTGACTATGGATGCATGTTGGGCCGCATAATTCAATGCTTTTAATATATCGCGGCGATACGCTGTTGTATTCAAAATCAAATGATCTGCAGGTACAAATACACAACAGGCATCCGGATCTTTTTTTTGAATTTTTAATGCTGCGAGCAAAATGCAAGGGGCTGTGTTATTCCTGCTTGGCTCGCAAATTATCTGGTCTTCATCCATATCGGGAATTTGTTCCTGTATTATGGGTTTATACTTCACATTGGTGACTATATATATATTTTCTTTAGGCAATATTCCATCAAACCGTTCTACGGTCATTTGTAAAAAGGTCTTGCCGGTGCCCAGTATGTCAAGAAATTGCTTTGGCTTTTCTTCAGTACTCAAAGGCCAAAATCGGGTGCCAGCCCCTCCAGCCATGATGATTGCATAATTCATTTTGAAAAACGTTTAAGTGCAAAAGTGTGGATAGGTGGAAGCGTGATTTTATACAATAAATTGATTTTTTACTTCATTAATTACTAATCTTAAGCCATCTTCAAGCGATATTTTAGCTTTCCAGCCCAGATTATTGATTTTAGTCACATCCATTAATTTTCTTGGTGTGCCGTCTGGCCTGGCGGTATCGTATACAATTTCGCCTTTATATTCCACTATCTCACTTATTATTTCTGCCAGTTCTTTGATCATCAAATCTTCACCTACCCCTATGTTGATATGCCCTTCCTGGTTATACTGATGCATTAGAAACACACAAGCATCAGCACAGTCATCTACATGCATAAATTCCCTGTACGGTGTACCCGTGCCCCATAAAGTTACAGAAGGTGCCTGGGTCTTTTTTGCTTCTATAAACTTTCGTATCAGTGCAGGCAATACATGACTGGTCTCCAGGTCATAATTGTCATTTGGTCCATACAAATTGGTAGGCATTGCCGAAATAAAATTACATCCATACTGAGCCCTGTATGCATCACACATTTTCACACCTGCTATTTTGGCAATGGCATACGGCTCATTGGTAGTCTCGAGTAAACCTGTAAGTAAACTTTCTTCTTTTAGAGGTTGAGGCGCCATTTTAGGATAAATGCACGAAGAGCCTAAGAATAATAATTTTTTTACCTGATATAAATACGATGCGTGAATCACATTATTCTGCATCATCAGATTTTCATATAAAAACTGCGCTCTGTATGTATTATTTGCAATGATACCTCCTACTTTGGCTGCCGCCATAAACACATACTCCGGTTTATAGGTTTTGAAAAAAGCATCCACATCACATTGGTCTTTCAGATCCAATTCAGAAGACGAAGCTAAAATAAGATTAGTATATCCTTCGGATTCTAATTTTCGGAGTATAGCTGAGCCTACCATACCACGATGGCCGGCGATGTATATGGGAGAGGAGGGATGCATGCTTGTCAGACCACTAAGGACACTAAGGTACACTTAGATTAGTTAAATATTTATTTTTACATTTAATCAAGATTAGAAATAGTCGCCAAATTTATTCAATTGGCAACTCAGCAAAATACTTATTTACGAACGGAATCAACCCTTCCTTTACTAAATTTATCACATTGAAATTAATTAATAATCCCTTAGGGTATTTCGATAAATTCATATGAGATAAAACTTGGGCTTGATGTAATGGAGTGATTCCATCACAGGCTTTCAATTCAGCAACGATTAAATTTTCAATAAGAGTATCCATCCTGAATTTCTTTCCCATTAACTCTCCATTATAATAGACTTGAATTTCCTTTTGCCTTTCAATCATTAAACCATTTTGCTTACATTCATATACAAAACATTCTTCGTAAATACTTTCTAATAACCCAGGTCCTAATTCTTTATGCACTGCAATTGCACATCCTACAGTCTTATACGCAATCTCGTTTATATATTTTTGTGTAATCCTATTCATTTAAAACGAGCAATGGTTTTTTCATTCCTTTAGTTGTTAAATTCATATATTCAAAACACTAAATACTAAGTATTTCTTAGTGACCTTAGTGGTTCTCCTCGAATACTAAGTGTTCCTTTGTGGTTCTCATCACTCAAATTCATTTATTTTAGAACATGAATACTAAGTGTTCCTTTGTGCCCTTAGTGGTTCTCATCACTCGAATTCATTTTTAATTCTATATCCGGCATCCTTCAACACCTGCTCTCTCTTAAACAATTCCACATCCGCCTGTACCATTTCTTTGCAGAGTGTCTCGACTGTGTATTTTGGTTTCCACTTTAATAATTTCCTTGCTTTGCTTGCGTCACCAATTAATAAATCCACTTCAGTGGGTCGGTAATAGTTTGAATCAATTTTGACCACTATTTTACCTTTTGGCAATTGATAATCCGGGTGCAGGCATTTTTCAACTACTCCCACCTCTTTTGCTTTTTTTCCTTTAAACATCAATACAATACCCAATTCTGCAAATGACATGCGCACAAAATCACGCACACTGGTAGTGACACCGGTGGCAATCACCCAATCTTCTGCTTTCTTATATTGTAATATTTTCCACATCAGTTCTATATAATCTTTTGCATGTCCCCAATCCCGTTTGGCATCGAGGTTGCCTAGGTACAATACATCCTGCAAGCCAAGGGCTATTTTGGCAGTGGCCCTGGTAATTTTACGGGTTACGAATGTCTCGCCTCTCATCGGGCTCTCATGATTAAAGAGGATTCCATTGCAGGCGAATATATTATAAGCCTCGCGGTAATTTACAGTAATCCAATACGCATATAATTTTGCAACAGCATAAGGCGACCTGGGATAAAAAGGTGTTTTTTCAGACTGCGGGATTTCCTGCACTTTCCCATATAATTCCGATGTAGAGGCCTGGTAAATTTTAGTTTTCTTTTCCAGGCCCAGGATTCGTATGGCTTCCAGTATTCTCAGAGTACCTATTCCATCTACATCAGCAGAATATTCCGGCTCTTCAAAACTGACCTGCACGTGCGACATGGCTCCCAGGTTATAGATTTCATCCGGTTGCACTTGTTGAATAATACGGATGATATTGGTACTATCACTTAAATCGCCATGATGTAAGATAAATTTTTTATTCTCTACATGTGGATCCTGGTATATATCATCTATACGGGAAGTATTAAATAAAGAAGCCCGTCGTTTGATACCATGTACGGTATAACCTTTTTTTAATAAAAAATGTGCGAGATATGCTCCATCCTGTCCGGTGACTCCGGTGATGAGTGCGATTTTATTTATGTTTTGAATCATTGTATGCGTGTATGAGTGTGTAAATGGATAATAATAAAAGTAAAGTGAATGAGTATTGAAAAAGTCGTAGAAGAAGACTTTAGAATTCCATTTTATTTAATTGCCAATTGTGGCATAGTTGGATGTTCTGGATTTACAATCAATTTATTTTGTTTTGGATGAATCAAAACATCCATGTATTCCATAGGTATTGCACCTAAAAGCATTTCATTTGTCCCGGGTAAAACGTAGGCATCAACAGTACATGTTCTGTTTTCAAAATTTACTCTAATCGGTCCTACCACATCCATTACCACTACATCCCCATTTGCTAATATCGCTGATTGTTTTCTAAGCGTTTTTAATCCTAATTGAATTTGAGCAGATTCATTTATGCACATCATATATGCACCACTATCCACATTCATTTTGGCATTAATTCTTCTAATTTCTGGGGCAGAAATCAGTTTGGCATTTGCCCGAAATTCATCCTCAATATTGATCAATTCAATATCAGCGTATACTAGTCCCATAATCATAAATTTTTTACAAAGTTATATGATTTTGATTACTAAAGAACTTCCTAAAAATACTGGATTAATTTTTTAATTGGCTTCTTTAACAGAGTAAGACTTCCTGGTTTTAATCCATTTATTTCCCAGGCTTTTCTATCTTCTCTGTTTGCCATCCAGCGTTTACGTAAAGAACCATTGCTTTGGCCTCCTGTCAGCATGCTCACCAATACTTTAGGGATATAGGCACCTTTAAGATTATGTTTATACAGCATTCTAAGCATCAATTCATAATCTGCTGAAATTGAAAAATCAGTGTTGTATAACCCAAATTTCTCATAACACTCTCGCCGAATAAAAAAAGTGGGATGGGGGGGCATCCAGCCCTGTAGGAATGAATCCTGACCATATTCTCCGGATCGCCACTTACGGATTATTTTATTATTTTGATTGATATAGTTCAAATCGCCATAAACGGCATCGACTTTATTATTCTTAAACCGGTCTATTACGAATTGAATTACATTCTGACTTGTATAGACATCATCTGAATTGAGTATGCCGATAATGTCACCGTTGGCGAGCTTTATCCCTTTATTCATTGCATCATAGATTCCCTGGTCTGGCTCTGAGACGATCCTGGTAAGATGAGAATAGGTATGGGCAATTCCAATCGTATCATCTTTTGAGCCCCCATCTATAAGGATATGCTCTACATTTTTATAGGTCTGCTGTTGAATACTTTCAAGACAGGATTTGATTGTATTCCCACTGTTATAGCTAGGTGTGATGATTGAAATTTTCAAAGTGGTTACTAATTTGAATCACAAAGAATACTAAGAATCACTAAGAAAATTCATTTAGTGTTCCTTTGTGAACTTAGTGGT